>JBAZUA010000004.1:0-135091 GCA_041661645.1 Minisyncoccota bacterium | reverse complement strand
TGAGGTGCCCCTGTAGGAGACGGCGAGGGGGACGCCGCGGGCCGCGAAGACGGACGGGGCCTGTGCCGCCAGGAAGGCGACGGCAATGAGCAGGGTAAGGGAAAACGTGCGGAGCTTTGTCGTACAGAGCTTCATAATAGTATGTCGTATATTGTATCACGCCACAGGGCCAAATGAATGGGGATAACAGGTTTATCTGAAGAGACCGAAGAACCAGGTGACGACTTTGCTGAAGATGCCGAGTCGCATCGTTTTTCCACCGCTGATATTGGTGTTTGCCTCGGTCTTTATGACCTCGACGATGAGATGTATTGGCGATGCAGACGTGGTCAGGACATAGCGGCCCGGCTTGAATGGGGCGGTGATTGTCGCCCTGTCGCGATTGAACGTCACCAGTTTGCCGTTGAACGATCCCGTGACCTTGGAGTCAGAGACGAAGCCGACCAACAGGTTGGCGTCTGGCCTGACCCTGACGAGCTGAGCGATGGATGTCTCGGAACCGTATGTTATGTACGAGACGACAGGGTTTCCCGAGAGGGATACGGTGAAGAGTCCGGAAAGATCCCGTACCCCGCTCAGGGTGAGAGGCTTGTTCCCCAGGGCGATGAAATCCTTCTCGTAGCGTATGCCGAGGGACGAAAGAACCCTTGAGGTCGTCTGGTCAAGGCTCTCTGACAGAGGCTTGAACAGGAACCTGGAGATGCTGTCCTTGAAGGAGAATGACTTGGCTCCCGTGCCGCCAAACACCGGAAGATCCACGAAGTTGAGCGGAAGAAGTCTCGCTATCGGGAGCATGACGGTATAGAGGTTACCGAGGCCGAATGCCTGCATCCTGGTGAAGATGTTGGCCTTGGTCGGTGGCGCCTTTAGCAGGGCCGCGGTCTGGGCCGCCTTTGTGGCGGGCGAGACGATGCTCGTGTTCCTGTTGCCGTGCGTTCCATGTATCGGCGACACCTCCTGAGGGCATCCCACCACCGTTCCGCCGTCATCTATGATGGACTCGTATGTTGAGTCAGTGGTGACCGATATGTTTCCTCCGTTACCCGCGACACCGCAGGCCGTCGAGTTTCCTCCGACCGACGAGATGACCGCGGCAATCGACGTCACGAGGGACACGTTTCCTCCGTTGCCCGCCCTTTCAATCGGATCTCCTCCGCCCACGTCTATGTTTCCGATGGTGGCATGGTCGACGAGCACCGTGGTGCCGTTTCCTCCGACGCCGCTCGGAACATCCGTTCCTCGACCGAGGAGGCCGTGGGCGAAGTTGCTGAACCTGATGTTCCTGATGGTGAGGTCAGTGAACGCGTTTGAGGTAAGGTCGACGGACAGTGTCGACGTGGAGACCACGGAGTAGATGGCCGTGCTAGTGGACAGGCCGCTCACGCTATGACTGCCTCCATCGAGAGTCACGCCGTTTGCCCTAACCAGGAAGCAGGTGTCGAAGGGATAATTCTGTATGTCAGAGTCCAGCGTGTATGTCCCGTCCTCGGTATCGAGCACGCCGCAGGAATTGATGGTGCCCGGGGCAAGAGGCCGCAGTATGACTCCCCCGTTTCGCTCGACGAGCGTGGTCGCGGCGCCGGGATTCTGTCCGTTCAGATTCACGAGGTTGCCGAACACCAGCTTGACCAAAGTGTTGTCGGCGATGATGGTCCAGGCGCTATCGGTGAAGTCTCGGAGGAAGGTGAGTTGGGGGGCGACAGCCGTGTAAAGGCGCTCCTTTATGCCCGAGACAAATCCATTCAGGCCGTTATAAACGTTCTCGGAAAGGTCACCGATGAAGGTCGCTCCCGAGGTCGTACCCGTGTTATACGAGGAACCGCTGAATGTCGTCGTCCCGGCGACGATTCCCCTGTTCGACGAGTTGTCATTGAAATCGGCATCGCCCGAGAGGCTGCCCGAGGTAGATACGTATCCGCTGCCGCTGAAGACCATCTTTGCCACGTTTGTGATAGCACCCGTGATGGCACCCGCGACGTTCGTGACTATGCCGCTGAATATGCCCCCCGCTATGCTGCCCATGTTGAGGGTGTTTCCCTGAACCGTGCCACTGCCCGTGACGCTCGCGCCGGAATAGATGGTGGCGACGCCGACCACGATGCCGTCATTTCTGTTGCTGCCGATGAATTCGGCGTCGCCGCCCACGATGCCGCTCGATGAGTTATAGCTCGTGTCATAGAAGGAAACATTGCCCGGTATCGTCACGTCGTTCCACGACCCGTCATGAAAGGCGACGACCCCCGTAAATGTCCCGCTCGTGTTCACCTGGGAGAAGGGCCTGTCGCCGAAGACGTGGAACGTCCCGTTCACCGCACCCACGTTCGTGCTCGAGGCGTAGAAATACGCTGGGGCCGAAATATTGGTCAAATTGACCGAGAACGACCCCCCGCCCGTGGTCGATGATGCCACGACGACGCTGCCGAGGGTGATGGCCGAGCCCGGGCCGCTTGTCAGAGAGGCCCCGATGAATACCGTGTCGCCGCTCTGAGGAAGGGTCGCCGCAGGCTGCGTAGATGTCGCATCAAAGAACCAGTTGCCAAGATCGTCCCAGTTGGTGCTCACCGAACCATTGAAATAATATGGGATATGGTAAAAGGTCGCGCCTGGTGGACATGTGCCGGTTCCCGGAAGCGAGGAGTCAAAGAAGTCGCACCTGACGCTCACCGTACCTGAATCAGGGCTATGGCTGTTCGTGCTCGAGTCATGGAAGCTTGCGTACTCCACACCGCCGATATTGTAGGAGTTTCCGTAGAAAGAGGATGTGGCCGTCGAACCGGCATTGTATGAATTCGTGAGGAAGGTGCTCACGCCACTCACCACACCCAGGTTGTGGCTGTTATTGAAGGATGCGTCGCCCACGATGCTGCCCGTATTGGTGCTGAAGTTGAAAATCCAATTCTGCCCCGCCGTATCGAATATCCACGAGGAGGTATTCACGCCCCAGGTCGAGCCGGAATTGATCGTAAAGCTGACGGGTGATGTCGTCGCGGAGAAGGTGATCGTTCCCAAGACCACATGCCCATTCGATATTCCCGTCGGATCGCCATTCGGTATGCCACCAAGCGAGTTGAAGGACGAGGCCGTAAAGACGGCATTGGTCGTAGTGCCGCTGTTATATGAGGAGTCATTAAAGACGGAATCAGCGAGAACCGTTCCTGAGTTGATCGATTGCCCGTCAAAGATGACATTGTCCGAGAGGGTACCGGTCAAAATAGATCCGTTGGTCAGGTTCCATGTGGTGACGGGCGCCCCGAGAGAATCGAATACCGTGCCATTCACCCTGCCCGTGCCATGAAAATCAGAGTTTGAATCCACGGTCACGACACTCGAGCTCGCGGTATATGCCGAAAAGGTCGCATCGCCGCCAATGATGCCTGAACTGTACGCATTCCCCGTAAAGGTCCATGGATGCGAGCCGGTCCAAGAGCTGTCATCCCCCGTCCATACCTCGCTGCCCGATATGAGAATGGGCCCGTTGACGGAAATCGTTCCGGTTGAGCCATTGACCGATCCCGAACCCCTGGTCACGGAAATTGGATTGGCGACAAAATCAAGGCTGTCGGTGCTCGTTATCGATATGGAGCCACCGTCTCCGCCCGTGCCGGAGCTCGCCGCCCCGCCATTTGCCGTGATGGCACCCAGGGTCGACGACGCGACCGTGACATGCCCGCCGTTTCCGCCCGAGGCGATGCCCGCATTTCCGTTCGCGTTGACGCCACCAGTGAAATTGGCAAAGACGATGTCCTGGATATCGATGCCTATGAACGATGAGCCCCCGCTCGCGACCGAGGACGTCGCGACCACGGCATATCCGATATTGCCCGACACACCGGTGATCGAATGCCCGCCACCGTCAATCGTCACGTTGTCGGACACAATGAAAAAACAGGGGCCTGAGATGTTGGCGAGGTCCGAGTTAAGGGAGTAGGTTCCCGGGGAGGTTATCTTGCCACAGGAGGTTATCGTTCCGGCAGCCAGGGGGATCATGCCGCTTGAATACGATACATTGGCGGACTGGGAGAACGTCCCCTGCAGAGAGAAGCTCGTCGAATCCATCTGGCGACCCGATCCCACAGCCGAGTTGGTGATCGTGTAACTCGTAGAGCTCGACTCGGCGGCGAATGCCGAAATCGCAGGCAGGAAGGACAATCCGAAAATCAGATTCGCACACAGAAAGGTTTTCAAGAGAGATCTTTTCATCGCGTGGAAATATTATAACAAAGAATGTGGAGTTTCTCACCTCCCCCTTGCCCGATCAGTGCGAGAAGAAGGCCTCTGTATACATATTTTCCTCGGGGACGCCCAGGGACTTTAGCTCTCGCCATAGGTCTCTGGCAAACGGGATTGATCCACAGATGAGGAATTCGGCCTGCGCCGTGTCGCCCGCGACCTCGAGGATACGCCTGCCGTTTATCCTCCCCACTGACACATCTGGCGTGACGGGTTCCTCCCTCGTCACGAAAAAGCGGACTTGGAATGTCGGATTCCTTCGGGACAGCTCATCAAACGTGCCCTTGAAAGCCATGGACGAGAGAGTCCTGCCACTATAGAGGAGGAGGAGCCTGCGAGCGGGATTCTTGCCCATGATGTCCACTATCATGCTCCGAAAGGGCGACACGCCGATGCCGCCCGCGATCATGACGAGGGGCGCGTCCTGCGATTCGCTATAGAAATAGCCATAGGGCAGCGACGCCGTCACCGTATCGCCCGGCCTCATCGAGACAAGCCTGTGAGAGAACTCCCCCATGGCCTTCACGCTTAAGGAAAACCTCTTTTCGGACGGTGCGCTCGATATGGTATAAGCCTTGCCCTCGGGAGTGCCCGATTCGGGAAAATATACGGTGAGATATTGACCCGGCGTGTATGCCGGAAGCTCGCCCTCGGGAATCTCCAGGTCAAGGGTGGAGACGTCCTCGGTCTCCTTCGTCACCCGCACAACCCTGTACCTGAGCCTAGTTTCTTGCTTCATGGGTTTGTTCATAATCCAAGATAGCCTCGCGCAGGGCCGAGTGTCCGAGAACCGAGCAATGATACTTCCTGTCAGGCAGTCCGCCGAGACGGTCGATGATCGCCTCGGGCGTCATGCGCTTGGCCCGCGCTATCGACATGCCGCCGTTCTCGGTCGCCATGACCGACATCATTGACGTCGATGCAATAGCCGAGGCACAGCCAAAGGTGCGCCATTTGCATTCGGAAATCGTACCCGCCTTGCGATCAACCTTGATCCAGACGGCCATCATGTCGCCGCAGGCGGGGCTCCCCACCACCCCCACGCCGTCAGCCTCGTATCCGGCCTCGTCCAAGAGGATGTTGCGCGGCTTGAAGAAATGGTCTTTGACGATGTCGCTGTAGAGCCAGTCCTGCACGTCACAGGTAGTCGCATGGGCGGTATGATCTTTTTTCATCGTTTTGATGTTATGGCCGTCAGGGCCGATATGCTGGTAAGGTATCGCACGACCTCGGGAAAGACCTCCATGACGCGATCCATCTGTTCCCTGGTCGAGGGCTTGCCCAGGGAGAAGCGAACACTACCGTGCATGAGGTCCGCATCCTGGCCTATGGCCGCGAGGACATGCGAGGGCTTCAGGTCATGGGCCGAGCAGGCCGATCCCGTACCTGCCTCTATGCCATGCGTGTCGAGCATGAGGAGCATGGACTCCCCCTCGACGTGCGGAATGGAGACGTGGACGTTATTTGGCAGCCTTTTCTCCAGATGACCGTTCACCACGAGCCCTGGAATTTCCTTCCGCAATCGCTCTATGAGATAGTCCCGAAGTACAGATAGCCTCCGTGATTCGCCTTCCCGCCCATCATCCGCCCTTTTCAGGGCCTCGGCAAAACCGACGATGAGAGGCACGCTCTCCGTCCCCGCCCGCAGGCTCATCTCCTGCTCCCCGCCGACGATCACGGGGTCAATGCGCACACCCCTCTTCTTGTAAAGTGCCCCCACGCCCTTGGGGCCGTATATCTTTGACCCATTGAGCGACATGAGGTCTACCCCAAGCTCCTGAACGTCGAGAGAGAGGGCTCCTGCCGCCTGGCAGGCATCGGTATGGAAGAGCGGGAAAGGATTCGCCCCCCTGAGCTTCCGCACGGCGTCCGCGAGTTCCCTGATTGGCTCTATGGTCCCTATCTCGTTGTTGGCGTACATGACCGACACGAGGGTGGTACGAGACGTTATGAGGGCGAGGCACGCCTCGACGCTCACCAGACCGTCCCTGCCCACCGGCAAGACGCTGACCGAGAAACCCTCCCTTTCGAGCTTCTTTGCCGATTCCGTCACGGCCTTGTGCTCGATGGACGAGATGATGATGTGGTCACCGGCCGTCCGATTGGCCCGAGCCACGCCGAGAATGGCCATATTGTCCGCTTCGGTGCCCGAGCCCGTGAAGATGATCTCCTCCGGCAGGGCGTTCAGGATCTCCGCCACTGCCTGTCGTGCCTCGCGCAGGACCTGTCCCGACCTCCTGCCGCTCGCATACATCGAAGAGGCGTTGCCATATCGGCCGTCGAAATAGGGCATCATGACGGCGAGCACCTCGGGGTCGAGGGGCGTCGTGGCAGCATGATCGAGATATATGGTCTTATCGTATTCCACAATAGGCGACATAGGCTGATAAGGTCTTGCGAAAGCCCTCGAACTCCTCGTCGGTGTAGGTGGTCTTCCGGCGAAACTGAGGGTTCAGGAGCTTGGTGGGGATGAACTTCTGGAGATAGTAACGTTTTGCCCCCTTGATCTCCCTGCCAATCTCCTCGATCTCCTCGGGCGAGACGAGCGATTTGATGACCGTCGTCCGAAACTCGTACTCGACGGGAGAGGACATGAGGAGGGCAATGCTTTCCGCGATTGCCTCCGTGTCCACGGGTCGTGCCACGGTCTGGCTGTAGCGGGACAGGGGCGCCTTCATGTCCATGGCGATATAGTCCACGAGCTTCCTGTCTATGGCCTCCCTGATCATGGCGGGGCGAGTGCCGTTCGAATCGAGCTTCACCAAAAAGCCCCTGTCCTTAACCTTCTTCATGAAATCGAGGAGGTCATCGTGCATGGTCGGCTCTCCGCCCGTGATGACAATGCCATCGATCATGCCCTTTCGCCTGTCGAGGAAGGCCAATATCTCCTCCTCGCCATAGCGGACCTCGACCGTCTCGTCCACAAGCTCCGGATTGTGGCAATACGGGCATCGGAAGTTGCATCCGATGGTATAGACCATGCAGGCCACCTTCCCCGGGTAGTCTATGAGGGTGAATTTCTCGAAGCCTCCGAAGACCATGTTACTCGGCTAGGACGCCGACTCCCGCGAGGATTCGCGCGTCGACCCCGGCGACCGCGGGGACATAGAGCTCACGCATCTTGTACTCGGCCTGCTTGCCTGAATTCCACTGGCTCACCGGACGAAGATACCCGACGACTCTCGAATAGACCTCGCATTCGGCCTTACAAGTCTGGCAGAGATGATGCTCGCCGACCATATAGCCGTGCGACCTGCAGACGCTGAACGTAGGGGTCAGGGTGAAGTATGGCAGCTTATACCCCTCGCAGATCTTCCGGACAAGTCCCGGCACGGCACTCGCGTCCGCGATCCTCTCGCCAAGGAACAGATGGATGACAGTTCCTCCCGTGTATTTGGTCTGGAGATTATCCTGAATGTCCAGGGCCTCGACGATATCGTCCGTATAATTGACAGGCAGGTGGGACGAGTTCGTATAGAACGGCTGCGCGCCATCCTTGTACTCGGCCTCGTTCGCCACGATGATGTCCGGATAGAGCTTCTTGTCCTTGAGGGCCAGGCGATAGGCCGTGCCTTCGGCCGGTGTTGCCTCGAGATTGTAGAGGTTTCCCGTCTCCTTCTGATAGCCCACGAGTCGCTTCCTCATGAAATCGAGCGTCTCCGCGGCGAAGGCCTGACCATCCTCCGATCCGATGTCCTTGCCGATGAGGTTCAGGGAGGCCTCGTTCATGCCGACGAGCCCGATGGTCGAGAAGTGGTTATACCAGTATGCGCCGAATGCCGACCTGATATTACGCAGATAGAACTTGGTATATGGATAGAGATTGGCATCCGTCAGGCGCTCGAGCATCTTACGCTTGATCTCGAGGCTTTCCTTGGCTATGTCCATCTTCTCGGCGATGACGCGGAAGAACTCCTCCTTGCCGCCGTCCTTCGATATATAAGCCAGTCGCGGCAGGTTTATGGTCACCACGCCGACCGATCCGGTGAGCGCGTTTGCGCCAAAGAGCCCTCCCCCTCTCCTGTCGAGCTCCTCGAGGTCGAGCCTGAGGCGGCAGCACATGGATCGCGTGTCTTCGGGCTTCATGTCCGAATTGATGAAATTGCTGAAATACGGCACGCCATATTTTGCGGTGATCTCCCAAAGGCCCTTGAGCTTTGGATTCTCCCAATCGAAATCCTTGGTGACGTTCACGGTCGGGATCGGGAAGGTGAAGACGCGGCCCGCCGAATCTCCCTCGGCCATGACCTCGAAGAGGGCGGAGTTGAGCACGTCCATCTCCGGCTGGAACTCGCCATATGTCTCCTTCATTATCTTTCCGCCTATGACGACTCCCTGCTTCTTGAAGTTAGGCGACGGCGTGAGGTCAAGGGTGATGTTCGAGAACGGCGTCTGGAAGCCGACGCGGGTCGGCACGTTCATGTTGAATATGAATTCCTGGAGGGACTGTTTGACCTCTTTCGCCGAAAGCTTGTCGAATCGAATAAAGGGTGCGAGCAGGGTGTCGAAGTTCGAGAAGGCGATCGCCCCGGCCGCCTCACCCTGGAGGGTATACATGAAATTGACCATCTGGCCCAAAGCCGTACGGAAATGCTTTGGCGGAGCAGACTCTATCTTGTCCGGCGCGCCGCGAAATCCCTCCGTGAGGAGATCCATGAGATCCCAGCCCACGCAATAGACCGAAAGCGTGCCGAGATCGTGTATGTGGAGGTCTCCGCTCTCGTATGCTGCACGAATATTCTGTGGATAGACCTTGTTGAGCCAGTATGTCTTGCTCACCTCAGAAAAAATGTAGTTGTTGAGCCCCTGGAGGGAGTAGCCCATATTGCTGTTCTCCTTGACCTGCCAGTCGAGCTTCTCGAGATAGCTGTCTATGAGGTCGAGCGACGAGGCCGTGGCGAAGGCACGCATGGCCGCATGTTGTTCGCGATAGAGAATGTATGCCTTGGCGGTCTGGTGGTAAAGAGAGGAGATGAGAGCCTCTTCCACGGCATCCTGCAGGTCCTCGACCGAGGGAGTCCTGTCCCCCACCTTCTTGGAAGCGAGCGATATGGCCTTCTTTGCGAGCTCAGCGGCGACCTTTCCATCGAATTCACCCGTTGCCTTGCCCGCCTTTTCGATTGCCTGGGCTATCTTCCCGGCGTCGAAAGGCACCGATCGACCGTCTCGCTTCTTGATGTGCTTGAACATGCGTTGTCTGTTTAAGAAATTTTAATAAATAAGACCGCGTATCAAAGATATTTTAATTCTCGCACATGCTAATTGCAATAATTTTGAAGCAACCAAACACACGGGAAACGCGGCCGCAAGACCCTCCGTCACAGGACGGCCTCGAGCAGGCGTTTCCGCATCTCTCCGGTCGAGGAAAATGTCGGAAGGGTCATTTTCACCCTCTCGTCATCAGATCAAAGAAAACACCCCGAATGTCGGGGTGTTTTACTTACTTGTTGCGGGGGGTGGAATTGAACCACCTCCTACAGGTTATGAGCCTGTCGAGCTACCGGTGCTCTACCCCGCTATTGAGGTGATTAGTATACAACGCCTAAAAATTTGGCGCAAGTGGCGGCGATGCGATAGCCCTATATATAGAAAAACTCGCTGAAAACCTTCTTGTAAAGGCCTATGATGCGCTTGGCATCCCTCTCGTTCAGCTGAAAGTCGCTTCCCTCATGGGCGACCTGGTTTCGGACCCTGTGGGCCTCCCAGGCATCCTGAAGGGTCAGGAAGTCGCTCTCCTCAACACCTTTGAGCTGCTCGCCGATCGAATCGCCCTGATACCCCATCTTGTTCAGGACATCGCCCAGCATGATATCTGCCTCAAGTATGGCAAGCCTCCAGTCGGACGGATTCGTCGAGTTGATGTGGGTCTCGACCTGCATCCACTTCTGGTTGAGCACGGGATCGTTGCCGTGCTCGGCAGAAACCTCCCTAAAGCGCAGGGCGTGGAATTTCTTCTCCTCGACCTTCTCGAGCTTCTTCAGTCGGATGTAGGCGTACAGGATGACGTAGAGAAGAAAGAGGGCGACAACGATGGCCACAGGCGTGATGAGGCCGATGAACTTGATTATGGAGTTGAGGATGGCGACGATGTCGAAGCCTTTGAAGAAGCCCGCTATGCGCAGGAATATGTATTCGAGATTGAGGAAGTTTATCGAGTCCATGCTCGCTCTATTCTACACCTTTTATACTTTTTCGCCGAGAAAAGTCTTGCCGAGCGTGAAAAGCGTGTCCTCCCTGCCCTCCGCGGCCAGGAGCTGTATGCCAATGGGAAGTTTCTTTCCGTCGACTTCCTTTTCGCCCGCGGGAATGGATATGGCCGGGGCGCCGATGAGGTTCGCGGTGACGGTAAAGATGTCCTCGAGATACATGGCGACGGGGTCAGAGACCTTCTCGCCTATCTTGAAGGCAGGCGCAGGGGCGGTTGGGGTGAATATGGCATCGACGCCAAAGCCGTCAGCGGCGAACGCCCTCGCGAAATCGGCTTTGATGAGCTCGCGCACGGCGTTCGCCTTGTTGTAATAGGCATCATAGTATCCCGACGAGAGAACGTAGGCGCCAAGCATGATGCGGCGACGAGCCTCGCGGCCAAAGCCCTCGCCTCGAGTCAGGAAATAGTCCTCGGTCAGGTTCGCCCCATCCTTGTGGGCGCCGTACTTCACGCCATCGAATCGGGACAGGTTAGTCGAGACCTCGGCAGGCATGAGAACGTAATAGACGGCGAGGGAGTACTCGATATTCGGAAGCTCGATATCCCTCACCTCAAAGCCGAGCGCCTTGAATTTCTCGATAGAGGCGTCAAAGGCAGACATGACGGCAGCATCAATTCCCCCGCCCGTCAGGAAATGTCGAGGTACGCCGATAACGGGCTTCTTATCAGCGCCGGCAATGCTGCCCGCGCCAGCCGTTGCCCGAATCGTCTCAACGTCTATAGAGGTGCTGTCATAGGCATCCTTACCCTTCATGATATTGAACAGGATCTCGGCGTCAGTGACGGTCTTGGCGACGGGGCCGATGACGTCGAGGGATGATCCCATAGCCATGAGGCCGTGGCGTGAGATCGATCCATAGGTCGGCTTGAGCCCGACCACGCCGCAATAGCTCGCCGGCTGGCGAACAGATCCGCCGGTGTCCGAGCCGAGGGCGGCGATGGCCATGTCGCCCGCGACCGCAGCGGCCGAGCCGCCGGAAGAACCGCCCGACACTCGTGAAAGATCTCGAGGGTTCCTGGTGACGCCATACGCCGAGTTCTCGGTCGACCCACCCATGGCAAACTCGTCCATGTTCACGCGGCCGATGAAGACAGCTCCCGCTTCCTTTAACTTAGTTATGGCAGTCGCATCGTAAGGCGCGATATATCCCTCGAGGATTTTCGAGGCCGATCCCGCTCGCCTTCCGTCAATCAGGATGTTGTCCTTTATGGCGATCGGAATGCCTGCGAGCATATTTTCCGGAGAAACTTTTTTCTGGGCTGCGTCGGCCTGGGCAAGGACGTCGGCATACACCTCGAGATAGGCGTGAACGCCCACATCATCAGTGCCAATGGTGCCGTCTTTCTCCGCAATGGCCTTGAGATGCGCCTCGGCGAGCTGTCGCGCGGTAAAGTCGCCCTTGACGAGGCCTTCATGCGCTTGAACGATGGTGAGTTTGGTGAGATCCATAAAAATATGCGGCACGTTTAAAGTATTTTCTTCACCTTGACGTGATCGCCCTCGTGCTGAGGGGCGAGGTCAACGAGCTTTCGAGTATACGCCCCGCTCGGATTCGGATTCGCATCCTCGCGCAGGACGTTTCTATTGACGGACATGACGGGACCAGACTCGGAGCCGGTGACGGCCTTCAGCTTGTCCACATAGGCCAAAATCGAGGACATCTCGCCCTGGAATCGGGCTATCTCGTCCTCGGAAAGCTTGAGCCGCGACAGGGTCGCGAGCTTCTCTATGTCCTCTCTCGTTATCATGGAAACACTATATCACAAGATATAGAGCCATACTAAACACCTCACTCTCCTGGGGTGTTTAGTACTTGCAAAAAACCTCCCCCAAGTTATAATCCAATACGTACCGAGAAAGGGCGTCGACCGATTGGACGATTGCCCTTTTTCATTTGCCTAAACCTCTTCGAGAGAAATCCAAAATTTCTCACCACGAAAGCCACCTTCAAACGTATCTACTCCTAATAATTTCTTCAGAAAGTCTACGAGCTCAATCTTATACCGCGACCCTGAGACGATAGCGTTTGTGTACTTTACATCATAGGTAATCGCACCGATCAATAAATCAACTACCTGGAGGAGGTCATTCGATTTTGAATCGAATCGACAAACTCCAGCAAGAGCAAACCTATTTTGCAGCGTATTGAAATTCTTCTTGGTATTAACTTCAAACTTAATCTCTTTGGGCACGGTGATGTGGTCGGCGATGAGTATGAGGATTTCACTATTCCCAAGCGCCATATCGAGCAATCTAATCGTAAGATTTTCATATGCACTCCACTGGTCTGAATTGAGATTGTCCATAAAGTATGCGCCACCCTTTCTTATCGTGAGAGAGTAAAAATTGATACTCCTAGTCTCGAACAGTGAATTCAAAACCCATTTGGCAAAATCAATATTGAGTCTCGATAATTTATTGAACTTCAACTCATCATGAAAATTTCTCCTATTACGTTCATAGGATATCTTGCTCTGAAGATAGTAAGGCTGACTCATCTTGAGTATACCGAGCGTAAAATATGGGTCTTTCCAGTCAGCCAAACTACCCGTCTCATCGAGAAAGCAGAATTTACTCCATATTTTATCGTAATCCGATAATCTTAAACCGAAAGACTCTATTTCCATCGACACACCATAACAAAACAGTGATGAAAGAAGGCTGAAAATATCCTAAAGAGAACATAAAGCCGCCTGACAGGCGGCTTTATGCGGTGTTGTAATCCCACCCTGTTCGCTACATCCGAACATCGCGAGAGGGTTTGATGCGTGGTATTTCTTCCGAGTCGCCTCGGTCGAAGTCGGCACCTCCCACTAAGCATCATGACGTGAGCGATACCCAAGCCCTGAAAACAGTTCGGCTGCCGGCAGAGCATGTATGAAAAACACCTATCTATAGGCTATTACAACAATCAACCGAAGAAGATAAAAACTTTCTAAAGAAGACTCCTCAACTCCTCTTCCCCAATCACCTTCACACCGAGCTCTTGTGCCTTGGCGAGCTTCGAGCCCGCGTTCTCGCCCGCGACCACGTACGAGGTCTTTTTGGAGACGGATGACGAGACGCTGCCACCAGCGGCGCGAATCATTTCCTCGGCGGCCATGCGATCAAGGTTGGGCATTGCGCCAGTGGACGAAGGTCAGGCCGGCGAGCGCAGGCGAGCCGGCTCCAGTGGTCCCAGCCTCACCCACTGCCGCACCTGTGCCTATCACCTTAAACTCCTGTATGGAAACCTCCTTAGCCAGCCTCTCGACCATCCTTCGATGATCCTTGTCTGCAAACCAGGCAGACACCGATGCCGCAACCACGGGGCCCACGCCGTCGATCGCCTCTATCTCTTCTCGCTTTGCGGTGGCGACGGCGTCGATACTCTTGAAATGTCCGGACAGCGCATATGCAGTCTCCTCGCCCACATGATCGATGGAAAGGGCGGTGATGAATCGCGGCAATGTCTGCGAGCGCGCCTTGTCGAGCGACTCGATCAGATTGTCGGCGGACTTCTCCGCAAAGCGCGGCAGTGACATGACATCACCCTTGGTGAGCGTGAACAAATCGGGGAATGTGGAAATCAAGCCGGCATCGAGCAATGCGTCAGTCACCTTTGGCCCACAGCCATCGATGTTGAAGGCGACGCGTGACACGAAATAATGGAACTTGCGACGCTGAAGGGTGAGCGAATCCTTGACCACGCAGCGATGGGCGGCCTGTCCGGGAATGCGCTCGATCGAGCCGTCTCCCCCGCATTCAGCGATATGGGTCGGAAAGACAAACGCCCTCTCCTTGCCCGTGCGCATTTCGGTCACGACCTTGACGATATCAGGGATGACGTCACCGGCCTTTTGCAGAATAACCGTGTCGCCCACGCGAACATCGAGCCTCTGTATCTCATCCTCATTGTGCAAGGTGGCACGCGAGACCCTTGATCCAGCGACGACGACCGGACGCAACACGGCGACGGGCGTGACGACTCCCGTGCGCCCGACCTGAAAGACGATGTCCTCCAGGATCGTCGTCACCTGCTCGGCCGGGAACTTGAAGGCGATGCCGAAACGGGGGGCCTTTCCCGTGTAACCGATGGCCTCCTGATATGCCCTCTCATCCACCTTTATCACCACGCCGTCGATGAGATAGTCCTGCTTGGGAGCCTTCTTCTGCCACTCCCTCCAATATGAGATAACCCCGTCAATGGAATCGAAGCGTTTGAAATGGGGATTGACCTTAAAGCCGAGCTCGCGAAGAAGCCCGAGCTCGTCACACTGCGATGTGGGCATGTCGCCGTTTATTTGGGCTATGTCGTAGACGAAATTATCAAGCCTCCTCGAGGCGGCTATCTTTGGATCGAGCTGACGAATAGAGCCGGCCGCCACATTGCGGGGATTGGCGAAAGGCTCCTTGCCCAACGCCGCCTGCTCTTTGTTGAGCCTCTTCAGATTCGACTTGGACATCCATACCTCCCCTTCGACGATGATGTCGAGGGGCCTGGAAAGGCGCAATGGAATCGATTCGATGGTGCGGACATTATGGGTGACGTCCTCGCCGATCAATCCGTCACCACGGGTGGCGGCCTGGACGAGCACGCCCTTCTGATATTCTAGGACGACCTTCAGCCCGTCTATCTTGAGCTCGCAGACATAATGAGGGTCGCCCGGAAAACCCGTCTCGCCCTCGATAAACTTCCTGACGCGCGCGTCGAAGTCACGAACATCCCCCTCGGTGAAGGCGTCGTTGAATGACCATTGAGCGACCTTATGCGGAACCTTCTGGAACTGCGGGAGGGGTTTGCCAGCCACGCGCAAGGTCGGCGAGTCAGCGGTCTGTAATTCCGGATGGGTGAGCTCAAGCTCGGCGAGCTCGCGCTTCAGAGAGTCCAGGGCCTCGGCCGAGATGTCCTCCCTATCGAGCACATGATAGTTGTAGCGATGAAGGTCAATGGCCTTGCGCAATTTCTCCGCTCGCTCGCGCATGTTCTTGGACGGATCGCTCATGACGGTGATGATTATCGGTGATTAGTAGTTCACGAGAAGGGCGCGCTCGACCTTGAGGGTGTCCGGTCCCGTGCATTTGTTCTCGGGAGTCGGCCCGGTCGTCTCATATCCCACATTGTATCCGCGGGACTGTATCTGGGTCTTTGACGACCCGCCGGAAACATATTTGGCGACGCTGACGAAGACGCAGGGCGTCACGGAATCATAGGGGGTGACATCGGTCGGGGCAAACGAGAAGGTCGTGGTGGCGGCGGAAGAGCCCTTCACCTCTGATATGGCCAAGCCGTCTTGTCCGGCACATTCAAGAGTCGGGCTCGCGAGCGGACTCGAAGACGTGGCGAATGCCGCCTTGGTGATATCCCAATACAGGGCGCACTCGACCCCGCTGTCGGCCGCATAGAAGGCAATCTGGGATTCCTTTCCGGCCGACGACAGGGCGAGCTCCTTGACGGTCAGGCTGAATATGGAAAGACCGATCGAGAGCAGCACGCTCGAGGTGAGCACGGCGAAAAGCATGGCGAACCCTCTCTGCTTCCTTGTGGTGACGGTGGTGTTCATGTCTGTCATATGTTAAAGAGTACCTCCTTGACCACGAACTGCTTCACGGGCGTGAAGAGTGCAGTGGTCCATGACACCCTCACCGTCAGTATGGCCTGGTCCTGCCCGCCGCCAACCATAACGAGAGACACCGCTCGGACGAAGGGCGTCGTCGTGAATCCGTTGGCGGACGATTCATATCCATAGAGACCGGCACCGATGCCGGAAGTGCTCTTGTTGAGGGAGATGTTGGGACAGATACCGCCTACGCCCGTGCAGCCCTTGACCGCCAGGGGCAGGCCAGAGCCATCGACGGTGGTGAAATCAGGGTAGCGCGCGTCGATGACGCAGAAATTCGGCGACACGCAGGCGTCGAAGCCGTTCAGCCACGAGGAGCCGTTGTTGCCGTTGGTGTCACGGGCGTTCCTGATGTATTCGACGGCTTCCTGCGCAAGATATGAGGCAGTCACCTGATCGCGGGAATATACGGCCGAGGCGATTCCCTTCTGGGCGATGAGAAGGGGTCCCGTTATGGCAACCGAAAGGATCGAGACGGCAACCATCGACTCGACAAGCGTGAACCCCGCGTTTTTGGGTGAAAAGGTGTTTCTCATATGATTATGAATCTGATGGTCGCTGGGAGATCGTCGTCTGTATGTTGAAGGTCGAGCTCACCGTCGAGGAGCCCGAATATCCCTGGATGACGATGTTGACCTTTGGCTGAATGCCTCCCGCCGAGGTGCCGGACACATAGAACTTGAGATTGGCTATCTGTATCTCCGGGGCAGTTATGCGCGTGGTGCCGAGACCTGTCTCTTTGTCTATTCCCGTGCCGCTTTTTGAGTACGTCACCCAATCGGAGAGGTTCACGACGGCGTCCCCGTTTATGTCGCGATTGGCGATGAAGGTGAATCTGGTATCCCCATCGATGCAGTCTCCGCCCGTGTTTGGATCGCCGCATCTGTAATTCGACCCGACTCGTATGTCGCGGGACATGCTCTCGAGGGCAAAGTTGAGATTGGTCATGACGGACTTTACCGAATGTGCCTTCTTGTTCGCCTCGACGATGCTGAATACGGCGCCCGTGGCCACGAGCATGACCGTGGCGAATATGGAGACGGACACCATAACCTCGATGAGGGTGAATGCCTTGCCGCCGGATTGTGTCATGTTGTACTTGGTCATGGTCATTGCTATATGCATTCAGGGGCGCTGGTCGACACCGATATCTGGCCCGTGGACTCGACGACGACCTTCCTCAGCACCTTGTTTGGTGATGTCAGGCAGATGATCGCGGTCTGGGCACCACTGGTCTTCCAGTCGTCCGCGATGCCATTCTTGTTTATGAAGCTGTCGGGATTGGGACGGATGAACGAGAGATCAAGCAGGGTGAGCGTGCAGTTCACCGGGGGCACCGAAGTCACGACGCAAAGCTTGGAGACTTTGTTCCCCCTCTGTATGGTGTACGAATTCAGACTGACATCCGTCCCGCTGTCGTAAACATGATTCTTGTTGGTGTCCTCGAAGAGCGTGTATGACGTCGAGTCGTCGTCAAAGTGGACGCCGTATCCTGAATCGAACTTGTTGTCGGTCGTCGACTGCCTGACATTGATGCCATAGAACTGCGCCTGCCTGACCGAGAGGGCGATCTCATAGGAGAGGTTGGTGAGGAGGATGCTCGCGTTGAAGGAGGAGTAGTTGAACACAGACACCGCCGTGATGATGGTGAATATGCCAATCGAGACGAGGAGCTCGACCAGGGTGAAGCCTTTTGCCCATGTGCTGTTCATGCTTCCCTATTATACCGCCAAATGCGTCGCAAGATACTGAATGTCTATGTGCATAAGGAAGGACAGGAGGAAGCCGAGGATGATGAAGGGGCCGAAGGGTATCTCGCTCCCCATGCCAAGGGCGCCTTTCTTGCGGGTGATCCTCTGATAGACCATGATCGGAATCATGATGATCGTTCCGGTCCAGAACGAGAGCAATATCGCCGATATGCCCTGGGAGAGGCCGAGGAACCATCCCACCGACAGGGCCAGTTTGGCGTCGCCAAGGCCCATCCACCTGCCGCGCGACACCGCCCAGAAGAAGAAAAAGAATGCCGCCAGGGCCGGACCGGCAACGAGCCTCGTCCAGTCAAAGACTCCAGTTCCCCACCACTCGAGCGCAATGGCCGCGAGTGCGATGAGCGCCGCCCCGTACGAGAAGAAGTCGGGGATGATCTTGTGGCGGAAGTCATAGGCACAGATGACTATGTAGACGAAGAGAAGCTTGGCGGTGAGGGCGAAAAGCGCCAGGCTCAGGATGACATTTGGCACGAGTGGCGAATAGATAAAGGCGATAGGCAGGGCGAGGCCGCCGAGAAGCTCGATCAAGGGGTACTGCCAGGAGATGCGCGAGCCGCAGCCGCGACACCTCCCTCTCTGCAGGATGAAGCTTGCCAGAGGAAAAAGCTCATACCAACGCAGGGTCTTGTCACAGGAGAAGCACTTTGACCTCCCTTTGCTTATGGACATGCCCGTATTGAACCTCAATATGACGACGTTGAGAAAACTGCCGATGATAATGCCGAACGCCGCGAGGATGAGTATGATGAGGGTCATCGATGTCTAGTTGTTCTGCCCCCAGTAGTTAGCGACCGATCCGACAGGCTTGGTGAGTGAGCAGGCGTTCTCGGACGGCGCACCGGCCACGTTCTCGAGCTTGACGCCGACGCAATATTTTCGACCCAGACCTGACGTGAAATATTCGTATGTAGCGCCGACGGTCGGGTCAGCCGGTATGAGCGGCAGGAATCTCTGGGTCACGAGCGGTGCGAGCGAGCCGACGTCGGACGCCTCCGATGCCGGCGAGGGACGAGGGTACTCGCGATTGATGTCGAAATAGAGGGCTAGGCCTATCTGGATCTGCTTCATGTCGATGATGCGCTTGTGGTCACGGGAATTCGCGCGTGAGGACGCTATCGACCCAAAGAGCACCGCCGTGAACACGCCTATGATGGCGATGACGATGAGGAGCTCTACGAGGGTGAAGGCGTTCTTTCTCATTCTCACTAGTTACAGAGGCCTGTTACCTGTGCCGCACCGGCCTTGAACCAGCCCTGCGAGTTATCCATACACCATGATCCACCACCCTTGAGAACCGAGATGCTCACAGCCCACTTCTGCCCCGTTGCATCAGTGGTACAGGTAACCGTCCCGGCACCATCATTCACGGCAATGTTCGCGAGAATACTCACGATCTTTACATCGCTCTTAAAAACATGGGGTGTAGGGTTGGACGCCGCACATGAGGTGACACTCACGCCGAGATTAGATTGGGTATCCAGATAATTCTGCACCTGGGTAGCCAACTGCTTCAGAGAGGCCTTCACCGCGCTATCAGCAGCCTTGGCCCGTGCACTGTTAAGGGCCGACAGGACGACGGACGAGAGGAGGGCGATGATGGAGATCACCACGAGAAGTTCGATGAGGGTGAAGCCTTTTGATGATTTCATTGGGATGCTTGAGCGGAATTAAAAGTATATGCGAATAAGTATATCAGAAAAGCAAAAAGCAAAAAACCGCCATCGTGGCGGTCTTTTGACTTAACAAGTCCTGGGACTAGTTACACTTTACCTGACCTGAGGTAGTCGTAGCGGTAGACTCCTTTGAGGCACCATAGCTATCGACGCACCAGTATCCGGTAGGGGCCGTAGGGTTTTTGAGAGCGGCTGAGGCAACCCAGCTCTGGGCGGGAAGGTTTGTGGTGGAAGCGGTGCATCCAGACCAAGAACCGTTTGCCTTTCCTGCGGCGGCGATCATATTCGCGATGGTCGCATCGCCACAGAGGCCGGTATACGATGAGTTTCCGGTTCCGTCATAGAAGATCTCGGCCTGGGCTCGGATGTTTGCGAGGTTAGACTTGACGGCTGCGTCTGCTCCCTTCGCTCGGGCGCTGTTGAGGGAAGCGAGAACGACGGACGAGAGGATACCGATGATCGCGATGACGACGAGAAGTTCGATCAATGTGAAGCCTTTTGATGATTTCATACTTAAATTTTAAGGAAAACTGATTGACTAATAAGACTTATCCCGGAAGCACCCGCTCAAACACTCGATGTTCCAAGCACTTGGGCAGGCGCCGGCTCTGCCTATTATACAAAACATCTGCCGTAAAGCGCAAGCCTCTTGGGGACAACGCCCCGCCCGCCTACGAGATGTTCGATGAGATGTTGTATATAGGGATGAGCACCGAGGCGAGCAGAAAGCCGACGCCGAGACCAAGGCCGACTATCATGGCAGGCTCGATCAGGTCGACGAGGGTGTCCACGGCGTTTATGACCTCGCGACGATAGAAGGCAGAGAGGGTCTTCAGGATCTTGCCGAGCTCTCCCGACTCCTCCCCCACCTTGATCATCTGTATCATGATGCCCGGTATCTCCTTGCTGTTCCCAAGGGCCTCCGAGACCGACTTGCCTCCCTTGACCGCATCCATCGATCCGGTGAGGATGTCCTTGTAGACCTGATTGCCGACGATGCCCGCGGTGAGCTCGAGGGCACGCACCATCGGTATGCCCGAGACGAGCATGGTGTTCATGTTGTCGGCGATGCGCGAGAGATAGAGCTTCTGGTAGAGGTTCTTGACGAAGGGCACGCGGATCTTGAGGTCATCGAGGGCGAGCTTCCCCGCCTCCGTCTTGGTGAACCTGAAGAGGAAGAAGGCGCCGATGATGAGGGCGATCACTATGAAAAGGCCGTAGTTAACCAGGAATCCAGACGCGCCGATGACGACCTGGGTGTACAGGGGCACGGCCTGGCCCGAGTCGGTGAGGATGCCGCTGATCTTCGGTATGACCACGGTAAGCATGAGTATCATGACCGTGAAGAAGGTGAAGACGACGAAGGCCGGGTAGATGAGGGCGTTCTTGGCCTTCGAGTTAACCTCGTAGGTTCGATCGAGATGGTCCGCGAGGAAGATGAACACCTCGTCGAGCTTGCCGGACTCCTCGCCCGAGCGGACCATGTTCACATAGAAGTCGGAGAATATCTTCGGGTGCTTTGCCAGGGCCTTCGATATGGAGCTGCCCGCCTGAAGGTCGTCGGCAATGACGGTGAGGGCCTTGCTGAGGAGAGGATTCTCCGCCTCGGCCGAGAGGAGCCTGAAGACGCGAAGGGCCGATACCTGCGCCTCGAAGAGGGTCGAAAGCTGCCTCGAGAGCACCACCACCTCCTTGGAGGAGACGCGGGAGAACATTTCAAAATCCCTTGAGAACAGGGACGTCTTCTCTGCGGGCTCGACGGTCTTTATGGTGAGGCCGCGCCTCTGAAGGGACGAGATGGCGACGTCGAGGGAGATTGCGTCGATTGACCCCTTCGACTCGACCCCGCTTTGCTCTACCGCGTTGTAATTGAAAAGCATGTGATTCTATATTATATGAGGCGCTCCAGCACGGACGGATTCGGCGAGAAGCTGTAGGCGCTCTCGGCCGTTATCTCCCCTTTTCGCACAAGGTCGGCGAGGGACCTGTTCATGTCTATCATGCCCGTCTCGACGCCCGTCTCGATGACCGTGTTGATCTCGTGGACGCGCTTCTCGCGGATGAGGTTCGAGACCGCGGCATTCGATATGAGGAGCTCGTAGGCAGGGACTCGTCCGCCGGATATGCGGGGAATGAGGCGTTGGGAGAATATGCCCGTGAGGGTGGCGGCGAGCTGTATGCGTATCTGGTCCTGTTGGCCTGCCGGGAACGAGTCTATGATTCGGTTGATGGTCTGGGCGGCGTTGTTGGTGTGGAGCGTCGAGAGGACCAAGTGTCCCGTCTCGGCGGCGGTGACGGCGGTCGAGATGGTCTCGATGCCGCGCATCTCGCCGATCAGTATGACGTTCACGTCCTGCCTGAAAACGCCCTGAAGCGCCGCGGAGAAGTCCTTGGTGTCGAGGCGAACCTCCCTCTGGTCGATGATCGACTTCTTCTGCTCGTACACGTACTCGATAGGGTCCTCGATGGTGATGATGTGCTCGGCGCGGGTCTCGTTGATGCGCTCGACCATTGCGGCCAGGGTCGTCGTCTTGCCGTGGCCGACCGGTCCCACCACGAGGAAGAATCCCTGCCTCTTTTCGGTGAACGCCTCGAGCGCCGGCGGGAGGCCGAGCTCCGAGAATGTCCTGATCTTCCTCGGAATGAGGCGGAAGGCGAAGGCCACGCCTCCCTGCTGGAAGAAGCCGTTGCCGCGGAACCTAACTTGGTCCTTGTGATTGTATGAAAAGTCTATCTCCTTGGTCCTGAGGAATATCTCCTTGTCATCGGCCGAGAGTATCGCGACCATGAAGCCGAGGGCATCCTCCCTTGTCAGCACGGCCCGATTCATGAGGGGTATGAGGAATCCGCCGACGCGAATGGTCGGGTATCGCCCGCTCGAGAGGTGAAGGTCGGACGCCGACTCCTTCGTCACAATCTCTACCAGCTCCTCGAATTCTTTTTTGTAATCAAGTGCCATGATGTTTTCAAGGGGAAATTAGACCGAACCTATGCCGCCGCCTGTGGTCCCCGCTTCTTTGCGGCGAGGATCTTCTCGACCTCGTGCAGCACCTCTGACGGAATCGTCGCGGCCTTTATGATGTATCCGTCGACGCCGAGCTCGCGGGACCTGTCGATGTCGGAAGAGGCACTCTGGTTCGTGAGCATGATGATGACGGCGCCTGGGGCGAGCTTCTCGTCGCGGATGATCTTGAGGAGCTCGAGGCCATCCATGTACGGCATGACGATGTCGAGGAGGACGACGTCTGGCTTCGCCCCGGCGCGGAGCTTCTCGAGGGCGACGAGAGACCCGAGGGTCGTGTCGACTTCATAGCCATTATTCGAGAACTTGAGAGAGTACATCCCGAGGAGGAACTTGTCGTCGTCGACTATGAATACTTGTATGTTTTTCTTTTCCATGTGATCTGTCTGTGTGTAATGGGAATATTATAGCACGGCCGACTAGAGCCTGTTCACCTCGCTGAAGGCGATCTCGCCCTTGAAGGCCTTGAGCATGGCATCCTCGCGCATGGTGAGCATTCCCTTTGACCTTGCGAGTTTGTATATCTCCTGCTCGCCGGCATTGGCGAGGATGGCACGCTCGAGGTCCTTGTCCTTCTCGAGAACCTCAGCGATGGCCATTCGGCCGCGGGTTCCGTTTGGGCAGGTGCCGCTCGGCTTTGGCTCGAGCACGGTCTTCGGTATGACGATCTCCTTTCGGAACTGCTCGGGAAGGTCCGCGAACTGCTTGTCGAGCATGGTCTGAATGGAGCCCTCAACAGGTATCTCCTCCCCGCCCTCGCAGATGCGGGACACCAGTCGCTGGGCCATCGAGAGGATGAGCGTCGGGGCGATAAGGTACGGATCGACGCCCATGTCGATGAGTCGCGGCACGACGCCGACGACGTTGTTGGTGTGGATGGTCGAGAGCACGAGGTGACCGGTGAGGGCCGCCTGGATGGCGAGCTGGGCCGTCTCCTTGTCTCGGATCTCTCCCACCATGATGATGTCAGGGTCCTGTCGGAGG
Source organism: Minisyncoccota bacterium (assembly GCA_041661645.1). Classification (GTDB taxonomy): domain Bacteria; phylum Patescibacteriota; class Minisyncoccia; order Phycocordibacterales; family UBA6065; genus UBA6065. The sequence continues at coordinate 111,601 of JBAZUA010000004.1, read as the reverse complement.
GTGGTCCTGAGTCCCGAGGCGAAGGTGTAGCCGATCTCGGGTCTCACCTGAGACTGGGAGACGCCTTCCATGTTGTACTCGACAGGGTCCTCGAGAGAGAGCACGTTCTTGGTCTCGTCGTTCATCTCCTTGAGCATTGAGTAGAGGGTCGTGGACTTTCCGGAACCGGTAGGTCCCGAGATGAGGATGAGGCCGTACGGTCGGCCCATGGCGCGACGGATCGCATCGAGATTGCGCTGGCTGAAGCCGATGTCCTCGAGCGATTTGACGCCCTTCTCCTGGTCGAGGATTCGCATCACCACCTTCTCGCCGTAGTATGCGGGGAAGGTAGAGACTCGGAAGTCTATCTTGCGACCCTCGATGCGTGCCGAGAATCGTCCGTCCTGAGGCTTTCGCTTCTCGTCGAGCTTCATGTTCGAGAGAATCTTGATGCGAGCGATCACAGCGTCATGCACCTTGATCGGCAGTATGAGGGAGGTGTGAAGGTCGCCGTCCACTCGGAAGCGCACGCGCAGCTTGTCTGAAAGTCGCTCGATGTGAATGTCAGAGGCATTGCCCTCGACGGCGTAGCGCAATATGGTCGCCACGATTTTGGTGACGGGGGCATCCTCGATGATGTGGGTCTTGCCGCCGGAGCTCTCCTCGGTGGTCGGCTTATCACCGCCGTCGCTGTCGATGTCGGCGATGTCAGTCTCGAGCTCGTCGAGGGCGCGCGTCACCTCGCCCGAAAGGCCCTTGTAGAGCTCGACGGCGGCCGCGAAGTCCTGTTCGGATATGAGAAAGACCTTGAAGGGCATGCTGATCTTCGACGCAATGAAGTTGAGGGCGTCGCGGGCCTCGATATTGTCAGGATCGACGACCCCCACCTCGAGGACGTTCTGCTTGACCGATATCGGGACAAAGCGGTAGTGCGTCGCCGACTCCTCGGGAATGTACTTGAGCACGTCAAAGGGAATGCTCAGTCCCTTGAGGGATTTTATGGGGATATTGAGATACTCCCCTTTCGCATCAAGGATGTCGGTGTCCTTCACCCCATGCTTGCCGAGGACCTGCTCGAGGGACTCGCCCGTCAACCGCACCTCCTCCGAGACTGAGGTCACGTCTTTCCTGCTGATCTTTTCGTTTTTGACGAGTATGTCTAGGACGCTCATGTAATGTAAATAGGCTTAGCTACTAGCGGAAGGTCGAGGTCGTCGAGGACTGAGTCGAGGCGGGAGCATTGAGGGGGGCGAAAGGGTTTGGACGGCCCTTTGGCTGATCCACGAGCTGGGTGCTGAAGTCAAAAAAGCTGCGGAACACGGGGTCGCTGAATATGGTCGTGTCGAGCCTGATGGCCTTGAGCTGACCGAGGGCCTTGAGAAGGTCGCTATCAACGCCCACGGTTCCCGAATCCTGGACGACCAGAAGGTCTGTCGATGCCGTCGTGTCACGGGTGATGTAGAGATAGCCCACAAAACCGAGGACGGCGAGCGCGCCGATGGCTATGAGAAGGCTTTGAACTGTGTTTCCTCGTTCTTTCATGTTATTTGAGCCAATAGGTCTTTAGGGTCACGTCATAATCATATGCCCCGCTGTCGCTCGCGGAAAATCCTATGCTCGTGATATCCAGGATGCGGAGGCTCCTCTCGAGGTCCTTCATGAAGGAAAGAAATGTCCCGTAGGTCGCGGATGTCGAGAAGGACAGTGTCAGCGTTCCATAGGCGCTCTTGTTCGCCCCGATGACGTTCGCGTTCGCCGTCGCGACAGACGCCCTGAAGCCACCGATCGGCACATTCTGTGCCTTGGCCATCTCCGCAATGTCTATGATCAAGCGGACGTTGTCTATATTGTCTGGCAGCAGCTTAAGGAGATTATCCCTATCCTCGGCGCTCACGGCGTTGAACTTCTGAAGGAACATGTCCCTCTGTTCCTGAAGCTTCTTTGAATTGTCGAGCGCGCGGGTGTAATTGTCCTTCTCGACGGAAAGGGCCTTTATCTCGGTATAGGTAGGATCGACGTACATGAAGAACGTTCCAAACGAGACGACTATGAGGAGTATGGATACTATGTTGCTCATTGGGTTTGGGTGTTTGTCTGAGCGGACCCGTCATCGGCCGCGGCGGGCGCTATCGACGTTGAGTACGACAGAACGGTAGGATCGATGACGGCGGTCACGTCAAAGGATATAGAGCCCGACGCGTCGAGGACCATGTCGCCGATGGTCACGTTCTTGAGGCTCTTCTGCTCGTTGAGGGTGTCAGACTGCAGGGCGACCGAGGCATAGCTCCTGGTCTGACCGGTCATGCTTACCTGTATCTTGTCAGGGGCCAGATAGGAGAAGTTGAAATTCTTGAACCTGACGGTCTGAAGGGTTATGGACGATACGAAATCGAACAGGGGGTTGACGGTGACGTGTGAGGCCATGAGCGCCTTTGCGGTGTTTATGCGGGAATCGAGCCTGACTATCTGGGAGATGAGTTCAGGGTCAAACGCGTCGCGAGCCCTGTCGAGGGAGGCCTTTCCGCCCCCTATTTGCTTGACCAGGAGTCCCTTGTACAGAAAGGCTCCCGCCGATACGGCAATCATGGCGAAGAAGAGTACGGTCGAGATGAGGGTGAAGAGATTGATAGGCGAAGAAGATCCAGACTTCACCTGGGCGACGATCGGCTTCTTCGGTATGAATGATGTTTGAAATCGAGGATCCATCTTCTTTTGTCTGTTTATTATACTACCGCTCCGCGGCGAGCGCTATCCACAGCTACTCTGATTCCTGCAGTTTCCTGAGGGCTATGCCGATGGCCACGGCAAACTCGGGGCCGGCACTGCGTAGGACGGGCTCGAGAAACGCTGGCGCCTCGGTTTTCGAGAACGGATCGCCAAGGACCACCTCTGTCTGGAATTTGACACGGGCGACCTCGAGGAGGCCCTTGAGAAGAGACCCTCCCCCGGTCAAAATGACCTTGGATACGCTCTTGCCGTACTTCTGCTGATAGTTCGCTATGACGCGGTTGGTCTCGGTGAATATGTAGTCAAGGTTAAGGGTGATGATCTCGTTTATGTTCTTGTTGTCGAGATCCGACGAAAGGCCGATCGTGCGCTTTATATGCTCGGCATCGCCGACGCTCTTGCCGAGAGACTGCGACAAGGACAGGGTGATCTCCTGCGACCCCCTGTTGACGCTGTGATTGCTGCGCAGCACTCCCCTTTCAATGATATAGAGCTTGGTTGACCGCGCGCCCATGTCAAAGACGAGCTGGGAGCCGACGTTTTGATCCACGACCGATCGCATGGAACTGAAAATCTCTATCTCATAGAAGCTCGCGTTCAACCCAAGGGCCGCGGATATCTGCCCGAGCCTGCTCAGCACGTCGTTGTGTATGACGACAAGCATGATGTCGACGCCCTTGGACTGCGAGGCCTGCTGTCCCGCTGCCTGGGCGGGAGACTTCTCGAAATCTGAGAACGAGCTCTCCTCCTTCGGCACGACGGACCAGTCGAGCGCGACTTCGGTTATGGGGACAGGGATGTATTTGCGCGCCTCTATGGGAACCATGGTCGCCAGCTGCTTGGTATCCATCTCGGGCATGCGTATGAACGAGAGAAGGCTCGACGAGGCGGCAATCGATATGCCGCAGGACATGGTGGTGACATTCGACTCCTTTATCAGGTCGCGAATTGCCTCGATGAGCTTCTCGTTGGGAAGATTCGTTGCCCGGCCTATCTCGACGCCCGCATACGGCCCAAGGGCGAGCTCGCCATAGGTCTCGAGAACGGCCTTGCCGTTCTTCTTGCGCATCTGCACGACCTTGACGGAAGAGGACCCAATATCAAGGCCAATAACGCTCTGTCCCTTCTTGCTAAAGAAATTTTCAAAAAATGACATGGCCATACGATTGAAACATTATATCATGTGTTTCATGCATCTACTGAGGCACATATCCAGAATCCTCGCCTACGGGATCGACACCATCGCCCCTCCGGACCCGCTCATACGGGAAATCGAGGGAATGAGCCTTGGTGACTTCGCCCTGCGGGCAGAGACCGAGTCGCCCGGGAAAAGATCCGACGGCATCATCTCCCTCTTTCCCTACCGCACGGACGTGGTGCGGGCCTCGCTCGTCGAGCTCAAGACCTTTCGCAATCGAAAAATCGAGAGGCTTCTCGGGAGACTCGTACACGAGCGCCTTGCCGAACGCCTGTACGAGCTTGATGTGTTGGAGGGATTCAACAATCCCCTTCTGGTTCCGGTGGCGATGACCAAAAGAAGCCTGAGGGGGAGAGGCTGGAACCAGTGCGAGCTCGTGGCAAGGGAGATAATCCTCGCTGACAGGGGTACCATGCTGGAGAAAGGGTTCGATGCGCTCACAAAGACAAGGCATACCGGTGACCAGGTCGGTAGGACAAGGGCGGAAAGACTTGAGGGCCTCAAAGATTCCTTCACCGCGAGAGGCGACGGCGATGGAGGAGTCGGGGGCAGAAACGTCATCGTCCTCGATGACATCGTCACGACCGGTGCCACGCTCGGAGAAGCGAAGCGCGCGCTCCTGCAAGCAGGAGCGCGCGCCGTCATCTGTCTGGCCGTGGCCAGCTAGAATGAACTATCTCTTCTTAGAAGACTTCTTTGCAGAAGATTTCTTCGAGACTTTCTTGACCGCCTTCTTGGCGACCTTCTTCACAACCTTCTTCTTTGTTTTTGCCATTGTGGATGTGCGGGGTGAACCGCAAATAAATAAAAATCGAGACGCTTCCCTTCGCCGACCACGAGGGCGCACTTACATTGTAGAACGATGTGCGCGAGAATCAAAAGAAGTTATGCACTTTTTTATTTTTTCCGCGACGAAACTATTTTCAGCGAAATAAAAAATGCCCCGTCTGGGACATTTTTTATTCTTCAATCAATTCAATCGGGGGAATAATTTATTTTCTATATCAACTTGTTGGTCAGGGCGGCCAAGAGCTTGACGGCCCTCGCCTGATAGTCGACGGAGGTCGGGGAGTCGACGAAGGAATCCCAGAGGTCGCGAATGTCCGTCTCGCCGAGCTGACGAACGTCATTCTCCAGCTGGATGCGCTCGTCAGCCGAGACGGTTCCCTCCGTGCGAAGGACCGTGCCGACGAAGAGCTTGAGGAAGCGAGCGATCTTTATGCGCTGGCCCGAATCCTGCTGCGTGGCAGCGGCCTGCTGCGAGAGGTTGGTCGAGTACTGGATGCTGAAGAAGATGTTTCCCGCGACGAGCACGAGCATCAGCAGGTTTGATACCATGCGCGTCTTATCGAAGATTCCCGATTGAATGTTTGTCATAGTGATTGATTAATTGTTTCTAATATTCTATCAGACTAACGAAAGCCAAACCAGCCCCACACCCTCTGCCAAATCGACGGGGGCTTGGCTTCGGGAAGGGCTGAAATGGCGGATACCCCCACCTGCACCGCGAGGGAGAGCGGCGATGACGAGGAGGTCAGGAAATAGGTGCCCGGAAGGGCTGGGGCCCGAAGGGCCGCGGAGCCATCGACATCGAATTGGAGAGGCTTGCGTGCAAACATCCCCGACGAGAGCGATGAGCCCTCCCTCGAGACAGAGAGCTCCGCTCCCGGCGAAACATGGACAAGCTGGAAGAGGGTCAGCCCATCAGATGACAGGGATGTCGAGAGAGTCCTACCACCGCGCGACACGGAATAGAGACCAATGGGCGCCGGATCGGTGATGGCAATCGGGGTCACGACCAGTCTCGAGAGAGACTGTGCGCCAGCGATGCCCTTGGACGAGACGTACGCGGCGAGGACCGGAGACGTCGCAAGGGTAGAGCGAAGCCCCTCAGGCAAAGGCTCGAAGAGGAACTTCGCTATCGGGCCGGCGAAGGAGAACGACCTGATGCCCGTGCCGCCAAAGGTTGGGAGCGAGGTGAGTGTCGGGAGCCTTCCGACGACGAGCGTGGGGAGGGACAGGGTTGGGAGCGTCGTCGCCGTTGCGCGACGGAACTCCTGCACGGCGGCATTTACGGTACCAGTGCTCGAACGAACGACGGGCGACGAATTCGACGAAACGACCTGAGACGAATGGACTCCCGTCACCGTGGGGGCGTGATGCTGCGTGCCGCTCGAATGCGATTGGCCCGGGCAACCAGAGGTGGCCGCGCTCCCAGCATCGCTCGTGAGCGTGCCGTATGACGAATTCGTCAGGACGATATCACCCGAGTCTCCCCCGTCGCCACAGGAGGACGAACTGCCGCCGCTCGCGGTGACTGTCGAAGTCAGCGGATTGCCGATGGAATTGGTGATCGTCACGCTTCCTCCCGCGCCACCGTTCGTGGTGCCGTTCGCACCGTTGGCGGTGACGGCCGCGGTGGTAGATGTGGCGATAGTTACGACTCCTCCCGCCCCACCGTTTGTGCCCGCAGCACCGTTTGCCGTGATAGACGCCGTATTTGCGTTATATATAGAGATGGATCCTCCTGACGCTCCAGATGAGAAGCCATTCGATGTGATAGCACCTCCAACAGTAATATTTCTTAAGACAAGATTGTAACCCTGTGCATCAATTGCCCCACTTGTGGTATATCCGCCCGTAGTCGATATTACGGTTGTTGCGGCAGATCCGCGAAGCTCGGCGGACACGGCGAAGGTCAATGGGAAAGAGATGTCCGAGGAGAGGTAATAGTATGGGCGAGTCACCTCGTCTAGAGGAAGGGTCGCGTCGGACGAGTCGATGCCGAGGGGCGAGGTGTTGTCGTAATAATAAGTGAGACTTGCCTCGGCCATGCCACCGTTCGCGTCAGTACCTCGAAGCGAGAGGGTGTGTGGTCCTGCGGTTGGTCGAGGGAGGGTTGTATCTGAAGCAGAACACGTTACAACACTTGTCGTGACAAAATCATCATATGAATAAAGACAGGTGGTGGCAGTATCCCAGTCAATGACCGGCTTCCATTTGATTGTCTTTGTATCCGAGGCACCGGTATATGCGAGGGTTGAGGTAGAGACAGAGATCAATGGAACCACATGCGCTCCCCCATTTATTGTTGGATTAGGGATGAACCAACCTCCGGCAAATGCCTTGAATATGTTTGTCGCGACGTTGTATACGGCATTCGTGAGATCGACGACGACACCCTGGGCGACAACAATCCAGTTGTTGTGACCGGCTTCAGTGGTGAAATCTCGGACGGTGGCGACGGCGGAGGAGAAGATGCGGGTGATTGGTGTTGATGTGCCGTCTGGAATTGATTTGTATATGTCGCCACCAGCATATATAACCACATACACGTTGCCTGAAGGTGTGGAGGTTATAGCGCCCCAATCTTTATTTCCCGCACCTCGGGCCACAAAGCTGCCTGTGCCCCCGATCTGCCTGTAGATGTCGCCGCCATTTACAACCGCGTACACGTCGCCCGAGGGAGTAGACGTTATGGAGAACCAACCTTTAGTCCCCAAAGCACTGCTGACGTTTACGAAGGACCCCGTGCCGCCCGTCTGCTTATATATGTCGCCGCCATTTACAACCGCGTACACGTCGCCAGATGGGGTGGAGGCTATAGAGTACCAGGATTTATTCCCCACACCCTGGGCCGCGAAACTCCCCGTGCCGCCCGTCTGCTTATATATGTCGCCGCCAGGATACACAACCGCGTACACGTCGCCCGATGGGGTGGAAGTTATGGAATACCAACCCCTGTTTCCCGCGACCTGCGCCGTGAAGCTCCCCGTGCCGCCCGTCTGCTTATATATGTCGCCGCCATTTGTAACCGCATACACGTCGCCAGATGGGGTGGATGTGATGGAGGACCAACCTTTAGTCCCCAAAGCACTGCTGACGTTTACGAAGGACCCCGTGCCGCCCGTCTGCTTATAGATGTAACCACCAGGTACAACCGCGTACACGTCGCCAGATGGGGTGGAGGCTATAGATCGCCAACTTCTATTTCCCACATTTTGGGTTATGAAAATACCTGTATCAAAAACACTTCCCGTACTTGAAGCATCATCCCCATTAAAAGTAGTCGTGGCGTCAGTGAAAATGGTCCCAGTGTTTGAAGACGAAGCATTGAAGGTAACCATACCGGAGCTTATAGTAATTCCACTGTTTGTACTTGTGCCGTTAAAAATCGTGACTCCAGTGTTAGCGATCGTACCCGTATTACTGCCTCCGTTATTAAACGTAACACCCAAGGTAGAAATAGGAATATTGATAGTTGAGGTGCCGTTCACAATGACACTTGAAACCGCTGCGGAAGAGCCACTGTTTGTCGTGACAGAGCTATTGATGATGACACTGTTGACCGCTTGAGGGATGACACCCGGCTGGTCTGCCCCATCGCTTGTAGTCAGATAACTTCCGGTGGTATACCAATTATTTGGATTGTTCCAATCTCCGTCGGAAGCGGCAGAAGGTTGAAGCACGGTCACACCGTCAAAGAAGTAATAGATGACTGGGTCGAAGACTCCGTTCCACGCACAACCTGCTCCCGCCACTACCTCGTTTGTACACGTTGTGGCGCTTGAATCGGAAACCGCACTTCCATTGACAGTTAATGTGCCGATGTCATATAGGAAGGTCGAGACATTGGTGGATAGAGATTGATAATTGATGACAAAGGAGCCGTTCGCGCCAAAACCCGCGTCGCCAGTCCCACCAGACACATTTATTGTCCTATCCGAAAGATCAAGGCTTGTGACTGAAATCGTGATCGTGCCGCCTCGACCACCCGCAACGCCAAGACCGTGTCCTCCCATGGAGGACACGCTTCCCGCCTGTGAATTGGTTATGGTAATCGGCCCACCATAACCGCCAGAGTCATAACTGTTGCCACCAAGAAAACTAGAGGCCCCGTTGGCCGAAACGGCCCCAGTCACGATTGAGTTCGCGGTGATCGAGACAGTTCCACCATTACTTTGACCAGAAAGACCTTCACCACCATTAGCCGATACAGCGCCCGTGACAGTGGAGTTTGTGGCAATCGAGACAGTTCCGCCAGAACCGCCATCGCCAGACACCTCTACTATGCCATCACCACCATTTGACGTGACCGTTCCCGTCTGGGAATTGGTGACGGAAACAGATCCGCCATTACCAGAGAAAAACCCGGCTCCGCCGTTTGATGTGACCGTTCCCGTCTGGGAATTTAGGATATAAACAGTTCCACCGAGCCCGGAGTAACCACAGCCGCTGGATTCGATTCCTCCATTAGAAACGATGCCTGCTGTCACCGAATTCAAGACCGTGACGGCTCCCCCGTAACCTCCGGGCGCATAACACGCACCGTTATCATTGCTACCATTTGAAGTTATCGTACCCACAACGGTGGAGCTTGCCGTGACGGAAATATCGCCACCAAAACCGCTGGAGCCATTGCTGGCCGTCACGGCACCACCGATCCTTGAATTAGAGGTGATTGAGATGGCGCCGTTTGAACATCCGGGCGATCCACCGAAGCTATTCGATCCACCGTCTCCAGAAGTCACGCCCCCTGTAATACTGGTACCCCCTTGGACAGCGATACTTCCACCCAAACCACAGGACGCCCCTGTCGAATAACCTCCCGCACCCGACGAGACAGAGGTTGAGGTTGAGGTTGTGATTGTAATGCCACCCCCGTTGCCCGCACTTCCCTCGAAGGATATTTGATCGTTTCCATAACCGCCAGAGCCTGACGTAACAGCTCCCGTCACAGAACCCGTGACGGTGACACTGCCGGCATGTCCTCCATAATAGGTACCGCTGCCTCCGCCGTTTCCAGATGTTACGGTGCCAACGGTCGAATTGACGACACTGACCAAACCACCAGGGGAGGCGCTTGCCCCATACACCGCATTACCACCATTGCCACCAGCCACCGAACCAGTGACCGTAAGATTGGAAACGCTCACGCCGACGCCTGGGGTATTTGCGCTAACCTCATTGTTATTACCATCAACGACCTGATCAGCACCGTTGGCTCCAGTCACATTTCCCGTGATCGTCTCTGTTCCCGACCCGTCTAGGGTTATTCCGCTAACAGATATCAGACAATCCCCGGTGAAGCTCTGGACGTAATATGTACCAGCAAATAGAAGAGAGCTGCACTGTGCCGCCGATGCCGCCGTTCCTCCCGGAAGAAGTGGAAATTCCCCGCCCGCAAACACTACCGGGCCATAGGTAACCGAGGATGGGGCGTTTATGGTAAAGGCGGAAAATGCCGACAGTGTCACGCCCGTCGTGACCAGAGAACCAGTATACGTGAGGGTCAGGGTGCCGTCTGCCCCAGTTGTCCCTCCATCATTAATCACCCCTCCAGGAGCGCTGATTGTCTCTCCAGAAAGATCCAAGTTTGTCCCGGAGATTGAAATGTTCCCTCCGGGGCCTCCTGTAGTGCCAGAAGCACCACCTCCTCCACCAACACTTACACCTCCCGTGATTGGTGAGTTTGAAATAGTAATCGATCCACCCGAGCAGCCACCTCCGCCAGAACCACCGCCATTAGATGTGATACCCCCAACAAGCGAAGAATCCGTAATGTTTATCGTTCCACCAGAATAACAAACTGCTCCTGAGCCGCCATTAGACGTCAGAGATCCACTCACGGAAGAATCGGTTATATCGATTTGACCAGCCTCACCGGAGTTGCCTTGTGAACCGTCGGCCGATATGTCGCCCGTCACCATGGATCCCGTGGTAATGGAAATAGGCCCTCCGTCACCATCGGACCCAAGGGCGCTTGATGACACATTACCTATCACGACAGAGCCGGTAGTAATAGAAATAGGTCCGCCGCTAATATCTCCCGCTGAACCAGACTGGGAATAACCGCCGCTATTAGATGATACCGAACCCGTCACCGTTGAACTTGCGCTAATAGATATGGCCCCACCTACACCAGAACCGCCACCGACACCAGATATGGATTGTAAACCGCTTGTGTTTGAAGATATTATCGTGATCGCACCGCCGAAACCAACAGGATTACAGGAACTTGTCTCATCTCCTCCGTTAGAGGTTATGATGGTTGTCGTGGCGTTTGAGATGGTTATATTCCCGCCATTTCCACCGGGCACGCTACAAGTGCCCCCGTCAGCATTTCCACTCGCATTCACTCCATCGTTAAATCCAGTAAAAGTGATATTTTGAATGACGAGAGCCGTAAGGGACGGAGACCCTCCGTTGACGAGACCGCTCGTAGTGTCTCCTGCGATATTGTATGCGCGAGCATCAACCCCAAGCCCGCTTCCAATCATCTCACCATCGATGGTATGGCCATTTCCATCGATGGTCACCGTACCCCCGCCGATCTGATATGCGTCAACCACAAAACAGGTGCCGTTCGCATCGAGAGTCGTGCTCGCCGCAAAACTCGAGCCCAAGGTGTATGTCCCTGAAGCGGCAAGCTCTCCACAGGTATCTATGGTGCCAGGGAGAAGAACGGCGGCAGAAGCGATGGAATGCGAGCCTAGGAAGAAACCAATGGTCAGGAGTGACCAGATAGAGATATGGCAAAAGGTTTTCACAGGCGATTTCACCACATCAGTTTAACATGGCCAGCACTGAAAAAGACAAACTATTCGGTGGCTGCGGCAGGATCAGAGGAAGTCGATGATGAATCAGGAGTCGGGATCACATCAGGAACAGGTTCGGTCAAGACCGGAACAATGACATCGCTCGCCGGCTGACTTTCTGGTTCCGCCACAGATGATGGGGACGTCGATGTCGAGATGACGGAATCCGTCGTGCTCGATACGTCCGTCGCAACGGCATCAGTGGTGCTCGCTGATGATGTGGCAACATCTATGACTTCGATGACCTCGGAACCAGATGAGGAAGGCGTCGTGGAGGTCGCGGTAGATGTGGCAATCGCGACGGTCGATGAGGCGATTATGACGTCCTCGGTTGTCGTCGCGGTCGATATTACGGTAGAGGTCGCAACCTCGATGCTTATTCCCCCGGAAATGGTTGATGAGGCTGTTGAGGTCGCTACCAACGTTGCGGTCGATGTGGCAACGTCGAGAACGACGGCGGAACTCGTCAGGGACGAGAAGGAGATGATTCGGGTGGCGGTGAGACCGCCCAGGGAATCCGTGCCTTGCACGATGACCCTGTCCCCCACCCTGAGGTCAGAGAGGTTGATAGGCGAATAGTCGCTCGTCTCGAGCTTTGATATGGATGCCGTAGCGAAGGAATAAGAGATTCCCTTGCCGCCGTCAGACCCATTCGCCTTTTCAATGGAGAGACTCTCGCCGCTCATGCTCGAAATGACGCCGATCGCCGAGAAGCTCTTGCTGGAGAGGTTTTCATCCGCCTTTGATACGGCATACACCACCCCAGTGGCAACCACTATGCCGAGGGCGACCTTGGCCAACTCGACATGCCATGAGCGCCTCTTAAACACCACGCGCTCGATGATGCGCGGGGCTGGCTTGTTGCTGAGATCGAGATAGTTGTTGGTCATGATTAGCTGTGCCTACCGACACATAATAGCACGGATTACTTATCGGCAACCGACGGGAATATGATTATCCTGAGGATGGTAACCTTGCCAGACAGAGACGTCCCCTGGACAATGACACGGTCCCCAAGCCTAATCTGGGCCAAGGTGGACGAAGCGTACGTGTTAGTCTCGACTTTTGGTTTTGATGAGAGGGAGAAGGCGTACGTGGCGCTCTCGGACCCGTCCGAATTCTTGGCCCCCTCGATAAAAAGGGTCTCGCTGGTAGTGCTCGACACGGTGCCTATGGCAGAGAAACTTTTGGCGAAATTGGGCCTGTTCGAGCCCCAGAAGAGCATGACCGCTCCCCCGAGGATTGCCACGCCGATGGCCACTCCGATCAAGCCCCGACGCCCCAACCTCTGCCCTAATTTCAAGCATCGACTTCTCATGGGAATAGTTTATCAGAAGCCGAAGAAGCTAAGTACCTTGTGCCAGAGTGACCCACTAGGCTTTACCTCCCCGCCATTAGTTGGAACGACCGTCACATTGGACGTAGGGACAACCCTCACCACGAGGGATATCGGCGAAGCCGATGACTTCAGGACATAGGATCCTGCCTTGTTAGGGGCAATGACGAAGGCCGAGTTCGAGGCGCCAAACGAGAGGGGTTTCCCGTCAAAGGTCGCCGTCACCCTGGCATCGTCCGTCGGAACGATGGACACTAGGAGCCTGTCGCCCGGCTTTGCCTGGACATACTGAAGGAGCGTGACCTTGCCGTCCGAGGAGAGCTGGGTCCTCACGTCCTTCCCGTCCTTTGACACCGAGTATATGCCAGGCACCGCCGCATCCAGCGCGGGAACAGTCATTGGGGACGTCGATATCCTGACGAGAGACTGGGAGGTGGTGATGCCGATCGAGTCAAAGTAGGCCTTCAGGCGCGGGGCGCTGCCAAGGGAGGCCTGTATCGAATCGGGCAGAGGCGCGAAGAGGAATTTCGCTATCGAGTCAGCAAAGGAGAATGACTTGGCGCCCGTGCCGCCGAAGGTCGGGAGCGAGACGAGGGTCGGGAGCCTGCCAACGGCGAGTGTGGGCAGGGAAAGTGTCGGGAGCGTCGTCGCCGTCGCACGGCGGAACTCCTGCAGCGCGGCACTCACGGTGCCCGAGTTAGAACGCAGTGCTGCCAGGGCGGCGGCGGTCGCACGTGCGATGGCGGCAGCCTGTGCCGCCGTGGCCGCCCTCTCGGTCGGGGTCACGATATGCGTCGATGGGGGCACGAAGGTGTGCTGGCCCGGCTGTGAGCTTGGGTTGAAAATGAAGCCCGTATTTCCCCCATCGTCATAGACCGTCCTCCCCCTGAAGTCTATGGTCGTTCCCGTATTGTGTATGTCCTTGAGACGGATGAAATTGAGTCCTGAGGTGTCGCCAGATATGTTGATCGAGGCATAGCTGCCCGGCGTGTTCGATCGGATTGTGAGGAGATTGTTGCCATCAACGCCCCCAATGAAGACACTACCGACAGCGAGGGTCGCGCCCGCGCCGAGATAGAGGGTGTCCCTACCGAGCTGCTTGGTCAAAATCGTAACAGAATTCGAGCCAGTGATGGTCTGATTCGTTCCCATGAGGGTCGAGGTACCGTTTATGGTGCCCATTCGGAACGGCCGATTGTTGCCGAAGGCTGCGGTGCCGTTTATGGTGCCGGCGTTGTACGCGGAGTCGGAGAAGGAGACGGTGCCCGTGATGGTCGTTGCATTGTTTCGAGAGCCGATGAAACTGAAGTTCGTGATCGGGAGATTATCTGAACCATATATGGTTCCCCCGACACTTCCCTGCCAGGTGTTGTCCGCAATGACCATCAAGCCATTGGACGGCGTGGTGGAAGCGTAGTAGGTGGTGTTGAGGGTGAGGTCTCCGTTTACGGTACGCACGTTATAACCCGTATCGTTCAACAGGACATTTCCTGTCACTATGCCGCTATTATACGAGGATGAATTGAAGACCGCGTTACCCAGTATCGTGCTGGAATTGAAGTTCCCTCCGTAGAATCTATACTCTGTTATGGGATTGCTGTCCGAACCGTACACGACACCGCCAATGCTTCCCTGCCAAGGAGCGTTCTCGAGGGAGAATATGCCGCCCGATGGCGTGGTGGAAGCGTAGTAGGTGGTGTTGAAAAAGGCATCACCCGAGACGGAACCCAGATTGAATGAGCCGTCATTGAGCAGGGCGTCACCAGTCACCGTGCCTTCATTGTATGAAGAACCAGCAAACGTGGCGGTGCCAACAACCTCGCCGATGTTATATGTCCCATCGTCGAAAGTACTGCCACCCGTCACCGTATAGGAGTTCACGGAGCCGTTGCTGAACTCGAACGAAACTATCGGCGCGGCATTGACGTCATATATCGTCCCACCAACAATACCCGTACCATTGAAGGTAAAGCTTCCGTCAATGCTCAACACTCCGGCATTCGAAGTAAACTCATTGAATGTCGCAGCACCCGTCGTGGTGCCGAAGTTATAGCTGCCGACATCGAACGTCGCGTCGCCGTTCACCGTGCCGTAGTTTGAATAACCACCGGTAAAGGTAATTGGTCCGGTCGCAGTCCTCCCAGCAGGAAGATCAGCGTTTGATCCAAAGTAGAGGCAAGTCGCGTCATCGTTCAGAACACCCGCATTGTAATTTGACGCGTTTGGATCCATGCATCCATAGTAATAGTAGGTGCTTCCCGATACGGTTCCCTGGTTAAAGCTAGGGTAGCCATAGTAATCATCAGGACTATGCTGAAACGTCGCATCACCTTGAACGGTGCCGTAATTGAAGCCCTGATCGCTGCCGCCGTTCGTGAAGTCGGCGTTGCCCGTGACAATTCCGTCGGGCTGGTTTGCACCACCGGAATAGAAGAATGCGTCACCAGTCACGGTGCCGAAGTTCGAGAGGCCGTAGAAATAGATTGGTCCGAGGACAGTGTTACCAGAAGGGTTATCCAGATTCGAACCGACATACTGACAGGAGAATCCATCGTCATTTAAAGCAGTAGACTCATAATTATAGGCCGTAGGATTAGCGCATCCGTAGTAATAATACGTGGTTCCCGTCACAGTACCATAATTGTAGGTACCGAAACCGTTCGGGGAACCAAAAAACGTCGCATCACCATTCACTGTGCCGTAGTTATAACCCGCATAACTTCCGTTCTGGGTAAAGTCGGCGCTGCCATTTATAATTCCGTTATTACTTCCGTATTGGAAGATGGTGGCACCATCAATCGTACCGTAATTACTTGTGTAATAGGTGAAATTCGCCCCTCCCCCAACATATCCATAGTTGTTTGGTCCGCCACCATAATTATAATCATCTACGAAGTTGGCAAATCCTGTCGTTGTCCCAATATTTCCAAGAGTGTCGTAACCATAATAACTACCGAAGAATTGATCCATGCCATGATACTCGGCATCCCCTTCTATTACTCCCGAGTTCGAGAAGCCCCAGAAGGCTATCGGTCCCGAGATGGTGCTGTTCGCGGGATTGCCTATCTCCGTCCCAATCGTAAGGTTGGTACAGGTTCCATCGTCATATGTCGCGGACGAATCGTAATTAGTAAACGAATTGTCCATGCAACCAGGCGTATACGCCCCTCCGTAATTTGCCGTCGTAAGGGTTATTGTTGAATTGATGCTTGAAAGAGAACCTGGGGTTCCCCCACCAACAGCCCCATTATTGCTTCCAATAGCCAAGTCTCCATTCGTATCACCGCCGTTCATGATAACGGCGCCAAGGGTCGAATCAACAGCCTTAACATCGCCCGCGTATCCACCTTCGGCCGTCGTGTTGTTTTCGTAGAAGCCATCTCCGCCGGAAGCGTCAACGGATATCGTGCTTGTAGGAAACGTTACGCTGTAAAGAGAGACATTGCCACCGAGCTTGCCTGATACATCACCCGTGACCCCATCGGCGCCGCGCGCGTCGACACCACCACTAAAGCCAACGAGCGTGAGATTCTTGACCGCAATGTTCGAGTAAGCATTTGCGTTTGTCGAGGTTGCGACAAACGCAAAGTCAGTATTGCCATTCGCCCCCGTGATCGTGTGACCATCTCCATCAATGATCACCGCTCGCGCACCTATGGTGAAACAGGTTCCCGACACGTTTGATATATCCTGAGTGAGGGTGTAGACGCCTGAGCTCGAGAGGGCGCCGCAAGAAGATATGCTCTGTTGAGACCAAGAGAATAGTCCAGCAACAAACGACTGGAGATCAACTGAGTTTATTACAAAACTCAAAAGATTTGAGACGGTGGTTTCAATCGCGTTAAGGGTACCTGTATAAATGACCGAGAGTGTGCTTGCTGTGGTTGTAGAGAAGGTTACGTCGGTGCCGGTGTAGGAAACGCTTGAATACGAATTGACGAGTCCACCACCGAATCCTGAGATTGAAATGTCCTGAAGAACAAGGTTTGATGAATTCCCGGCAGAAATAGCGTAGCTCGTGTTTCCTCCAGCCGCGGTTATCGAATGCCCCGCCCCATTAATAGTTACGTTATTGGCACTGACCACGAAACAGGTGCCCGTCACTCCCGATATGTCACCTGAGAGCGTATATGTGCCGGAAGAAGCTATCGCCCCACAACCACTGACGGATGATGTGAGTAAGGGCAGATAGGTGAATGAAGAGCTTGAGGTAGCGACAGTTCCCAGAAAATCAGTTCCTTGTATGTATAGAACCAAAGAACCTATCGATGAAGGGACGGCTATCTCTGATCCCGTACCCGTGCAGGAAGCTGTGGTCCAGTTCGTATTGTCATATGAGTACTGACAAGAAGATGATCTGTCCCAAGAAACGACCGGTGCCCAAGAGTTTACGGTTGCACCGGCCGCAGGTGACGTGACTGTTGGTAAAAGGGCCGAGGTGTAAATCTGACCGTTCAGAACGACTCCGAACAACTTTGCACCGTCAGAGGACGAGACAACAGACCACCAACTCTTATTCGAGTCGCGGGCGGTCCAGGTGACACCTGAGTCAGTCGAGGTGTATATCTGACTATTGTTGACAACGGCGGCGAGCTTGGTTCCGTCGGCGGAAGAAGTGATACCGTACCACGTCCTGTTCGAGTCGCGGGCGGTCCAGTTTACGCCGGAGTTCGTGGAGGTGTATATCTGGCCGCCATTCACCACCGCGGCGAGCTTGGTTCCGTCGGAGGAAGATGTGATACCATTCCACGTCCTGTTCGAGTCGCGGGCGGTCCAGTTTACGCCGGAGTTCGTGGAGGTGTATATCTGGCCGCCGCTCACCACCGCGGCTAGCTTGGTGCCGTCGGATGAGGAGGTGACAGAATACCAGCTCCTGTTCGAGTCGCGGGCGGTCCAGGTGACACCTGAGTCAGTCGAGGTGTATATCTGTCCGCCATTCACCACCGCGGCGAGCTTGGTGCCGTCGGATGAGGAGGTGACAGACCACCAATTCTTATTTGAGTTGCGGGCGGTCCAGTTTACGCCGGAGTTCGTGGAGGTGTATATCTGACCACTGTTGACAACGGCGACGAGCTTGGTGCCGTCGGATGAGGATGTGACAGAACGCCAGCTCCTATTCGAGTCGCGGGCGGTCCAGTTTACGCCGGAGTTCGTGGAGGTGTATATCTGACCATTGTTGACAACGGCGGCGAGCTTGGTGCCGTCGGAGGAAGATGTGATGGAAACCCAATTCCTAGTTGAATCGCGAGCAGTTAAGATAAAGTCAAAATCAAACGTCGTATTCACAGTCGTTATGACCCCAGATCCGTCTATGCCACGAACATATAAAGTCTGAACACCTTGGCTTGAAGGAGGAAGGATATCAGACCCAACGTTGAGACATGATGCGGTAGAAGTGGAACTGAAGTTGTTGTAAGAATAATAACAGGATACCGATGTACTCCAGTTCACGAGGGGTGACCAGTTTTTATAAAGAACACTTTCCCCAAACACTGGCCGGGAAATGGAAAGAGCGGAGGGATTTGAGTTGAAGGTGTATATCTGAGCATTACTTACAGCCACAGCAAGTCTGGACCCATCGTTTGAAAAGACGACTTCCTTCCACGCCCTCGCTGATTCTCGAGCGGTCCAAGTCAAGCCAAAGTCGTTTGATGTCCACACCTGACCGTTACTGTTGACGGTAGCTGCGAGCTTGCTCCCGTCTCCCGATATGGCGACAAACGACCATGTCTTGCTAGGTCCCCGTGCAGTCCAAGTGATCCCTGAGTCTGAAGACACGTATATCTGACTTCCCGCGAAGGCAATGAGCTTGACACCATCAGCCGATGATCTAATAGCGGACCAACTCCTATTTGAATCACGGGCGGTCCAGGTGACGCCGTAGTCGGTGGAGGTATAAATCTGATTTGAGCCCTGAGGGACAGCGGCCATCTTTGCCCCATTCGAAGAAATAGTGAGATCATTCCACCCCGTCGCAAGAACCGGTCCGCGAGCAACCCAATTTGTGCCGCTATCTGTTGATACATATATTCGGGAACCTGCATTGTAAATGCTGGTGGCCAAAACCGTTCCGTCGGCAGAGGCCGCGACAGCCGAATAGAAGTTCGCACTGGGACCCGTCAGGAACCATGTGGCCCCCGATGTCGTAGACATCTGCAACCTGCCGGTCCAGGCACCGACGAGCAACTTTGTACCGTCAGCCGAAGACGCGGCTTGTGTCCACAAATTGTTGTTGCCCCTGTCCACCCAGGTAAGGCCACCATCGGATGACGTTTGCAAATTACCGCCCCAAGGAGCAGCAATAAGCTTCATCCCATCCGAAGAAGCGGCGAGACCGTTCCAATCGGCTGACGGGCCATGAGACGTCCAGCTGAAAAGGAAGCTGAAGGCAATGCTGGTGGTGCCGATATTCCCATTTGAATCGGAAACCTTCAAGGAAAGAGTCGATGTTCCGTCAACCGTCGGAGAGAAAATATCAGAACCCGTTCCCAGACAATCTACGGTTGATGTCGAAATAAAGTTATCGTACGAATAATAGCAACTCGAAATATTTCCCAGAGAGGCAGGATCCCAGTTGATAGATGGGTTCCACAAAGTAAGGACAGCGGAGTCTGTCGGATTAGTAGCGGACGGAACACCAAAAGAGAAAGTTGTATCTTTCTGAACAATGGTTCCATTTAAATCTATACCTCTTAGGGATAGGGTCTTTGATCCAAGTCCTGGATTAGAAACATCAGAACCACCCAACGCACAATTGGCTGTGGAGGTAGAGGTGAAATTGTCATATGAGTAGTAGCAAGATGTGGCGGTGCCCCAGGAAACAGTTGGAGACCAGGAACTGAGTGTCGCGCCAGAAGAAGGTGTAATCAGGTCAACCTTTAAAGAAGGGTTGATATCTTGATGGGTATATATTTGGCCACCACCAACAACCGAAGCAAGCTTTGTGCCGTCAGCGGAGGAGGTAATCGAGAGCCAGTTCCTGCTCGAGTCCCTGGCAGTCCAGGTGACACCAGAATCGGTGGAAGTGTAAATCTGTCCGCTGTTAACAACCACAGCGAGCTTCGTACCATCGGCGGAAGAAGTGATGTCATACCACGTCCTATTCGAGTCGCGGGCGGTCCAGGTGACCCCGGAGTTTGTGGAGGTGTAAATCTGACCACCGTAAACAACCGCGGCAAGCTTCGTACCATCGGCGGAAGAAGTTATAGAGAACCAGCTCCTATTCGAATCACGAGCAGTCCAAGTGACACCACTGTCGGTCGAGGAGTAGATTTGACCACCACTCACAACCGCGGCGAGCTTGGTGCCGTCGGATGAGGAGGTGACAGAATACCAGCTCCTATTCGAGTCGCGGGCGGTCCAGGTGACACCAGAATCGGTGGAAGTGTAAATCTGGCCTCCACCACTCACAATAGCGGCAAGCTTGGTTCCATCGGCGGAAGAAGTGATACCATACCACGTCCTGTTCGAGTCGCGGGCGGTCCAGGTGACACCAGAATCGGTGGAAGTGTAAATCTGACCATTCTGAACAAACGCGGCGAGCTTGGTTCCGTCGGCGGAAGAAGTGATGCCACGCCAGTTCCTATTAGACTCCCGAGCGGTCCATGTGGAACCTGAGTCGGTGGACGTATAGATTTGTCCGTTAGTAACAACCGCGGCGAGCCTGGTCCCGTCGGAAGAAGAGGTGATGGAAAGCCAGCTCCTGTTCGAGTCGCGGGCAAAATAAAAAGGATAAATGAATGAAGTATTCGAATTACCTATCAATCCATTTGAATCAACTGCTTTTAGATACAGAGTCGCCGAACCATCTACAGGAACAGAGATGTCAGAACCCTCCGAAGCACAGTTTGCGGTCGAAGTCGAGATGAAGTCGTCGTAGGAGTAATAACAGGAAGTGATGTTTCCTGCGTTTGTGGGATCCCAATTAACAGAAAAAACTGAAGATGTGGCTGTGGTTCCCGCGATTGGATATATAGGTGTAATTGGAAGCCCTAAATAATAGGTAGAGCTTTTCTGAATGATTGTCCCATTAGCATCAATGCCTTTCACATATAATGTACGATCTCCGTATCCTGGATTTGAAATATCAGAACCGTTCAATGCACAGTTTGCCGTAGAAGTTGAAGTAAAATTATTATACGAGTAGTAACAGGATGTGGCGGTGCCCCAAGAGACAATTGGAGACCAGGTAGATACAGTTGAACTTGAAACAGGCACAAGAATATCCACAGCGAATGAAGCAGGGTCATCCTGGTGGGCGTAGATCTGGCCGCTTAAAACCACGGCGGCAAGCCTGGTTCCGTCGGCGGAGGAGGTGACGGAGTACCAGTTCCTGGCCGAGTCGCGGGCGCTCCATGTGGCGCCGGAGTCGGTGGATGTGTAGATCTGGCCACCATAGACACCCGCGACAAGCCTCGTGCCGTCGGCGGAGGAGGCGACAGATCGCCAGCTCCTGACCGAGTCGCGGGCGGTCCAGGTGACACCAGAATCGGTGGAAGTGTAGATCTGTCCGCCGTAAACAACCGCCGCGAGTTTTGTGCCGTCGGCGGAGGACGTGACGGAGTACCAGTTCCTGACCGAGTCGCGGGCCGCCCAGGTGACTCCGGAATCTGTCGAGGTGTAGATCTGGCCGCCATTCACCGTCGCCGCGAGTTTTGTGCCGTCGGCGGAGGAGGCGACAGATTGCCAGCTCCTGTTTGAATCTCGGGCGCTCCATGTGGCGCCGGAATTGGTCGAGGTGTAGATCTGTCCGCCAGAGACTACCGCCGCGAGTTTTGTGCCGTCGGCGGAGGACGTGACGGAGTACCAGTTCCTGACCGAGTCGCGGGCCGCCCAGGTGACTCCGGAATCTGTCGAGGTGTAGATCTGGCCGCTTAAAACCACGGCGGCAAGCCTGGTTCCGTCGGCGGAGGACGTGACGGAGTACCAGTTCCTGGCCGAGTCGCGGGCGGTCCAGGTGGCGCCGGAGTCGGCGGATGTGTAGATCTGGCCGCCATAGACACCCGCGACAAGCCTCGTGCCGTCGGCGGAGGAGGTGATGCCCCGCCAGCCCCTGCTCTGTTCCCTTACCACCCAATCCATCAAAACTCCCGCAGCCTGTGCCCCATAACTTGTACCATTCACCGTAAGCGCGCTAAAAGCTGTGGCTGTCGCACCCGTCTTCGTCAATGACCCTGTATATGAAAGAGTAAGAGAT
Organism: Minisyncoccota bacterium; assembly: GCA_041661645.1. Lineage (GTDB taxonomy): Bacteria > Patescibacteriota > Minisyncoccia > Phycocordibacterales > UBA6065 > UBA6065. The sequence goes on along the minus strand of JBAZUA010000004.1, from coordinate 89,567 downwards.
CCAGCGGCAATAAATTGATTTGAAAGATCAAGATTGTTTCCTGAGATGGTCACTGTCGAGCTTGAGATAACTAGGTTTGAAAAGTCTGTAACAGTCGTCGATGCGATAGTGAGGCCAGAGAAGCTTCCTGCTCGTACGGCGAAAGATGTATTCGATGGTGCTGCGATGATCGAATAACCTGCTCCATTAATTAAGACGTCGTTTGAGTTAAGAGTAAAACAAGTACCAGAGATATTTGTAATATCCTGAGCAAGAGTATAAGTTCCCGACCCTGCGAGAGTTCCACAAGAAGAGACGGTGCCAGGAACAATCGGATAGGTACCACCAACATATGTTCCGAATGAGGTTAGGTTCTCGTTAAGATATGAAAGAGTGCTCAGGGTGACATTTGAATGTGCAAAAGTCCCAGTATATGAAAGAGTGAGTCCCCCATCGGTGTTGCGACCCGTCGTGCCGGTACCGCCGAGAGCGGAGATATTGCTCGTCGAGATGTTGAGGTTCTCGTCGGTGAAGGAGATGTTTCCTCCGACGCCTCCGTACCCATAGGTTGAGGTGTTCCCGCCATTCGCCGTCACGCCGAGCGACGGCGAGTAGAACACCGCAACATCCCCTCCCGCACCTCCGTAACCAGCATTCGCACCCGATCCATTCGTATCAGTGTTTCCACTTATATTCACTCCCCCAGTGAATCCAGATAAGACAATGTTGTTAACGATAAGGTTCGTGTATGCGTTTGCACCATTCGTGAGGGTGACGCGATCGTTGTCATATGCCCTGGCATCTATTGCCCAAGCGCTGCCGCCAAAGACAGTGAATCCGAAACCATCCAAAGTCACATCATTGGAAGAAACCGTGAAGCAGGCCTGCCCAGGCGAGGCCGTGACGTCAGATGTGAGAGTATACGTTCCCGTAACGGCTAGTTCTCCACAAGAACTTATGTTGCCTGGAAACAAGACATCCGCGAACGCGACCTGGTGCGAGGAGAGGAAAAGGCCAGAGACCAAAATAAAACCAAAGATGATCGGCCTGAAGGTTTTGGCGAGTGAATTCACTTGGCTATTTTAGCACACATATGAGCAAACTAAAGCCGCAGAACCTCGTTCCGCGGCCTTCCTGTGTGAAAATTAGGGAGGAAAGATAAGAAGGTATCCTTTCGAGCAAGCCTTCACATCTACACACGTTCCATGAAAATGGATTGGTGCAAAAACCTAGAATCCGGAGGCTCGGAGATATTCCTTATCGTTGAAGAGGAGGAACGATATGAGGGCGGCGACGAACATGCAGAGAAAAAGCGTGTGAAAACCAAAGGAGTCGGCAACAATGCTCCCCGCGACCCCCCCCCAGGCTCCCCAGTCAGAGGCCTTCCTCTCCGAACTCACGTAATGGGAATAGGTGGCGTCGAAGGCCGGACTGACAATGGCGATGCCAATGCCGAGGACGACCTACACGACGAGAAGAGCCATCTGAGAATCAACGAAGAAATAGAGCAGACAGCCGAGTGCGGGCTACTCGGGTCAGGTACCCGTAATACGATATCGATTATCTCATCCTGACAAAGTAGGCCGATCCGTATAGGAGGAGAAACACAGATCCAACAAAAATAATCGATGTTATCAAAACAATACGGACTCTTCTGCGGCTTTTAAGCTGTTTTTCTGATGACGCCTGTCCCGACTGCTCGTGACGAGGTGTCGAAAAAAACGAAACTATCGCCGAAACAAAAGAGCCAGCGGTCAATATTATTAGGATATTGAGAAAAACAGCGTCCTTTCCAGAAACTCCTCCGCCAAGTCCGGCCCCCGCCAGAACAAGCATGGTGAGAAAGGCCAGAGCGAAAGAAAGCATTAATAAGGCTAGGGCAAGCATATGAATAAGATATTAAGACCTATACAGTATACGCACACCAAACGACAAAAACCACAACTTAATTCGGGCACTCGGGTCACTCCGAAACAAAGTTTTCTTGGCGGGCTACTCGGATATAGACCCCCTGGCTCATTGCCCAGCAAGGTTAGTTTGGCATTTCCCGAACCGAATTTCTGAAGTACGTGGGACGCTATCTAAAAGCGATTATCCTTGGAATCTTTCAAAAAGTTTAGGACAGAGGCAGTGGTGTCGGGTTAAGTGCCAGATTTTCTATTTCCCTGCTATTTTAAAATCTCTGAACACATCATATCCCCCTGTCGATAAGACCATAAAATACAATGTGTAATTCCCTACTGGTGCGTTTCTCGGCATCGAGAAAACCACTGTACCGTTATCTGAATTTGGTATATAAAATTCGAAAATCTGGCCGGTGGCATCATGCAGGAGTTTAACGAAATTATCATTTTTCTTTGCGCTAAAATTAGTCCCGAATATTGTCACCACATCACCTGGTGCCACAGGATTTGCCGAGAGTGAGTTCATCACCGGCCAATTGGCGAAAGCGGAATCTGAACTCTTTGGCGTATCACGAATAAAATAGGTTGATACTTGAGGATGTCCAGGCTGAGGAGAGTTGCCTGAAGAATAATAAGAAGCAAGAAATACCGTAGCTACCGCAAGAATAAGTCCGAGACCGGAGAGTACAATACCAGTAATTGCCTTTCCTTTTTTACCTGCTCTGCAGCCTTTTATGCCGAAGAATATGCCCAAGAGTGAGACAGGAATTCCGACCGCCGGAAGAAGCATGGCAGGGAGACTAAATATTCCAAGAATGAGTGATGCCCACCCTTTTCCGTTTGATTCGACTGGTAAATTTTCCATGCACATATACTACACCCTAATTTGACCAAGAAAAAATGGTGTGAACAACTCTGCGTATACACTCGAAAAAAGTATCTGGGATTCGAACGTTCCATCCGAGTGTTATTTTCAGCCGAAAATCGAGGTACTCGGGTCACACCGAAACAAAGTTTTCTTAGCGGGTCTGAAGCGATTCGAACGGCGGGGGTTTCGTGGCTTGAAATATACCTGTGCTCTACCCTAATTCCGTTCGAATCCCGAGCGCGTTTACCTAAACCCCCTTGTTACCGTTACGGCTTCTGCGCCCAGACCAGTATCTCTTTGAATTCAGGATGGAGGTGCTTGGCGAACAGGTCAAGATCGGGATTCATGCGTATTTCGGACCATCCCCTGATCTCCAAACCGTGCCCCCTCACCCAGCCAAGAGCGTCCTCGGTGCTTTTCCAAAAGATATTGTGTTCGGGAACCGCTCGATTCACCTCAATCGGCATCGAAAGCACGAAATAGCTTCCTCGGTTCGCTCGCACGATTGCAGAGCTGAAGTATTTCGACGGGTCATCGGCATGCTCAACAGAATCCTGAAAGAGGTACAGATCGAAGTCACCAATCGCCTCTCCAGAGTTCATATCGTATTTCCGAAGGCTCACCTGCTTCCGCCAATTCTTCGACTGCGTATCCAGATACGACCCGGCGAAGTCCAAGCTCTCCTGATCGAAATCGAGCAGGGACGCAGATAAGTCTTTCTGAAGGACGTATTCCGTCACGTACCTCTGCGGCGTACCGAATCCAACATCCGCTATCCTCTTTGGGGCGATATCGGAGATCAGTTTCAAAACCTCTGCCTGCCGCTTATCATGCCAATTCCCAGGGATAAAATTATGCAGATGCATGGCGATACGCGTCGCGTTCGAGCTGTAGATGGAATTGCTGTAATCGTTGATTCCCGTATCCCATGCCACCCACGCACCAATAACTTCTTCGACATTTGTGCCCAGAGAGGCACACAGACTCTCCACATCAGCTCTGTGAAGTGATATGGTCTCTTCAGCCAACTTTCTAACCTTAGCCTCGACTTCTTGCATGAAGGTAGTATAGCATTGATAACACACCGCTCGCCCTCAACAAAACTAACCAAATCCACCCCTGTATCTAGTCCCCTAACCCATCTGGGATTCGAATGTTTTATCCGAGTGTTATTTTCAGCCGAAAATCGAGGTACTCGGGTCACACCGAAACAAAGTTTTCTTAGCGGGTCTGAAGCGATTCGAACGGCTGGAATTTCGTGGCTCTAAACATAGACCCTCTCTCAGAATCTCGTTCGAATCCCACGTAGAGCTCTCTTTTTAAGCAAAACAAAACCCGCACGAATGCGGGTTAGTGAATGTTGCCGACATCCACAATTAACGGAGCAGAGTACTGCTATTTGATGAGCCATGTGGTTTGGAGTATATAGTCCTTCTCACCGAGCGTTTTCAGAACTTCAGCGGCCTCATTCGCATCAAGCTTAAACCTTTCGATCAAAACTTGAGAGACGAAATCGACCCTTCTGTGCTGAATTCGCTCGTATGCGATTCCGAGTTCGTCGAGCTGACACTCCACCTCCTGTGCGGAGGAGAAGTGACACTCGTTCCGGAAAAGCTTCGAGACCTTACCTCCAAGGAGCGCATGCATACGCCCCTGCCACTCGCTCGTGCCGACATCATCGGCCCCTGCGTGTTGCAAGACAGTCAGTCCCGCCACACGATTCAACTCCCGGAGAATTCTCTTCTGCTTCGCCAAGACGTTCCACACGAGAACGTATCGAGCGCATACAATGTCGAATTCCCTGTTGTTGAAAGGGAGCACCGAAAGGTCTGCAACAACCTTCCTGTCTGCGATAGCGTTTTGCGCCAATGCAGACTCGTTGATATCAGTCGCGGTGATTTCAAATAATTCTCGATGTCCGTTCAGCTCCATGACCGAGGACATGAGTTCTCCTTTGAAGGCTCCCGCATCGAGGAGCCTGCACTTGGAAAGAGTCGTGTTGTGTCCAATCAAGTCCACGAACAACGAAGCCGTCTCTCCATATAGTGCCTGCACCGCCGATTGTCCGCTTTTGCCTGCGAACACGTCGCTTGCTGCGACACCCATCTCTTTTGTGACTTTCATGGTACTTCAGATTATATTATACATCTAAATATACCTATATGTCAAATATAGATTTGACCCCGCATGAGGCGAATTCCGTCCCTGTATCTAGTCCCCTCACCCATCTGGGATTCGAACGTTCTTTTTAAGCCTTGTTTCGAGCCGAAAATCGAGGCACTCGGGTCACTCCGAAAGAAAGTTTTTTGTGCGGGTCTGAAGCGATTCGAACGGCACCGATTTGGTGGCTTAAAACATAACGTCTCACTCTTAAAGTTTAGTTCGAATCCCAAGTAGGGGTCCTTTTTTAAACAAAAGAAAACCCGCCATCTCGCGACAGGGGTTTCCTGTGTCGAGCTGACGGGTGAAGTTACCGGCGGTAAAGAAACCAAACAGTCGGAATCCCCGGTCTGGCACGCCACTCGCTCTCTGGTCCCGCTTCTTTCCAATCACCATCCCACCAGCCTACAAAAGGCTCGCTGAATCGGCGTCCTCGACCCGGTTGGGTCGAGACTAGATTCATTCTCATATCACCAATATATCGGTTAAGTTGCGGGTGAGAGGATTGGATATTCAACACAGACACACAATCGGTTTTCATTAGATTATGTGTCTCAGCCCATGCATCAGCAAGTTTGAGACAGTCTGTACGGTATTTGAGGTAGTTAAGCATGATATAAGTATGCTCGACACCTCCTTCCCATATTGTGAGCGCATGCATACGGCAATCTGACGGGGCACTGATACCCCTGATCAGATATCCAACAATGAGTTGGTCGAGAGTTGACGATGCTCTCGTGTCGAGCCACCATTGGAATGCGGCGCACAAAACTCCTTTTGCTTGTGCCATGCTGTGCAGACTATCAGTTTGACGGCGAGTGACAAGCGATTTGCTCATGACTATCCTTGGTGAGTCCTCATGAACTCCCGACAAAGTCGGGCTTCCATGCTGACGGTTTGATTCAAAATCCTGCTTTGCGACATGCAAGGCTCTTCAGATATTGATTCATTGAACGCCTCCCTTCTACGGGTTGGTTGTTACGACGTTCTTTCAAGATTCAAGAGATTAAATCCAGAAAGAACATCGCAACACTTATATCTAAATCAAAGTACATCTATATTAAAATTATATATCTTTTAAGGATGTACGTCAAGTATACACAATGCCCACTCTGCGATGAATCCATCCTTGCATCTAGTCCCCTCACGGGGAAGAATGGCGGGCCACTCGGGTATAGACCCCCTACTTCATTACCCCATATGGGTAGTTTAGAATTTTTTAAAGCGAGTTCTTGAAGTACTCGGGACGGGGTCTTTTTAAGACTTAATCAGTCCATTCCAATATCCAACAAGGTGAGCCTGTTCTTCTTTTTTAAGAGGTCGATTTGTGTATGGTCTTACGGCCTCTCTGTCCCACAAACGATACTCTCCATAGAATACCAATGACACCAGTTGTTCATAGAGTTTAAATTTTTCCTTGAGAGTTGTAGCTCGTATATATGACATATATAGATCATAAAAAGCTTTGTCGTGTTCCTTTAGATGTCGAAGCATTGTTTTCTCCCCTCTCCACGGTATTGCTCTAAATTCAAAATAACCAATAAGTATGTTGTATACATCCTGAAGAAGCTTTGTCTCAAGCGCATCATGATATTCAGGATTAGCTGAATCAAAATATCTCTTGTTCGTAATATAGCCAGCATTAATCTTCGATTCAAAAGAAACCATCTCCTCTACAGGCACTTCGAGCTTTGCCTTGAGACTCTCCTTATTGCCCATGAGAGACTTTACGACACCTGATTTATCAAAATATACGTGTGCTGTGTCGAGCCAGCCAAGCAAAACCGCATCCATCTTATTTGCAGGGATAGTTTTAGCTCCTAGGAATAATTGCAACATTGCCCCGTCAAAGAAAAAGATGTCACATGGCTTGCCATCAACATACTGAAAGAGTGATTGTAAATCTGATGCCTTTTCCTTAAGGATGACAACAAGATCGATATCACTGTATTCCTTGTGCTCATTTTTACTCTGTGAACCGACGAGTAAAACAGCATCTACAGATACGTTATTTTCGAGAGATTTTATGATTTGTGATAATTGAGACATGGTTTAATTATTAGCCTCAAAATCCTTCAGTATCTTCAAATATTCCTCTTGGATGGTCTTTGGAATCTGTGAATCATCAAGAGGCGCTATGACACCCTTGTTTTCTACAATCGTACGAACCTCGTCATAAAAGAAACCCTCTTGAGTGGCCACAAAGAGAAAAGAAGGGTTCCAAGACTCTGCCATTCTATGGGCATAACGGTAGACATACTCAGTATTAATCCGATGGAGATACTTAACCTCAACAAGTCTAACCCCCTTCTCTTTCTTGTTGATAACAGCGAAATCAGGAGCAGTTCTTAAAATCTCCAACGTTTCCTTATTTGTATCGTATTCGGTCTGTATAAGTTCAGGAATGATTTTTTCATATCCAAACTCAAGAACTGTGAAATTGCCAACCTCACGCAACATCTGCGCAAAAATTGTTTCTGCTATCTTTCCTTTTACAAGATTACGGGCGAAGGTGATATTTTTACTCATACACTAAAGATATCTCTGCATTCTATGATTAGAGTACTCTACGCGATCGAGCAACTCCTTCAGTTTCGCAGAAGGCTCGGGATCGACGAGTCCAAGGGCCAAGAAACGACCCACGACAAAAGACACCTCTCGACCTAAGCGATATAAACCCAACTTATCAACTTCCCCATGCGCCATCCTGTGACGCGTTTCTAACAAATTCTGCATCGACTGTTCAAGATCACTCCGGTAAGGAGGAGGAATGTCCACACTCCTCAAGATGAGGATGATTTCTTCCAACAAAGGGATAATGGAGACAAACTCTGAAACGTGGCGATACGGGCTTCTGGAATAATACTCTTTTTCGGGAAGTTCTGATCGTCGAGACATCATTCTCTTTTCTTCAAGCTCTCGAATTTTCCTAACCTCTTTAATGGTACTATCATCAATTTTCTTTTCTTTTGTTCCTGAAAGCTCCAAGAACCTGTCCGAGGTATATATGTGAAAAGAAACTCCAGCTTTATCAAAAAGCTCCTTCTTAAGCTGGGGTAAAGGCATAAGTTTTTTACCATCTTTTTCAAGCCACCAATCTTCCTTAACGTCACCAGAAACCAAAATTACAGGTTTCTTTGCCTGTTTAGCGTTCTCGATTATCTGATACCACAATATCAGATCACCATATTTTTTATCCTCAGATTTTTTATCATCTTTAAAACCAGGCGGGGTCTTTTTTTCATACCTCTCCTTCCCCTCCTTCTTTATTTCACAAAGCCTCTCTTCCGTATAACCAGTACCGACACTCCCGTCAAATAGTTCGTTCAGCTTCGTAAGAACATCATCCTCCTCGAGCCATTTAGGATGGTCGGCTTTTGCTTTTTTAAGCTTCAACTCAACCGCCGAAAGCCCACTATCCATATCTTTCTTTATGTCAGAAAGATTAAGAAAGGGATGATCCTTGTACCTAGATTCGATATCTGTCTTTGCCTTATTAAGAATCGACTGCATCTCATCATACGACTTTTCATATTCAGATATAACATTAATTCTATTCTCATAGAATTCAAAACCAACCTGATGTGGAATCCAAAGCTGACTGCTCTTCTTCAGCCCTTTTAGCACATCAAAATATGCATCAACCGTCTTGCGACTATAGCGATACATGTTCAAAAGAGTGTTTGTATCAAACACAAAAAGCCCTTCTTTCCATATTTTTTGAAACTCCTTATCCGTAAATTGATGGTACTCTCTGAAGATTTTCTTCATAAATAATTTATCTTAAAGAAAGTATACAGGTAAACTCGACTAAATACATATTAATCTGGGGGAGGCGGAGGGATAATCGGTCCTTACAGGACCAGTACCCTGTTTGGATATTTTCATCGTACTCCGTACTCGAAAATATCTCAAACAGGCTCCGAATCCCTCACGCGGGCGCAACGCGCCCACTCGTCTCCACCGAACAAAAAAACGGCATCTTGACAGATGCTCGTTTTTGTATCGGCGGAGACGGAGGGATTCGAACCCTCGGTACCGTATAAAGGGTACACATCTTTAGCAAAGATGCACGTTAGACCACTCTGACACGTCTCCGTACGAGAGACAATATCACACTCAATCGCCTTTTTCTATACCTGATTGACAAGGATGGATTTAATTGTAGTGTAGGACACAGTCAGCACGCAAACAATCAAAGACACTAATAATGAGCACGGAACCTTACTCTCTCGAAAATCCGCCAGTCTGGTGGAACAAGTCGGCAATCGGCAATCGGATCAACCGAGCAAACATGGATGAGAACTGCCTCTCCATAACGACAGGCTCAGGCCATCTCAACATCAAAAGGCCGAGAAAGGCAGGTGGCATCGTATGGGGCATTCGCTGGATCATCAACGGGGAAATGCTCAAAGAGGAAGGAATGGTCACCGGCGAGGGGGAAAAGGAGCTGATAAAGGGGTATCGGGGATTTTTCCTCAGACACCTCCTCACGGCATTCGATGTGCCCGAACACCCAAACTCCAGCCATCCAAGCCTGGCAAAAAGGTTTGACGCGGAACATGCGGTTCTGGGCAAGTTCATCAGGGTCGGAGACTTCCTCAATATTCCAGGTCCAGGCACCGGCATGGATGGGGACGCCAACCTGTCAGTTCACCTGAACGAATGGATTCGGGAAGAGTCTCAGAGATTCCTCCTCAAATAGATATCTGCCGGCGACTTTCCCAAGTCGCCGGCTTTTTAGTACAGTAGACGACATGAGAACGGCGACATTCAGGAAAATGATTCTCGACCATCATGCGGCCCACGGCCGACACGATTTGCCATGGCGAAAAACCCATGACCCGTACAGAATCCTCGTGTCCGAGATAATGCTCCAGCAGACGCAGGTGGCCAGGGTGCTTCACAAATACAATGAGTTCCTGGCCGCGTTCCCGACAGTCAGCGACCTTGCCGCCGCGCCGACGGTGTCCCTCCTCTCGGTCTGGAAAGGCCTCGGATACAATCGTCGGGCGCTGAACCTGCGACGGGCGGCCCAGGCGATCGTTGCCGAGCATGGCGGAAAGTTTCCGCGGGACGCCGCGCAGCTGGAGGCCCTCCCCGGCATCGGGCAGTCGACGCGCGGCGCCCTTCTCGCCTTCGCCTTCGGCATCGCCACGCCATTCATAGAGACAAATATCCGCGCGGTCTATATACACTGCTTCTTTGCGGGCAAAAAATCGTCCCCCGCGTCGAAAAGGGGCACCGTCACCGACAAGGAGCTCATGCCCCTCATCGAAAAGACCCTCGACACATTAAATCCGAGGGTGTGGTACTATGCGCTCATGGACTACGGGGTCCATCTCAAGTCAAGTCTGCCGAACCCGTCTCGTAAAAGCGCCCATCACGCCAGACAGTCCCCCTTCAAGGGCTCGAATCGTGAATTGCGCTCCAACCTGCTTCAGTTCGTCATGAAAGGACCCCGGAGGCAAAAACTGGTCATCGAACACTTCGTCGCTCTGGGCAAGGAGAAGGCAGACATACAGAGGAACCTCGACGATCTGAAAATGGAGGGTTTCGTCTCGGTCAAAAGAAACATCATATCAATAACGTAATAACAGTATAATCACAGCATTTATGGAACCAAAAACAATGAGCGCGGGAGCAAAGATGGGTCTTTGGGCGGCGGGCATCGTCCTTGTCGGAGTCGGGGCATACTTCATGTTCTCGGGCACCGGCACGCCCTCAACCACCGACATTGCGAACAACGCGGCCACCGGCACGAACAGCGCGGTAGCCTGCACCATGGACGCAAAGATGTGCCCTAACGGAACCTATGTCGGCCGAACCGGACCAAACTGCCAGTTCGTCTGCCCTACCGGTACCTCGACCGCCTCAAACGCCGGCGTCAATTACCCTGCTGACCTCCTCAAGTAGCCCCTACTTCATTCCGCAAGCAAGCCCAAGGCTCGCCTCGTCGGCGACTGAAAGCACCAGGCTCTTCCCTTTGTCCAGATAGTACATAATCGACTCAGGATCATCGTTATGCTCGATTCCAAGAGCATGCCCGAGCTCGTGCGCCAGAACGCGCACGAGCTTTGTCCTATCGGCGAACTGATAGACATCTATCTCCTGTCCGCTCGCGCTCGAAACATACTGTCCCTGCTCGAACTCCCTATCTGACAACTTGTTCACCGCATCGACATTTGAATTTATGTTCCTAACGAGACCGTTATAGGCGTCGACGAGAGCCGAGACCTGATCCGAAAGGCCGTTGACCGCGAGGCGCTCGGCCTCGAGCGACACGAGAGACTGCTTGAGGGCGGTCTCGGCGCTCACGAGCTTGTCATATTCCTTGCTCGGCGCCCCTCCCCTCTCGTTCCAATACGAGACCTGCGATGAAAGGTCCTCCTGCTCCTTCTTGAATGCCGAGACAGACAGCTTGTATGCCTCGCTCGCCTTTTCATAGCGAGCCCTGAGGGTATCGAGGTCGGCCTTCACCGATTCCGCCGACTGTCCGACCTTCCCTATCCTTGACTCAAGTACCTTGCTTCGATCTGTCGCCTCCTGACGCCCGTCATAGACCAGGTTGACGGAAATATCACCTGACGGGTCATAGACGAATAGCGTCTTGCCTGCCGCCTCATCCCAGAGAGCCCCGGCATCGGCCGCCGCCTTCAGGAAATCCGCCTTGCTCACGCCGAATTTATCACTCCACGTGCCCAGCCTGTATGTTATGGGAGAGTCGCAGGGCTTCTTGTTCCATATGTAGAAAGAGGTCGCTCCCGAGGCAATGATTATGATGATTAGGGCTATTTTTTTGAGCGTATCCACGAATGATGTGTTGTGCTTCCAGTTTATCACGATGATACAATACCTCACATGTATCCCCACTCCCGCGTCGAGGAACACTTCCGCCTTCAGCTCCCCCAGAAGGAGGCCTTGAGACGTATGGGCATCGTCACCATCGAAGACCTGCTCTATCACTTCCCCGCCCGCTATGGAGACGCCTCGGCGTCAAAGAGCATCGGCGCACTTTCCGCCGGCGACAGCGCCGTCATATTCGGCACGGTGTCCAAGCTCAAGATGTCCAAGGGCTTTAGGACCAAGATTGCCATGGCCGACGGGCAGATTTCGGACGAGACCGGCCATATCAAGGCCGTCTGGTTCAATCAGCCCTATCTCGCCAAGATGATCCCCGAGGGCGCCATAGTCCGCGTCGAGGGAAAGGTGTCCGCCCGCAAGAAGGACGGTGAGCTCTACCTTTCCAATCCCCAGATCGAGCGCATCGACAGAATGCCGTCGGCCACAGCAGGCTCTTTGTTCGGCGAGGACGGCCCGTCGCACACCCTCTATCCCGTATATCCCGAGTCCCGAGGCATCACCTCGAACTGGATGTATCATGCCGTGCAGAAGATATTGAAGAGCGGCATACTCGACACAATGCGAGAGTCCCTGCCCGCCGACATTCTCGAGAAATACAATCTGCCCACCATCACGACCGCCATCATCTGGATACACGCACCGCAAAAGGAGGGCGACGCCACGGCGGCCCGCAAACGATTCGCCTTCGAGGAGATCTTCTACATACAGCTCGAGCGACAGAGGGAGAGAAAGGAATGGAAGAAGAATCCCGCCTTCGTCATCGAGCCAACGAAAGAGGTCGTGGACAGATTCCTGTCACGCTTCCCCTTTGCCATGACCGAGGCGCAGGCAAAGGCCACCGCCGACGTGCTCGCCGACTTCAAGAAAGGCCATGCCATGTCGCGCCTGCTCGAGGGAGACGTGGGGTCGGGCAAGACCGCCGTGGCCGCCACCACCGCATATGCGGCGATTATGACGCGACCACGTGGGCAGGATTATGGGACGCTTCAGGTCGCCTATATGGCCCCGACGGAAATACTCGCCACCCAGCATTTCGAGTCCTTCATCGAATATTTCAGGCATCTCCCCATCAATATCGCCCTCATCACAGGATCGGGTTGTCGCAAGTTTCCCGCCAAGGTCGCAACCATTCGAAATGGCGTTAGACAGGACTGGACCGACATATCGAGGTCACAGCTTTTAAAATGGGTGGCATCGGGCGAGATATCGATACTCATCGGCACCCATGCTCTCATACAGAAAAGCGTCGAGTTCAAGAACCTCGCCTATGTCATCATCGACGAGCAGCATCGCTTCGGAACTGCGCAAAGGCAGAAACTCGTGCGCAAGGACAAGATTCACCCGCACCTGCTTTCCATGACGGCAACCCCCATCCCCCGCACCTTGGCCCTGACCATATACGGAGACCTCGACCTTACCCTGCTCGATCAAATGCCCGTAGGACGCAAACCCATCATCACCGAGGTAGTCATTCCATCCACCCGCGACGCCATGTACGAGAAGATGCGCCGCGAACTCGCAGACGGACGTCAGGCCTATGTCATCTGCGCCCGCATCGACGAGCCAGACCCGACCATGGAGAACGCCCTGCTCTCGAAATCGGTCGTCGAGGAGGCGAAGAGGCTCAAGAAAAGCGTGTTCAGGGAGTACGAGATAGGCGTCCTGCACGGAAAGATGAAGGATGCGGAAAAGGAGCGGGTCATGATGGAGTTCAAGGCGGGCAAGATACACATCCTGGTGGCGACGTCAGTGGTCGAGGTCGGGGTGAACGTACCCAATGCCACGGTGATACTTATTGAAGGCGCGGAGAGGTTCGGACTCTCCCAACTGCACCAGCTGCGCGGGCGCGTCGTGCGCTCGAATCATCAGGCACACTGCTTCCTGTTCTCCGAGAGCAAGGGCGACAAGACCCTGGACCGACTGAAGGCCCTGACCACGGCAAAGAATGGATTTGAATTGGCTGAGTTTGATCTGAAATTTAGAGGCACCGGACAATTATATGGAAAGAAGCAATGGGGCGTGAGCGACGTGGCCATGGAAGCAATTCAAAATATAAAAATGGTGGAGGCGGCTCGCGCCGAGGCATTGCGGCTCGTCGAGGCTGACGATACGCTCGCCGCCCTGCCCCTCGTCCGCGAGGAACTGTCCCGCCGCGAGAAGCAAAGAATACATTTCGAATAAAAAAGCCGCCTCCCGAGTTAAACTCGAGGGCGGCTTGAACTGATGGGACCACATGGATCTGATGAATCACGGACGGCGGCGAATACACATCGCGACCAGGGCCAGGACGCCAAAGGCCAAGGCACAGGAGGAAGACTCGGGGATTACCGTGACAGAGGCACTTGTGATATCCCCATATGCCTCGGCAATGATGCCGCCCGACCCATCACGGTGGTTTATGACAAACCACCCGCCAACCAAATCAGGCAGCTCTCCCGTGTTGGGGAAATAATGGGACATCGTTCCGCCAGTGCCCATGTTAAAGGCATTTCCGACCGGAATCTGAACGTTCACGTCGTTGATCTCGAAGCCATCGATAATCAGGGACGTCGGCGTCAGGATGATCGGGAACAGGAAGAACGGATCAGTCTGAGCGTCGCTCTCCATGTATGGTGAATTTTGACCTGTGCCCCACGAGGTGCCGTTGCCAAGAATCACCGAGCCTCCCGTCATACCGCCGACGAACGTGACGGCGAAGGTAAAATCGACCCCCGCAGAATTGACCGCCGGCGCGGAATAGTCGATGGTGACCATGTCGGAGAACGAGTCCCCAACCAGAATCGAGGAAAAATCAGAACTCGAGAACGTACCTGAAAACGAGTACTGGAGCACAAGGGCCCGACTCGGTACCGACAAGACGCTGAAAAGCGCCATCAGGGCTACGATGTGTCTCATCGCGGGCCTCCTTTCTTTGAGGTTGAAAAGTCTCTACCGTTGTGGCAAAGAGCTTATGAACTCTTTATACCACAATATATTAAAACCGCAAGTGAAAGAGGGTGCCGTGTCGGCTATAAGCCTCAGGCCCGTCAGACGACATCCCGTGATTTTGCGTCCTCAATTTTTTCTGCAGACAAAAATAAAGCTTGAGGGCACCTTCTCTGCTTTCTGGATGGAATAATATCTTACGGGATCATCATAAATTTTGTCAGAACTGCCTGCCGCAGGCTCATGGTATCCGACAACCTCAAACCCGGCCTCTCTCAACAACTGAAACCATGTCGACGTCTTTCTGTAGGTAATATATGCATCAGCACCCGAGTTTTTCCAGTTCCTCAGCGTGACCGTCTTCTCATCATGGTAAGAACGAACAACGACACACCTTCCGTCCTCATACCTGACATCTGAGAAAAAGCTATGATCCCAACTCCAGATGAAAAGCCCGCCTGGTTTCAAATACGAATAAATACTCTTAAAGGTAGCCTTGGGATCAGGAGTCCAGCCGATGGCGTATATAGAACAGACGACGTCAACTGGTTCGATATCAATCTTTTCCTCCATCGGGCCCTTAATCAGAACGACCTTCCCTTGATCGACGCTTGTCTTATTATACCGAGTAGCCTCGTCCAGCTGTCTCTGCGAGAGGTCGAGTCCGTACACCTTCTCGGCACCTTGCTTAAGGAGATATTTTATCGACCTCCCACTGCCACAACCAACTTCAAGGAAAGTCCTGTTTTTTATATCGGGAATCAAATTCAGGTCGCGTCCCACATCAAAGGGCCCCCATACGGGCAAAGCGGAAGCCTCAAAAAATTGATCCGCTACGATATCCCAAGTCTTTTCATTGTCAGAGACCGTCTTGTCCATTTGAATCTATGTTAGCTTAACAGTGCGCCCACATGGACTCGAACCATGGACCCCAGAGGTATAAGCTCTGTGCTCTAACCAACTGAGCTATGGGCGCATACTGGCTATACTAAACTACGGAGGCCCTCCGCACAACAGCCCCGCGACCCAGACAACGAAAAAGCCCCGAGGTCGGGTCGGGGCTTGTTGTGACGATGGGTCCGCAACCAAGAGGGAACGTCGAGACATATCCCCCTGCTCGATAATACGTTTCGGGCGGGTAAAATGGTTCATGTCAGGCTCATTACAGGTGAGAAAAATCATATTGTCGAATGACGTGGCGCACGGAGCGTTGAGGAGTATACTTATACCAGATTTCGAAACTCCACCGTTCAGCAATCAACTGACATGAAACTGAAAAAGCTTCCCCCGATCCTTCATGAATCGATAGTCGTCTTCGTCGGACTTCGCGTGGATCATCACAGAGTCCTCTGCATAAAAAAGGTCAGGGGCAGCCAAGAGTCGCTCTGGCTTCCCAACGCGCCACTGCCAAGAAACGCCCAGGCCGAGGCGGTCGCCCTCGACATACGAAACACATACATCGAGGATGAGCTCGCGTTCCGGAGGACCTTTACGGCATACGCGCCAATGCGCCTCTCCCACGGCAAAGGAACGATAGACGTGTGGGCCTGTGCCGAATTCGTCGACGAGAGATGTCGAGTCAAAAACCCCCACACGGCAATCTGGATACCCTTCGAACAGCTCCTGGACGACGATCAGTCTGCCGAGACCTGGACCGCGCTCCTCGCTCTCGAACACAAGCACCACCTCATCTAGGTGGTGCTTTTTTGCCTCAAAAACCTCCAGGGCCGCGGCTAGGCCAAATGCTCTATGTCCTTTTTCTTCTTTGGAACGATGCCGTGGGCGACGAGGATCTTCTCGAAGTCGTCCCGCTCGATGGTCTCTACCTCCATGAGGGTCAGGGCGATGGCGTCGAGCGCCTTCTTATGGTCTGTGATGACCTTCTCGGCGCGATTCATGCCGTCCGTCATTATCCTCGACACCTCACCGTCTATCTCGGCTGCGACGCGCTCGGAATATTCCCCTTCCCCGACGCCTCGACCAAACAAAACCTTCCCTCCGGCACCCTCGAGGGCGACAGGGCCCATCTTGTCCGACATTCCGTATTTGGTGACCATGTCCCGGGCGAGGGCCGTGGACACCTGCAGGTCATTCGACGGACCGGTGGTGAGGTCGCCGAACATCATGCGCTCGGTGACGTATCCGCCCAGGGACACGGCTATATCATCGAGGAACTCCCTGCGAGACTGAAGCTTGCGATCCTCGATCGGCAGATGCAGGACATATCCCGCGGCTCGGCCTCGGGATATGATTGAAATCTTGTGAACTGGATCGGCATATTCGAGCACCGACGAGACGATGGCGTGGCCGGCCTCGTGATATGCGGTGATCTTCTTCTCGGCCTTTGAGAGCAGGTGGCTCTTTCGCTCGGGTCCGAGCATGACCTTCTCGATGGCGCGGATGAGGTCAAACTGGGCAACCTTGGTGCGGTCCTCGCGGGCAGCCAATATGGCGCCCTCGTTCATGAGCGAGTAAAGATCGGCACCGGAAAATCCCGGCGTTCGCTCGGCGATGATCTTGAGGTTCACGTCCTCGGCGAAGGGCTTCTTGCGGGAATGTATCTTGAGTATTTCCTCGCGATCACCTCGGTCTGGATTGTCGATGGTTACTCGCCTGTCGAATCGTCCCGGTCGCAAAAGGGCCGGGTCGAGGACGTCGGGCCTGTTGGTCGCGGCCATGACGATGACCTTCTCGTTCGGCTCGAATCCGTCCATCTCGACGAGGATCTGATTCAGTGTCTGTTCCCTCTCGTCGTTTCCTCCGCCCGTGCCGACGCCGCGGCTCCGGCCCACGGCGTCTATCTCGTCGACGAATATTATCGCCGGAGCCGCTGCCTTTGCCATCTTGAACAGGTCACGGACGCGCGAGGCGCCGACGCCGACGAACATCTCCACGAACTCGGATCCCGATATCGAGAAGAAGGCCACGCCAGCCTCCCCTGCCACCGCTCGAGCGAGTAATGTCTTTCCCGTTCCGGGGGCACCCATCAAAAGTATCCCCTTTGGAATCACCGCGCCCACATCGAGAAACTTTTTCGGATTCTTGAGGAAATCCACTATCTCCATCAGCTCCTGCTTGGCCTCCTTCGCGCCCGCCACGTCCTTGAAGGTGACGCGGGACTTCTTGTCGTCAGGATGCGTCATGCGGGCCTTGGACTGTCCGAATGACATGGCCTGCATGCCCGCGCCCTTGACCTGTCGCGTCATGAGCCAGATGAGGAAGCCGATGAAGATGAGGGGAATGATAAACGGGGCGAGGTTGGTAACCCAATAGCCAAGGCCCGAAGGGTCCTTCACCTCGATCTTCACCGCAGTTATGTCAGCGGGCTTCACGCCATAGTTGACGAGAGTGCTGGTGAGGGCCGTCGAGTCCTCCTTCTTCGAAAGCTTCTTGGTTCCATCCGCATAGGTCGCGGTCAGGGAGTCACCGCTCACCTCGATCGAGGCCACCGTCCCTTTTGATATGTCCGCCGAGAGCTCGGAGAGGGATATCTGGGCGGCGCTCGTACCCCCTTTCTGGGCGACGAGCGAATACAGGAAAACAACCATGAACAAAATAATCAGTCCGGTGCCGAAATTGCCCAGGAAGCCCCTGATTCCGGGAACCGGTCCCATCGGCTGTTTTCTCTGCTTCTGGCCCTTTGGCTGCCTGTTGAATTGTGTAGACATATGTCGATAGTATAGCAGAACCGTCGAATGTGATAGCATAGGATTCATGGCCCTGGCAGAGAACAAAAAGGCGTTCTATGACTACGAGATCCTCGAATCATTCGAGGCGGGCATCGAGCTGCTCGGGCTCGAGGTAAAGTCCCTGCGCGCCCACGGCGCAACCCTGGAGGGCGCGCACGTCATCATCCGCGGCGGCGAGGGCTTTCTCATACAGCTGAACATCCCTCCCTATCAGGTCGCCAACACCCCCAAGGACTATGACCCCCTCCGCGTCCGTAAGCTCCTTTTGAACAAGGCAGAGCTCAACAAGCTGGCGAATCTCGAGGCCGGACGTGGGTTGACAATAGTGCCAATTAAGGTGTATAATAAGGGCCGAGTGGTCAAGGTGGACATAGCGGTCGCCCGCGGCAAGAAGGAGTTCGACAAGCGCCAGAGCATCAAGAGGCGCGAGAGCGACCGCGAGAGCCAGAGAACATTGAAATACGAATAGCGCGGACATCGGTCCGGCAAATATATGGGGATGACGGGCTTCGACATGTGATTCCCTTCCCTTCGCGCGCGATAGAGCTGGAGTAACTCTTCAAACTGCCCCAAACATCAAATGCAAAATCTTCCACTTCGCCGTATTTCACGGCAGCAGATTTCTCATTCGCTTACGCAATAGCCTAAGCGACGTTGACCTCTTGTGCGACCGGCACGGGAGACCCCAATGTTATACCTCCGGTCTAGCCCCCCCCTTTCTTCTCGAGAGGGGTAGCGAATCCGCCCTCAAAAGCGGCATGGGAATCGGAAGAGGTGCGTTCTGTCAGTCTTAAAGCATCTTTTCCTAAAGCCCCTCGCGGGGCAAAGACGGACTACATCGCGTAGAAGCATCGGGAAAGATCATGTGCACGCGCGTTCAACTCGCGCCATCTCCACAACAATCAAAAAGGCTCCCCTTTCGGGAGCCTTTTTGATTGTCTGATTAGAAGAGATGGCGCGAGTTGAAAGGCGGAGCGAATGTCGAGCCATCAGGCGAGACCGCGAGCCGGGGTCGAGGAAGTTTTCGAACGACGGTGAGAAAACTATCCGTGACCAACGAGCAAATCCCTTCTATTTTGTAATTCTCTTTTTAAAGTTAGCCTTTAGACCAGCCAAGCCAGCGAGAGTTATCAATAGGCCGATGCCGAGAGGCATCAAGGTTCCCATAATGCCACCCTCTTTATACGCGACAAGCGCCACAAAAATAAAAAATATCCCTGGAACCACCAAACAGAAAACGAAAAGAATAATTGATAAAACCCTAACCCACAGAGGCTTGTTTGCAGTGTCAGTCATTCCCCTTAAAAGCGAGCCCTCCCTCTCGACAAGACCCACAGGAGTGTTATCTGGCCCGGTCATTCCGAATTGGGATTCTTCTTTTTTCATAAGTTTACTTTAGCACATAAAAAACAACCCTCGCCTATGCGGGGGTGTTTGCGTATGGGTAGAGGCCTGAATAGGCGAAGCCCTTCGAGCAGTCGATGTTCCACTCCCGAATGTGAAGGTCTGTCGCCATGTCCTCGATAAGACCGAGGCCTTTGCCAGAATTGATTCCATTCCCGGCCTTCGAGGACCCTCCCCTTCTCAGGGCGAAAAAATCATGCGAGCCCGTCCCGAAATCCTCGATCCTAAAGCGAATGCCCGTCGCCTCTTTGGCAAACCTAGCCCTGCCCTTGCCGTCGGCATGGTCATAGATGTTCTTGATCATCTCCCTGAAGAACATGATCGCGCCGTTCTCGTGGCCATCGAAGCATGGGCCGAGAAACTCACCGAGATCCAGCGCGAGGCATTTGAGAAACTCTTTCCTGCCCTTAGTCTTCCCGTAAAACCGCATATCCAATTCGATGATGTTCATGGTTATTTCTAGCCAGAGACTACACCCCGGCAAACAGCGTGGCAAGCGCCGCATTTTTCTCCCGCGACAATGCCCTGTATACTAGACGCATGAACTCGCAGGAAAAATTCTCGTACTCTTTTTCGCGCTTCGCCCTCTTCGTCGTCTATGTCTGGTTCGGCACGCTCAAGCTCGTGAACGAGAGCCCCGCGAACCCCCTGGTCGCCGCGCTCCTCCAGAAGACCCTCCCCTTCATCAGCTTTGGCGAGTTCATCGTCATCCTCGGCCTCTTCGAGGTGGCAATCGGCATCCTCTTCGTCATGCCAAAGATGGAGCGACTCGCCCTCGGCCTTCTCGTGCCGCACATCATGGTCACCCTCGCCCCACTCTTCCTCCTACCCTCAACCACCTGGACGGGAATGCTCACCCCCACCCTCGAGGGACAGTACATATTGAAGAACATACTCATCGTCGCCCTCGGCATCGACATATACATGGAAAGCAACAAGGCGCGGTCCCTTAGACGCGTGATATAATCCCCCACATGAACAAGAAAAAAATCATATCGATAGCCGCACTGGCGGTTCTGGTGGCGGCGGGAGCATACGGACTGACCCTTATCCAGAAAAAGGCCACCGTCGACCAGTCCGAGGTCGCAAAGAACGACTGTGCGGTCGACATAAGCGCGGTAATCCTCAAGGAGGCCACGAGCACCCTTAAGACGAACGATGAAATCGTCACCGCCGTCTTCAACCACTATTTTGACGCGTACAAACTCATCCCCAAGTGCGCCAAGGCGGGCCTACTCGACCACAAGCTGACCTCGATAGGCACAACCACAAACAAGAATGGGCACATCTCCGCGGACATAGTCTTTGAACTCAAGCCCCTCTCGATGGAGTCCACCGCATGGGCAACTCCCGAGACGACCAAGGACGGACTCTGGATCAAGAACAAGAAAGGCACGCTGAGCATTCAGAAAACCGACGACTCGTACTTCCTCGTCATCTAGACTCCCGCAAGGGTCACCGCGCCGTACACGACCGCCATGCCGAGAACGGTGGCGACGGTCGTCCACGACGTCGGATGATTGTGATGGCTTTCGGGCAAAAGGTCACTTGCGCCTATATAGAGGAAAAATCCGCAGAAGACCGCAAGCAGAGGGCCAATGACAGAATCGGGAAAGGACACCATGGATGACACGATGATGCCCACAACCGGGGCGATGGCATCGACGGCAAGCCACTTGAAGGCGCGCATCCTGCTTCCCCCATGCCTCAATATCATGCTGACGGTATTTATGCCGTCCGAGAAGTCGTGCGCGAGGACGGCTGCCGCCACGACGAGGCCGATGGGGACAGACACGTGCCAGGCAATACCGATGGCCACGCCATCGAGAAAGCTATGGAAGGAGAGGGATCCCGCGCCAAAGTGTCCACCAAAGGCCCCTGTCTCAGCATGATTGTCATGCGCGTCATGATTACCGTGACCGTGCTTAAAGAATGCCCTATCAAGGATCATGTACGTGACGAAACCGACCGCTATGAAGAGCATGACGGCGGGAGTGCTGAAGAAAGCCTTGGAAAGCTCTATCGACTCAGGCAAAAGGTCGAACAAGGCAACGCCCATGAGGGCGCCCGCGCTGAAGCCAAGCACCAGATGAAGCTTGTCCTGGAAACGTATGGCAAAGATACCGCCAAGCGCCGTGGCGACCAATGCCCCGAGCGCGATAAGGAAAATCATGTGTGTTTAGAATCCTGTCGTTAATTTAGTACGAAAACATCATACTATAGATGCAATTCATTTGCAATTAGAAAAACCCCGTCATGCGCGGCAGACTAATTGCCGAAACGCCAAAAAAGTGCTTTAATGGCATCCTAACCCTAAGAATCAACTCATTTGAGCAAAGACAGAACTCGCATAAACCATCAGATCAAAGCCCTCCAGGTGCGCGTCATCGGCGCGGAAGGCGAGAATCTCGGAGTACTCACCCTCGGCGAGGCCCTCTCCAAGGCCCATGACGCGGGACTCGACCTCATCGAAATATCGCCAAACGCCCTTCCCCCGGTAGCCAAGATAATGGACTACGGCAAGTTCCAGTACGAGGAGAGCAAGAAGCAGAAGGCGGCAAAGGCAAAGTCCCATACCGTCGAAATAAAGTGCCTCCAGGTGAAAATAGGCACCGGAGACCACGATCTCGCCCTCAAGGCCAAGAAGGCATCGGAATGGCTCAAGGAAGGCCAGAGGATAAAGATAGACCTCTTCCTCCCTGGAAGGTCAAAGTACATGGATCCCAAATTCCTCGAGGAACGCCTCAAGCGCATTCTCATCCTCATAACCGAGGAGTACAAGATTGCCGAAAGGCCCCAGAAAAGCCCAAAGGGCATGACGACCATCATCGAGAGGGCCTAATATCCCTCAAAGCCTCATAAACACTGGACAAAAAGCCCGAATCTGGTAGACTATCCCCTAACAGCCTTCGGGCTTTTAATTTTTCCCCGAAACGGGAGGCAAGCTATGAAAACAAACAAATCATTCGCCAAAAGGCTCAAAGTAACCAAGAACGGCAAGATTCTTGGACGAAAGACTGGCCAGGGCCACTTCAACGCAAAGGAGAGCGGCCGAAAGCAGATCAACAAGAGCGGCACCACCCCTTTCCACATGACCAACAAGGAGAAGGCCCGCTTCCTCTCGAACTTGATGTAATATCGATTTTTAATACCACTATTCAAATACCATGGCACGAGTAAAAAAAGGAGTAAATGCGCTGAAGACCCGACGAAACGTCCTCAAGGCGGCAAAGGGCTTCCGTTTTCAGCGATCAAAGACCGAGCGAGCGGCAAACGACGCCCTCTCCCACGCTGGCGCATACGCATTCGCGCATCGCCGAGACAAGAAGAGCGACCGCCGAAGCTTCAACATCATAAAGATCAACGCCGCCCTCGACGCAAAGGGACTTTCGTACAGCAAGTTCATGGGCATGGTCAAGAAGCAGAACATCATTGTCGATCGAAAGATTCTCGCCATCCTCGCCGAGCACAATCCACAGACCTTCGATCGAATCGTCGCAAAGGTTATCGCATAATACGCAGCGTTTTCCACAAAAGAAAGCCCGCTCATCTGAGCGGGCTTTCTTTTAGAGAAGATGACTACTTAACCTTCATCAGGGCATCGAGGATTTCAGTCTGTTTTTTCTTGAAAGCCTGCTGCTGTGCGGGCGTCCACGAATCATACTCCTTGTTCCCCGAATTCTCATCAAGCCAGGCCTTTATCTTGGCGTCATCCGACAGGTCAACCGTAACCGTCGAAGTTGCGGTGACAGACGGCTGAGAAGAGAGCATTCCCCTCTCCGCCGCAGCACCGAGCAATATGACGAGGGTGACGAGACCGAGAATCAGGCTTATTTTTGTTTTTTTGTCTATCATGTTTTTTATATTTCCTGGAAGTCAGGGTTTATCTGGGACTGCCTGATAGTGTAGTACTTGGACTTAACGGGAACTACTGCGGTTCCGGAAAGGTCCGTGGCATTTACCTTCACGGAGTAATCGTTACAGCCGATCGGGTTTCCCGTCGTGACGCAGGAATTCGGTATCGCCGAGGTCAGGCGTATCTTGAAATAGCCGTTTCCGTTACACGACACGTCCTGGGTTGGCGTCGTCGTGAAGGTCGACGAGCCGGGGGCACTCGAGAGGGAGTAGGATATCGTGGAGCTTGCCGGGAGGGTAATAGGGCTTCCGCCGGTATACACCCCGCCAATCGACAGTCTCACATTTCCCGCAAAGTATCCGTCGCAGGTCAGAGCCACGGTCTTGGTCTCGGAATCCGCCCTGCCGTTGCTGACGAACTGTATCAGCACGGTGTCGTTATTTCCTATATAGAAAGCTGGCTGAGGGGCGGCAACCGTGAAGGCCACGTTGCTCGTCGCCCCATTCGAGCAGGTCATGAGATAACTATACGCCTGGGTTGTTGAGGTGAGACTCCCCGTCAGAGTCGAGCCGCTCGCGCCAAAGCTTGGCACCGATGATATGCCGGACACGCCGGATGTCTTGGCAATGGAGCACGTGGTTCCCACGGGAAGATTTGAGAGAGTATATACGAGCGAGACATCCTGGCCGTTGGTGACGGCGGTATTGGCAATACTTGAGCCGCCAACCTGCGCATCGAGCGTCGCGGCAGGCAAACCACCAGATACCTTGACCCCACTGGTTGGACCAGCGACATCGAAGCTCACCCATCCCACGACCGATGATCCCCATGCATAGCCAGTCAGGGAGCTGCCCGACAGGGTTGGACCATATGATGTCCCGGAAAGGCTTATCCACCCGTCCCAACCGGCACCAGCGGCAGAAAGAGCCTTCGCCCAGCCCACAAGATTGGAGCCGGAGATCTTGGCATTGTCGGCCGTAGTGCCTGGACCCGTTGGAAATCCAGAGAGACCGCCGAACTGTATCCAGCCGATGTTCGAGGACCAGGCATATCCAGTGAGAGTCGCACCGCTGCCGCCGAGATATCCCGTGGACGTGGCGAAGTTGACGCCATAGTCGATTGCCGAGGGCTGAACGCCCGCCACTCCGGCATTATGATCGTTCGTCGAGTTGAAGCTTATCCAGCCGATGTTCGAGGACCAGGCGAATCCCGTGAGATTATGCTGACTTCCGGCAAGAGCCGAAGTCGGAAAAAGAAATGCCGCCGCGAGAAGGAAAAGGGCCGATGAAATTATTCTCTTCATGGTTAAATTGTACCACCAGTAAAACTAAATGACTATGTCGAGGTCGTATTCCCTGTCTCTCTCGGGAACGATGGCGTTGGCCCCGAGCTCGCTTCGCAGACGCTGGGCGAGGAACGTGGACGACTTGTTCTCCCCCATCGCCACGAACACCTGCCTGACGCGCGGCAAGGCATGGCTGACGAAATCGACGAGATTGTTCGAGTCCTTATGGGAGGAATATCCGCCGACCTTCTCGATGCGGGCGCGAATCCTGACCACGGTGCCGTTTATGTTGACGCTTGGACGCTTGTCCTCTATCTGCCTTCCCACCGATCCCGCGACCTGATATCCCACGAGCAGTATCGTCGCCAGGGGATCACCAAGAAACGCCACCTCGTGCCGGAGGACCCTCCCGCCGACCGACATGCCCGATCCCGCGAGAATGATCTTTGGCCCGTGTATCCTGTCGAGAGCCTGAGACTCCTGGGGACTCTCCACGACCTTGAGGCCCGGGAAGCTGAAGATGTCGTCGCCTCCGGAAATGATCGCCCGTGTGCCAGCGTTAAACTCCTCCGTATGCCTGCGATAGACCTCGGTGACCTTAGTCGCGAGCGGAGAATCCAGGAATATCGGCACCCGAGGAAGGATACGAGCCTCGACAAGGGCGTTCAGCTCGAAAAGGATGACCTGGGTTCGCTCGATGGAGAACGTGGGTATGATGACGGTGCCGCCCTTCCCCAAGGTTTCTGCGAGGATCTGCCTGAACTTGATGTCCCTCTGCTCTTTTGACTCATGATTCCTGTCTCCATAGACGCTTTCCATGACCATGTAATCCGCGTCAGTGACGAACTCGGTATCGCGCAGAAGGGGCGAGGGGGAATTGCCCAGGTCGCCCGTGAAGGCGATCTTTGCCTTGGGGAGGGTAACCTCGATGATTGCCGCACCGAGAATGTGTCCCGAATCCTTCCAATAGAGAGAGACATCGTCGGCAAGATTGAAATTCTCATGATATGGAATTGTCTTCCACAGAGAAAAGGCCTGTGCCAGATCAGCCTTCTCGTACATCGGCTCTATGTGCCTCTCGAGGGCATCGCGTGCCATGAGCGCCTGGGCGTCCTCGAGCATGAGTGCGGAGATCTCCTTCGTCTCGAGCGTCGAATAAATAGTTCCCATGAAACCCGCCTTCACGAGCTTGGGAATGCGGCCTATGTGGTCCATGTGGGCGTGGGTGACGAGCAGATAGTCTATCTGCGACGGATCATAGGTGAAGTCCAGGCGATTCTCCTCCATGGCCTCATGAGAGCCTTGAATGAGGCCACAGTCGACGAGTATCGAGAGATTCGGCGTCTTGAGGAGGAAGTTCGCCCCCGTCGCGTTCCCCACCCCGCTGCAGCATCTGAGAGAATAGGCGCTCATGATTTTTATTTTGTTGGTGATTTGATAAACCTCTTCCAGACCAGGCTGACGACGCCTGCCCCCGCGGTGTCCATAACCAGGTCATGCGCGGTATCGAGGGCATACCCGATCGTATGGACGCTTGTCAGGCCAAAGGCCAACTCATATATCTCCCAGACGACCCCCACCACGATCACCGAAAGGACAATCGAGCGTATCGAGAGGCGGGATTTTATGAATCCGGCAAAAGGCATCTCAGATGCCCAGAGAATGGCGAGTGCCACCCACGCCCCACCGAGGAAATGCATCATGATGTCATACCACCAGACGGTCCAATAGTAGGATTCGACCTCTGCCACCGAATGGAGAATCGCGACAAGGCAGAGAAGGGCGAAGAACGGGAGGAAATATTTGTTCCAAAGCATGCGAAAAGTATATCACGCAAAGCAAAGCCCCTCGCACATTGTGCGAGGGGCTTTCCATGGGGCCATCCGAAATATTGTCCCTAGTATAAACTAGGTGGGTGGCTCCGACGAAGTGCCTAAGCAGTTCGAAAGGGGTGCCTCCCGTAAAAAATGTTATAGAGTTAATATTTCGAACAACCCTACCTACAAGTATAGACCCGTCCCGCATCCACGCAACGGTGGACAAACAATCGGAAACGAAAAAAGCGAACGGTCGACCTACTCGCCCAAAATACCCTCTAGATTAGGGCTGTAGAGGATTGCCTCCTGGACGTGACGGTAGCTTACAATCTCCTCGGGAGAGAACCAGTGGGGTATTTCCTGCTCCGCCTCGGCGACAGACCCAGAGGCGTGGACGAGATTGCGCACCGACCTCTCGTCCTGATGGCTCACCTCATATGAATCAAGGACGAAATCGCCCCGAATAGTACCGACATCCGACGTCAGGGGCTCGGTGCCGCCGGTCAGCTTGCGCACGATGGCGACGGCATGCGCGCCCTCGAGAACCATGGCTATCACGGGCCCGCTTGTCATGTACATCTTGAGCTTCCTTAAGATGACGTCCGTCACGTCGCGAGGGTTGTCGCCGTGGGGATGTTTGAGTCCCCTATCCGCATATGCCTTGATGGACTTCTCCCCCGTCTTCACGCGCCATTCAGGATCAAGGGTATAGTGTCTCTCGATATGCTCGGGCGAGACGACGAGCATCTTCACGGCCGCTATCTTGAGACCGATGCGCTCGTATCTCTGTATGATCTCCCCCACCAGGGTTCTCTGAACGCCATCCGGCTTTATGACGACAAGGGTTCTCTCATTCTTTGGGTGTTTCATGGAAAAGATTATTATTTGGTAAGTATGATCGCGCCCCTTTTGGTGATGGCAACAGTGTGCTCGAAATGGGCGGATAGCGAGCCGTCCACGGTACGATAAGTGTACCCATCAGCCCTGTCGAGCTTCACCTTTTCGGAACCGACATTGATGATTGGCTCGATGGCGATGACCATGCCTGGAACGAGAAGCTCCCCGTCGCCAGGCTCACCGTAATTCGGGACATAGGGATCTTCGTGCACGCTGTAGCCGACGCCGTGTCCAGCGAGCTCCTGAACGATGCCGAAGCCAAGAGGCCGTATGACACATTCGACGGCATGACCGATATGGCCCGTCGTGTTGCCCGGCCGGGCCTCCTTAATCGCGGCGGCCAGAGCCTCTTTCGTCGCCCTCATGAGAAGCTTCGCCTCCTTGCTCACCTTACCCACAGGGACGGTGACGGCGGCATCTGTGATCATGCCCTTGTGCACAAGTCCAAGATCAAGAGAAACGATGTCCCCTTCCTTCAGGATTATCTCCTTTTCATTTGGAATGCCGTGAACAACTGCGTCATTGACCGACACTATGAGGCTTGCCGGATAGGGGCGTTTCGCGCCATACGGCTTGTAGTTGAGGAAGGCCGCCGTATCGCCACCCTCGACAATCAGCCGTGCCGCCAGATCATCGAGCGACTTCGCCGTAACCCCGGGAGCCACGGCCTTGGCAACCTGCTTTAGTATGAAGGCATGGCGTTTACCACCCTCTCTGAGGATCTTTATGTCTACCGGTGTTTTTATCCGTATGGTCATTAGCGTGTTGGTTGTAATGGGATTTAGATTCCGAGGGCCTTGAGTATGTCCCCATGAACGTCCTCGATGGCCTGATGGCCGTTTATGATCACGAACGACACGTTTGGGCTGTTCCTAAAATAGTTGACCGATGGCATGGCGCCCGACTCGAAGGCACGCAGCCTCTCGGCAATCTTCTCCTCCTTGTCGTCATAGCGTCCGCGCTTGAGAAGACGGGTCACCACCTCGGGTTCCGGCACGTCGAGGAGAAAGACGAAGGGCTTCTCCTTGCCGAGGAACTGTAACGCCCCATCGAGTATCGGACCCTCCTCGGGCTGCCTGCAGACGCCATCGAATATCATGTGCTCCTTGCCCGTCTTTATCTCGTCCACGAAGAACTGAGTCCACATCCAGATGGGTATGAACGGTGGGAGGAACTTTCCCGCGGCCATGACCTCCTTTATCCTGCCGGCCATATAGGACGTGCTCGAATCAATGAAATTACGGAATTTCTGTCCCGTCTCCACGTATATGGTTTGAGTCTCCGGGTGGTTCTCCCTCAGATAATCCATCAGAAGCGCCGCCTGGGTGCCCTTTCCGGAACCCGACTTGCCGAAGAAGACACATGTGATTGGTTTCATATGGGTCTAGTCTAGCCCAATCTGACTAAAAGCAAAAGGTTTCGATGGGATTTTGTTCCTCCGCTGTGCAAAGGCTCGAAGGAGCCTCCGCAGACGAAGAAACCGTCAAGTATTATCTTGACGGTTTCGAGTCGAGGACTGGCTCAAGAGAGCCTTTGCACAGCGAAGGGATTAATATTCCCGCATCGAGACCTGCGCGTCCAACTTCTTCACGACATCGAGAACCACAGAGACGACGATGAGGAGGGCCGTTCCGCCGATGGCGAGGGTGGTGATGCCTGTAAGGCTGCGGAGAATGAGCGGAAGCACTGCCACGACACCGAGGAAAAGTGCGCCGACAAGGGTGATTCGGGTCACTATCTTGGAAAGATGCTCTGCCGTAGGGTGGCCGGGTCGAACGCCGGGAATGAACGCGCCTGACTTCTGGAGATTCTCCGAGATAACCACAGGGTCAAAGGTCACCGCCGTGTAGAAGTAGGTGAAGACGAAGACCAGGATGAAGTAGAAGGAGTTGTAGAGGAGGTGATTATTGATGAACAGCATGCCGACCGTCGATATCTTGAGCAGGATCAGATTCGTCGACGAGGCGAGGAAGCTGAAGATCATCTGGGGGAAGAGCATGATCGAGAGGGCGAAGATGATCGGGATCACCCCGGCCTGATTGAGGCGAAGCGGGAGATATGTCGAGGTCCCACCATACACCTTCGCGCCGCGAACCTGCTTGGCATAGGTGACCGGAATCGATCGCTCCGCCTCGGTCATGAATATGACCGAATATATGACGCCAAGGCCCAGAACGGCAAGGCCAACATACATAGGAAGCATCGATGGGTCGTATGCCGCGAAGACGCCAGTCAGCTGCTGGGGGAATGCCGCGACGATACCGGCAAAGATGATGAGGGACGTTCCGTTGCCGAGGCCGAACTCGGTGATGAGCTCGCCGAGCCACATGAGGAACATCGAGCCGGCCGCGATGACCAACGTGTTGAGAACGAGACCGAAGGTGGAAAGGTCAGGGATGATGGCCTGTCGCTGAAGTATGATTATGTAGCTGAATGCCTGTATGAGGGCGAGAGGAAAAGCGATTCGACGGGAATACTGGGCGAAACGAATGCGACCCGCCTCCCCTTCCTCCTGATAGAGGGCCTTGAGGCGAGGAGACATGATCGTCAAAAGCTGCATGATGATAGATGCAGTGATGTATGGCCCAACGCCGAGCATCATTATGGAAAGATTAGAGAGTCCGCCTCCCGAAAAGAGGTTGAGGAGCCCGAAAAACTGGCTGTTCTCGAAAAGAGAGGCCAATCGAACGGTGTCGATTCCCGGAATCGGAATGGTGGTAAGAAGCCTAAAGATGACAAGAATGAATACGACGAAGAGAATTCTCTTCCTAAGGCCTCGGTCTCTGAAAATATGAGAAATCTTGTCTAGGAATGCATTCATGTTAGTTGTGGTTTAAGCGTGAACCGTGCCGCCCGCCTTCTCGATTGCCGCCTTTGCCGATGCAGAGAGCTCGCATCCGGAGACAGTGAGCTTCTTGGTGATCTCGCCGCCTGAGAGTATCTTCACTCGAGGATAGTCGCCGTTGATCTTCTCGATGATGCCCTTGCTTGCGAGGGTCTTCGGCTCAACGCGGGCGCCGTCCTTGAAGTTCTTCTCGAGGGCGCTCATGGGAACCGGGTAGGCCTTGTTGGTGATGGATTTGAAGGCATATCCGCGGAGCTTAGGGAGTCGCTTGATGAAGTCTCGAAGCTCTGGTCGCTTCTTGGCGCCGGCTCGAGAGTCCTGACCCTTCTGGCCGCGACCCGATGTCTTGCCGCGCTTTCCGCCTCGGCCGATCTGGGCCATCTTCATGTTAGGGGTCTTTCGCTGTATGTTGTGAAGCTGCATGGTGATTGTATTATTTCGCCTTTGGAGACTGAGTTGGTCGGGTGAGATTGAGGCTCTTGAGGGCGGCAATGGTGGCTCGGGCAATGTTGAGCTTGTTCTTTGATGGAGAGATGATCTTTGCGGCAACGTTCGTGATACCGGCAAGCTCGAGGACGGTTCGAACGGCGGATCCTGCGGCGAGGCCTCGGTCCTTCACTGGTCGAATCGAGACGCGGGCAGACGCGTACTTCTCGAAAACCTCGTGAGGGATGGACATGTCCTTGGTGGTGTTGATCTTGACCATGTGCTTCTTGGCATCGCGAAAGGCCTTGTCGATGGCGAGGGCGGTGTCGCCGGCCTTGCCGAGACCCACTCCCACCATTCCCTTCTTGTTTCCTGCGACGAGGGCAACGGAGAACGAGAATCGTCGTCCGCCGGATACGGTTCGGGACACGCGTCGGATGTTGAGCATGGTGCTGTCGTACTCTGGCTTCGCGCGAGGTGCGCGAGAGTCAGATCGGCGAGCTCCGCCCGGCCTTCGTGCGCCTCCCTGTCCGCCGCGAGGGGCACCTACGCCGCCACGTGGGGCGAAAGAGCCGCGAGCTGCAGGCTGGGACGCTGGGGCTGCGGCCGCAGCTGGCGTCGTGACCTTGGTTTCTGTGGTGGTTTCTGGATTCATAAAATATTAGAACTTAAGTCCTCCTTCGCGGGCGCCGTCTGCGAGGGCCTTTACGCGACCCTTGTATCCGAAGCCTCCTCGGTCAAAGATGACCTTCTCAACCTTGAGGGCAACGGCCTTCTGCGCTATCTCCTTGCCGACGGTGAAAGCGACATCAACCTTCTTCTCCTTGCCCTTGGCCTCGAGAGACGAGGCGGAGACGATGGTCTTTGCGGCATCGTCATCGATGAGCTGGGCATAGACGTATCGGTTCGAGCGGAAGATGGCGAGACGAGGCATTTCCTTGGTGCCAAAAACCCTGCTGCGAATCTTCGCATGCCTTCGGACCCTCTTCTGCTTTTTGATGTTTGGATTTGCCATGATGGTTTTCTAAGCGCCTGATTATGCGGCCTTCTTACCCTGCTTTCGTCGGATAACTTCGGTCTCGTATCGAATGCCCTTGCCCTTATATGGTTCTGGCTTCTTGAACGATCGGACCTTTGCGGCGAACTTGCCCACGGCCTCGCTGTCTATGCCGGTGACGGAGATAATGTTCTTGTCAGCGGTGACCTTGAGCTCCTTTGGGATGGCGACGCTCACAGGGTGCGAGAATCCGAGTGACATGGCGAGGTCGCTCCCCTTCACGTCAGACTTGAAGCCGATTCCCTCGACGACAAGCTTCTTTGTGAAACCCTTGTTCACGCCCTCGATCATGTTCTTGATGTGGGATGCGTAGGTTCCCCAGAGCATGTAGTCCTCGGTTCGCTTGAGAGTGACGATGACCGTGCCGTTCTCAACCTTGATCTCGACGCCCGACTTGAAGTCTCGAGACATCTCCCCCAATGGTCCCTTGACCGATACGGTAAGACCATTGACCTTCACTTCGGTCTTCTCTGGGATAACTATTGGTTTTTTTGCTACTCGTGACATGGGATGTTTAATATGAAAATTTACCAGATGTTGAAGAGAACCTCTCCGCCGACCTTTGCCTTGCGAGCCTCGTCATCGCTCAGGATGCCCTTTGACGTCGAGTAGAAGGTCGAGCCGTGACCCTGCTTGATACCGAAGATCTCGTTGTATCCCCTATAGATTCGCTTTGAAGGCTTCGATATACGCGCAACATCAGTGATGCGGGCGTTTCCGTCAGGATTGTAGATGAGTCCGATCTCGAGCTGCTTCTGAATCTTCTTTCCCTTCTTTACGCCCGGCTTGACGTATCCCTTTCGAGCGAGAGCCTCCGCCACGTCGGCGACGAAGTTAGAAAGAGAGACGGTGACGACGTCCTTCTTGACGGCGCTTCCGTTCTTGATCTGGATTATGAGGTTTGAAATTGGATCTCGCATGGGAGTAGGAATGGATGATAATTACCAAGACGACTTCTTAATGCCGGGAATGAGGCCGTCGTTCGCAAGCTCGCGGAAGCAGATTCGACAGACGCCGAAATCTCGCATGTAACCGTTCTTTCGGCCGCAGCGAAAACATCGCCTCACGATTCGTGATGAGAACTTTGGTTTCTTGAGCGCTCGCGCTATGACTGATGTTTTCGCCATTTGATATTTTTAGATAAAGAAAAAAGCCTTGGTCAAGCTTTCCGCCATACTATCATCATGACCCTGCTTAGTCAACGATGAAGCGACGGAAACCCCTTTTAATTACTCCTTTTTGATCGGGAAGCCAAGGAGAGCGAGGAACTTCCTCGTCTCTGCCTTGTTTTTGATGTTGGTGCAGATCGTGACACCGAGACCGAAGACGTCCTTGAGCTCCTCCTCGGATGCCTCAGGGAAGATCGAGTGCTCTCGAATTCCAAGGGTGTAATTGCCCATATCATCGACCGATGTTGCCGGAAGTCCTCGGAAGTCCTTGGTTCGAGGAAGCGCGATGTGGACGAGCTTCTCGAAGAAGTTCCACATCCTGTCGCCTCGAAGGGTTACCTGGTATCCCATGGGATCCCCCTCTCGAGACTTGTATGACGCGATCGACTTCTTTGCGCCGCGAAGCACTGGCTTCTGGCCGGTGATCTTTGCGATGCGGTCGCCCGCGAGCTCCACCTTCTTCTTGTCCTTGAAGGAGCCGACGCCGACGGACACCACGATCTTCATGATGCGGGGGGCCTGCATGACGTTCGTGTAGCCGAACTCTGACTTCATGGCCGCGAAAATTTCAGTCTGCTTTGCTTTGAGGGTTTTCATGGGATTTATTTCTTTGATGCGGTCGCGAGCTTGACGTTCGACGCGTTGAGAGGCATCTCCTTCTCGATGATCTGGCCCTTCTGGCCCGACCTCGTCGGTCGCTGATGCTTCTTGACCTTGTTGACGCCCGAGACGACGACCTTCCCAAGCTTGGGGAAAGAGCGGACAACCTCTCCGGTCGCGCCCTTGTCCTTGCCTGCGAGTACTATTACTTTGTCTCCTTTCTTTACGTGCATGGTGATAATGTTATTTATACGATTTCTGGTGCTCGAGACGCGATGGTCTTGAAGCCCTTCTCGAGTATCTCTCGTGGAATTGGCCCGAAGACTCGTCCTGCGAGAGGCTCCTTCTTGGTTTTCTCGAGAATGACGACTGCATTCTCGTCGAATCGGATGTACGAACCATCCTTCCTTCGGGTGGCATTGACCGAGCGAACAACCACGGCGTGAAGGACGTCCTTCTTCTTCACCGACTTTCGTGGCTCAGCCTTCTGAACCGAGAGTACGACGATGTCGCCAAGCACGGCGTATCGCTTTGCGGCAGAGCCGAGCACCTTGAAGATT
Organism: Minisyncoccota bacterium; assembly: GCA_041661645.1. Lineage (GTDB taxonomy): Bacteria > Patescibacteriota > Minisyncoccia > Phycocordibacterales > UBA6065 > UBA6065. Next base: position 55,262 of record JBAZUA010000004.1, on the reverse strand, counting down.
CGGCCGACCTTGGCTCCTGAGTTATCGGCTATGGTTACGATTGATCGTGGTTGTATCATGGCAGTTGTATTATGCGTTCAGCACCTTGAAGTGCTTGTCCTTAGAGATGGGGGCGCACTCGATGATGGTGACAGTCTCCCCCTCCTTCTTGGTGTTGCCTGCATCGTGGGCCTTGAACTTCTTCGATACCTTTACGTATCGCTCGTACTTTGGCACCTTGACGAATCGGTCGACGAGGACGACGATGGTGTCCTTCATCTTGGTCGAGACAATGACGCCAGAAAGCTGCTTTGCCTTTGAAGGGGCCTTTGGCTCTGCGACGACTGCTGCTTTTGCTGTTTTCTTTGTAAACATAAAATTATGGGATCATTATGCGACGAGCTCGCGGGATATGACGACTGACCTTACTGGGAGCTTGGTTCCCGCCTTGCGGAACGCCTCGCGAGCGACCGCCTCGCTCACGCCGTCGACTTCGAAGAGGACGCGACCCGCCTTTACAGGGGAACAATATCCCTCGAGGTCTCCCTTTCCCTTTCCGAGCTTAACCTCGGCAGGCTTCTTGGTATAAGGCATGTCGGGGAAAATGCGAATCCAGATCTTGCCGTTCTTGCCGATCTCTCGGGCAAGCACCTTTCGGGCAGACTCAATCTGCTGAGAGGTTATTCGATAGGCCGAAGTGGCCTTGATTCCGAACGATCCGAACGAGAGGGTGGTTCCGCGAGTCTCGAGTCCGATCTTTTTCGGATTCTTTCGCATCACGTGCCACTTTCGATATTTAACTTTTTTTGGAAGCAACATAAAAGTATATTAATTCTTAGTTTTATCGAATACCTCTCCCTTGTAGATCCAGACCTTGATGCCGATGTCTCCATAGGTCATGTGAGCCTTCTCGCGGGCGAAGTCGATGTCGGCGCGGAAGGTCTGAAGGGGAATCTGTCCCTTCTTCATGTCCTCGACGCGTGCCATCTCGGCGCCTCCGAGTCGCCCCCCGAGGCAGATGCGCACTCCCTTCACATCGCGGTTTGCCATGACCTTCTCGATCATCTGCTTCATGACGCGGCGGAACGGAAGACGCTTCTCGAGACCCTCAGCGACCATGTCGGCGACGATGGCGGAGTCAGATTCTGGAGATCGAACCTCCTCGATATCAACCTTGAGCTCCTGATTCTTGGCGAGCTTTGAGCCCGTCTTGTGGAGGAAGGCGAGAACGTCGGCACGGAGCTTCTGTGCACCCTCTCCCTGTCGGCCAATGATGATGCCTGGTCGTGAGGTTCGGATGATGAGTCGCATCGCCTTCTCGTTTCGCTCGATCTGGACGTCGCTTACATATGCACCACGGAAGCGAAGGTCGAGGAACTCGCGAAGGAGTATGTCTGCCTTGAGATATGCCTGGTATTTGCCGTTAGGGGCGAACCAGCGAGACTTCCAGTCCCTGATGATGCCGAGCCTATGAGAATATGGGTGTACGGTATGTGACATAAAATTATTTGGTTGGGGCCTTAACTGCCTTTACCTTTGGAGCCTTGACCGCCTTTGGGGCGAGAACCAAAAGAACGTGGCTGGTCTTCTTCTTTATAGGGAAGCCTGTTCCACGGGCACCTGGCATGTTGCGCTTCATGGTGAGGCCGAGGTCTACTCGGCACTCCTTCACGAAGAGGCCCTCAAGAGGTATGTTGAGGTTCTTTGCGTTGGCAACCGCGGAAGCGAGGAGTTTTGCGATCGGGTCAGACGCGCGCTTTGTGGTCACGCCGAGCATATCCATAGCCGCCTGAACGGTCTTGCCCTTGATCAAAGAGGCTACAAGGCGGACCTTGCGGGGGGACTGACGATAGTTTGTGAGGGATGCGGTTACCATAAAAGTGGATTATTTCTTGTCGGCTACGGCGCCCTTTGCGGCCTGAGCTGCTGCGACCTCGCCCTCCTTCTTCTTCTGCTCGAGCTCCTTCTGCATCTTACCGCCGTGCTTGTTGAACTTACGGGTCAAAGAAAATTCACCGAGTCGGTGGCCTACCATGTCCTCTGCCACCAATACCTCGATGAAGTCTTTTCCGTTATGAACGCCGAATTTGAAGCCTACCATCTCCGGGGAGATATGGCATGCGCGGCTCCAGGTCTTAATAACCCCAGTTTCCTGTGGTTTCTTGCCAATTATCTTCTTGATAACTCGCTCGTCGACGTATGGGCCTTTTGAAAGTGATCGTGTCATGTATAGACGATAAATTACAGCTCGGGCGTTTGGACTATAGTCGCTAAAACGACTGAATAAATTAAAAAACTAGGCTTGAACCTAGATTCCTACTTAGTGTCCATTCCGAAGCTAGTTGCACTATCCTAGCAAAATGCGGAATAAAGTCAATGGGCTCGCTTCCCTCCCCGCCGAAACGCACGGATATTTCCCTGCTGGGAAATTCCTCGTGCTCGGTCCGTCGACCTCGCAAGTCGTTTCGGCGGGGAGAAAGCTCGCCTTTTGGTCGATTAGAGCCTTCTTTCGAGCATCTTATAAACATCCTTCCTGTGAACGATGGCGAAAATCCGCACCTCTCCTTCTGCAAACTTATATACGACCCGATAATCACCAACCCTTAGTCTCCAAAATGGCCTCAAAACCCCATGGAGGGGTGAACCATACAGTTCAGGCTTCGTCACAAGCTTGAACTCGATAGCCTGCTTTATCCTCAGAAGAATATCTCGATCTATGATCAGGGCATCCTTGATTGCGGATGGATCAAATAGAAGTTTGTTTCCAGAACTCTTCATGCGAGATGAATTTTACATGTGCCCGCTCTCTTTCCTCAGCGATAGCACCAAGAGCCAAATCTTCCTCAAGTTCGAGAGCAATACGCAAGAGATCCGCGGCCTTTGTGGCCATAGGGACACCATCTCTTTCGGCAACGAGTTTCAGGGCGGCCTCTACGTCCGCATCCGCCGTTATATTTATACGCCTTTTAGTGGTACTCATGCCATGAGTGTACCAAAAGTGTAACACCTTTGCAATTGTTTCTTCGGTCATGGAAAAAGCATATCAAAAAGGCGTTAAAGGAACGCCAGAGAAAACATGAAATTTTACCTAAAAACACTACTCCACCCTGATTCCTACTTCCTCGCAACCTTCTTCTGATAGAAGCTCTTTGATTCCCTGGTGATGGCCAATATTGATATTACGGCTATGTACGAGGCACTGACTTCAGCAGGCATCTTGTATTCAATGTGGAATAGAGGCTGGGCAATAACGATACCAATGATGAGGATCGTCCATAATAGCGCGTACAGTTCCCCGGGATGGATTGAATCGTGGACCTTGTTCCAACGACGAAACTCCTTTTCGGCACTGTAGATGGCCAATGCAGCACAATATATGCCAGCAATGGTCAGAATGATGTTACTCTCGTCGAGAATATTATGGTTGAGGAAATCATATACGATCGAGGCAAAGAATATAATGGTCCAAAAATTGACGAGCCCTCGCCAAAAGCCTATTCTCCCTACTCTCTGGCACATGCCCAAGATTAATTTCATGACGATATGATACCACGATAAAATGTATCCAAAAAAACCCGCCTTTCGGCGGATTTTTTTTGGATATTCTTAACTCAGGAAGACATAGCGTCCTAGATACTCCCATTCACCAATATGTATCGAGAGATGTCCCCTTCCCCGAGAAGCTGATCCAGCCTATCATAACCCGTAAGAATACCGTCTAGTGGAACAGATAGTCTGTAAGTAGTCTGTCCGTAAGCGGCATCAATAGATGAATATGTATCTGCCTTTATGCTGAACTTTCTTGATGAAAAGGCTGGTATTGAGTACTTAAAATCCTTCAACGTAAGTACAAACCTTTCATTCTCTTTTATCACGGTTCCATTATTAAGGTCAGCTTGAGCGACAATATTGCCAAGATCATCCACGAGATACACTTCTTTAAACACCTTAAGCCAGAGGGCTCTTGAGTCATCCAAAAGGCTCTCTCCGAAGACTATTTTTACTTGCTGAATACTTACCGATGAACCTCCAGCACTAGCCTCCAAAGTTAAAAGATCTGCCATTTGATCACCAGAATTTACTTGAATACGGAAACGATTATCCGTCGCGCTTATCACTTTAAATGAATCCTCATAAGAAGCGGTAGACGTTGCCACAGGGGTAACCGTGAAATTAACACTATTACTTGTTCCATTACTATTTTTAACACTAACAGGTGAAACACCATATAAAATATCCAAAGGAACTTGAAACTGGATAATTTTGCCGTCACTTGATGAAAGATTGTCGATGATAAAATGACCCCTGCCTGAGGTAGAATTTTTACCAAAAAGAACACTATTGCCTGTTGGCAAAAATCCCATGCCTGTAATTGTCGCTTTTATTCCATTATTTGATACATCACCTGTTGAGGCTGACGATGGATTTATGGAAGTAATCAACGGGGCTGCTGTGACAACGGGAGCTGAACCCTGATTACACTGGTAAAGCGAATTAAGCTTCGCTCTCGTCAAAGGACCAACATATCCAGTCTGAGGAATACCGTACTTACCCTGGAATTTTACCACGGCGGCCGCGACATCTTCCGTGAAACCAACCTTGCTTGCATCCAATGTTCCGTTTTTCGCAAGAGCATCCTGAAGGGCGTCAACATCAGAATTGTCATCACCTATTCTCAAGTTTGAATTCCACGTATGGCAGAAAGTGTTCGATGAGGGTGCCTTACCAAAATTCACAACAGCGGCCCTTGCAGCGTCGGCCTTGTCCGGAGAGATGACGCCAAGCTGTATGAAGAGATTTATAAGCTGACCGAAATCCATCGACTGAGCGTTCGCGCCGAGGGTGCCGAAGCCGAAGATCGACACGAACACGAGAAAGCCGATAAGTGATTTTTTCATTGGGATAAATTAAGTAACTATGTCCCACATTATCTCACGGGGGGGCAAAAGCAAAACCCGCCTTTCGGCGGGTTTCGTTGAATGTGATTCGTGAAAGAAGACTAGTTCTGTCCCTTTGCCTTTCCGACCTTTCGGCGGGTGACAATGAAGACGTTCGAGTACTTCTTTGGGGTTCGGGTCTTCTGGCCCTTTCCTGCTGGCTTTCCCCATCGGGTCTTGAGCCTTCGGAGACCTCGTCCGGTAGCACCTTCTCCTCCTCCGTATGGATGGTCCACAGGGTTCTGGGCGGTACCTCGGACGGTCGGTCGAATACCGAGCCACCTCGATCGTCCGGCCTTTCCGGAATTGACCAGCCAGTGCTCGTCATTTGAAACCTGTCCGACGGTCGCGAAACACTCTTCGTGAACCTTTCGGATCTCGGAGGAAGGCATCTTGATCTGGGTGTAACCAGCATCGTTACCGATGATCTGGGCAAAGATGCCTGCTGCGCGAGCTATCTTGGCACCTCCCTGAGGCTTGACCTCGATATTGTAGATATATGTGCCGACAGGGATCTTCTTCAAAGGAAGGGCGTTTCCCATGGCTACAGGGGCAGCCGCTCCGGCAAGGAGGGTTGTGCCTACCTTTACTCCCTTTGGAAGAAGAACGTATCGTCGCTCGCCGTCTCGATAAGCCGCGAGTCCGATGAAGCCCGATCGGTTTGGATCGTACTCAACTGACTTGATGGTCATGGGGATGTCTCGCTTGTCGTATGCGAAAGAGACGTCTCGGAAAAGGCGCTTGTGTCCGCCTCCCTTATGGCGAACAGTGATGCGTCCGTGATGGTTTCGTCCTACCTGTCGCTTGCCACCATGGGTGAGTGCCTTCACAGGATCCTTTGCGGTAAGGAACTCCTTGAAGTTGATGGTCTGCATGTGCCTGCGGCTTGGGCTTGTTGGTTTGTATGTTTTCATGGCCTTTTGTTAAATTAGGCAAACTCTATGACATCTCCCTTCTTGAGATATACATATGCCTTCTTGGCGCCGACGGTCTTGCCCTTTCGTCCGCGGGCGAACATCGCCTTTGCGGGAATGGACACGACTGACACCTTGAGAGGAGTTACCTTGTAAGCAGCCCTGATAGCGTGCGCTATCTGCTGAGTGTTGGCGGAAACCGCGACATTGAAGGTATAGACGTTGTTCTTCTCGTGAAGAACGGAAGCCTTCTCGGTAACGCGAGGACCCCTGAGGACAGAGTTCTTTGCGACGACAACCTTGTCGCCCTTCGCCGCCTTTACGGCGACCTCCTTCTTTGCGACAGGGGCCTTTACAGCCACAGCCTTCTTGGCAGCGACCTTCTTTGCAGGTTTGTCGGCCTTAGCCTCGACAGCCTTTACCTCCTTTTTGTCTTTCTTTGAAAAAATAGCCATATGATTAGAGTTTAGCTTCGATAACCTTGACTGATTCGACCGGATTCTCGATGACGATGAACTTGTTGTTGAGGAGATCGAGAAGGTTGATGTTTCGCACCTCGTCGACGACCACGGATCCGATGTTTCGGAAGCTCTTCTCTGCGTTCTCGTCCTTCTTTGCGAAGGCGATGAATGCCGCGTTCTTTCGCTTGGTTGCGAGCTTCTCGAATCCCTTGGCTGCGCCGAGGGCTACGAGGACGGACTTTGCGGTGGCGGTCTTTGGGGCGTCGAACGAGAGAGAGTCGACGAAGAGAACCTCTCCATCCCTCCACTTCTTCGAGAGAACCGTGAGGAAAGCCTTAGACTTGACGGCCTTATTGACCTTTCGACCATACTCCTTGTCGTTTCGTGGTCCGTGTGCCACGCCTCCACCCACCCAGAGAGGTGATCGGGTAGATCCGTGTCGAGCGCGACCGGTTCCCTTCTGCCTCCATGGCTTCTTGCCTCCTCCGCGAACCTCTCCACGAGTCTTGGTGTGGGCGATAGGCTGTCGAGCGTTTGACATCATCGACACCATTACCTGGTGCACGAGGTCAGCGTTCCATGAGAGGCCGAAGGCCTTCTCGGAAAGAGCTATCTTTCCCGCCGACTTTCCTTCCTTGTTGTATATTGTTGCGTCCATATATGTATAGTTAGAAAGATTATGCGACGATAGATACGAGAGTTCCCCTTCGACCAGGAAGGGAACCGTGAATAACTATCTCGTTGGTCTCAGGGCGAACCTGGAGAACCTTGAGATTCTTGACGGTGACCATGTCACCACCCATGCGTCCAGCCATTCTCATGCCTTTCGCGACGCGACCTCCGGCTCGTCCGCCTCCGCCAATAGAGCCAGGCTCTCGCTCAGAGTGCTTCTGACCGTGAGTTCGGGAACCTCCTTTAAAGTGATGTCGCTTGACTACACCCTGGAAGCCCTTGCCCTTTGATTCCGATCGAACGGTGACGATCTCCCCCTCTGCGAATGCAGACAGGTCAACCTTGTCGCCCTTCTTGAACTTCGCGGCGTCCTCGGCAGTGGTGCGGAACTCGAGGGAGTCTCGGAAGTTTCCGAGATCTTTGGTGTGTCCGATCTGAGCCTTCGCGATGCGAGACTCCTTCTGCTCTCCGTAGCCCACCTGAACGGCATTGTAGCCGTCGATGGCGGTCGTCTTGACCTGGGTCACGACGATAGGTCCGGCCGAGAGGATCGTCGCAGGGTATGCGCGACCGTCCGCAGCGAAGACCTGCGTCATATTCTTCTTTGTGGCAAGTATGAACTTCATTGTTATGCGCGAGCGCGGATCTGGGGGACCCGGAGGCTCTCTTAAAACCTGATAAATCAAAAAGAAGCCTGTGCTTCTCGTGGGAGTGATACTACCGTAAAAGGCGATTTTGTGCAAATGAGACCCCCGCCGGCCCTCTCCAAAAGGTACGCATATCCGCCTGGTGGCGGATTGCTCTGCTCGGACCCTCGCCCCGCGCAGGGCTTTTTATCGAGGATTGGCAAGGGTCCTTTGCATAAATATCAGTTCCGGCAAAGCAAAAACCCCGCTTTCGCGGGGTTTTTGCTTGATTCCTTAAATCATCTTCACGTCGATGTTCACGCCTGAAGGCAATGACATGTTGGTGAGGGCTTCGATGATCTTCTGGTTTGGATTCAAGATATCGATGAGGCGCTTGTGCACTCGCATCTCAAACTGCTCTCGCGCATTTTTGTAGACGAATGACGAACGATTCACCGTGTATTTCTTGATCTCCGTTGGGAGCGGCACCGGACCGAGCACCTCTACGTCGTAGCGGAGCGCGGTATCGATGATCTGCTTTACGGACGCATCGAGAATCTTGCTCTCGTACGCGCGTACGCGGATTCGGAGTCGCGGAATTGCGTCCGCTTTTGCTACCGCCTTCTTCTTTGTGGTCTTTTTTGTTTCTGCTACTGCCATATAAGTGCTAGTCTACGTATTTCTTGCTTTTTAGCAAGTTTTACGCAGTGATCTTGGTTACGACGCCTGCACCGACGGTCTTTCCACCCTCTCGGATGGTGAAGCGCTGCTTGTCCTCGAGAACGATTGGAGCGTGGAGCTTTACCTTGAAGGTAACGGTGTCTCCAGGCATAACCATCTCTACTCCGGCTGGAAGGGTCACCTCACCGGTAACGTCCGTTGTTCGAACGTAGAACTGAGGCTTGTAGCCGTTAAAGAATGGGGTGTGTCGTCCGCCCTCCTCCTTCTTGAGGATGAGAACCTCTGCGTCGAACTCGGTGTGTGGGGTTACAGACCCGGTCTTTGCGAGCACCTGGCCTCGAGTAACGTCCTCCTTTCGAGTACCTCGGAGAAGAACTCCGGCGTTGTCTCCGGCCATACCTGACTGAAGCTGCTTGTTGAACATCTCAATACCGGTGATGGTCGTCTTTACCGTTGGCTTGAGGCCCACGATCTCGACTTCATCGCCAACCTTGACCTGTCCTCGCTCGATTCGTCCGGTGACTACGGTTCCTCGTCCTTCAATCGAGAAGATGTCCTCGATAGGCATAAGGAATGGCTTGTCCAAAGCTCGCTCTGGCATAGGAATGTAGGTGTCGAGCGTGGTCATGAGCTCCTTGATCTTCTTTGACCACTCGTCGGTGTTGTCAGCTGCCTCAAGAGCCTTGAGGGCCGATCCACGGATAACAGGGGTTGCTGCACCGTCAAAGCCGTACTTGGTGAGAAGGTCTCGAACCTCGCCCTCGACGAGGTCGATGAGCTCCTTGTCCTCTACCGCGTCGCACTTGTTGAGGAAGACGACCATCTTTGGCACGCCAACCTGCTTTGCGAGAAGGATATGCTCTCGGGTCTGAGGCATAGGACCGTCAATTGCAGATACCACGAGGATAGCACCGTCCATCTGGGCGGCACCGGTGATCATGTTCTTGATGTAGTCTGCGTGTCCTGGGGCGTCGATATGAGCGTAGTGTCGCGCATCAGACTCGTACTCAACGTGAGCAAGAGAGATGGTAACCACCTTTGAGGCATCTCGAACGGTACCGCCCTTTGCGATATCCGCGTATGCCTTGCCCTTTGCCAAACCGTCTCGAGACTGAACCGCGAGGATCGCGGTAGTCAAAGTAGTCTTGCCGTGGTCAACGTGGCCGATGGTGCCTACGTTAACGTGTGGCTTTGTTCGTGTGAATTCGCCTGCCATAGTTTTTTTTGGTAAGTGATTAAGATGTGCGCGCGAGATTGGCACGTCCTAACGACCTACAAATTAATGTTCTAAGCTGTTAAATGCCATTTTCGACTGAAATCCAATTGAAAAAAGCGCGCAAAATGCGTAACACGTATCATAGCAGACAGAGAGAGGAAGTCAAACAAAATGACGTCACCAGGCAATGAAAAGGGCCGCCGAGTTGCCGCAGCGGCCCCATCCATCTAAAAAGAACCCTGATCGTTATCTCCAAGAATTAATCAGCCTCATAAAACCATCAACGCTGAAGATCGCCATCCCGGCATTTGAAGCTCCGGGCTTTGCCACGCAAGCGCCATCCACAGAATATCCGGTGGAACATTTCATGCCAACCTTTCCGACCTTCCCCGCGGCGGTACAGTACCCCTCAATCACAGACACGCAGGACGCACCGGAGCACGCTCCCCCGCCCGCCTTGACGGATATATCCTTAAAATGAGAAAGGCTGCCCTTAGATGACTCTGTGACGCCAGCGACATTGGGATTTTTGCCTCCGTCGGAATCAGTACAGCCGACAACGGGCCCCGCAACAGGAACTTCGGCAACATCGGCGGTATCGACAGGCCCCGTCACAACAGAAGGCTCAATCGTCGGACCGGTCTGAGTGGTGACAACGGGAGGAGTCGCCTGAGCAGGTGAGGCCGGCGATGGCGCGACCGGTCCCATCACGGTAGAAGACGTCACGGGCGCAGAGGCGGGGACAACCTGAATGGCCCCCGTGTTGATCACAGAAGTGTTTGTGGGGGCAACCAACGTTGCGGAAACCGCCTGCTTAGGAGCAAGAACAGCGAACGGCACGGAGGTCGAGTGAAGGTTGCCGAGATTGAGTACCTCGACGCTTACGTCATAGAGGCCGACAGGGAGAGCAGGGGTCTTGAACGTGACAACCCCCTTCGCATCAATCATCGCATCGATGCCGGAATCGGTGTTCGCGTTATTGAATGAGACCAGGTATTTATACCCTGAATTGACGGGCATGCCCAAGGTCCTTATCTGCACCTTCACGCCCGGCAATGAGCTGGTCGCGCTAATGCCTATGATTGACGGCTGATTTGCGGAGAGAACGTTCACAGGGAGAGCGTTGCTCCTGCCGGCACCAGCACCCATGTTGGAATTGATTACCGTTATGTAATTGACGCCCGTCGTCATGCCGGTCGTCGGAAAGGTTATGGTCGTCCCCTTGTCGTCAGCCGACACGACGTTATTCAAGGTGAAGTTTCCACCATTGGTGACCATGTTCTTTGTCGCGTGGAAGCGAACGCCCCTTATGGTCACCGAGCCGTTGTCATAAGTCACGGAAGTGATATAAGGCGAGACCTCGCCGACGATGGTCGTCGAGTTCGTCCTGTTCGAGGGAAGGCTGATGACGCCCGCATCGGTAGAAATATACCTAAGGGTCGCGTAATAATTGCCCGCGAACATCTGCTTTGGATCAACAGTCTGCGTCACGTGAAAGTTGATGGCCTTTCCTGCTGGCACGATGTAATAGGCATCGCCTTTGACATCGAGAATCTTCTTCGCCTGTGATTTTGGCGTAACTGTCGAGTACTTCTGGTTTGGCGAGAGATTCCTGCCTTCCTGATTGATGAAGTCCGGGACAAAGCCCTTGCTGGCAATCTTCACGTCACCAAGACCGGCGGTGATGGTTATGTCGAAATCCGAAACCAGGCCAACCTCTCGACTACCCTTCGTGATAAATCCCCCGTTTCGCAATGGTTCATAGGCCAAGGACAGGGATGGCTTTCCGATAATCGATGCCGACGTGCTGGCAGTCGTTGGGTCTGCAAGAACCGAGAAATCCAGCTGATTGCTTGCGCCAGTCGACTTGCTGGCAACGCTTAGTCTATGCATGCCGACAGAAAGTATCGGAAGATTGAAAGTCACGCTCTTTCCACTGCTATTTTTATACGTGAGGCCCTGTGGGGCTATGGCATCAATAAGGACAGTGGACCCATTCAGCCGCTGGCCCTGCACGGTTATAGGCTGACCGACATGTGCCTCTGGCGTGACGAATGTTATGTACGGAGCCACCTCACCGACAATCGTCTTTGACTCGGTCTTGTTCGATGGGACGGAAATGCCGATGGGGTTGTTTATGTCCGACCCTACGAGATACACCTGATTGAACTTTGCGAAATAGCTTCCGGCGAACATGACCTTTGGGCTCGCGGTGAGGACAACCTTAACCGGAAGGCTCTCGCCGACGAGAATTCCCGTGTAGCCTCTGCCATAGGCATCAGTCTTCTCTCCCCGCGGCACGTTTATACGGGCGGATCCCCCACCCCTCTGCCCGTTCTGATCATAGAAGCTGGCATCCACCAGGGTGGTGTAGAAAGAGGAGTCTGCGCTGCCTCCTCTGACGGTGGCGTCGAAAGTTGCGGTGAGGGCCGACTCACCCTTCTTAGAGTCATAGGCGAGGGTGATGGTCGGGACTCCCGTGATAGACACGGTCGGGGCGATAACGGGCCCTGAAGTGACCGAGGGGCCATCGGCAATCACATAATTCGTCTTCAGCGTCGGCCTAATCAGATAGGCCTGTGATTTCTTGGTGACAGAGCTCATCGACCTTATGCTGTCGAGCTCGACAGAGTATGAAAACCCTCGTCCGCTAGGCACGAACGAGAAGGTCACCGGCAGGACAACCGAGTTGTTTCTAGACAACCTGAACACAAACCCCTTATCGAGAGGGCTCGTGGTCACGCCACTTGAGGGCACCTGATACGCGAGGACAGATGTCTCTGGATAGGTGGAAAAGGCCTCTGATTTGACGCCGTTCTTGTAGACACTCACCCCAACGGGCCTGGCGGCGGCACCCTCAAAAAGGAAGTCGCCTCCGACCGCGGTCAAACTGACGGAAAAACTGGCGACCACGGTGGTCGTGCTCATGGGCAATGTGGCGCCGGTCGTCTGGATGGTCGCTGAGAGAACCGAAGCGACCAGCATGGAGCTTGAAACATACATGCTTTCCCCTATCGCGCTTCCGGAAAACGCCTTTGTTGAGCCGGACAGGCTCTTCGCGACGATGCCGGAGGAATCAACCTGGGCATATATCTGCGAGCCGGTGGTGCTGGCGGCACGAATGTCGGCCTTTATGACAAAAACCTTGCTCGTATCCTGACCCAAGGCGACGTCTATCTGGGGAAATAGCACAGAGCCGTCCTTTGAGGGAGATTCGACGTCAAGCATGTTCTGACCATCATAGAGATACACCGCCGTCACTGTGGCCGGACCGAGATTGTTAATCTTTGCGGCTATCGAGTTTACGACAGAGGGAGACGAATCACCCTTGAGATCAAAGACAAGGAGCGGCACCTGATCGGCCTCGTCGCTATTTGCGCCGCCGCTCGCGGGAACATTGGATGATGGAAAATTGGCGGAGTCGACGCTCAGCGTCGCAACGGAGCCTGCCATCGAGAGAAGAACCGAGGCGACCTGCTCACGAGAAACCACGTGAAGGGAAACGAGGCTGTCGATTATCTTCGAGAGGACCGTCCCCTGGGCCTCGGCCACAGGGACCCCGCCGAGACCGAACCCGCCGATAACGAATGCCGCCGCAACGAAGCCCCCTCCTATTTTTTTCATCATATAGTTAATATTTATAAACATATCCATTATGACACCGCCTGCCGCGCTTCCCTAAAAATAAAACTCGCCCAAACTGTGTGAACAAGGTTTGGGCGAGTCTTCGAGAATCGAAACTCACATCCGAAGTATACGCCCCAAGTCGATGGGGGCGCAATGTGAGTTATCCACTTAATTCGATTTCGATGTTACTATCTAGCGCATGAGAGTCTTCAGATGGACCACATATCTCTTTGCCATCATTGGATTCGTGCTCGTCGCCGGATATTTTGGGGTGAGATTCGGCTGGACGAACGTCCCCGGCATCATAGACAACCAGAGGGGCTCCTTTCTGACCCAGACAGACGATATGGCATGGGCCAAGGGCGAGGAATGGATCACATTTAAGGATGCGGTCTCGAGGGATATTGCCGACATACGGCGCGCGGCGGCGCTTTCGGGTATCTCGAGCCGCATCATCGTCGCAAACATGGCCGTGGAACAGCTCAGGCTCTTCCACACGGACCGTGAGCTCTTCAAAGCGGTGTTTGCCCCGCTCAAGATACTGGGTAATCAGTCACAGTTCTCGTGGGGCGTCATGGGCATCAAGCAGGACACGGCCCGCATGATCGAAAGTAGCCTGAAAGACGCCTCGTCTCCTTTCTATCCCGGCGTGACATATGAAAAGCTGCTTGATTTCAAGACAGCGGATCACGACTCCGAGAGATTCGCCCGCCTGACCGACGAAAAGAGCCGTTTCTACTCATATCTCTACGCAGGACTCTATGTGAAGGAGGTCGTCGAACAGTGGAGGACGGCCGGATATGACGTATCTGACAGGCCAGAGATACTCTCCACCCTCTTCAATATAGGCTTTGGGCGTTCCGTTCCCAAAAAAGACCCTCAGGTGGGTGGGGCGGCCATAGACATAGCTGGGAAGACATATAGCTTTGGCGGACTTGCCGGCGAATTCTATCGCTCGGAAGAGCTGATAAAAGAGTTTCCGAGATAAGAGAAAGGCCGCCCCGGTAACGGGGCGGCCTTTCTCTTAAGTTGTGTGAATTACTTTCTCGCCTCGACGATTGCCTTCTCTACCTGTGGCGGAACGACCTCATAATGGTCAAACTCCATGGTAGAGCTTCCCTGGCCGGAGGTCATCGATCGGAGAGCGGTCGTGTAACCGAACATCTCTGAGAGAGGAACCTTGGCGGTGATGACCTGGGCCTGTCCACGCATGGTGGTGGCCTCGATCATGCCTCGCTTCGATGCGATGGAGCCGGTGATGTCTCCCATGAACTTCTCTGGGGCGAGGATCTCAACCTTCATGATAGGCTCGAGGATGACTGGCTTTGCGCGCTTTGCGGCCTCCTGAAATGCCATCGATCCCGCGATCTTGTAGGCAATTTCGGACGAGTCGACATCGTGAGAAGAACCGAAGATGAGCTCACAGGACACGTTCACCATCCTGAATCCGGCGACGACGCCGCGATCCATTGCCTCGTGAACTCCCTTCTCTACGGCTGGGATGAACTCGTTTGGAATGACGCCTCCCTTGATGGAGTTGACGAACTCAAAGTCATCGTATCGCGACACGTTCTTCGAGACCTTCTCCCCTTCCACGAGCGGCTCCATAGGCTTGAGGACGAGTCGCACGTGACCGTACTGACCCTTACCTCCGGACTGCTTGACATGCTTATAGTCTGCCTCTGCAGTGCCCATGATGGTCTCGCGGTACGCCACCTGTGGCTTGCCCACGTTTGCTTCGACGCCGAACTCTCGCTTCATGCGATCAACCATGATCTCGAGGTGAAGCTCTCCCATTCCCGCAATGAGGGTCTCGCCGGTCTCTGGATTGGCGGTAATCTTGAAGGTTGGGTCCTCGTTTCCGAGCTTTCGGAGGGCGCCTCCCATCTTCTCCTGGTCAGCCTTGGTCTTAGGCTCGATTTTCATCGAGATGACGGGCTCGACGAACTTGATGACTTCGAGAATGATAGGATTCTCCTCATCGCACAAGGTATGTGACGTAAGAGCCTCCTTGAGTCCTACGGCTGCGGCGATTTCTCCCGCATAGACCTTCTGAACCTCCTCTCGATCATTCGCCTGGAGGCGGACGATTCGGGAAAGACGCTCTTTCTTGCCGGTGGTCGCGTTATATATGTATGAACCTGCCTCAAGCGTACCGGAGTACACGCGGAAGAAGGTCAGCTGTCCGACGAATGGGTCGTTCTGGAGCTTGAAGGCGAGGGCCGAGAAAGGCTCCTTGTCGTCGGCATGTCGGAATACCTCCTCGCCGGTGTTTGGGTTGATTCCCCTGACGGCAGGAATGTCGAGCGGCGACGGGAGATAGTCGACGACGGCGTCGAGGACGAGCTGGACACCCTTGTTCTTGAGTGCCGATCCGGTCATGACCGGGAAGATCTTGCAGGCGAGAACTGCCTTGCGAAGCATTGTCTTGATGGTGGGAATGTCGAACTCCTTGCCCTCGAGGTACTCGGTCATCATGGTGTCATCGGTTTCGGCGACCTTCTCGATGAGCTCGGCTCGGTATTTCTTTGCATCCTCCACCATGTCGGCAGGAATCTCGCCCTCGATGATGTCGATGCCCATCTCGCCCGTGAAGTGATAGGACTTCATCTTGACGAGATCGATCACGCCCTCGAAGTTCTCCTCGGAACCGATAGGGAGCTGAATGCGAACGGCGGCCTTGTTGAGCCTCTCAAGGATAGACTTGTATGACTTCTCAAACGATGCGCCCATGCGGTCCATCTTGTTGATGAAGCAGATTCGGGGAACGTTGGACTCGTCGGCATAGCGCCAGTTGGTCTCGGACTGAGGCTCCACTCCGGCGACTCCGTCGAACACGACCACTGCCCCGTCGAGCACGCGAAGGGATCGCTTCACCTCCACGGTGAAGTCGATGTGCCCCGGGGTGTCGATGACGTTGAATCGGTGCATCATCGACTTGTCGCCCTTTGGCATGTAGCTCGGGTTCCAGAAACAAGTGATGGCGGCAGCGGTGATGGTGATGCCGCGCTCTCGCTCCTGTTCCATCCAGTCGGTGGTAGTCTCTCCGTCATGCACCTCGCCGATCTTGTGGGTCATGCCCGTGTAATACAAGATTCGCTCGGATGTAGTGGTCTTTCCCGCGTCGATGTGCGCGATGACTCCGAAGTTACGTACCTTATCGAGTGGATAATCTCTGTTCATAATGATTGTGGGGTGGAACCCTTTACGTGCGCCGTTATAAATTAAAAAGCGAAGAGGGCGACTCTTAGCTCAGGTACCGAGAAGAATATAGCAAAGCGGGGGGAAAATCAAGGAAAACGGGCTATTCCTTCCCTGTTGCGAAACCCATGGGCCCCACCTGTTTAATGGGCTCGTCAATAAGCTGCTTTACGATCGAGTAAATCTCGGCAAGATTATTGTCCTGTTCGGACTGTCTCCGCTCCAATTCATCAAGTTTATGGGCCAAATCCTTGTTCGTGGCCAATAATTCCCTAATTTTAACAAAGGCACGGATAATGAATGCATTCATCTGGATGGCCCTGTCGCTCCTCAATACGGAAGAAAGCATAGCCACACCATGCTCCGTAAAGGCATAAGGCATAGAATCCTGGCGACGATGCTTTTGTGAACTGGTCGCAATTTGCGACCAGTTGCCGTTATCAGAACTTGATATCGCAATTTGCGATATCAAGTTTTCAAACTCAGCCTTTGTGAGCTGAAACATGAAATCTATAGGAAATCTGGCAGTATTTCGTTTAACCTGTTCATTCAAACGCTTTACTGGTACCAAATATAATTCCGCTAGATGGAAATCAAACATCACCTTATGTCCACGAATAATAAAAATCCTCTGTGCCAATACACTTGGCTCTATGACCGATATTGATTGTTCTTTTTTCATAGCAAAATCCTAGCAAATCACCCATGAAAGAATCCTAAAGAAAAGCCGCCTTTCGGCGGTTTTTTCTTTTTGTATTTACAGAAACTAGAACTACCAAGCGAAATGTGCGAAGGCCTTGTTTGCCTCTGCCATCTTGTGCACGTTCTCACGCTTCTTGACTGCCTCTCCCTCACCCTTTGATGCCGCGATGATCTCGTCGGCGAGCTTGAGGGCGATAGGCTGACCCTTCTTCGATCGGGCAGCGGTGACAATCCACTTCATAGAGAGAGCCTGTCGGCGCTCTGGTCGAACCTCGACCGGAACCTGATAGTTTGCGCCTCCGACTCGTCGGGAGCGTACTTCCACGTTAGGGGCGGTATTCTTGAGGGCTGCCTCGAGAACCTCGATAGGATTCTCCACCTTGGCCTTTGCCTTTATAGATTCAAGGCAGTCATAGACGGCGCGTCGCGCGGTATTCTTCTTTCCGTCATACATGACATAGTTGATGAGCTTGTTTACTCGCTCATTGTCGAACTTGATGTCGCCGCCAATTGGCTGTCGTGCCTTTATTTTTCTTCGCATAGTATTTTAAGAGTTAGAAGAGGGATTATTTCTTGGCTGCCTTTGGCTTCTTCATGCCGTACTGGCTGCGACCCTTTCGACGAGTTTCCACGCCCGCTGAGTCGAGGACTCCGCGAACGACGGTGTAACGAAGGCCGACGTCCTTGACGCGACCGCCTCGGAGGAGAACCACTGAGTGTTCCTGAAGGTTGTGACCGATGCCTGGGATGTAGGCGGTTACCTCCATTCCGTTCGAGAGTCGAACTCGGGCGATCTTTCGGATTGCCGAGTTAGGCTTCTTTGGGGTCTTGGTGGTCACCTTGATGCATACTCCGCGCTTGAAGGGCGAGAAGAAATATCGAGGCTTGTTCTTGAGCACGTTGAAGCTCTTGGTGAGGGCGACGGACTTTGACTTGCGCTTGAGGGAGCTTCGCTTCCTCTTTACCAGCTGATGAATGGTTGGCATTCGTGATGATATGACTACTTGTATAAATATTATCGTGAGACAGAGTGTTCGCTTCGCGGGATCGGGGCTTGAGATGGCTGTCTAAAGCCGTGCCGTCGTCCTGTTACTCACCTGTCCCTGAATTAATAGCGTCTGGGACGCAGGAGAGAGATTACTACAAAAGGGGCGCGTCCGCAAGGACGCGCCCCTTTTTCGCAGTGTTCCGACCAGAGACCTTCTCTATATCTCGCTGTACCCGGGAGTCAACGCCTCCTGAACGAGCTCTATCTGCTTGGTGTGAGTCACCGTAACCCCATCGATCAGGGCCGAACCTGTCACGGTCACGAAATAATGATCACACTCTGTTGCCATGGTCGAGATGCAAGCGCCGGGAATCTTGGATGAAAGCTTCACGCTCAGGGGTATCGATCCGCCGAGGACGGGGAGCATGGCGCCGCCGAGGACGGATCGAGAGTCAAGAATGAGGGAAGGGGTCGAAGATTCGGGAATGTTAGATGACACGGATATGAGCACGGGGCCAGAGAAACCTCCCGTCCTGGTGATTACGACATCCTTCGGATCCGAGGTTGCGCCGCCGCCGGCGAAAGTCTTCACCTTGAGGGATGAACTCGAATCTATCGAGAAATCTGGGGACAATGGAGCTGTCGCCGAATCGCCGCTGCCAGAAGTCGAATCGCCGGCGCTGGTACCCGAGTCGCCTGCGCCAGTGGCGGTGCAGGTCGGATAATCGAGCGCGCCGTTTTCACAAGATCCCGTCGCGGTACAGATAGGATAGTCAGGCGCACCATTGGGACACCCGCTCACTATTGTGGCGCAGATTGGGTAATCAGCGGCGCCGTTCGCACAGGTGCCCGGATCGACTGTCGCTACGCCACTCCAGAATTGAACTATCACGGCACCGGGGCCACCATCCGCACCGCCTCGAGGGGCTCCGGCAAGAGCCACCCTCTTTGAGGCAAAATTATTACCCACATAGTCAGAATCCTCGAGATACCCCGGTTCGGTGACCTTCTGCATAGCTTGGAACGACTGTGACGATGTGTCGAACGACCATACCGATCCAGACGAGGGATCCGATATTGTATAACCAGAGACTTTGATGGCGTCGCCTCCCGAGCAACCCGTTCGCGTACACGTTTTTGTGGTATACCCGACGACTATCGTGGCAGCCTGCTTCAAAGCAGAGGTGGGTATCGGTGAGGTCACGGCACCGTGAGCAGCAGCGTCATATGATTTCTTCGCGATAGGAAGCGAATTTATCTTATAGTATTTTGCAACCAAAGGATCATATCCAAGAAACTCCTTAGTGGAGTAGCTCGGTATGGTAGCCACCTTAAGCTTCGATGCCAACGGGGAACCTGCGGCAAAAGAGGATCCTCCGCCTCCGCCCGCGAGCTTTGCGCCCGCGCTTCCTGGGTTATATCCACCTCCGCCGCCTCCGCTACCGCCGTTACCCTCGACTCGAGCACCGCCCTTTATTGCCGGGGTGGTGATACCGCCACCGACACCGACAACCCTCTTGTACGCACTGATACCATTTTGTGGAGCGAGAGCGCTACCGGCATTTCCGCCCAATCCAGATCCGCAAGGCCCATCACTGTCGTCGACGTCCCCTCCCGCGCCTCCGCCACCGCCCGCCCACACCTCACCACCTGGGGTGACAACATGGGACGCCTCGCCGCCGTCGCCACCTGGCCCGTACGAACCACCCTTCCTTCCGACGCCGCTCGCCACATGAACCACAACCGACTGTCCTGCAGAAAGGGAATATGCCGCGGCCGCATAGCCTCCAATTCCTCCGCCATAATTGCATGCACCAAAACCTCCCCCGCCCCACGCCTTGATCACGACCGCACCCGTGTTCGCGGGAGCGACAAGGGTATAGTCGCTCTGCGTCGCGCTACCATAGAGGATCTGCTGACTTAGCATGGTCGGCGCAGGGGTTCCTCCCGAGAAGAAGGACCCGATTGCCACGAAGCCTGCGACGATAGCCGATATAAATGATTGAAACATGGTGTTATGAAAAATAAACGCGTGTACGGATATAAGTATATCACCAACAGGGCATATTCAAGCTTCCAAAAAACGGCTTTTCCCGCTAGGATGTGTCCATCAATGAAATCACCCATCGAAAACCTGCCCCTCAAGCTCCTTTCCCGCCACGAAGGCGAGCTGGGCCTCAAGAATCCACTCGTCATAGACACCGAGGCGACGCTCTTTGAGACCCGAATCACACCGACCGAGAGCGCCATAGTGTTTCTCCCGAAAAGCAAGACGCTCATCGACATGACCCTGGCCCTCGTATCGGGAATGGTCGTTGAGGGCGGCGTCATAATACTCGCCGGCACCAATGATGCGGGCATACGATCGGCGAACCTCGCATACGAGAAGAACATAGGCCCCGTCGAGCAGAAAATCGTCGGCAACCACTCGGCGCTGTATGTCGGCAAAAACAAAAGGCTGAGCGCAGGTAAGAAGCTCGCGGACTTCCTCTCCTTCGCTGCCCTCTCATATAAAGAGGCGGCGCTTCAGATTGCCAACCTCCCCGGCGTGTTCAATGCGGGCGAGCTTGATGCCGGAACCAAGCTCCTCCTCGACACCATTCCGTATGACAGGACCCGCGTGCTCGATATCGGATGCGGTGCGGGCATCATCGGCGCGATATACAAAAAGACAAACCCATCAAGCGACATAACCCTTTCCGATGCGAGCATCCTGGCGACAGAGGCGAGCAGGCAGACCCTCGCAAAGAATGGCCTTCAGGGAACAGTCATCCTCTCGGACGTATTCGCCAACATCAAGGGCACTTTCGACCTCATCCTGGCCAATCCCCCATTTCATACGGGCATCAGCACCGATTATTCATTTATAGAGAGCTTCGTCGTGAATGCGGGCAAACACCTCAATCGCAACGGCGAGATATATGTCGTGGCAAACTCATTCCTTCCTTACAGGGAAAAGCTCGAAAGGAATATTGGCCCGACCACGTTGGCGGCAGAGACCCCAAAGTTCATAGTCTGGAAGACGATGGCTCGATAAATTGAAGGCGGGCAGATTAAAGGCCCGTGAAGACCCTGAAGAAAAACGGTATGAGTGGGGCAAAGAACTGCCACAGGACGAGGAGGAACACGATTACGCCGACGAAGCCGAATCGCTCGAGCTTCTGACGAAAGGCCACGAAACCGTAGGGCAGGAAGCCTGAAATGACCTTTGATCCGTCGAGGGGCGGAATCGGCACAAGGTTAAAGATGGCAAGCGAGATATTAACGAGGACGATTATTTGAGAAAGGACGCTAAATGGGCCGTCGACGAGACCGGCTGGGACTATATAAAAACGGATGAATGCGCCGAATATGAGGGCGAGGGCGATATTCGACAGAGGGCCGGCGGCGGCCACAATAGTCTCGCCCCACCTCTTGTTTCTCAGATTATGGGGATTATAAGGAACAGGTTTCGCCCAACCGAATACAATGCCGCCAGGTATGAGAAGGGTTATAAGGGGAAAGACGATAGTTCCCATCGGATCGATATGCTTGAGGGGATTGAGGGTGAGACGACCCTCGTATGCGGCCGTCCTGTCCCCCAAGGCCAAAGCCGCATAGCCGTGGGCCACCTCGTGAATGATGACCGAGAAGAGCAGTATGATAAGGGAAAAGATGAATTGGATGTCCATAAAGTCTTGCTAAAGCAACAATCCCATGATAACATGCTCACCACTTCCTAGACATCAATCACATGCCAAAAATCTGTCCAATCACAAAAAAGACCTCGATCATGGGTGGCCACTACTCTAACGCCACTCGAGCAACCCAGTACAACCCTACCGGAAAGGTGCGAAAGTACGTGAATCTCCAGACAAAGAAGATCTATATCCCTGAGCTCAAGAAGAGCATGCGCCTGACAATCTCGGCCCGCGCGATCAAGACCATCAACAAGAACGGCGCCTTCGCCACCCTCAAGAAAGCGGGTCTCATATAAAGCAGAAGCCGCCGAAAGGCGGTTTTTTGTTGCTTGCCATTTTGAACGATGGGAGTACAGTATCTTCAGTATGAACACGACCGAAAACCTGATCAAAGCGACGCTCTGCTACATCATGGATGGGCCGCCCGGACATGAAAGCGTTCTGTTGGCATGCAAGGAACCGACGCCCAAGGCAGTAATGTTCGGTATAGCGAACCTCTGGAATACCTGGGGAGGGGAAAATGAGGAGGGAGAGACCGTGTTAGAGACCTGTGTGAGGGAGCTCTTCGCCGAATCAACACTCATAGTCGATCCCAAAGACCTTGTCGAAGTCTCTCGCATCACATACGACAACAACGGCAAGGTGAAGGTCCTGGTACACTCCTTCGTGGCCACAAAATATAAGGGTGCGCCCAGAGAATCGAATGAGATGAAATCTCCCAAATGGTATCCAATCCGGATGATTCCCTACGACCAGATGTGTGCCGGGGACAGATTCGTCCTTCCAGTCATTATGAGTGGAAGAAAGGTTGAGGGGACCATCTACTATAACGCCAAAAGAGAGGTGTCATTGTCGGAACTGAGGCTCGTAACGGCCTTTGACTAGAGAAACCAGGGTGGGGAGAGATAAAATCTCCCCGCTTTTTTATTTTCTGAAAAACGCCCTGCCATCAGACGAAAAGCCGATTGTCCCAACCTCGTCAGTCCTCAGCGTCTTGATGTCGAGATGCCTAAACAGATCGACGACCTCCTGATGCGGGTGATGGTAGGTATTCCCCTTGCCCACGGAGATGACGGCATAGGCGGGATCGACGGCACGGACGAATGGCTCGCCCGACGAGGTTCGAGAGCCGTGGTGTCCGGCCTTGAGCATGTCGCTCTTGAGACGTGGGCCGTCGAGGGACACGAGCAGGTTCTCGACCGACTGGGGAGCATCACCCGTGAGCATGGCTGACGTGCTGCCACAACGCATTCGCCCGACGACAGACGCATCATTCGTATCAGGAAGATGCGACACGTCCCTGTTGGGATACAGGACATCGAACGCCGCCCCATCGCCGAAATCGACAGTCATTCCCCGTCGGGCAAGAACATCCGGTATCGATTTCTCGCGAAGAATGCGATGAATCTCGTTATCGATCGAATTGTCGGACTCGATGCCCGGCTCAAGAAAGACGCCAACGCCGTATCTGTCGAGTACGGGCGGCAGGCCACCGATATGATCCGCGTCGGGATGTGTCTCGACCATGACGTCTATGAACCTGTCGTTCAAGGGCATCACCTCCGAGAGCCTCCGCAGGACGGCCACCGATTTCCCCCCGTCGACGAGCATGTCGTGGCCCGACGGGGTTCGGACATATATGGCATCGCCCTGGCCAACATCGAGGAAATATATGCTAAAGACGGCGTCCCGGGCGGCTCGATGGCAAGCAAAAGCGGCGGCGACAACCGCGATGCATGCAATGCCCAGAGTAATGCGTCGAAATATGACCACGACGGACATCATGGCACATGGGGGCTAAACAGGATCTCAAGGTATAATGAAGCAATCATAAAATCAGCCATAATCAGCATCATCATGAAAAAATTCGAAGAGAAAAAGTTCAACGTCCCTGCCCTCAAAGGAATCTCGGCAGACTCGGTAGCCGAACACATCAAGCTCTATGCGGGCTATGTAAAGCACTCAAACCTCATACTCGAGAAGATTGCCGAGCTTACCGCCACCGCGGAAAGCGCCGAGCAGAACGTCTATGCGCTGAACGAGATGCAGAGGCGCTTTGGCTTCGAGTTCGACGGCATGCGAAACCACGAATATTACTTCGCCCATCTCGAAGGTGCCGCACAGACTCTTGAGGGTGGCAGCGCCCTCAAGGCAGCCATCGTCGAGGAGTGGGGATCGTTCGAGACGTGGCTCGCACGCTTCAAGGCCGTGGCCATGACCCGCGGCATCGGCTGGGCAATCCTTTCCTATGACGCCCAGTCAAAGAGGCTGGTCAACTCATGGATCGACGAGCAGCATCTCGGACACCTCACCGGTCTCTGGCCCGTCCTGGCCCTCGACATGTGGGAGCATTCGTTCGTCGCCGACTACAAGCCATCGGGCAAAAAGGCGTATGTCGAAGATTTCTTTGCCAACCTCAACTGGCAGACTGTCGAGAAGAATTTTTCCGACGCCAGCGCCAAATAAAGAAAACGTAGAAAGAATAGACGGCCACAAGCACAGGCTCTCCGACGGAGAGCCTTATTGCCGCAAACGGGAGCGATCCAAAGAACCCGACGACTGAAAGCATGTACGAGATGAGGGCGCTCGTGGCAAAGGCGGCGGGCAGCGATGCCGCCTGGTGCATGAAACCAAAGGCTCCGACCATGAAACCTCCGAGCATTGCCCATGACACACAGGGGAGGACCAGAACATTGGTGACAAGCGAGATGACGGAAATCTCTCCCATGGCATGTAGGATGAAAGGCAAGGTGAAAATCTGCGTCGCCACCGTAGTGACAAGAATCTCCCGGAGGCCCAGTCTCTCGGGCACGAACCGAAGCCACCCAGTGACAATCGGCGAGACAAAGATGAGCGCAAGGGTCGCGAGAAAGCTCAGTTGAAATCCGATATCAAATGCCAGTATGCGCGGATTCTGAACGATCATGATGACGGCGGCGCAGGTCAAGGCCCGCACCACGTCGTACCTGCGACCAATTCCTCGGGCGAGGATTACGACGAGGGCCATGATGGAGGCGCGCACAGTGGTCGAGGACGCGCCCGTCATGAGGGCAAAGAGCACTATGGAAGACGCTCCCGATGCCTGCCCAAGGGCGCGGGGCAAGAACGAGAATATCCTCATCAGGTTCTCGGCAATGACGGACACGTTCGATCCTGACAACACAAGGATGTGTGTCAGTCCCGACCGCCTGAAATCATCAGTCACATCCTGAGGCAACGACCCCTTCTCGCCCAACAAAAGGCCTGCGACCAGGGACGCATGGGGCTCAGGCATAACCCTTTCTATATTTTCCATGAAGGAGCCCTTTATGGCGATGAGCGCGGCCACGACCCATTTACCTTGGCCGCGCTCGATTATCCGTATGCGGGGCTTCTTCATGACATACCTGATATCATCCTTTGCCAGATAGGAGACATAATCGAATTCCGGCCCACCTTCGTATGTCAGGAAGTTCTCGGGAAACTCGATTGTCGCAGTGATGTTAAGCCTATCCCCATAGCGATATTCGGGATAGCGGTCCGAGGAGACCATGACCCTGTCTGCCGAACCGTCCGGCTGGAAGCAGAATCTCTGGGTCACCTCCTTGCCTTCAGGCTCGGCACACACGAGACCTATGGCGGAAAGGCTCGAGCCAACGGCCTTATCAAAGACGTGCTCGTGGACACCCGCAACCGAAGACCTCACGGCACCGCAGGCAAAGGAGCAAACGACCCCGATCGCCAGGGAAAGCAGGGTTCGTCGGTCGCCAAAAGAGAGAAACGCGAGCGCGGCAAGGGCGACAATCCCGACACAGACATATGCCGAAAAACCAAAGCCTGGCCGCGACGCGAAAAACACGCCTGCGAAAAATGCCACGGACAGAGAATAGAACAAGGGGCCTTTCATGGCCCCTTAGACTAGCAAACAGGCGTTCAAGGAATCCTAAAATCCCCAAGATCTAGCGATGTCACGCTCGTCATCCGCGCTGACAGATTTCTTGAATTTTGTGCCGCGAACACCCTTAACTCGCGCCTCGCATTCGGCCCAAGTCTTATGTTTCTCGAGCCTTCCATCGACGAGAGACAGATATGAATATGCCCTGATAGAGGAAGAAGATGACTTTTTCTTCTTCTCCGTGCCCGTTACAGAAGCCCGAACCGACAAATCAATAGTATATGAGGAAGCCACACCATCGTATAAAGACGGGGATTGATTGTCCGCGAAGCCGGTGGCGATCTCGTCACAACGCTCGTTGCCGGGAACGCCCGCATGACCGTCAACCCGATTCCACTCAATCGACAAGCCCCTGGTCGCTGTCACAAGCCTTTCCCATAAATCCCGATTCTCGACTTCTTTCTTGCCTGCGGTAATCCAACCATTCCTCTGCCACCCAAACACCCAGGCGGTTATGCCCTGAACAACGTACTTTGAATCGCTCCTCACCGTGATGCCAGACCTCGATGCGGAATTGCCCTGCATCCATTCAAGCGCCCCGATCGCCGCGACAATCTCCATCCTGTTGTTGGTGGTGCGACTCTCTCGCCCGCCGAGCTCAATGACCCTCTCGCCATCGCAGACAACCGATCCCCAGCCCCCTGGCCCGGGATTTCCTCGTGACGAGCCGTCCGTATATATGATGGTTTTCATTGAGAGAGATTATATCATCTCGCAAAAGAAAACCGGCGCGCATGTTTTATGCGCGCCGATGCAAACTACCAATCAACAGGCCTTGGGGAGAGGCGGCATGTCGAGCTCGAACTGAATGCTGCAAGGCTCATGAAGACCAAGCCCCATTTGGGACTCACGATCTTCGGAAGGCAGATCGAGTCTCAGCTCGGACTGAACCACACCGGACGGCTCAACCCCGGAAACCTCACCACGCAAGGAGAGACATCCCTCGCTACCCGGAACAATCAACGAGCCCCGGGGAGAGCATTTGTCTCCATGCTTCTGCCAGCAGGCTAAAGAACAGGTCGTATTCATACCCATCCAGAATAGACCCACAGAGACAGCCTGTAAATACTTCCCAGGTGGATTTAAATGATGTCCACTATCCTCAGTCGAAGCTCAGGGTAACTTTTGAACATGGATTTTTCCAAGTGCACGGCAATATCGATTAAAGCTTGTGGCACAACGTTTTTTGGCAGTGCCTCCTTGGTGAGGAAGAACTGTATGGCCGAGAGTTTTCTGCCCTTTCGATCGCTTAGGGTGATTTCGGTATGGTTTCCTTCCTTGCCGAATTGCTTCACGGCCTCGACCCTCGCCCCTTTTATAAGAAAAATCGGTCTGGCATTTCCCGTGCCGAACGGCGACAGCCTTTCAATGTCCTTATATAAATCCCAAACCACTTCGTCGACGGAAATGAGGGCATCCGCGTATTTGATGACCTCCTTGTTAGTGTGATCGAGCTCTCGCCACGCCTTTTCGAGCCTCTCCTCGAGATAATGTATCGCGTCGTCCTTCACTTCGAATCCACCTGATGCCGCGTGCCCGCCGAATCCGGTGAAGGCGTCATGCGCTTTTTCCATGATGGCAAAGACGCTCGCGCCCGCGCCAGACCGGCACGATCCCTTGATGACGCCCTCACCATCTCTGCCCCATAGAAACGCGGGCTTGCCGTATTCCTCGGCGAGCTTGTTGGCAACGAGGCCCATGAGGGACGGTCGCCATGTCGGATTACCCAAGACGATGACATTCTTTGAATCCATGTCGCGCTCAGCCAAGATCTTCCTCACCTCTTTGACGAGCGATGCGACCGTTCCCTTGCGCTCGTTGTTCACCTCCTCCAGTCTTTCGGCACACGTGGCGCCGACGGCTCGATCGTCAGTCGAAAGCAACAGGAAGGCATGCTCGGGCTCGCCCATGCGCGATGCCGCGTTTATGCGAGGAGAGATGGTGAAACCAATGTCGTCTTCAGTCAGATTCTCAGGCTTCACGCGCAGGCGTGAAAAAAGTTCGAGAAGACCGGGGCGCTTGGTCATGCGCAGCACCTTGAGGCCGTAATGCGCAAAGGCCCGATTCTCGCCCACGAGGGGAACCATATCCGAAAGCGTGGCGATGCCCACCATGTCGAGCCACCACTTCTCCCAGCCGACAGGCACGCCAAATTCCTCGCCGTGCTTTTTCAGGAAGGCCTGGGCCAGCTTGAATATGACGCCCGATCCGCACAGCATCTTCTCAGGATACATGCAGCCATCCGTCTTCGGATTCAAAATGGCGAAGGCGTCGGGGACGGTTCCGTGAGGCTCGTGATGATCGGTGATGATAAGGTCCATGCCGAGCTCTTTTGCCTTCGCGGTTTCCTCGATATCCGCGATACCACAGTCGATGGTGATGATGAGGCTCATCCCCTTCTCCTTAAAACCCTCGACAGCCTTCATGTTCAGGCCAAACCCCTCGTCGTGCCTGTGCGGAATATAGTTCTCGAAATTTGCGTATCCTATTTTCTTAAGCAAGTCATGCAGGACGACGGCACCCGGAATGCCATCGGCATCGTAGTCGCTGAAGACGACGATCTTCTCGCCATCCTTCACCGCCTTGTACAGACGGGCGACGACCCTGTCCATGTCCTTCATCAGGAACGGGTCATGGGTATGCGCCTCATAGTTGGGCGAGAGGAAGTCGGCAATCGCCCTCTCGCCCTGAATGCCGCGATGATAGAGAAGCCCCGATACGATGTCGCCCTTTTTCTCCCGTACGGTGTAATGCATGGGAGTCATTCTAACATGCGAAGCATTCGTGATATTCTTATGCCATGAAAACAGCACTTGTTACGGGAATATCCAAAGGAATAGGCCTCGCCCTGGCAAAGAAGCTACAGACGGAGGGCTTCCATGTCATGGGAACCATATACACAGGCGCGAAACCCGTGGGACACGGCGAATGGGACGTGTTTGACCTTGATCTCTCATCATCGGAAAGCGTGGCCCGCTGCGCAGGGGACATAATTGCGAGCGGCGCGCAAATAGACATCCTGATAAACAATGCGGGGGCACTTCTGGACGAAGATGACACGTCGGTAATCACTGACAAGCTCCGCAGGACGCTCGAGATCAACGTGATTGGGACGATAGACCTCACCGAACGCCTCCTCCCCTGCGTCAAAGCCGGCGGGCACATAGTGAACGTGTCCTCGACGGCCGCATCCCTTGAGCAGACGGGTCATCCGGGCAGCCACTTCCCCGGGCACTACCCTTCATATAAAATCTCAAAGGCTGCACTCAACATGTACACCCGCACACTCGCCCTGCGCCTCAAGGAAACAGGGATCGTCGTATCATCGGCACACCCCGGATGGACGAGGACTGACATGGGAGGGCCAGAGGCGGATATCACCCCGGAAGAGGCAGCCGAAAATATATACGAAGTCGCCATATCACGCGGGGAAACGGGACAGTTTTGGTTTAAAGACAAAAAGCTGCCATGGTAAAAAATCCAACAGGCTGCATATTCTGCAAGATAGCGGCCGGGACGATTCCCTGCCACAAGATATACGAGGACGCCGACTTCCTAGCCTTCCTCGACATTAACCCTGTCTCAGCGGGCCATGCCCTCGTCATACCAAAACAGCATCATCGTTGGGTCTGGGACGTGCCGAACGTCGGCGCCTATTTCGAGGTCGCGAGACAAATCGCCCTCGCCCAAAAGAAGGCCTTTGGCACCGACGAGGTATTCTCGAAGATAATCGGCGAGGATGTCCCACACGCCCACATCTGGGTCTACCAGAATCCCGCGAGCGCGAAAGGCGACCCGAAAAACTTTGACACTCATGCCAAAGGGTTGCGGAGAATGCTGAATTAATGCCACACACGGCCGCGAAAAACACCTCAATGAATTGAGGTGTTTTTCGCGGCCACTCATATGAACATCCTAGCTCTTGAGGGCCTCTATCCCTGGCAACGTGCCATCCGCCAGAAACTGAAGCATTGCCCCGCCACCCGTTGATACAAAAGAGAACTTATCGAGAAGACCAAGCTTCGAAACCACGGCGATGGTGTCGCCGCCGCCGATGATGGTAGGCACGCCGCTTTCGACGAGGGCCCTCGCCAGACCTTCGGTACCCTCAGAAAAGCCAATCTCATAATCTCCCAAAGGCCCATTCCAGAGGGCAAACTGCGCCTCACTCAAGACATCCGAGAGCTCGCCTATGGTCCGAGGACCGGCATCGAGGATCCTGTCATCCTTGTCGACCGAGTCCGCATCCTTGACAGCCTTTGCCGAGGCGCTGCCGATGACAACATCAATCGGGACCATGAGTCGGGGATTCATCTCGACATGTCTCAAATTTCCGTGGGCCTTGGAGATGAGGGACTTTCCGATTTCGAAGCCCTTCTCCTTGAAAAGGTCATTGGCAAGGGCGCCGCCGACAAATACCGAGTCCGCTATGCCGAGGAATTTCTCGATCAGAGGAAGCTTTGTCTCGAACTTGGCACCGCCGAGCAGGAAGACAAATGGATGCGATGGATTGAACGCCCTAGAAAGCTGAGCCACCTCTTCGGCAAGCAGAAGCCCTGCATATGAGGGAATCATGCGCGGAACCGAGACAACCGAGGCGTGCTCGCGATGCGATACCGCGAAAGCGTCATTGACGTACACGTCACCGAGAGCGGCAAGCCTGGCGGCGAACATTGGGTTATTTCCCTTCTCGCCCGGATCTCGGCGGAGATTCTCGAGCATAATTACCTCGCCCTCGTTCATGGTACGCACGACACCCTCAGCATCCTTCAGATCGGACACGAGGGCTTTTATGGTGACAAACCGCTGCATATAGGCCGCGACACGGGAGAGCGATGTCACGATCTCGTCCTCGATATGGCTCATGATGATGGTCTTTGCCCCGGCATCACGCAGAAAGCGAATGGTGTCGAGAGAGCGCTTGACCCTGAAATCGTCACGCACTTCCCCGTTCACGATAGGCACGTTCAGATCAAGCCTGAGCAGGACCCTCTTGCCGCGCAGGTTCTTCTCGTCGGCGATTTTCCTAAATTCCGTTTGCATAGTTTATTATGTTTCCGAAGCCTTCGGCCTCGAGGCTCTGTCGACCGATGAGAAGCCCGCTCACCTCACCGTCAGAAAGTATGCCCTGGGCATTCTCGAAATTAATCGAGCCGCCATAGAGCACGGGGGTGCGTAGGCCCTCGGTCTTGCCTGCCGCCTCCGCCACTATTTTCTTTATGTATATGCACATCTCGTGAATGTCGACGGGGGAAAGGGCCGTGTCATAGCTTTTGCCAATGGCCCAGACGGGCTCGTAGGCGATGATGAGTGACCTGAGATCCTTCTTGTCCACAAGGGAGATGGCCGAGAGGACCTGCTCGCGGACGGTGCGGAGGTAATGCGCGTGATTGTCCCTCTCCTTCTCGCCGACGCAGAGAATGACGCGGAGACCCGCATCAAAGGCCCACTTTACCTTCTCGGCAACGACGGCATCGACGTCGCCATCGGCCCGCCTCTCGCTGTGACCGATAATTGTGTACTCGGCGCCAGCGCTTTTGACCTGACTGGCGCTTATGGCCCCGGTGAAAGGGCCCCTTTCGCGACGATCGACGTCCTGGGCACCAAAGCCAACGGCCTTTTCCCTGCCACGAGACAGTGCCTCAATGAATACGGCCGGAGGACAGACGATGACGGACACCCTAGGAGCCTTCTTGGCTATTTTTTCCATGATCGAGAGAAGGCCCTTTGCCTCCTCGAGGGTTCCGGGATTCATCTTCCAGTTGCCGACGATGGTGAATTTCTTCTTTGCTGCTTTCATGGGTGAAAGTATATCACTTTCTGACCGCACAGGCCGAACAGGTACCGAAAAGCTCGAAAGAGTGCCTGCTTATGGTCTTGAATTTCTTGGATTTGGCGAGAATCGAGTCGCCAAGCCTGACAAAGGCGCATTCGTCGAAGCCTTCAATGAGGCCGCAGGAGAGACAGACGATATGGTGGTGGTGATCGTCCGCAAGCTCATAGGAAAGAGCGTCGCCCCCAAGGGAAAGAGAGCGAACTATCGATGCCCCCTCGAAGGACTTGAGAGTTCGATAGATGGTGACGGTATCAATAGAGGAACCCTTCTTTGAAAGCTCTCCCAAAAGGCCTTTGACCGTAAGGGGGTGAGAGGCCGTACTGAGCGCGGCAAGAACGGATAGGCGAACGGGGGTCGCCTTCAGGCCCGCTTTGTTTAGAGTGTCCCGATCTCTCGTCTGCATGGTCTCATGCTATATCAATTGCAAACCATTTGCAATTCTAGCGCCCCATCGAACACCTATTGAGTCTCCCTCCAGGACTTTATGGTGGAAGAGGCGGTCGACGAGCCCACGTCCAAAAGATTCGCCTCGGTATTCCTCATTACCTGCCCCGTGACAGAACTCGAGAGCACGTCAAGAGACCCGTCGGGAAGAGTCGAGAGCAAGACGCTCGCCACGCTCGATGAAAGCGACAGGACGCTGGACGTTGCCATGTCTTTGTTGAGCCCTATTCGATAGATGGCGTCCTCGAGACCCGACTCAGACGCAAAATATCCCTGTTTCGAGAGACCCTCGTCTTCCACGGACTTCACCTCCCTCAGCACGCCACCCGATATGGTGGCGAGAGCCGCGGTCGCGCCCGCGAGAAAGAGCATAAGCGCGGTTATGAGCGCAAACCCCTTCTCCCCTGTTCTTCTGTGCGTAATTGGCATGTTATTTAATGTATGAAGCCCTCAGGACATAGGTCCCGTAGAAACTAAGCGCGGGTACCTGCGCCCTTTCCCGTGGAGCGACGGTCATCTCAACCCTGACCGCCGACGTGGTCGCTGCCGTCAGAAGTCTGAAGGTAAGATTCGACACCGTTATGTTCGAGGGGGTAAGGTCCCCGAGATACAGACCGTCCTGATCGACGCGAACCTTGCCGGCGTTCAGATAAAGCTCGACGGTGCCCGTCTCCCCGTTCGCATCCTTTGTATTGAGAAACAGCCTTCCCGATGCCATGTCCAGAGCGCTCGACGTTGCATCAACCGATACGGCCTGACGAATGTCGCGGGAGAATGCTCCGAACGCCGACAACGCAGCGGAATTAATGTCGAGGTATGCGTTTGAGTGCCTGTATGAGGCGGCCGAGGAAAGAACCATCTGCACAATGACAAGCAAAAGGAGAGCCACGAGGGCGGTATATATAAGGGTCTCGACGAGGGTGAATCCCCTCTCATATGAAAAATTAGATGCTCGTGACATATGTCTTATAGGTTACCGTCGAGGTCGCACCCTTCCAGGCCCAGGAGACGACGACCGTCGCGAGAAGAGTGCCTGAATCGACACTCCCTCCCGAAGGGATGATATTGTCCGACCCGTCACGTACCACGGAAGCCAATCTGAATGACCTGTGAAAGACGCCCCCCACGATCTCGGGTGTGCTTGTCGTGCCCCATGATGAGCTGAGAGACAAATACTCGTCCTCATCCTTCGGAAGATTCGAGAGGGTCTCCCAGCCAGATCCCTTCATGAGGAGGATGGCCTCAAGGCCCTCCTCGGCCAGAAGCTGACCCTTGATGGTGAGGGTGTCTCTCTGATGAAACTGGGAGAGGGTCGCAAACGTGCCGACAAACGCCACGGCAACGAGAGCCACGATGGCAGATGCCACCACAACCTCGATGAGACCTGAGCCTGATTCACTTCTTTGTGTCATTGTATGTCCACGAGCCCCGTCCCCTGAACGCTAATAGTCTTCCGTGTCGCTGGATCGGAGGCGAGGTATACGTCAATTGTACCAGATGCCAATGAATTTCCCGTCACCCGCTCGAACACAAACGAATCCGTGGACGAAGAGGCGAATACGAAAGAGCTCATCATAAAAACCTCATTAGAGGCAACGTCCGCGGCAAACGAACTACCTCGAAACACCGTGTATCGATTAGACTCGACCTTCACGCCATGTTGATTGCCCGCCACTCCGGCAAGAGTCCTCGCCCGCGCGTCACGAAGCGCCAGGACAATCGAGGACACGGAGGCATCGAGAGCCTGCGTCTTGGAAAACGAGAAAAAGGCCTCAATCGACAGAATTGCGAGCAAGGCGATGACTGTCACGGAAACGATCAGTTCGGGAAGGGAGAATCCGTGCCGTCCAGAGAGAGACTGCATTATATGGTACTTGAAAGCGAATAAATCGGCGAAATCATGGCAAGGGCAAAGAATCCAACGCCAAGGCCGATGACGACCATGAGCACAGGCTCGATGATCGTCGACATGTCCTTTGTCTTCTGCTCAACCTCACCCTCATAGAACAGGGCGACCTCGAGAAGCACCTTCGAGAGGGTTCCTGTCTCCTCGCCCACCCCGATCATTTCCCCGACGAACGAGGGATAGATGTCCGTGCGAGGAAGGAAAAGGGACTGGAGCGTCGAGCCCTTCTGGATGTCCTCAACAGTCCGGGCAAGCATTCTCTTGTAATGGACGTTCTGGACCACATCGCTCGTTATCCTTATCGCAGCGACGATATCTACGCCTGACGACAGAAGCGAGGAAAGGGTTCTGGTTGTACGGGCTGAGTTGACCTCTTTGGCAATGAGCCCTATGACCGGTATGTGAAGAATGGCCCTATCTATGAGGCTCTTTCCGCCAGCTGTCTTCACAAAGACGATCGTGGCAGCGATGAGGGCGGCCAACCCCAACAGGATGACGACCATGTTGGCCGAGAAGAAGTCGCTCGCGCCGATGATGAGCCGGGTCGCAAAGGGCAGGGCGACATTGAACTCCTTGAAGGTGGAGGTGAGCTTGGGGAGGACGTAGACGAACATCATGATGCCTATGAGCACCATCACGGTGAGAATGATGCCGGGATACATCATAGCGCCGCGAACCTTCTTCTGAAGCTGATATGACCTCTCGAGCTGAATGCCAACTATGGATAATGCCTCGGAGAGGCTTCCGCTCTCCTGCCCCGCGGCGACCATTGATATGAAAATGGGAACGAAGGTCTTGGGGAATTTAGCGAGCGCCACCGAAAGGGCGACCCCTTTGGCGAGGTCTTCCTGAAGGGAGGCAAATATCTCCTTCCACTGCTTCGAGGACATCTGCCTTTCAAGTACAAGCAAGGCGCGTGCAAGGGGGAGCCCTGCCTTGAGCATGGCAGAGAGGTTCTTTGCGAACATGATACGGTCGGCCATCTTGGTCCCGCCCAGGGAAAGGGAAAGGAAGCCGTTCGACCTCTTCTTTTCACCCTTCTCGTGAACCGAAAGGGCGGTCTCCCCGCGCGAGTGAAGCTCCTTGTAGAGGACAAACCTATCAGACGCCTCGAGGGTTGCCTCGTAGCGGGAACCGTCAGCCCGTACCGCTTTGTATGAGAAAAGCATGCGTGAATATTATGAAAACTATTGTATCACCTTCGCAACCTACTCCGAGACCACGCGCAACACCTCCTCTATCGTGGTCAAACCCTGCGCTGCGGTAAATATGCCGTCTTCGAGCATGGTGACCATACCTTCCTTCTTTGCCTGAGCCTCGATATCATCCGAGGTTGCGCCCCTCATGACAAGCTCCTTGACGGTCGGAGACATCTTGAGCACCTCGTGAATGCCGATGCGTCCCTTATACCCATCACTGTCGGTCGACACCTTCGGTGTGCCGAAGAGAACCTTGTCCCAGCCATCCTTCGGACCGATAACTTTTTCGGTCTGCAGAATGCCGAGCATGCGGTCAAGATCAACGACTTTCGCCAAAGCCCCAAGCTCACCCTTGGAAAGAACACGCCTATCCTTCGAGTCCTGAAGCCTTCGCACGAGACGTTGTCCGATGACGACGGAAAGGGTCGAAACGAGGAGGAATGGCTCTATTTTCATATCAAGCAGTCGAGGTATGCAACCTGCCGCCGAGTTGGTGTGAAGGGTCGAGAGCACGAGATGACCCGTCAGGGCAGCGTTCACGGCGAGAGACGCCGTCTCGTTGTCACGGATCTCTCCGACCATGATGATGTCCGGATCTTGACGAACGAGGGAGCGGAGTCCCGAGGCAAACGAGAAGCCGATGTCCGGACGCACCTGCGTCTGATTAACGCGAGGCATCTGATACTCGACAGGATCCTCTACGGTTGAGATATTCACATCGGGGGTGTTGAGAATATCGAGCACGGTATAGAGAGTGGTCGACTTTCCCGAACCAGTAGGACCCGTGGCTAGAATCATGCCCGTGGCGAGTTTGGTGGCGGAGTGAATGCGTTCAAGCGCCTCGCCGTGAAAGCCGAGATACTCGAGAGTGAAGCCCGAGACGCTCTCCTTCAAGAGTCGCATGACTGTCTTCTCGCCATAAAACGTTGGCAATATCGAAACTCGAAGCGACACCTTCTCATTGTTCATCTCA
Source organism: Minisyncoccota bacterium (assembly GCA_041661645.1). Classification (GTDB taxonomy): domain Bacteria; phylum Patescibacteriota; class Minisyncoccia; order Phycocordibacterales; family UBA6065; genus UBA6065. The sequence goes on along the minus strand of JBAZUA010000004.1, from coordinate 19,286 downwards.
ACCTTGAAACGTCCGTCCTGGGGAAGACGCTTCTCGTCAAGTTTAAGGTTCGAGAGCACCTTGATGCGGGCGGTGATGGACATCTCGGCCTCCTTTGGCAGAACCATGGCGTCATGGAGCATTCCGTCGATACGATAGCGTACCAGAAGCTCCTTCTCGAGAGGCTCTATGTGTATGTCCGAGGCATTCTGGATGATGGCGTGCTTGAGCAGCGTGTCCACGATGCGGATGACGGGAAGGTCCTCGGCAAGCTTCTTGAGGTCATCGCCACCACGCTCTTTGACCCCAACCTCCTCCGAAAGGGCCTTCAGGGTTGCGGTCTCCTTCTTTATAAGGTCGCCGAACTCCGCCTTGAGGCTCTTCTGATACTGCAAAAGGGCCGACTTTATGGACTCGGTATCCGTGAGTCGAGGAAATATCTTCAGTCCGACCTTCTTTTTTATGAATTCGATGGCGGAAAGGTCGTCCGTGTCGAGCATGGCGACCTCGAGGGTATCGGCGTTCTTCTTGAAGGCGACGACGTTGTGATTTCGGGCGATGGGCTCGGGAATGAGGGAGAGCACGGCAAAGTCTATCTTCTGGCTTTTAAGATCCACGAAGGGAATGCCTAGAATGTAAGCCTGAATCTTTCGCAGGTCGTCCTCGGAGAGACGGCCTTGGTTGACGAGCACCTCGCCAACCCCCACGTTCTTTGACTTCGCCTCCTTCTCGCATTCTGATATGTCCTTCTTGGACACAAGGCCTGAGTCAGCGATGAATTCTTTAAGTTGTTTTTCTTCGATGAACATATGGTGTCTTTTGCCCCCTCATTCTACAGCATAATCACCCGCCGAGAAACCTTATGTGCCAGCCTTTGACGCTGACTTTGACATATGCTACAATAATTCCATTACAAGTTCGCCTGCCGGCGGACTTTGTTGTTATAAGCCTGAAATCAAAAACCATGTTTGACCTTAAAGTAATACATTCGGTGCTCGGACAACTCGAGGAGGAGCGCGGCATACCAAAGGAGAAGATCATCGAGGCCATAGAGGCCGCTTTGGCGACCGCCTACAAGAAGGAATACGGCAAGCGCGGACAGATCGTGCGAGCCACCTTCGACCTCAATACCGGCGCGACCGAGTTCCTCCAGGTCAAGATCGTCGTCGACGACACCCTTGTCATCGACATACCCGAGGGCGAGGAGATTCCCGAGATGGCACCGGACGACGAGCGCATGCGCTTTAACCCAGAGCACCACATCTGGATCGAGGATGCGCGCAAAATAAAGAAGGACGTGCAGCTCGACGAGGAGATGCTCTTCCCCCTCGAGCCAAAGGGCGATTTCGGACGAATTGCCGCCCAAACGGCCAAGCAGGTCATCATACAGAAGATACGAGAGGCGGAGAAGACCTCGGTATTGAACGAGTACGGCAAGCGCGAGGGAGAGGTTGTCTCCGGCACTGTCCAGAGAATCGAGAGGGGCACGATATTCGTCGACATGGGACGAGCGGTCGGACTCCTCCCTTTTGAGGAGCAGATCAGGAGCGAACACTACAAGCAGGGTGAGCGCATCCGTGCCTTCCTCTTCCGCGTCGAGGAATCCCCTCGTGGCGTCTTTCTCAAGCTCTCTCGCTCCCACCCAAAGTTCCTCGAGAAACTCTTCGAGATTGAGGCTCCTGAGATCGCAAACAAGGTTGTCGAATTCAAGGCCATCGCACGAGAGGCCGGATCACGCTCAAAGGTGGCCGTATTGTCAAACGACTCACACATCGACCCTATCGGATCCCTCGTCGGACAGCGCGGCGTTCGCGTGTCGACCGTGACGTCCGAGCTTGGCGGCGAGAAGATCGACATCATCGAATGGTCTGCCGATCCGAAGAAATTCATCGCAGACTCCCTCTCCCCAGCACAGGTGTCGAACATCATTCTCGATGAAGCGACCAAGACCGCGACCGTCGAGGTGAAGGATGATCAGCAGTCCCTCGCCATCGGCAAGGGAGGGCAGAACGTCCGCCTCGCCGCAAAGCTCGTCGGCTGGAAGATAGACATACGTCCCACCACAGTCGCCCCAAAACAGGAAACCGAGGATGCCGCATCCGAAGAAATAAGCGCCTAATACAACAACATGAACCTATTGCACGACACGCCGAGAGGATCGGCGGATGAGATAAACGTTATCATAGAGATCCCCAAGGGCTCAAAGAACAAGTACGAAATCGACAAGAGAACCGGACTCATAGCCCTCGACCGAGTGGCACATACCGCGCAGGACTTCCCCTTTGACTACGGATTCGTTCCCCAGACCCTCTGGGACGATGGCGACGCGCTCGACGTCATAGTGCTCACCACCTACCCACTCCATCCCGGAATTCTCGTGCGAGTGAGGCCCGTGGCCATAATGAGCATGATCGACGGGGGAGATTCCGACGACAAGGTGATCGGAGTCCCCAAGGATGACCCCCGATTCGACGACATAAAGGACCTGAAGGACCTAAACAGGCACATGCTCAAAGAAATGGAACATTTCTACTCGACCTATAAGAAAATACAGAACAAGGAGGTCACGGTTAATGGGTTCAAGGGCGCAAAGGAGGCAAAGGAGGCCTTTGAGAGGTCGGTGAAACTCTACGAGCAGGGGGTATAAAGTGGAAAAGGGCCTTTACTCACAGGCCCTTTTTGCTATACTACCCTCATATCAGCAATATCAAGTTTATATAACATGAACCCAGAAACCCAGGCACCACAGGTCAAGAAATCCTTTGGACCACTCGTCGGCATAATCGTAATCATCGTAGTTCTCGCCCTTGGAGCCATCTACGTATGGGGAGGCAAGTCATCCCAGCCTTCAGAGGAGGCTACGGAGATCGCTTCGACGACCGCCGCAACCACTACCGCAACGGTATCGGCAACCACGACCACCGCAACGACCACGACCCTGAAAAAGTAATATGAGGCCGCACGGCCAAGGATTCGCACAAAAGCCCCACACAAAGGGGCTTTTGTGTTATACAATAGAGGACGTATCAGATTAAATTAATATATGAAAAAGACACTTACACTCACTATCGCCATCCTCCTCAGCGCAATCGGCACGAACGTCGCGAACGCACAGGAGGCAAGCACGAGCCCCAGCGCAAAGCCCATGCCGATACGGGCCGACATCCGCGCAAACATAAATGTGGCGCGGCCCGAAATTAAGTTGGGCGCCCCCATCCGAGCCGAGGTTCGAGCCTTTGCCACAGCCACGAGAGAGGCAATGAAAACCGAGGTCGAGGCAAAAAGGCAGGAAATCGAGACGATTCGAGGCATCAGGGCATCGACAACCCAAATGCGACGAGACGACGTGAAAGCTGCCGTAGAAAATCGAAAGGAAGTCCGAGCATCATCTACCGAAGCCCGAATCGAGCTCAGGAATGACAGGATCGAGGTACGAGCCTCATCGACCAAAGCTCGCATAGAGGATCGCAAGGCGAAGGTTGAGGGCAAGATAGAGGACCGTCTAGCCGCCTCGGCAAAGAGCGTGGCCACAAACCTATCCAAGGTAGTCGCCCGACTAAACGAGATCAGTGTCAAAATAAGCGCCAGAATCTCGAAGAACGAGGCGGCAGGGAGCGATATGACCATCGTGAAGGCTAATCTCGTGACAGCACAGGCAAAGATTCAGGTTGCAGACACCGCCGTTCAGGCAGTGGTTGCTGTGAAGATCGACCCAACCAATGTCAAAGCCTCCCTCGAGGCACTCAAGAAGGCGGCATCTGAGGCAAGTGTCGCGCTTCGCGATGCCCAGGCAAGCCTTAACGCAACTGTCGAGAGCATTAAGTAGGGATAAAGGTACCTCAAACCACTAACAAAAAACAACATGGACCCAATCCAGAACCAAGCACCAGTAGCCACCAATTCTAAAAAGGGCAAGATCATCGGCGCGATTGTCGTGATAGCGATTATTGTCGGCACCGCCTACTACTTCTCAACCAAGAGCGCATCGGCACCGACAACCGACATCAGCGAACAGACCCTCCCGGCCCTTTCAAATTCAGATGACGTCGCATCCCTCAAGGCAGACCTGGGATCAACTGATATCGCCACGACGGATCTCTCCTCGTTCGACGCGGAACTTAACGCCCAATAGCGAAAAGGGGAAAGCCGCGCCCGATCGACTCGGGTGCGGCTTTTTTGTGGACAAAAGGAACCTTTGAAGCTAGACTGGCAAACACATAAAACATATGAAACATCACACATATAAATCAGCAATAAAAAAGCTTCCCGAGACGTCAGAGATCGAGATAAAGAGCTCGGTCAGCGCAGACGAGTTCGACGCCGCCATACACGAGACCCTTCTCGACATAAAGGAGGACATCGCGATCGACGGATTCCGAAAGGGCTCGGCTCCCGAGAAAATGGTCCGCTCGAAAATCGGGGACGCAACCCTTCTCGCCGAGGCGGCGGAGCGGGCAATCGGACACGCATACGGACACATACTCGAGGCCGAGAAGATCGACGCCATCGGCTCGCCGAAGGTATCTATCTCAAAGATATCCGAGGGCAACGACCTCGAGTTCACGATCACGACGGCAATCCTCCCCGTCATCGAGAAGCTCGACTACAAGAAAATCGCAAAGGCCGAAAGCGAAAAGAAAGTCGAGGCAGAGGAGGTGACCGATGAGGAGCTCGCCAAGGAACAAGAGAAGGAACCCGAGGTCACGAAAGAGGCGCTCGTGAAGGCAAAAGAATATCGGGCAAAGGAGAAGAAGCGCCTCGCCCTCGTCGACGCACTCACCGCAGAGATGACCACTGTCATCCCACACATACTCATCGACTCCGAACTCGAACAGATGACCGCGCAGATGAAGGGAGACATCGAGCGCATGGGGCTCAACTTTGCCGACTATCTCAAGCACCTCAAGAAAACAGAGTCCGAGCTCAAGACCGAGTGGAGGCCTGATGCCGAGAAGAGGGTCAAGCTCGAGCTTGCCATCGCGCATATTGCCGAGGCGGAGAAGCTCGTCGCCGACGCAGAGAAGGTGGAGAAGGAGGTAAAGCATGCCCAAGAGCATTACAAGGACCTCGATATGGCTCGAGCCAAGAGCTACTTCTCGAACATGTTCCTCAACCAGGCGGTATTTGAATTCCTCGAAGGGCAGAAATAAAAACTAGCTGAAGGAAAAGTGAGGAGGACGTAAACAAGATATGAAATTAAAATAAAGTCGCCCACATGCCGCGGGCGACTTTATTTTCTGTTTATCTTTTTCTTAGAATAATTTTATCTAACGAGGAAGAGCGCCGCAGTGGCGATCGCCGCAGTTTCGGCACGAAGCACAGGCGTCGGCAAAGTGACGAATGATGCACCCTTCTCCCCGAACAACGCGATCTCTTTCTCTGACCAACCGCCCTCAGGCCCGATGCAGGCGACGACCTTGTCACCCCGCTCGGCATCAAGAAGCCTCGCGTTGAACGCCTCGCCCTCGGTGTGAAGGACGACGACCTTTCCCTCATCGCCCGCCAGAAAATCTGCCAAAGTTGTGGTTTCCCGAATCTTGGGAATCTCTGCCCGGCCCGACTGTTCGCAGGCCTCGATGACGATCCTCTTGGCGCGATCCATGTTGAAGCCCTTCTTCTCGCTCCTCTCTGAGACGAGCGGGATGAACTCGGACACACCCAGCTCGGTGCCCTTCTGAATGACCCATTCCACGTTGTCCTTCTTTATGAGGGAGAAGGCAAGCGACAGGTTACACGCTGAATAACGTTTCACCTCGCGTGTTTCGAGTACCCGGAACACAAGCTCCTTGCGGGTGAGTGAAACCACTTCGCACACATAGTCCACGGCCTGGCCATTGAACAGGATGAACTGAATCCCGTCATGAAACCGGAAAACGGACTTCATCTGATGAAGCAGGCCCTCGCTTGAGGAAGTGTTTATCTTTTCTTTATCTATATTTGATTCGATGAAAAATCTGTGTAACCTCATGAGAAACAGTTTACACGGTTGGCCACAATTTGCACTTCCCCGCCTTTTCTTATATTGTTTCGAAGTATCCCTAAAGAAAAAAATCATGTCCATACTCATCCCCACCGTCATAGAGAAGACAAACCTCGGCGAGCGCGCGTACGACATCTATTCGCGACTGCTCAAGGAGAACATCATATTCATATCGGGAGAAATCGAAGACCATCTCGCGAACACCGTCGTGGCCCAACTCCTCTTCCTTCAGTCTGAGGATCCAAAGAAAGACATCTCGCTTTATGTGAACTCGCCTGGAGGATCGGTCACCGCGGGAATGGCGATCATCGACACGATGAACCACATCAAGAACGACGTCTCGACCGTCTGCATCGGCATGGCGGCGTCGATGGGCGCGGTCATCCTCTCGGCCGGAAAAAAGGGCAAGCGATACATCCTGCCGAACGCAGAGGTCATGATTCATCAACCACTCGGGGGCGCCGAGGGTCAGGCATCTGATATTGCCATCAGCGCGAAACATATCCTGAAGACCCGCGAGAAGCTCAACAAGATGCTCGCCGACAATACGGGGAAGACAGTCTCGCAGATCGAGAAGGACGGAGATCGAAACTTCTTCATGGATGCCGAGGAGGCAAAGAAGTACGGCATCGTCGACAAGGTTGCCCCAAGCATGAAGTAAGACTTCCTTAGCACGAGCCGAGGAAACCGAAAAAGCCGCCTTTTTGACCAAGGCGGTCTTTTCTTGCCATTTCCCGCTTTACATCGTAGTATGAAATCGTTATCACTTTTAAATCCCGGTCGGTCTGCTTCCCACGGTCTCTCCTGAAAAACAACTCGGTCACTTCCCTCTCGATTCCCCAGCTCAATACTTTTCTCGCGCGAACCAGAAAGCAGGACGGCCGTCAAAAAACATGTCATTAAAAATAGTCATCCTTCTCGCGACCATCGCAGGCGTCGCGGGAATCGGCCTGGGCTACTATCTTCGACTGATCATATCCCTCGGCAAGCGAGGTTCAATGGAAATCGAGATCAAGCAGATGGAGCTCAAGGCGCAGGAGTCTGCCAAGAAGGTATTGCTCGAGGCGGAACAGACGGCGGCAGAGACGATGAAGGAGATCAGGCGAGAGGCAAAGGAAAAGGAGGACAAGCTGAAGGCGGCAGAGGAACGCATGGAGAAGAAGGAGGACGCCGTCGAGAAGCGACAGGCGGACCTCGATTCAGAAGTCGAAAGCCTCAAGGCAAAGGCGCAGGAGATCAGGGACATAAAGGAACGCGCGGACAAGCTTCTCGTCGACCGCGAATCGCTCCTTCAGAAGACCGCACGACTGACCGAGAGCGAGGCAAAGGAGCAAATCATAAAGTCAGCCGAGGCGAAGTATCAGGAGGACCTCGTCATCCGGATGCAGAAGCTCGAGCTCAACAATCAAGAAGCGCTCGAGTCCCGCGCAAAGGACATCATCATGACGGCGATCCAGAGGCTCGGAAACTCGGTGGCGGCAGAGGTCTTCTCCACCACCATTCACCTTCAGTCGGACGAGATCAAGGGAAAGATCATCGGCAAGGAGGGACGAAACATCAAGAGCTTTGAGCGAGTGACGGGCGTCGAGGTCATCGTCGACGACACCCCAGGCACCATCATCCTCTCGTCATTCGACCCAGTCCGCCGACAGGTGGCCCGTATGACCCTCGAGGCGCTCATCGCCGACGGTCGCATACAGCCGGCAAAAATAGAGAAAGTTTATGAGGAGGCACAGGCGAAAATAGGCAAGATCATGAAGGAAAAGGGCGAGCAGGCGGCATTCGAATGCGGTGTCCTCAATCTCGACCCACGCATCATCGCAATACTCGGCCGACTCTACTTCCGAACCTCATACGGCCAGAACGTCCTCCAACACTCAGTCGAAATGACCCATATCGCAGGCATGATAGCCGAGGAATTGGGCGCAAACGTACAGGTTGCCAAGGCTGGAGCCCTCGTCCATGACATAGGCAAGGCTCTCGACCACGAGGTTCAGGGCACTCACGTCGAGATTGGCAGGCGCATACTCCAGAAATTCGGCGCCGACGAGGCCATAATCAAGGCCATGCAGGCCCATCACGAGGAATATCCGTACGAGACCGTCGAATCAATCATAGTCCAGGTTGCAGATGCGGTTTCAGGCGCACGACCAGGGGCCCGCAAGGACAGCGTCGAAAACTATCTCAAGCGATTGCAGGACCTCGAGGGCATCGCCACGGGATTTCCGGGCGTCGAAAAGGCATATGCCCTTCAGGCCGGACGCGAGATCCGAATATTCGTGAAGCCGGAGGAGATAAATGACATCGATGCAAAAAATATGGGACGGGCAATCGCCGAGAAAATAGAAAAGGATCTGAAGTACCCCGGAGAAATAAAAGTCACGCTGATACGGGAATCGAGAATCGTGGAATTTGCGAGATAACGAAAGAGACGGTTGGAATCAAACAAAAAGGCGCCAATCATATGGTGCCTTTTTGTTTGTGTGTTTTAGTTGACATTGTATATACATTGCATATACTTATCTTATGAATACGGCAAACGCCATAATAAACATACGAATAGACAGCAAAACCAAGAAGGAGGCCGAAAAGACCTTCAGGGACATGGGTCTGGACATATCCTCGGGCATCAAAATCTTCCTTCGCGAGGCTATTCGATCGGGATCTATCCCCTTCAGAATAAGGACTGCTAATGGTTTTACCCCGGAATACGAGGCTTCGATTGCCCGCGAGGCAGCAAATGTACAAAAAAATGCCAAAACCTATCGTTCGGCAAAGGAAATGCACGCAGCCCTAATGAAAGAAGATGACTAATGCTTTCCACACACCCTCTAAAGACCTATCGAAAGTCGTACGGGAAACTCGCGCGTTCCGGTTCCTTTAATCCGGGTGAGCTCGAGCGCGTCATCGATACCCTCGCAGAGGGAAAGGCACTTCCCCGCCATTATAAAGACCACGCCCTCACAGGAACCCTCGCCGGATTTCGAGACTGCCATATCGGATTCGACCTCGTCCTCATATACAGAATAACGAGTGACGGAATTTTAATCCTCGCCGACATAGGCACGCATTCCGAATTGTTTGGATAAAGAGAAAAGTCATTAAAATGGCTCAATATGGCCATATTTTAATTTAACACTCTTCCGATCAACAAAGTGCACAACAGAGCCATTTAACGGCAGTTGCCTAAAAAATGGCTTACTATATACTTATCTGAGACCAAGACCTCTCGATTTTTACCGGGATGTTTATATGCGAGTCGAAACGCATACAAAAAGTCTGTTATCAGAATTAGCTTTCATAATATGAACAAAGCAGCAATCGTAGAAGCAGTACACGGTGTTCTTAACACCACCAAGGTTCAGGCAGAGCAGGTCGTCGACAAGGTATTCGACAGCATCGTCGGTGGCCTCAAGAAGGGCGACGAGGTTTCAATCGCAGGTCTCGGAATCTTCTCGGTAAAGACCCGAAAGGCACGCCAGGCTCGAAATCCTCGAACCGGCGAGTCTATCTCGGTCCCAGCAATGAAGGTGCCAAAGTTCCGCGCAGCAAAGGCCCTCAAGGACGCAGTAAAATAATTTACTCTCCCCTACTACGCAAAAACCGCCCACTGGGCGGTTTTTGCTTTTACAACTTCTTGAAGAGAAGCCTGAACACCTTCTTCTGGAACTCAGCAATGATCGGATTGTCTACGGTTATAACCGTCTTCGTATTGTAATCGACGGTTACCACCTTAGTTCCATATATGAGCACGGAGATATCATAATTGAAGAGATCATAATCAGAAGGAACCGTCTTTATGAGGCGCCCTAAACGATTTACCATCCTATTCTTATTTGGCTCATTAGTAATCACAAATCTCTCAAGACCCTTCGTATCACGGATTTCGCGATAGGACTTCGGTAAATACCTTTTGCTATCCAGGCTCTTGGATGAAGAGTATCGATAATACACCTCACCCCGGCCGAGAGTGTTCACCAAATCGAGATATGCCCGAGTAATGGCCTCAGAACCTTCTGCATAGGTAACAATCGGGCGCTTCCCCGCCCCGACATATTCACGCTCAAGCTCGTCTATCTCCCCTTCAATTTCGGCACGGGAAGAATCAAAGAGCTCGCGAATCTTTCGGGGCGACTCTGCCGCATATCTCTTTTGCTTTCCCTTGGGGACAATTGATGCCAAACCCTTCGTGACAAGGCCCTGTAACGCGGAATATACGGCAGGCCTATGCAACTGACTCTTTCGCACGATATCAGATGCCGACAGATGGCCACCTTTGGCGAGCATCGTATAGATTGTAGCCTCTTTCGCATCAAGACCGAGCCTTTCAAGAGCAGATATGTGTTTCATGTACTTTTATAGTACAACTTAATATCCCGTAAAACAATACCCGTGTTTATTTAAAAAGATATCGACAAATTTCTGTACGAAAATTACTATAAATAACGGCATTCCGGCGCAGACGATATACGATGTTTACGGAGAAACACCATAAAAAATGAATACCATGCACACACAAGAAGTTCTCGGGATCGACCTTGGCAAAACCATCGTCACTATCGACGGTGAAAGCCAAAAAGTCGCATTTCCCGATGCAATTAGGGTAATACGACGCCTCGCAAGAGAGCGTTTTGAGGGAAGGGTCCATATCGTCTCAAAAGTAGATGAGGGTCAGAAAAAGCGAGCCCTTGAATGGCTTGATGAATCTGGGTTCTACGAAGAGACGGGCGTTCAACGCGAATCGGTGCACTTCTGCGCCGAAAGGCGCGAAAAGGCGCCAATTTGCAGAACACTCGGCATCACGCACTTCATCGACGACCGTCCCGAAGTAATGAGCCACATGCAAGACATCCCCCACCGATTCCTCTTTCGGTCAATCGAGGAAGATGTGAAAGCCTACGAAGACAAGCTCTCTGGAGTCATCCACGTAAAATCCTGGATCGAGATCGAGAAGCTGATTCTGTAAGTAAAAACCAACACAAGGTCCATCAACCGCAAAGCGGCACCACAAGGTGTCGCTTTTTTATACATTCACAATCTGGTGCGGGCGCCGGGAATCGAACCCGGACGTACTGCTTGGAAGGCAATCGTTCTACCATTAAACCACGCCCGCATCTGCTCTCGCAGTGAGACGATAGTAGCAAAAATCGCCGACTAAGGCAATTAAAATAGCCCGCCGAACGGCTACAGCCCCTCCCCAGAGATCGCAATGAACGCGTCGAAATCATCCTCTGGAAGCAGGGTTGCCCTTCTCTCAAATCCGCAGCGGACACATCGATGGCTCATCATGAACCTCTGACCCTCCTTGTATCCAGCCACAGGTTCCATCATTCCCCCACACTTCTCTTCCCTGTCGCCCGGGTTCACGTCCACGTGTTTTGACCACAAACATGCCGGGCAATGATTCGTATATCCGTTTCCGACGATCGCCCTGCCGCAATGCTCGCAGGCAAAGTCCTCTATGGTGCGCGTGAACTTCTTTGACATCACTGAAATATAGCAAAAACAATCCCCTTGTGATACCATGACGAGACCAAAAACGGTATCGGGGCGTGGTGTAACGGCTAACATGCTTCACTTGGGATGAAGTGACTCCGGGTTCGAATCCCGGCGCCCCGACAAAAATAGACGGACGGAAGACGGTCTACAAAACTAAATCGACAAGCATTTTGACTCGCGCGACCTTTCTCGCGTGATTGATATAGACGCATATCAGATCGAATTTCCACTCCCCCACCTCGTCATTAGCCAGATAGGTTTGTATTGTCCTTGAGATCCGCTTCAGCTTTCGGACATGGGCCTGATCCTCTGGTCGATATCTATCTGCATTGGGCGACATGGGCTCAAAATTTTCACATGAAACGCTTTTAACCTCTATAAAGCGAGTGATTCCGTCTCGTCTGGCCACGATGTCTATTTCTCCCCATTTCTGGGTGTAATTGCGCTCGATTATCTCGAAACTCCTCCTTTTAAGAAACCTACAGGCAATCGCCTCGCCCAACTCCCCTGTTTTTTGTTGTACTGATGTGAATTTTTTCATGCCTCAAGTATTGCAAACGAGGTATAAAGAAAGGCCTAAAATATAATGAAGGTGGCTTAAAATATGTCATCAGACCACTCTTTTCACATGAAACATCGCCAACCTCGCACCAGGACGTTACATATGAAACGTTTTATGTGGATTTCTCAACCAAAAGAGCAGTTTGTCTATATATGGCTCTGTTAAGGGCTTACAAGGACAAAAGACAGTCTTTTTGACACTAGTCAAACCCTGTCTTTTAAACAGTATCCCCAGAGTTATCCACAGTTATCAACAAAAGCCATATTCCATAAGAGTTCCCCTCAAGGACGACTTGACCTACCCTCCTAAAATAATTTATAAACATAAAGGTCGCCCGAGGCGACCTTTATGTTTTTCTTTACCGATCCAGAAAATTGAAACTAATCTGTGCGGGTAGAGAGAATCGAACTCTCATCTCATCCTTGGCAAGGACGTGTCCTACCACTAAACGATACCCGCGACAGAGAACAATATACACCAAAGGCTATAAAAACTCAAAACATTTAGGCGGACGTTTGTGCTCTCGGAGGGATTCGAACCCCCAACGACGGTTCCGAAGACCGTTGTGATATCCATTTCACCACGAGAGCAATCCATACAATATACGTCATTTCACGCAAAAATCAAAAAAATAGAGTAATATAATCGATATATGGAGACCAAAATACTCTCACTTTCCATACCGCCGGAAGTTTCACATGTAACAGAAACCCTTAAAAAGGCTGATTTTAAGGCTTTTTTGGTTGGCGGATGCGTTCGAGACATACTATTGAACAAGGAACCAAAGGACTGGGACGTCACCACCGACGCGACACCCAAGGAGATCATAAAGCTCTTCGAGCATACGTTTTACGAAAACAAGTACGGCACGGTGGGCATAGTGAACGAGAATACCCCAAACGAGCGTCTGAAGGTCGTCGAGGTGACTCCATTCCGAACGGAATCGACCTATACCGACAAAAGGCGACCTGACGCCGTTGCGTTCAGCAAGAACATAGAGGACGACCTCAAGCGACGTGATTTCACCATCAATGCCATTGCGCTTGATATCGAGCCACAGGGAAGTTGTTTCACGGGAAACGTTGTAGACCTCTTCGGGGGTCTCAAAGACCTCTCAAATGGCATTATAAGGACAGTGGGAGGTGCCGACGAGCGGCTGTCTGAAGACGCACTTCGCATCATGCGAGCGGTGAGACTTTCGGCTGAATTGAGTTTCACAATCGAGAAGGAGACCCTTGAAGCCCTTAAAACACACGCTCCGCTCCTATCCCACATAGCAAAAGAACGAATCAGGGACGAGTTCGTGCGCATAATCATGTCGGATACCCCTATGAATGCCCTTATTCTGAGCCATGAACTTGGGATATTGCCCTTCATAGCCCCGGAATTGGAGGAGGGTTTGGGTGTTACACAGAACCAGGCTCACGCTTATGACGTCTGGGAACACCTTTTGCGCACCGTCCAACACTCGGCGGACAAGAAATATAGCCTTGAAATCCGCCTAACGGCTCTGTTTCACGATATCGGCAAGCCTAAAACCCGCAGGTTTTCACGTGAAACAAATCAATATACGTTTTACGGCCACGAGGTAGTTGGTGCCAGAATGACGGAAAAAATCCTCAAAAACCTCAATTTTCCAACAAAAACCATACACGATGTCGTAAAACTGGTTCGTTGGCACATGTTTTTCTCGGATACCGAGCAAATAACATTGTCCGCTGTTCGTCGAATGGTGGCAAACGTCGGCAAGGATCACATATGGGACCTTATGAATGTCCGTGTCTGCGACCGAATAGGCACCGGACGTCCTAAAGAGAATCCCTATAGGCTTCGCAAGTATAAGGCAATGGTTGAGGAGGCCTTGCGAGACCCCGTCTCCGTCGGAATGCTCAAAATCAACGGATCAAGGATGATGGAGGTTGCCAATATGCCGCCAAATCCGAAAGTGGGGTTCATACTCCACGCGCTGCTCGAGGAAGTTCTAGAAGACCCAAAGCTCAACACCGCAGAATATCTCGAGAGCAAGGCTGTCGAACTTTCAAAACTTGGTGAAAAAGAGCTAAAGGCGCTCGGCGAGGAGGGAAAGGAGAGGAAGGCTCAGGCAGAGGAAGAGGAGGTCTCAAAAATACGGGGAAAGCACGGGGTACAGTAGGTTTCATGACGAATGATAGATAGAATCTAAAAAATGGCCTTATTAGGCCATTTTTTGTGTTTCACGTGCAACCTTTAACCAACAAAAAACCGCTCAGCAGTAGATTGTGAGCGGCTTTTAAATGAACCTTTGGGGTGAGTGCGGAGAGCAGAATCCAACAATGGAAGCGTTCATGTGAATGTCGCTTGTTAAATTGGGAGACATCTCCGAACTCGCCTAATGGTTCATTCAATACTTTTGGGCAGTGAAGCCCGCTAGGTTGAGCGAACTCGTTGTGCCTAGCAATCTGCGTTCGTCCGAGACAAGCGCACATTGCTAAGCACCTACAAATTCACCGTAAACCCTTTGACCAAACCTTAAACGATTTTTACCGACATGTGTAAAGAACTTGCGAGCATCTTCAGAGATAATCCCTGCTGCTCACATAGACATTGTAGCAGTCATCAAAGACATGTAAAGGACATACATGTGGATAAGTGTCCTTTATAAAAGACACTTCCAAAAAAGCCTTATTTAGAAAGCTCCAAAAGCACGGGGCAATGATCCGACCCCATGATCTGAAAGAGAATATCTGCCTTCTTAACCTTATCTTTGAGGTCGTCGCTCGCGAAAAAATAATCTATTCTCCAGCCGACATTGCGCTCGCGTGCGAAGGTCTTCATGTCCCACCACGAGTACGCGTCCTTCTTGTCGGGATTGAAGTGCCGGAAGGTGTCTATGTACCCGTGCTCGATGACGGTGTCGATCCAGGCACGCTCCTCGGGGAGGAAGCCCGTGTTCTTCTCGTTCTCCTTTGGCCGAGCAAGGTCGATCGCCTTGTGCGCGGTGTTCACGTCGCCGGTGAATATGACAGAGTAACCTTTCTCGCGTAGACCATCCACATATTTAAGAAACGCCTCATAGTATCTCATCTTAAAGGCGAGTCGCTCAGGGCCTCCGCCGCCATTGGGGAAATAGGTGTTGATAAGCACCACTTTTGATGAAGTCTCAAAAAAACCGTTGAAAAACAAGGCTATTTGGCGACCCTCTTGGTCAAGCTCCGGTATGCCAAAACCATATTCGACATGAATCGGCTTGATCCGCGTATATATGGCTACGCCGCTGTATCCCTTGCGCAGCTTGGAATGGTCGAAATATGAGAAATAACCGACGGGATGGACAATGTTCGACTCGAGCTGTTCGGGATGAACCTTGGTCTCCTGAAGGCAGAAGATGTCGAAGTCGTGAGAGACGAGCCAGTCAAACGAACCCTTCTTTATCGCGGCACGCAAACCATTCACGTTCCAGGAAAGTATTTTCATAATCCCATAATACTCCTATGGCTTCTTGTTGTGAAACTGCTTGTGAATGTTTCGCAAATGCTTGTCAGTGACGTGGGTGTAGATCTGTGTGGTGCCTATGTTTGCGTGGCCTAACAGAGCCTGAACGGAGCGAAGGTCGGCCCCGTTCGAGAGTAGATCCGTGGCAAAAGAGTGACGAATGACATGGGGAGTGACCTTCTTGGACATGATTCCGCCCTTGGTCGCATAGTGTTTCACGATGCGCTCGATCGAGCGGGTGGAAAGGGGAAGGGAATCGCCACCATGACGCTTTTCCAGGGAAACCTTCACGAACAGGGCATTGTCCATATCATCGCGCTTGTCTATGTACTTTTTCACGACTTTTTTTGCCTCGTCTGACAGAAACACCACGCGAACCTTGTCTCCCTTGCCCCTGATGGACAAGTCGTCGGCAGAAAGGTCTATCTCGCGGGTCAGGGAACATAGCTCGGACACACGCAGTCCGGTGGAGAAGAGCATCTCTAGAATGGCTCTGTCCCTCAGCGATTTGAGATCGTCGCCTTCGGGCGCCTCGAGCAGACGGTGCAGTTCCTGGTCCGACATGAACTCGATGTGACGTTCGCCGATCTTGGCGAGCTCGATGCGATCGGGGGCAAGGGAAGGCACGCCCTGACGTGCCAGATATTTTAGGAACGCTCGAATGGCGATTAGATAGTAGTTCTGGGTCTTCTTCTTGAGAGTCTCGCCAGTCGCGCGATTGTTTCCCGTGGCCTGTCTATTGAGCCAAAGGCGAAAATCACGCAGGGAAGCATCGGTTATATCAGAAGGGCTGTCTTTCTTGAGAAATCCGAAGAAACGAGAGATATAGCGGTCGTAGTTCTCGACCGTCTTGAGGCTTCGGCCCTTTTCTATCTCTATATATTCGAGAAACTGCTGTTTGAGGGTTTTGAGGGATGCCATATGACGTGCCACAAGGGTAGTGTCGCACAATATTATACCCCCTTTTGCCGATTCCAGGCTACAGGCTTGCATTTTTAAAAGATGTGTGCTATCCTTACCGGACCATGCTTTCAACGACAAAGAAAACAAAAGTTATCAAGACGGCGGCAGTTCACGACAAGGACACTGGTTCTCCAGAGGTTCAGGTCGCACTTCTCACCTCAAAGATCGAGGAGCTCGCAAAGCACCTCAAGAAGCACCAGAAGGACAGGCACTCAAGGCGAGGCCTCCTCGCAATGGTTGCTGACAGGCAGACGCATCTCAAGTACCTTCAGACCAAACACCCGAAGCGATACGGCGAGATAGCAAAGAAGCTTGATCTCAAGGTAAAGAGCTAACGAAACTCCGCCCGCTTGGGCGGTTTCGCTTTTGAAGCCAAATTGTCGGCAGGAGAGTATAATGGGCAGAGAGGGCGACAGCCCGCTGCGGCCATATTTTTTATAATCAGTCAGTATTAATCTATTTTCTATGAGTGTAATCAAACACAAGAATCAGCGTGTCGGCGTCTTCATTGACGCGCAGAACCTGTATCACAGCGCGAAGAACCTTCATCACGGCCGAGTCAATTTCGGCGAGGTTCTCGCAACGGCGGTGGGGGAGCGACAGCTCGTCCGCGCCATCGCCTACGTCATCACGACGGAATCGGGCGAGGAATCAAGCTTCTTCGAGGCCCTCAACAAGGTCGGCATCGAGACCAAGACCAAGGACCTTCAGATATTCTCAAGCGGCTCAAAGAAGGCCGACTGGGACGTGGGTCTCGCGATCGACGCGGTAAAGCTCGCGTCCAAGCTCGACGTGGTCGTGCTCGCCTCGGGCGACGGCGACTTCGTCCCCCTCGTGGAATATCTCAAGATGAACGGATGCCAGGTGGAAGTAATCACCTTCGGCAAGTCTGCTTCGGGCAAACTCAAAGAAGTGACCGACGACTTCATTGACCTCGATGACGATCCGGCACGCTATGTCATGGGACACGGAACGGGCAGGGGACCCATCGTACGAACAGGCTCTCCGCGAACGGCGCCGACACCGCGACCGTTCACGGCGCCCGTATCATCGGCACCGACGGTGCCCGGATCGATGCTGCCGCCAAAGCCACAGAACGAAAGACGAGAAAGACCACAGCCCCCTCAGCAAAATAAAATAACCAAAATTATCAGGAAAATGAGATAGAATAGAGGAACATGGAACCGAACGCATCTAACGAACCAGGTCAGGCGAACAAGGTTGGCGAGGCCGACATGACGTCAACCGTCAGCGGCCTTCATGATGCGGGCATCGAGATCGTCGGACAGGAAGCCCCGGAGGAAAACGCGGCACAGGAGGAAATAAACCGCACTATCGGCAACGCATACGGACCGATCACACAAAAACCACCCTCAACCACAGCCGTCCCCGGCGTTCAGAATGACCCCTCCATAAAGCCGATCCGTACGTTCAAAAGTGATGCCGAGGAGGCTGTCAGATACCAGAACATATCCACGAGCCAAATAGCCTTGGCCGAACAGAAGCGAAAACTAGCACAGGCAGAGTCGACGCCTATAGACCGGGAGGGCGAGAAGAAGTCACACGCTGGAACCATCCTCATTCTCGGAATCGCGATTATCCTGGCGACGGCAGGCTTTGTCTATTACCAGTTCTTCCTCGAAGCGAAAAATTCTGAGGGTAGCTTGCCCCAGGAACTACGCGCACAGACCATCCTTCCCTATGTAAAGGCGGGCATGCTCACGGTAGATCCGCAAAAAGACATCCTGGGGGCCATTGGCCAAGCACTTTCCGGCATAGACCTTCAGTCAGATGGCGTTTATGCGGTAATCCCCGTACCAAACGGAACGACAACGACCTTGGGGGTAGGAATCCTTCTTCAGGGCACCCACGTGCCGGACATGCTCGGGCGATCGCTCGATGAGCGCTATATGATAGGCTCTTACACAAAAGACGAAAAGGCTCCGTTCATCATCCTGAAGGACACCTACTTCCAGAACGCCTTTGCTGGAATGCTTCAGTGGGAAAGAGATATGAGGGCTGACCTCATATCACTTATTCGGATATCCCACCCAAATGAGGCGCCCACGCTGACGAACACAGCCTCCTTCGAGGACGCTGTTGTCTCAAACATCGACACCCGAGTGCTCAAAAACTCGGCAGGGGAGGTGATTCTGACCTACGCGTTCGCCGACAAAGACACAATCGTCATCACGACTCAGACAGGGGCGCTTAAGGCCTTGCTCGACAAGCTGCTTGCGGTTCGGGTTGTTCAATAATATGATGGGCCTATAGATTCAAAAATTATGTCAAAAAACACACAGCCCAACACGGAACATTTCAAGAAGCTCCTCGAAAAGGAACTCTCCTCTCTTGAGACCGACCTCAAGAGCGTCGGTCACATGAACCCCGACAACCCAAAGGACTGGGAAGCCTCTTCGGGAGAGGTTGACGTAAACGCCTCGGATTCTGCCGATATCGCCGACAACATAGAGAGTTATGAATCGAACACGGCCGTACTCAAACAGCTCGAGACTCAGTATAACGATGTAAAACTGGCACTCGACAAGATAAGCAAGGGGACATATGGAATCTGCGAGATCTCCGGTCACCCAATAGAGAATGAGCGTCTCGAGGCAAATCCGGCGGCACGGACGTGCATGACTCACAAGAACGAGCATCTCGACTAGTCTCTTTTTATAATTCCTTGAGGGCTCGCCCTCGCCTCACATGCTATGGTTAATTCCATGGCATTTGCATGTATATATGGCGCACAAAATCATCTGCTCAAGGCACATCTCGTATCGATCGAGGTCGACCTTTCGAGGGGCCTCCATGCCTTCTCAGATCGGA
>JBAZUA010000003.1:0-169511 GCA_041661645.1 Minisyncoccota bacterium | reverse complement strand
TCCCCGCCATAATCAAGGCCATCGAGACCACGGATACGCAGCTAAAGCGCGTCATCGACGCGATCGAAGCGGCAGGAGGAGTCGCCTTCGTCACCGCCGACCACGGCAATGCCGAGCTCAACATCGACCCAAAGACAGGCGAGCGACACACCGCCCATACCATAAATCCCGTCCCCGCCATACTCACGAATCAGGCGGTGTCATTCATAACCCCAGGCGCGAACGGCGTCTCGGGCGGACTCTCTGACATCGCACCGACAATGCTCGCACTCCTTGGAGTGCAACAGCCAGAGGCGATGACGGGAAAGGTTCTCTCTCGCTAAAATCTTTAGGCTTCCTTTATCGACGAAATGCTACGCTTCTAGACATGAAGCGTGTCGCATACATCGATGGGGCAAATCTCCATAATGGAACAAAAGATCTCGGCTGGTGTCTCGACTACCAGAGATTTTTTGTCTGGCTGAAAGATAAATACAAAATAGAAGAGGCTAGGATATTCATAGGAATGCTCCCGGAACGCGCGAATTCCTATAAATACCTTGCGGAAATAGGATTTAAACTTACCTTCAAAGAGACCCTTCGCGACAAATCGGGGATGGTCAAGGGAAATTGCGATGCAGAGCTTATCGTGTCAGCCATGACTGAATATTTTGAGTCAGGATACGGAGCATTTATCTTGATATCAAGTGATGGCGACTTTGCGGCACTTTTGAAATTTCTCAGGGAGAAGAATGTGCCCACCTCGATACTTTCGCCAAGAAACTCCTGCTCGTTCCTCTTACGTAAACTAAATTTACCTATCACCTATCTCGACTCTCAGAAAAATAAACTCGCCCTTCATCTTGCCCAAAAAGAAAAAGCCCCCGGCGAAGACGAAACATCGCAAGGGTCTCTTTCATAGGAATATGGTCATTATATCGAAATCCCGCCTGGTGACAAGTCCCTATTTTATATTTTCTTTACCATCCACCCATCCTTCACATACTGCTCCAGCTTCTTCGCCTTCACCTCCATCTCCGCTCCATCCTTAACCATAGTTATTTTCTCATTCCTCCCGATCTTCTCGCCCGCGGAGACGGCGGGAGTATCCGAGCCAAGTATGCCCTTGGCATCGATCTCGATGGTGTTCAAAGGCTTCATTTCGGCGACCTGTCCGCCGATGTTCGGGAGCATGGTGACAACCTGGGCGATGACCGACGCCTGCATGGACTTGAATAGCCCGAGTCCCTCCCTCTTGTACTCGACGAGAGGATCGCGCTGGCCGTATGCGCGGAGGTTCACGCTCGAGCGCATATAGTCCATGGCCTCGAGATGGTCAACCCAGAATATGTCGATGGTTTGAAGGAAGAGGTGTCGCACGGCATTGGCGAAGCCGGTCTCGCCCAACAGGGCCTTCTTGTCGGCAATGACCTGCATGATGGCGGCATCAGTCTCGTCGATGACGGACATCAGTTCGATGATGACCTCGGCATCGGTGCCGACCAGGAGCCTCCTGCGCCTGTCATAGATGGACTTGCGGTGAATGTTCATCACGTCGTCGTATTCGAGGACATGCTTGCGGGCGTCGAAGTTAAAGCCCTCGATGCGGGTCTGGGCGGTCTCAAGCGACCTCGTGATCATGTTGTTATCGATAGGCTCGTCCTCGGCTATTCCGAAGCGGCCCATCATCTTCTTGATCATGTCCGTGGCGAAGACGCGCATAAGATTGTCCTCGAGGGACACGAAGAACTGCGTCTCGCCGTTGTCGCCCTGTCGTCCGGCGCGTCCGCGGAGCTGATTATCGATGCGTCGCGCCTCGTGTCGCTCGGTGCCGAGAACGAAGAGGCCTCCGACGGTCTTGACCCTTTCTGCCTCCTCGGGGGTCGCGGGAATTCCGCCGAGCTTGATGTCGACGCCTCGTCCCGCCATGTTGGTGGCGATGGTGACGGCGCCGTACCTGCCGGCCTGCGCCACGATCTCTCCCTCCCTCTCGTGATTCTTGGCGTTCAGGAGCTCGTGCTTCACGCCCTCCTTCTGGAGATATGCGGAAAGGAGCTCGTTCTTCTCGATCGAGACGGTTCCAATGAGGACGGGCTGGCCCTTCTGATTGATCTCCTTGATCTTGCGGGCGATTGCCTTGAACTTTCCCTTCTCGGTCTGGAATATGTAGTCGTTGCGGTCAATTCGGGCGACGGGCTTGTTCGTTGGGACGAGTATGGTGTTGAGGCCATAGACCTTGAAGAACTCCTCGCGCGAGGTGAGGGCGGTTCCCGTCATTCCGGAGAGCTTCTTGTAGAGACGGAAGAAATTCTGATAGGTGATGGACGCGAAGGTACGACTCTCCTTCTGTATGTTCGCGCCCTCCTTTGCCTCGATGGCCTGATGAAGACCCTCTGACCAGCGACGTCCCGGCTGAAGTCGTCCCGTGAACTCGTCCACGATGATGACCTCGCCATTCTTCACGACGTACTCCTTGTCATTGTGAAAGAGCGCGGCTGCGCGAACGGCCGTCTCGAGATGATGGACGTATTTGACGCCTCGATCGGTATATATGTTGTCGATATTCAAAATCTTTTCGGCCTTGGTGATGCCCGTGTCTGTGAGGGTGATGGCCTTACGCTTCTCGTCCACGTTGAAATCCTCATCCTTCTTGAAGTCGTTCGCGATACGGGCGAACATTTTGTAAAGGTCCTCTGACTCCGCCGTGGCGGCAGAGATGATGAGGGGTGTTCGGGCCTCGTCGATGAGAATAGAGTCGACTTCGTCAACGATGGCGAAGTTCCACTCGCGCTGGCGAAGCTGATCAGCCGAATATTCGAGATTGTCGCGGAGATAGTCGAAGCCAAACTCCTGATTGGTTCCATAGGTTATGTCGGCCCTGTATGCCTCGGGACGGGTGCAGGGTCGAAGAAAATCATAAGCGACCTTGAATGACCCTGTCTCATCGCGCCTCTCGTCGGCAACATCCTCCTTCGCGGGCTCGGAGAAATGCTTGGGATCATAGAGATACGACGACTCGTGGCTTATGATGCCGACCGAGAGGCCAAGGAAGTCGTATATCTGGCCCATCCACGCGGCGTCACGCCTCGAGAGATAGTCGTTCACGGTGACGACATGCACCCCTTTGCCAGTGAGTGCGTTGAGGTATGCGGGAAGGGTCGCCACAAGGGTCTTTCCCTCTCCCGTTCGCATCTCGGATATGCCGCCGCTGTGAAGGATGGCACCACCGATGAGCTGCACGTCGAAATGTCGCTGGCCGAGGGTACGCTTCGATGCCTCGCGCACGACGGCAAAGGCCTCGGGAAGAATCGCGTCCAAGGTCTCGCCCGCTGCCCTATCCTTTCCGGCGATCCGCGCCTTGAACTCGGCGGTCTTTGCCTTAAGGGCCTCGTCCGAGAGGACTGTTGTGACAGCCTCGAACGAATTCACCTGTGGAACAAGTGCCTGAAAAGGCTTGAGGTCACGTGAATTCTGATCACCGAACATCTTGGACAGGAATGTAGCCATAGGTTGTTGATTCTAGCACAAAAGACTGTTGACTTCCCTCTCGATTATGATGCCTGTTTTAGCCCTGACAACAGACTCTATGGAGCGGGCGAAGGCATCGACCTGGGCTGCCGTGGCCCCTTTTTCGACGGTAAGGACAAGGGGCTGATTGCTGAAAAGGTGCACGGGACCCTCCACGTGACCCTTGAGCCCACAGACGACATCGAGTACCCAGGCCAAGGGAACCTTCACCGCGCCAAAGCCGGCAGGATAGGAGGGTGCGAGAGGATGTGTTGCCCGAAGGGCGGTAAATGCCTCGAGAGATATGACGGGATTCTTCCAGAACGATCCCGCGGTTCCGAATCGCGAGAGATCGGGAAACTTTGACTTTCGTATTGATATGACGACGTCGCGGACATCAGATAGCGCGGGAGTCGCGATGCCGTGTGCCGCGAAATACTCCCCGAGATCCTTGTACGAGAGATTTGGGCGAGGCTTCTTTGAAAGCACGAATGTTACGCCTGTGATGACTAAGCCTTTGCCATCAACCCTCTTAAACACGCTATCGCGGTATCCGAATCCGCACTCCGCATTCGACAAAAGGCGCGATTCGCCGGTCGCCGGTCGCACGACGCTGACTGATTCGACGATGTCCTTTGCCTCTGTTCCGTACGCCCCGATGTTCTGGACGGGTGCCGCGCCTACCGTGCCGGGAATGAGGGAGAGGTTTTCCATGCCCCAATACCCTCTGTCGACGCAAAACGACACGAGGCCGTCCCATGATTCCCCTGCCCCAACCTCGAGCCTGACGAGGTCTCCCGCCACCTCCTCGCGAATGCCTCGCAGATTCATCTGTATGACGAGTCCCGGAAACCCCGAGTCGCCGATGAGGATGTTGGACCCGCCGCCCAAGACCAGGGTCTTCACCTTTCGAGAGTCGGCGAAGGCAAAGGCCTCGAGCAGCTCCTCCCGACTCGTCACGGCACAGAAATATCGCGCCTCCCCGCCGATGCGGAAGGTGGTATGGGGAGCGAGAGGGATATGCTCTTCGAATGTCATGGGTGCTATTTGCCGAGTGCCCGTATCTGGCGAATGTACTCTTCGCCGGTTGCCTTGAAAGACGGCGAGAGTTTGATCATCTCGCTGATAGTGGCGATGGCCTCGGCCTTGTCTCCCGCCTGGACATATGCCGCGGCGAGATTCTGGCGATCCTGCATGCCCGCGGGATTCGCCGCAATGCGGGCCTTCAACGTCTTGATGACGCTCGCCCAGTCGGCCGCCTGGACATATGCCTTGAGAAAGAGGTCGCCCGTCATGTCATCGCTACCGAACTTCTCCTTGAGGAAGGCCTTGGCATCGGCCTCCTTTCCGACATAGACAAGGGAGACCGCATAGTAATTCGCGGCATCGCGATTCGAAATCTCGAGATCATATGCCTGCCTGAAGACCTCAGTGGCCTTGTCGTACTGCTTGGCGTTCAGATAGAAGTTTCCGAGGGCATAGAGGATGCTCTGCTTCCTCGGAGAGAGCTCTTGGGCCCTGATGAAGTGACCCAGGGCAACGTCGTTTTGGCCATACGAATTATAGAAGACTCCCGCAAAGAGCTCATAACGCGCATCGCCGGGGGCGTCCGCAAGCTGCTTCTCGAGGGCCTTGCTGCCAATCTCGTAGAACTTCTGACGCGTGGCTATCGGGACATCAGTCGAATTCATGCGAGGGGCCGCCTCGATGATTCGCTCGATAACCTCGGGCCCACCAACGGTGTCATACGACAAGGCCTCCTCGTACGACTTGAGTGCCGCGTCTGCCTGAATGGGACTGACCGATGAGGCGCGAAGCCCATCGAGAAGAGCCGTGCCTGTGGCATACGCCCTCCAATTGAAGAAATAGAGGGAGAAGCAGAGCGCGACGAGGATCGCCGCGCCGATGGCCCGAGACTCTCCCCCGTCCATTTCCTCGGCCTTGGAAGCCAGAGGATGAGAGAGCCGTGTCGACCTGAAATGGATGAGGGCGAGCACGGACGCAAACAGGATGTAGCTCATGATGTTGTCGAACACGAAGAGGCTGTGCACGAAGTAGGCGACACCAAGGCCGGTCAGGAGGCTCTTCTCGATAAACGACATATCCGATGCCTTCCTCCAGAGCAAGAACAGGCCGACGACATACAAAGAGAGGTATGAAAGGAGTCCGAGAATCCCTCCCGCGATCAGCCAGTCGAGAAAGACGTTGTGGGCACGATCAAACCACTGCTCCTGACCGTACATGCGAGGGTCATAGTTGGCGTTAAACACATAGTTGAAATTCTCCTGTCCCCAGCCGAGGATGGGCTTCTGTTCGAATCCCTTGACCGCCATCGGCCATATGAAATACCTGCCCTGATTCTTGATGTCGGAAAAGGATATGGAGGCGAAGCGGGAAAGGACAGGACTCTGCTGAACGAACGAGGCATTCTTGACCGCGAGGAACCCGCCGACCAAGACGAGGCCGGCGACAACGACAGACGCCGCGATTACTCTCGTCCTCCTCTCCGCCTTATCGAAGAAGGCGATGAGAACCGCCGCCACGAACGTTCCCACGAGAAGACCGATGACCGCGCCTCGGGTACCTGTGTTATAGAGGACGATAAACTCGAGAAGGACGACTGCGCCATAGGCCACCTTCTTCCAGACCCCAGGCTCCTTCACAAGGAAAATTGCCGCGAAGAAAATGTGAAAAAGCACGTAGACCGCGAGATACGTCGCGTTGCCCAACGTCGCATCGAGCCTCGTCCCACCCTGATTAACGGCAATGACGCCAAAGAATTGGAACATGGCATAAATCGAGACAACGACGCTTGCAGCAATCGAGGTGTTGAGGAACCACTTCCATATCCTCTCGGTATTGAGGATGGTAGAGGCGATGATGAAGTACGCGAAGAGATGAAGGATGGTCACATAGCCCTCCATTCGCTCGAAGTTTGACCAGAAGCTCTTCCACGGATCCTGGCTAAAGACAGTCGCCAGGCCCATGACGCCCGCAAAGGCGACGAATGACCAGAACAATGCGGAAAGGCGCGGCCGGGCCGACGCATCACGGAACGCGAGCAGCGCCCATGCCGCGAAGCCTATCTCGACGACAACCCTGAAGAGAAGATTCTTTCCCGCGATGAACGGAAAGAAGAGCGATGACGACACGATGAAGGGAACGATGCACAGCGAGAACACGGCGGCAATAACGGTCCAGCGCAAGAATGTGTTAAGTGTCATGATTGTGTGTAATTTTTTAAACTTCCAGGATTTTCTTGAGGATGTCTTCGGGAACCTCCCTCAACCTCTCCCCATCCTTTGCCACGGGAACCTCTGCGGGCTGTGGACGGGGCACGGGCTTTGGTGGAGCGGGTGGGGGCGATGCGGGTGTTGGCACTGGCACCACAACAGGCTGAGGGGCGGGTGTCGCGGCGGACTGGGGTTTTGGAGCAACGGGCTTAGACGCTACGGCCGCGGGAGCGATCGATGCCAAGGCCGCCCGAAGATCGTTGCGACTTTCCTGCGTGACCCCCTTCTTCTCGGGCACCTTCAAATCCTTGAGACTCTTGAATCCCTCGGACTGGTCTACGGGCGGAGCCGGCCTTTCGGGGCGGGCGACCTCCACGCGAGGAATCGCAGCCGGAGAGGGACGGAGCGCCGCTGGTACTGGCACAGGTGTGGATGCGGGCATGGGGGCGGGCACGGGGGCGGATACAGCAGATATCTGAGGTCGTGGAGCCTGCGGTCGAACCACCTGTTGAGCGGGTCGCGGGGTCGGCGCCAGGACGGGACGAGGAATGCTCTGCGACACGGCGGGACGCGCGGGCGCATGAGTCGGTGCCTGAGCTGATGGCGGAGCCGGCCTTGGAGCGGCGACGGTCGCCGCCATCTGCACCCGAATATTATCCTCGACGACGCCGCGGGGCTGGGCAAACTGCTCGCGCGAGCTCTCCATGATCTGATTGACGAAAGACACGGTTGGAGGGGCGATCGGAGGGAGGTTGGTCGCCGAGAACGGCTGTGAGCCCATGCCGTCTATCATGAGACGCATGTACACCTGATACATGCCGAGGTTGACGATGTCCTCGACGGTGAAGCGGGGGGCAAACTCCTTCTCGAGCACCTCGGCGTCAAAGGAGCCGACGCGGAAGGCTATCATGGTACCGACGTTTCCGAAAACGGCCGCACGCACCTCCTCTTCCATCTGCTCTATATACTGATGGGCGATGGTCAGGTTCAGCTTGTACTTGCGAGCCTCGGAAAGGATGTCGGCAAAAGACTCGTTGGCGAAGTTCTGGAACTCGTCCACGTAGAGATAGAACTGGGGAAGATTCTTCATCAGGCTCTCGGATGCGTCGGCACGGGACATGGCGGCGAGATAGATCTTGGTGATGAGCATCGAGCCGAGCAGGTTCGCGTTCTGGTCGCCCACCCTCCCCTTGGACAGGTTGATGATGAGAATCTTGCGCTCATCCATCATCTTGCGAATGTCAAAAGACGATTTCGGCTGGCCGATGATGTTTCGAATGAGGGGGTTGTTGGTGAACTGACCAATCTTGTTCTGAATGGCGGGGGTCGCCTCGGCGGCGAACTTCTCGGTGTATTTTCCGAACTCGTCCACCCAAAACGACTTCACGGCGGGATCGGTGAGGTTGTCCACGACCTTCTTGCGGTACTCCTTGTCCGAGAGCATCTTGTTCACGCCCAGGAGCGTCGCGCCGGGATACTCGAGGAGCGCGAGCAGGGTGTTCGAGAGAATGTACTCCATTCGAGCTGACCAGGCGTCAACCCAGATCTTCTTGAAGGTGGACATGAGGCCCGAGACGACGAGGTGTCGCTTGTCGTAGCCCACGTCCTCCATGACATTGAAGGCTATCGGGAAATCGGTGTCGAATGGCGCGAAATAGACGACGTCCTTGATGCGGTGCTCGGGGACGTAGTTGAGGAGAAGGTCGGCTGTCTTGCCGTGCGGGTCGATGAAGGCGACCCCTTCCCCGCCCTGAATGTCCTGCACAGCCATGTTCTCGAGCAGGGTGGACTTTCCCATGCCCGTCTTTCCGATGACGTACATGTGACGAGTGCGGTCCTTTGCCTTGATGCCAAACTTGACCCGCTTGTTACGGGAGTCAGTCTCGGCGAAATATGTCACTTTGTCGTCGCTTGTCATACCTTGGCGTCATTGTCCCATTTTTAAGGGAATATGAAAAGGGCGGCGGGCCTTCGGCCCGCCGCCCTTGAGAGGGGTTTTCAAACGCTTCTAACCTTACGCCGCGACCATGGGACGAGCCGGCTGAGCCTGCGGGCTCTTGAGCTCGGCCCACTCCGCCTTGAGGGCGATGAGCTGCTTCTCGAGTTTTGCCACCCAGAGCCCACCCCGAGGGCTATCATTGACCCGAGACTCGATCTCGGCGATCTTGGCCACAAGCACCTGAACTTCGGGGGATGCCTGCTTAACTTCCTTCTGACTGCAAGCAGACGGTAGCCTGCGAGTTGTTGACCTGCGGTAATGTTGACACATGTGCGTATTTCCCGACTGTTTACTGACTTGTGCAAAGTTTCGGCGACATTGTCGAAACCTTCCAACCAAAACTACTCCCGTATAGACAGTTTGTCCATACAGAAATCCACAATAAAAAGCCGTCGTGTTGCCACGACGGCTAGAGAACGAAAACCGATCAAGCAGAAACGACGGGCTTCTTCAAATCCTCGGGCCGAGGACGGGGCTTCTTGGGTGGCTCCGTGCGCATCTTAGGATGATCGAACGGTGCGACGGGAACAGGAACGTCCACGGCGACACACTTGTGCCTGGTCTCAACCGTGACGATCTTCACGTGTCCACGCGCAGCCTCGGCAAGGGCCTCGCGTTTCATGCAGCTAGCACAGACCTCACCCTCAGCATCGACCCTGGCGGCTTCTCCGGGTTTAAGACGTCCACAGATTCGGCACCAGAACATTTTTATGCAGAGCTTGACCCACCTGACATTGAGCGGCGACAGCAGAATCAGCGCGGCAATCTGCTGCGAGTCGGTCTCACCGACGATGTAGTAGACACCGATGTCGGCTACGGCAACCAGGATCGTGAAGGACAAAAACTTTTTCCACTTCTGGCCAAGACCTAAACGATCGCAGAGGATAAGGAACGGATTGTATTTTTCCGGAACGAGTTTCATATGAGAAAGAACCTAACGACATGTTTGTTTCAAAACCAGGCCATATTATAGCACAAATGCAAACTAAATGCAACCTATACAGATGTCTGAGGACCCTTGGGCATTGAGTACGCCACGACGACGACCGCAAGGCCGATGAGAGAAAAAGCTATCTCCTTCCAGGAACGAGGTATGCCCATGAACGAGAGGATGGTAGTAACGAATCCGAGGGCGATGATGATATTCCTGTGTTTCATAGGGACAAGTATACCTAATTATTGACTATGACCACAAATTCCCCCCGAAGGGTCTGCGGATTCTTGGTAAATGACTCGAGAACCTCCTCGGCCGTGCCCGAGACATATGATTCGTAGACCTTGGTGATCTCGCGGAGTATGGTCACGACTTTCCCCGATCCCTTGAGAGACTCGAGGGTCTTCTCGATGCGATGAGGAGACTCGTAGAACACAAAGGGCCTCTCGCTCGCCTTCATCTCCTCGAACAGGGTCTGCCTTCCCTTCTTGTGCGGAAGAAATCCGAGAAAAACAAATTCATGGAGGGGCTTTCCGGCAACAGATATCGCGGCGGTGAGGGCCGATGCCCCGGGAATGGCGATGACGGGCACCTCGGGCAGTCGCTTGCGAATCTCGGAGACCAGGAGCATGCCCGGGTCCGATATACCCGGCGTTCCCGCGTCCGAGACGAGGGCGATGTCCCTCCCCTCCTCGAGCAGGGCCTGTATGCGATCCATCTTCGAGAGCGGGCTCTGCGAGTGGAAGCTCTCGGTCGGCGTTCGTATGTCGTACTTGTTCAGAAGCACGTGCGTAGTGCGAGTGTCCTCGCAGAAGACGACGGAAACCTCCTTGAGCACGCGAAGTGCCCTGAGGGTTATGTCCTCGAGGTTTCCTATGGGCGTGGCGACTATATAGAGCGTGCTCATATGATAATATAGACGATTATGGATAAAAAAAGGCCGATTGTCTATGTGACCCGCGATATCGAACGGGCTTTGGGCATAGATCCGGGCAAAGGGTACGTCGTTATATCGAACGACACCCCTCAGGGCAGACTCGCAAAGGGCCTCTATGGCGAGGGCGTAATCCTCATACGCGACCCGCGCGGAGAACTCGACACCTTCGACCTACTCTCGCTGCCTGAGGTGGCCGATGTCATAGAAAACCGAAAAGCTGATCTTGTCGTATTCCAGAACACGCCCCGCATCGAAAGGCTGGCGATCGAGCGCGGGTGGAGACTCATTAACCCCTTGGCGGCCCTCGCTCAGAAGATCGAAGAGAAGGTGTCTCAGGTGAGTTGGCTCAATGATGATGGAGGCCTCCTGCCGCCGCACGCCGTGACGCTCGTCAAAGACATATCCTTCGATGAAAAGAAGTTCGTCCTGCAATTCAACCACTCACACACGGGGCAAGGGACCTTCATAATAGAATCAGCCAGCCAACTCGAAGAATTCAAGGCAAAATTTCCCGAGCGCGAATGCCGCATCGTC
This sequence comes from Minisyncoccota bacterium, assembly GCA_041661645.1. GTDB lineage: Bacteria > Patescibacteriota > Minisyncoccia > Phycocordibacterales > UBA6065 > UBA6065. The sequence continues at coordinate 158,388 of JBAZUA010000003.1, read as the reverse complement.
GATTTCATAGACGGCCCCGTCTTCACCATGAACGTGGTCGTCGGCGACTCTATGCTGCTCGGCTCGACAAGCTATCAGATCACCGGGCTTGCGCCATTCACGGACCTACCCTTCTCCACCATAGGCAATGACTGGGGGCTTCCTCACACGCTCCTTTCAAATGAGGAGCTCGAAAAAATAGACGACATCGCCCGCACCGTCGGAAGGAGAATGAAAAGGGACGGATGGAGGGGACTCTTCGGCATAGACGTGATTCAGGATGAGAAGACCAGGGACATATACCTGCTCGAGATAAACGCCCGTCAGCCAGCGTCCACGACCTTCGAATCAAAACTCCAGAGAAAAAAGTCCAGCCTGTCCCCCACCGTATTCGCGGCACATCTTTCGGCGATGATCAATCTTAATTCAGAAACAGACGAGGAGAGAATAGGCGCCCTCGAAAGGATATCGGATGGCGCCCAGATAGTGCAACGGGTGACTTCGACGCCACGAATAATCGACGTGTCGAGACTCAACGACGAGGGCTTCTTCGTCACGGAATACTCGAACAGAGAGCATAACAAGGAACTTTTCCGCATACAGTCGATTGAGGGTATAATGAAGGGCCACAACACCCTGAGCGAACGAGGGGACCTCATACGATCATGCATACTATAAACCCAGACATCATCGAGGAAGGCGCGCGAGCGGTCATCGACCGATACCTTTCCCTTCCCATCGGGACAAAGCCTTCGTGCCCGTACTTCAACAATCGCCGCAGGGGATCAAAGAGCAATCTTCGCGTGCTCGTCGGCAAGGGAAAGCCCGAGGAAATAGCAGAGGAATGCGAGATACGCGCCCTGCAGAATCGCGTCACCCTGTCCTCCCTCTCCACCGACAAGCTCAAGGAATTCCTCGTGTCCCAGGACCTCGGGGTAGACTGCTCGGGCTTTGCGTATCACGTGCTCGATGCCGCGCTTTCCGAGCGCCGAGGCAAAAGGCTGTCCGGATACATACGAACGAGACGCGAGGGCTTCGTCGGGAAGCTCATCGCCCGTCTCCGCCCGGCGGAGAACATCGGGGTCGCGACATTCGCGGACGAGAGGAACAGCGGGGCGATATCCGCGGCTGAAGCTAAGGCAGGAGACATGGTCGTATTCATGGGCACAGGCAGGGACAGGACCTATAATCACGTCCTGGTCATCACCGGCGTCGAGAAGATAGACGATGCGGTGAGACTCTCCTATGCCCACTCATACGCATGGCCTTCGGACGGACCTTGCGGGCACGGCGTGCGCGAGGGACACATACTCATACACGGAAACAATCTCCTGGGCGGCACCTGGAAGGAAAACGGAATGGTTGGGGAGGATAATTACACCCATCAAAGCGCCCGAGACGCCCGAGAGTCGTCCATTCGGAGATTGAGGGTTTTCATGGAATAATACCGCAATGTTCGCAACCCTTTCGGCAATAATAGGATCATCCATCAGCGCCTGCGTCGCGAGCCTCGCGGTGGCACCCTCCCTCATACGACTCCTGCGGCGCGCCGGGATTACCCGACGGGAAAGCGGCGACCACACCCTGGCACTCGAATCCAGGCAGGGCAAGGCGAATACCCCCATCATGGGAGGGGTGCTCGTCATCGGCATCATCGCCATCTTCACCTACCTATTCAACTGGGACCGAAGCTTCACCTGGGTCCCCATCGGCGTGATGATGCTCTCCGCCCTGCTTGGCGCGATCGACGACCTCCTGAACGTGTTCGGATCCGTGCGACGGCAGCGCAGCCTCTCGCAGACAATGACCCTCATTCGCGTGCACAAGGCATGGCATGTCCGCGCCTGGCTCGTCATCACCCTCCCGTGGACGATCGTGAAGCGGATCACGACGATATTCGGATCAAAGCAGCGCCGCGGGGTGCTCGTGCACGAGAAGCTCCTCCTTCAGTTCGCGGCAGGCGCGATATCGGCGTGGTGGATATACTGGAAGCTCGGCTCGACTTGGCAGGAGATACACATCCCCTTCCACGGCTTCCTCAACATCGGCATCCTCATCATCCCCCTCATCATCCTCGTCGTCATGTTCACGGCGAACGCGGTGAACGTCTCCGACGGCATGGACGGGCTGGCCGGCGGCATGCTCATACCGACGTTTGGTGCCCTCTCCTTCCTTGCCTGGACCTCCGGATACGACTCGCTCGCCACCCTGAACGCGGTCGCCGCTGGCTCGCTCGTCGCCTACACCTATTTCAACATAAAGCCGGCGCGATTCCAGATGGGAGACGTGGGCTCGCTCGGCCTCGGCGGACTGCTTGCCATAAACGCCCTGGCAACCAACAGCATGGCGATACTCCCCTTCATCGCCTTCATGTTCTATGCGGAGGCCCTCTCGGTGATAGTCCAGGCGATCGGACGCCACGTCTTCGGACGCCGCGTCTTTCGCATGGCACCCATACACCACCATCTCGAACTCATCGGCTGGAGCGAGGAAAAGACCATCATGCGCCTCTGGGTCATCCACCTCGCCTTCGTCGTGGCAGGCGTCTGGATCGGGCTTCACTAATCACCCCACCAAAAAGAACCCATGGCATATCTCAACTGGGATACGAAAATAATCGAGGATTTCTCGCCCGCCACTATCGCGGGACTCTATGACGCGGGATACGTCTTCACGCGAGTCGGCAAGGGTGTCATGAACAAGAGCCGTAGCTTCCGTATACGAATGAACGACTTCGAGATGTCGAGCGAGAATCGCCGCATCGCCCGCAAAAGCGAGCGCCTCGCCCTCACCGTCTCCCCACTACCCCTCTCGGCCGAGGAATATTCATGGAAAATCGGAAAACTGGCGAAAGATTTCTATGAGGCACACGACGCCGTCTTCAGCGCAAATAAGGTAAAGGAACTTTTGACCGATGGCGCCGCGAGCAACTTCAACGCGCTTCTCACATACACGGACTCAGGCACAAAGACGCCCGTCGGATACGCGATATGCCGCCTCGACACCACAGGTCCAAAGGGCATCCTCCATTACGGCTTCCCTTTTTACGCGACAGACCCGACCGAGCCATCGCGTGGCCTCGGCATGATGATCAAGGCAACCGAACACGCGAAGGCGCTCGGCCTCGAATATATATACCTCGGCTCGCTTCAGCGTCCATCGGACACCTACAAGCTCCAATTCAAGGGTGGCGAATGGTTTGATGGCGAAACGTGGCAGACCGACACCGCCCCACTCAAAGCCATTCTCACATAAGATCTCGCATGGATTTTAGTTGAAAGGCCTTCTTTTTCTGGAATTCTTTATGTACCCTGAGCTCTCGATGCTCGCGACGTAGGATGATTTCTTCGCGATAGACGCGCAGGGCCGCCCGGATAAATTCACTCACCGAGGCGAATCCGCCGTCTTTTACTTCTCGCCTTATTTCTTCTGCCAACTCTTCGGGTAGGGAAATATTTAATATCTTTCTCATGTGGTTCAATGAGTTAACTTGCAATGACTTTGTAACAATTTGTATTACACCGTAATAATCTGAGACACAGCTCTTCAAACCGAGAAAAGGCTACCCAAAAGGTCTACGCCCATTCATCATTCTCCCCGAATAATCTCGAGTGATGCCCAAAAAGCTTAACAAAACCAGCATCAGAAATTGCCAAAGAATTCATAAAGATATCCTGAACCCAGGACCACGATAGCGCACAGGGCCGTGAACGACGCTTGCATATTCCCCATCCTGCCCTAAAGTAAGTGCATATATGAAAATAGCCCTCGTCACCATAGGAAAGACAAACATAAGCGAACTCCGTGACTCGCTCGCGGACTATTCGAGACGCATCGGGCGCTACAGCCCTTTCGAGCTTGTGGACACGTCCGACGACAAGCTCGAAAAGACGCTCGAGAAATTCGAGCGGATATTTCTCCTCGACGAGCACGGCCGGGAATATACCTCGGTCGAGATGAGTCAGTTCCTCGAGAAACAACTCCTGATGTCGCCCAAAAGCCTTGCCTTCGTCGTCGGTGGACCATTCGGCTTCACCCGGGCCATCCGCGATATGGCGGACGGCCAAATCGCCCTCTCAAAGATGACCTTCCCCCACGACCTTGTCCGCGTCATCTTCCTCGAACAGCTCTATCGCGCCTTCACCATACTCAAGAACGAGAAGTATCACCACGAATAGACCCGACCGTCCATTGCGCCCGAGGGTGGAAAAGCCTTAAAATAAGCACCTACCCATGCAAGACACTTCAACACCCCCGAAATCAGCCACCCCAAAAAAGGTCCACTTCATCGGCATTTGCGGCGTTGCTATGTCCGCGGTCGCAACCGCCCTCTGGCAAAAGGGATACAGAGTAACCGGATCTGATTCAGGCTTCTTCCCGCCCGTATCAACCCACCTCACCAATCTCGGCATACCCTATTATCCAGGCTTTCATCCCGAAAAGATGGTCGAGGGGGGCGTGCCCGACTTTGTCGTCGTGGGCAATGCCATCGCCACAAAAAATCCCGAGGTAGTTTATGCCCAGGAGAACGGAATACCCCTCAAGTCCTTCCCCGAGGTTGTCGGTGAATATCTCATACAGAGGCACTCTGTCGTCGCCACCGGAACCTGGGGCAAGACCACGTCATCCGCCCTGCTTGCCCACATCCTCGCGCACGCGAACCTCAAACCCTCATACCTCATCGGCGGAGTGACCCAGGACGGCTCGCCGTCGGCGGTCATAGACCAGGGGGACTGGAGCGTGGCCGAGGGCGACGAGTACACGACCGCGAAATGGGATCAGAGGCCGAAGTTCATGCACTATAAGCCGACGCACCTCCTTCTCACCGCCGTCCGATGGGACCATGCCGACGTGTATCCGAGGGAGGAGGATTATTTCAACGCCTTTCGAAAACTCATCGACCTCGTGCCCAAAGGCGAAACCCCGATGGACGGGCTCATCGTCGGATGCTCCGATAATGCCAAGCTAATCGAGCTCCTCGCCGAGACCAATCGCGAATACGTGTCCTACGGCTCCGGGGAATCCGCGAACTACCGATACCACGACATCGCCGAATCAAAGGGCGGCATAAGGTTTTCCATAGACTATCACGGCAAGGAATACCAGATCGAAAGCCCTCTGCTCGGCGCGTATAATGCCGAGAACGTCACCGGATGCTTTGCCATGGCAAAGGAAATCGGCATCGCCCCAGGCGAGATCACCGATGCCATAAAGGGCTTTCACGGCATGAAGCGCCGCCTCGAGAAACGCTACGAGCACAAGGTGACGGTCATCGATGACATCGCCCATTCGGCCGAGAAGGTGAAGTCCGTGCTCCTCACCCTGCGCAAGGCATACAACGGCTCGATCATCGCCGTGTACGAGCCAAACTCGGGCAATCGAACGCCCCAGTCAAAACCCGCCTACTCCGACGCATTTAAGGATGCGACGACGGTCGTCATTCCACGCCTCTCCAAGCTCAAGGTGGACGAGAGCAATCCCGAGAAGATGTTCGAGGGGCAGGAACTTGCCGACACGATCGCCCAGACGCACTCCGACACGCATTATTTCGAAAGCGACGAAGAGCTCGTCACGTTCGTTACCGAAAACAGAAAGGAAGGCGATGTCATCGCCTTCCTTGGCTCGCACGGCTTCCGCGGGATGATAGAGGCGGCGATAAAAAAGATCGCCCTATAGAAGGCAGCCCTACTTCCCCTCGTCGACAATCTCCGTCTTCACCTCACCGCCCTCGATGGCGAGAACGCCCAACACGATTCCGCAGGTATTGCACTCGATCACATGCCCAACGGCAATCTGGGGATGCCTGGAGAGGTCTACGCTGTTCTTACATTCGGGACAGGTGCAGTTCATGTGATACGTAAAAATATGAAATTAAGGTGCTTTATATAATACCCGAAAAAGGCTAGTATACAAGCCATGTCCCCCACCCCTATCACCCCCCAGACCGATGAGACAAAGCTGGCATCGGCCCTCGGCATCGCAGGCGTTTTTCTAAAGCGTGAAGACCTGCATCCATACGGCTCGCACAAGGGCCGATCTATACCCATGATGATCGACATCAAAAGCGCCCGAGGCGGACGCGACTTTGCCATATCGTCCTCGGGCAATGCGGCCCTCGCGGCAATTCGCCACGTACAAAAGAAAAATGCCGCAGGCGCCGACCTGTCCCTCTCGGTGCTCATAGGCGAGAACATACACCCCGACAAGAAGGCAGCTCTCCTCGCCGAGATACAGGACGAGCATGTTGAGCTCGTCGAATCAAAACGCCCCCTGCAGATGCTCCTCGAGAAGATCCGCGGCGAACAGAGGCTGTCGCTGCGACAGTCGACCGACTTCGATGCCCTTGTCGGGTACAAGGAGCTTGCCCAAGAGCTCGCCCTCATTCCCAACCTCTCGGCGGTGTTCATGGGCACGTCATCGGGAACCAGCGCCCAGGCTCTTGCCCAATTCTTCAGAGACAAGAAGATGCCCGTCGCCGTGCATATAGTCCAGACAACCCAGTGTTTCCCAATCGCCGGCGCGTTCTACGAAAAGCCCGACGCGAGCCAATCGTCTATTGCCGACGCCATCGTAGACAAAATCGCCTATAGACGGGACGCCCTCGTTCCCGCCATCAGGAACTCGGGTGGCTCGGGCTGGATAGCAAGCGACAATGACATACAGAAGGCCCAGGCCCTCCTCGAGGAACATTCAGGCGTCATAGCTACCCCCAACGGCGCCCTGGGCCTTGCAGGCCTCATGAAGGCTGTCTCACACGGCATCGAGTTCACGGGCCCCGTCGCCTGCATCGTCACGGGCAGATAGTCTGATTCAGACAAACAAAAAGAGGGAGTCAGTCGTGCCTAGTGGCGACGAACTGAACTCCCTCTGTATTCTTACAATCACCCCAGACTAGGCGGTGACGGGCGTAGCCACGGCCGAAGACCTCTTAACCACGGGACAGCGACGCTCCTGTTTCTTCTGCCGCCGTTGCTCGAAGTGAGCCGGAAGGCTTTGGAGCTCCTGCTCGCTTGCCGGTCGGCTTCCAATCTTCGCGACAGCCGCCCGATAGTCCTTCGAGTGACCCCAATCGACAACCACGTTCTCCCCCGCTACGGTCTCGACGAAGGCGCAGATCTGATCGTCTTCCTTCAGAAGGCTGGGCCGTCCCACCTCCTTGAACTGCGGACAATCCTCCCCTCCAACCTCGATGTCGTGACCCTGGGCGAAGCCAAAGGCCGCCAGCAAATCGTCGCCGCCCTTGCGGTAGGAGATGAGACCCTCATCAGCCTTCTTTCCGGCGACGGCAACACCAGGCAGCTGTAGGACCGTTCCAAACACGAAGCTGCCCAACACCAACTTTTTGTTAGCCATAGTTGATTCTCCATGACGGAGACTGTTCCCAAAGTACCCCCGATGGGAGGATACGCCCACCCGCACGAACGGCGGATACAGACGCTTCAAAGAACACTGGTACTATTATACCACTATATAGTTATAAAGTAAAGCACCCTCTCCCCCAGCCTAGTAGCCGTAGTATTCGATGATCGCGGCGCCAGGGCCACCCGTCTGATTGCCTGAACCGCCAAAACCTATGTTGAAAGTCCCAAACGAGTGAGAGGTGTAATCAGTGTTCTCGAGATAGCCAGTTCCCGGAAGGAATGCCTCGAAGTCCTGATTGGGTACGTTGAAGGTCCAGACCTTTCCCGCCCCGGGATCACTCACGGAATAGCCGTTTTTCTTTACGGCCGGCACAGTGACGCATCCCGTACGGGTACACTGAGTCTGATACGAGGCGGCGACGGTTATCACGATGTCCGTCTTCGTCGCGCCAGGAGGCACGGGTGCCGTGATTGAAGAATACCCACCCTCGGTATAGCTCCCCTCTGCCACCGCTGTAGAATTAATATAGAAATACTTGTTAAGTGCCGAATCGTACGCGAGCCTCTGTGATGTCGCTGATGGTATACGTGCGGGCAGATATGTGAGACCTGTCGGGGAGCCGTTCGCATATGATGATCCGCCATAGCCAGGGGAGGACGTGATGTCGCCACCAGAGCCGTTCGATCCATAGCCCCTATTTCCTCCCGATCCTCCATAATAGCCGCCTCCGCCTCCGCCGCCTCCGGCATGTTGGGTGTAATGGGCTCCACCCGAACCGCCGCCGTTCCAGCCGCCGTTGCCCTGTGGAGAGCCAGACTGAGTCTTTCCGTTGCCTCCCAGGCCAAGGGTGCCATTGTCCCCGCCTCCCGCCGTGGTCCATGTTCCCGCAGAGCTGCCGGTATAAACAGCGGGATCACCATCCACAACGACCTGATTGCTTGCGGGTCCCTGACTGTAGGAGTTTCCTGCCGCGCCGCCGCCACCTCCCGCCCACAGCGTGCCGAGGGACGTCACAACCTTTGTCATGCCGCCGCCACCGGGGCCGTATCCATTCCCTGCCCCCGAGCCACCTGATCCTCCTCCGCCTCCGGGCATGATGGTCAAAGACTCTCCGCCAGAGATTGCGTATTGCGCCGCCACGTATCCGCCGTACCCGCCGTTCGCGGTACTGACCTTACCCCAGGTTCTGTCAGTGCCCCCTCCTCCTGCGCCATAGGCTTTGATTATGGCGTACTGGGTACCCGCCGGCGACGTCGTGGCGTAGGTGCTGTTGGTCCCATCATTTCGAAACACGTCAGTCCTCATGAGTCCGACCACGCAATCCCCGAGCGTGACATTTTGAGCGTTGGTCCTGAACAGGCTCCACTCATTCGTGGTCTTGGTCGGGACGAAGATGTCCTTTGCATTGTTGTTCGTCACCCTCTTGCAGGTTCCGAACTCGTTCACGACAAGCGAGCCACCGCCTTTGGTGACCGAATATGATTGCGCCGCATAGAGCGCGCCGACGCACAGCACCCCCGCAACAAGCGCAACGATGAGCGGCGATGTCCTAAGGAAGCGTCTCAGCATGTTATTTAGTTAAGGAATCCACTCTCGCCTTGAGAGCGTCGATTTCAACCTGTTGAGCCTTTATTGCCTCGATCAGCACTCCGACGAGGTTTCCGTATTCAACAGACTTGAGGCCTGTACCCACATTGATATGAACAGCCTCGGGAATGACCTTTTCAACCTCCTGGGCGATGACGCCGAAGTCCTTCTGCCCACCCTTCTTCCAGGTGAACGAAACCCCGCGAAGCCCAAGCACAGTGGCGAGAGGATTCGCAAACGTCTGTATGTTCTCCTTGAGAGACCTGTCGGAAGAATAGAGGAAAGAGGCGGCGGACATGCTCCCAACAGCGCTAGCGTTCCCCGTCACATTGAGGCTTCCGAGAGAAAGCCCTCCCACCTTGGTCTGGGACGAGGAGCTGGCGTTTATCGGCTCAGAAACGTTACCTCCCGGAGGGGTGAGCGTCGGGGCCGTCCAGGTCTGGGCCGAGGCAAGGTTTGGAGCAAGCGTCGCGCATAGGGCGAAGGCGCCGGCAAAGATGATGGATCGTGTGATCAATGATGTGTTCATAGATGTGCTTTATGTATATGCGATAAATTGTATCACGAAAAATCGCCCCGCAAGGGGCGACTCCTCTCTCTTCTGTCCACAATGGACAATTGTGGGCCTTAATTTAGAGAGTCTCGACAAGGACCATGTTGGTCTCGAGCGACTTTCCGAAAGGAAGGGTCGATGCCATGACGATCTTGTCGCCCTTGGCCGCGAGCTTGCTCTTGAGGAAGTGCTCTCGGACAACCTTGGTGATCTCATCGAAGCTCGTGGTCTTCTCGACCAGAACCGGGGTGACGCCCCATGAGAGGGTCGTCTGTCGGAAGGTAACCTCGTTCGGGGTGAAGGCGAATATTCGCTGTGCCGGCTTATGCCTCGAAATCATGCGAGCGCTATATCCCCCGTTGGTGAACGATACGAGGAACTTTGCATCCACTCGATCGGCAGTGTCGACGGCAGAGGCGGTCATGGCCTCGCCCACGCTCTCAGAGCCATCCTCGCCAACAGGCGCGAAGAACTGCTCGCCCATGAGCTCGCTCTCCACCTGAAGGGCAACCTTGGACATGACCTCTACGGCGAGTACCGGGAAGTCACCGAGGGTTGTCTCCTCGGAGAGCATGACGGCGTCGGTGCCGTCGATGATGGCGTTCGCGACGTCAGAGACCTCGGCTCGGGTAGGAACGGGTGCCTTGATCATAGACTCAAGCATCTGGGTCGCGGTGATGACGGGAAGGCCTCGCTCGTTGCACTTGCGTATGAGCATCTTCTGGGCGGCAGGAACCTTCTCTGCGGGGATCTCGATGGCGAGGTCGCCTCGGGCCACCATGATGCCGTCGACGAGGTCGAGTATCTCGTCTATGCAGGCGAGGGACTGAGGGGTCTCTATCTTGGCTATGATCTTTGCCTTCGACTTCTTGGCATCGAGGATGGCGCGGAGCTCGGTGATGTCGGCCGCTCGGCGAACGAACGAGAGGGCAAAGAAGTCCACCTTGTTCTTCACGCCAAACTCGAGGTCGGTACGATCCTTCTCGGTGAGGGCTGATATGGAAAGGTCAGAGTCAGGAAGGTTGACGCCTCGCTTACCCTTGATCTCGCCGCCGACCAAGATCCTGCAAACGACGTCATTGCCCTTCACCTCGAGAACCTCGAGCTTCTTGCGGCCGTCGTGGAGGAAGACGATATGGCCCTTCTTCACCTCCTTGGCGAAGCTTGGGTAGTTCACGGAGACCCTGGTCTCGTCGCCCTCGACCTTGTCGGTGGTGATGGTGAACTTGGCACCCTCCTTCAGCATGACGGCGTCGGTCTTGAAGGTTCCGATGCGAATCTTCGGTCCGGCGAGGTCCTGGAGAACGGCCACCGGTATTCCGGTCTTCTCAGACGCCTTGCGGACATTGGCCACACGAGCCTGATGCTCCTTGAAGTCGCCATGAGAGAAGTTCAGTCGCATGACGTTCATGCCGGCCTTGAGGAGAGCCTCGAGCTTTTCCTGGGATTCGGTGGCTGGTCCTATGGTGCAGACAATCTTGGTTTTCTTGGTGGTCATGGTGTGTGGTGGCCTAATTGTTAAAAATTAAAACGAGTTTACATGATACAGAAAAACCCTCCAGAACACAATCCAGAGGGCCTTTCGAGGGAGACGGGGCGAAAAATGCCTATGCCGCAGGGGTATGGGCGTGTGAGTGGGAGAGCGTCGGCTGCGGATGACTGTGGGCGTGGGACGAAGCCGCGTGCTTGAGTCTGCCGTACACAAAAGCCGTGGAAAGAAGACAAACAGGAATGGCGACGAGCGCACCTATGCCAAGGGCAAGCACCCCGGCCATGATAATGAGATCAAGCACCAAGGCGAATCCGGCAAGTCTCCAGAAGTGCCCTTTGGTGATGGCAAAGCTTTTCTTGAGAGCGTCGAGGGGCGACAGACCCTCGTCGACGAGTATGAAGGCGAAGAAGTTCAGGCGGATGATGGCGATAAGGCCGGGGATAAAGAAGAAGACGAAGCCGACAAGATAGCAGAGAGTAAAGAGCGCCATGCCGATGAGATACATGCCGAACACGTTCCAACGCACGTCGAACATGTCCTTCCAGGAAAAGGATTGCCCTTTGAGGGCCCTGAGACCGATGCGGACAGAGGTGAATGTGGCAAATCCCCCGAGGATGATGTCGAAGATCTGCCTCGTGACTGCCACGGTGACGCTCGAGGTCTTGCCACCGATGACTATCTGAATGAGGAATAGTGCCGCCGTGACAAGGGTCAGAAAATAGATGTTCTTCCTGTACTCTGCCCAACCGAACGCGAGGGACTGACCTATGGTGAAAGCTTTGTGCATGGCTTTGTGTATTAGTGCGCGTACTAGGATTTGAACCTAGGACCCCATCAGTATCAGTGATGTGCTCTACCAACTGAGCTATACGCGCATGTCTATGAACCCCTGCCCCAACCCTGGCTTGAAGCTTGGAAAATATAGCAGAAAACGGCTGTTTTGACAATAAAAAACTGCGCCGCGGGCACGGGTGCCAGGGGCGCAGAGTTTGTGGGTGGCTACCGAAGCCAAACCCACCACCAGTCCAACCACATGATGGGGACTGCTGATTTTCCGAAACCAACGATGAGGATGAATCGGATCATGCCAAACGCAAGAGGAGCGCTGACAATTCCGACCGGGATGGCGAGCAGAATCTTCTGCTTCGCGGTGAGTTCCGTTACAGAGCTCACGAGACGGAGGAATTTCTCCCCCAGGGATTCATGGTGACCGACACCAAGATCCGTAAGAGTTCTACTGGTTTTCATTGATGAAATCAGGCTGTTTCCTATTCCCTCTGACTGACAAAAGGAGGTCTCCCTCCGAGCTTTTACATTATAATCATATCATATACAACACTTTTGTCAATACCTTCCCCTACTTCCGTAAAACCCTTATGCCACAACGAAAAAACCACCCTTTCGGGTGGTTTTTTCTTCATACTATCCTCTACTTTGCTCCGTTCTGTTTGCCAGTTCTTCCCTGACGTCCATTCAGTTGTAGGTATCTGAAAAACCCATATAAATATGATCGACTCCGTAAGCTCTCCACAGAGTGGAAAGCGGTTTTCACTTGAAATAATCCACGAGCAGCTTCCGCTACCCGTGCCTTGTTACGACTTACTCCCTGTCATTGAGCTTGCCTTAGGCCGCGACAAGCGCGGACTTCGGGCACTCCCAACTCCCTTGAGTTGACGGGCGGTGAGTACAAGACTTGAGAACGTATTCACCTCGGTATAGCTGACCCGAGATTACTAGCGAATCCAGCTTCAAGGAGTCGAGTTGCAGACTCCTATCCGAACTAGGGCACTCTTTAAACGATTTGCTCAGGGTTTCCCCGTCGCTTCGCGTTGTAAGTGCCATTGTATCACGTGTGTAGCCCAGGGTATCAAAGGGCCATGCTGATCTGGCGTCATCCTCACCTTCCTCCCAGCTTCTTGTGCGCAATCTTTCGATTGTGACCAAAAAGCTGGGCAGTCTCGCCTGACACTTGTAACAGGCAATGAGGGTTGCGTTCGTTACCCCACTGAAGGGAACAATTCAAATCACGAACTGACGACGACCATGCAGCACCTGTCTAATTGCCTTGCGGCGCCGAACGTTTCTGCTCGGCTTCAACTAGATTTCCAACCCTGGTAAGGTTCTTCGTTTACCATCGAATTAAACCACATGATCCTCCGCTTGTGCAAGTCCCCGTCTATTCCTTTGAGTTTTAACCTTGCGGTCGTACTACCCAGGCGCTTCTCTTAACGCGTTAGCTACGCCACTCAGAGGGTCGATACTCCAAATAGCTAGAGAAGATCGTTTAGGGCGTGGACTACTGGGGTATCTAATCCCATTCGCTACCCACGCTTTCGTTTTTCAGTGTCAGGAGTGCCCCAGTCTGCTGCCTTCGCTTTTGGTGTTCCCCATAATATCAACGCATTTCACCGCTACACTATGAGTTCCGCAGACCCCTTGCATCCTCAAGTCATGCCGTTTCCTCCGCATGTTCCCGGTTAAGCCGGGAAATTTAACGAAAGACTAACATGACCACCTACAAACCCTTTACGCCCAATGATTCCGGATAACGCTTGAGGCACTCGTATTACCGCTGCTGCTGGCACGAGTTTAGCAACCTCTTATTCTTAGGGTAACGTCAATAAACTTCCTCCCCTATAAAAGCAGTTTACATCCCGAAGGACTTCATCCTGCACGCGGCGTCGCTCCGTCAGACTTTCGTCCATTGCGGAAGATTCTCGACTGCGGCCACCCGTAGGTGTATGGACCGTGTCTCAGTTCCATCGGTGGGGGTCACCCTCTCAGGTCCCCTAGGCGTCATTGCCTTGGTGAGCTTTTACCTCACCAACTAGCTGATACCGAGCAGGCCGATCTTCAAGCGATAAATCTTTACCCCGAAGGGACTATCAAGAATTACCCCGTCTTTCGACGAGCTATGCTTGACTTGAAGGTTCGTACCTACTTATTACTACCTCGTTCGCCGGTTGCCTTGCGGCCCCCTTGACTTGCATGCCTTATCCACGCCGCCAGCGTTCATCCTGAGCTAGGATCAAACTCTTGTTTTAAATCTTTCAGCAAACTCCCGAAAGAGTGCACTGAAAGACGAACGGAACAAAATAGATCACAGTATGAGTGCTCACTACTTTGTTCTGGGATTCCCCGTGCTACCGGGGTCTCCACAATCCTATATATGTTTAACGTCGCATCGAATGCTGAATCTGCATCGAATTGCGACAACCAACTTCTCAATTGAATTAACTTGCACAATGCGTAGAAACTTTATAACCAGTTTTCTACTGCACGTTCTCAAATATTTAATAACAATAATTATTTCAAAGACCGAAAACTTTTTCCCCCTCTACTTGAGGGGTAACAACCATTATACACAGGGCTTTAAAGGGGTCAAGGACTTTCGTGTGAAGTTTAAATAAAGTATCAGCGACACCAATTTAAGCCAGTAAACAGGCCGTATTTATGGGCATAGGGCAAAAAAGGTGCTATTCTTGTACTCATACACATATGAAAAAGAAGCTTATTTTAGGCCTTTGTATCCTCCCTTTCGCCCTCTATGGGCTATTCGTGACCACCTTCAGACCAGACAATGACCGAGATTGGTCGGTCGATCAGGCCATATTGCCGAGCGCGGAATTCAACGGCGACCTGGTTACCGTGCGCAATATCCGCAATTTCAGTTACGCCTCCACGACCTCATACACCCCCGCCTATTACGACAAGACCTTTAATCTGAACGACATCGAGTCCCTGTGGTATGTGGTCGAGCCGTTTTCAAAGGGCGGCAATTTGGCGCACACTTTCCTCTCATTCGGATTCAAGGGTGACCACTATGTCTCGATATCGGTCGAGATACGCAAGGAAAAGGGCGAGTCGTTCTCCCCTCTCAAGGGCCTCTTCAGACAATACGAAATAATGTACGTGGTGGCGGACGAGAAAGATGTAATAAAACTCCGCACCAACTATCGAAACGACAAAGTGTTTCTATATCCCATACGCGCGACGACGCAGGCAACGCGAGACATATTCGTGGACATGCTCAATCGAGCGAATGCCCTGACCACCAAGCCCGAGTTCTATAACACCCTCACCAATACCTGCACCACGAATATCATGACCCATGTGAACAAGGTCATACCGCACGAGATCCCCTTCAATATCACCATTCTGGTGCCCGGCCAATCCGACCATTTTGCCTATGACCTGGGACTTATCAATACCGACCTGACATTCGCCGAGGCGAGGAAAAGGTTCCAGATAAATGACAGGGCGATGAAATATGCGAATGACCCCGAGTTTTCGAAGATAATTAGAGAGTAAACCTATTGTGTCGAAGGGGGGACTTGAACCCCCACGAGCGTGAGCTCACTGCGACCTGAACGCAGCGTGTCTGCCATTCCACCACTTCGACATGTGAACCACTATATCCTAATACGTCTCCTCCTTCTTGTCCTTCAGGAACAGGATGAAGAGGTCGGAGAGCTTGAGGGCCAGCTTGAACGGCGCCTCGATGATGACGTCGAGGACGAAGACGAAGATGTTGACGGTCGAAAATTTCTCGGTGAGCCATCGTCCCGCGCGGATGACAGGCAGGGTCAGGAAGCTCCAGATGAGGAACAGCACGCGATCCTCGGCGACGGCGAACCTCCACCTTTGGGCATTGTACCTGATGCGCAGGCCAAAGTAGCTGACGAGGGCAAGGAAGAGCAGGAACAGAAGTATGCCGACCGGATTAAAACCAAGGGATGCCAAGGCCCAGACGATGACGCCGAACGAGACGAGGAACATCATACCGTAGAGGAGGCCGAAGAAGAGATTGAGGCCGCCTGCGGATGCCTTGTACTTGAGCGGTATCGATTTTGCTTCCCCACCGTACACGATGGCATCGATGCGACTGACGACGCTCTTGGTGTTCTCTGGACCGAGGAGCTTTATGTTTCGGGTGATGAGGAACAGGAGAAACGGGTGGAAGATGATGTTTATGGCGAGAGGAACATAGTCAAATACGCCCGAGATATAGAGATCATAGGGAACCTCGAGTGCCAAGGCAACCAGTATCTTGGTGCAGAATATGTAGGCGACGGCACGAAGGCTGCTCTGCATGACACGGCTGTTCTCGATCTTGTATTTGGACGAGAGAAACGCCTCAGCCTGATCATGAAGGACCTTCTGATCATCGAAGAATGCCTTTGGATTCGCCGGCGAGAGGCGTATGAGCTCGGCTATGACGGTAAAGCAGATGGCATCGTTCTTTATCTTGCCCATGATCATCGGGCCTATGCGATGGCGAAGGGACAGCCTGATGCGCGCGATGGTGCCCGGCACGTCCTGACTCATTTCGACGGCCTTTGACGTATCGAGCGATCCCGGCACAGTGCCCAGAGTCCTGCACCACAAGGCGTACGCCACGGCCTCGTCGTCCTCGCGCAGAAGGGCGCGCCTCGACGCTATGTAAAGCTGCATGTCGAGTTCGTCAGCGGATATCGCGCCGACACAGCGGACGCGCTCCTTAATGGTCTGGAAGAATGCGTCCGCAACCGCGTCATTCACGAGCGATGGATAGAGATATGCCTCTACCTCGCTCGCCATAAGCGAGAGCAGGACCTTCTCGGTCTCGGTCATGGTTATCTTCTGGCTCAGGGTCGGAAAGGCGGATCGATAGGCGTCGACGAAGGTCGACAGCACCGCCGCCTCCCTCTCGGGCACGGTCTCGTTTGGCAGGTATCCCGCGCTCACGAGCTCCCGTAGAAGCAAGGTTCCCACGTCGGCGCGATTCTCGATGACGATGGCGCGGCGGAGTATGCGTTCGATGGCGCTGCGGCGAATGGTGTTCTCGTCCTTGTAGTCCACGAGGTAGCGGAGCTTCTCATAGAGCACAGCGGCCTTGTTGGTGATGCGGTGAACTGATATTGTCGGCTCGGAATTCGCCGCCTTCAGGCGCTCGGGCGCCCGGAGGTCGCGAGAGAGGAGGTTGTCTATTCGTGGGGTGAGCATAATGGTGTGCCGTATGGCGGCGGTCCGTCTAGTTTATCACAGGCCTACTTCCTCTTGCCCTGCAGGGCCTGCACGGTGACAAGGAGAGGAGAGCCGATGAATACCGACGAGTAGGTTCCGGCGGTGATGCCGATGAGGAGCGCCAGGGCGAAATGCTTGGTGGCGTCGGGGCCAACGACATAAAGGACGGCAACGGCGATGAGTGTGGTGAGCGAGGTATTGATCGATCGGACGAAGGTCTGGTTGATGCTCTCCCCCACTATAGTCGAGAACTCCTTCTTCTCGTGATGCTCGGTGTTTCGATGGAGGTTCTCGCGGATTCTGTCAAAGACCACGATGGTGTCATGAATGGAGAATCCGAGGATGACGAGAAGGGCCGTCACGAAGAGCGTGTCGACCTCGATGCCCCCGAAATGTCCCATGATTGCGAAGGCGCCCGCAGGGATGATGACATCATGTGCCAGGGCGACGATGGCGATGAGACCGTATTTCCACGAGGAAACTGGTCGGGAAACCTTCCTGAAGACGAAGGTGATGAAGAGGACTATCGCGAGAAGGACGAAGACAATGGACATGTATGACTTCTGAATCGCCTCCTTTCCGAGAACAGGGCCAATCGAGTTGAAGCGCTTCTCCTCGAGCTTGAGGGTTCCATTCTGCGAAAGGGCGGCAAGGACGGCCGCATGGGACTCGGGATTGAGCTCCTCGGTACGAACGAGGTAACCCTTGTCGCCAGTAGGTCGAATAGACGAGGCACCGAGGGAAAGCTTGTCGACGGCGGCACGAAGGGCGTCGGCATCAGGACGCACATCCATATAGGAGACCTCTATGAGAGAGCCTCCCTTGAAGTCAATGCCGGGCTTGAGGCCCCAGATCGAGAGCGCCGCAATGCCAACCAGGACGAGGGCGATCGAGAATGCGTAGAAAAACTTTCGGTATTTTACTATGAACATGGTAGTTGATTATGACTTTATTCCTGATCCGAACAAGAAGCGGGCGAGCCTGCCATCCCCTTTCGCACCAACGGCGAGGAGGAGGGTTCGCGATGCCGTTATGGCCGAGAACATGCTGACCACGACGCCGAGTCCGAAGACAAGGGCGAAGCCTTTGATGACTGGGGTCGATGCGAAGTAATAGAGAATGACGGCGGTGATAATCGAGGAGAGGTTTGAGTCTCGGATAGAGAGCCATGCGCGATGGAAGCCCTCCTTGATGGCATCAGGGAGATTCCTGCCACGCCTAAGCTCCTCCTTCATGCGCTCAAAGATGAGCACGTTTGCATCGACGGCCATGCCGAGGGACAGGATGAATCCTGCAATGCCTGCAGAGGTGAGGGTCACGGGAATGAGCTTGAAGAGCGCAAGGTTGAGCGCCGTATAGATGGCAAGGGCGAGAACGGCGACGAGGCCAGGGATTCGATACCAGAGCATGAGGAATATGGCGACCGCGAGGAAGGCCATCGCTCCCGCTCGAAGGCTCGCGGCAACGGCGCCGTCTCCGAGAGACGCTCCGACGGTCTGGGTCGAGACGAGATTTATAGGAACAGGAAGCGCGCCGTAGTTAAGGTCGCGAACGAGGGTCTTTGCCTCCTCGAGCTTGAAGTTTCCGCTAATGGTTGCCTGTCCGCCCGAAATCTCCTGGTTGATAACAGGGGTCGAGATAGGGTTGCCATCAAGGAAGATGGCGAGCACGCTTCCGACATTTGCCTTGGTGATCTGGGCGAAAAGCTTGGTTCCCTGATCGTCGAATTCGATGCCTACGGTAGGCGCATAGGTGGTCTGGTCGAACTGGAGATGAGCCTTCTTGAGATAGCGTCCGGTGAGACCGGTCGACACGAAAAGCTCGTCGAGAGTCGAGCTTGCGCGCTGCGCAGGAGTCAGCTTCTCGACGCCCGATCGGACGAGCCTGAAGTCGAGGGTCGGCGTCTTGCCGATGAGATCGACCGCCTGCTTCACGTCAGTAACGCCGGGAAGTTCAACGATGAGTCGATGTGCGGCCTCTCCGACAACGCCCCCTTCCTGAACCTGAACGATAGGCTCGGACACGCCAAAAAGGTTGATGCGTCGCTCGACTACGTCAGCCAGGGAGATCATGGCGCCACTCACTTCGGCTGAATCGAGGGCGGAAACGTCTGCCTGAAACACGAGATGCGAACCACCCGAAAGGTCGAGTCCGAGCTTGTAGGGAAACTTTGAGGTCGTCCCCGCTGGATCATAGGTAAAGAATGCTACGGCAACGGCTACTGCTATAAGGACGAGAGCTGAGATTCGTTTTTTCCACATGTTCGTTAATATTCGTTCTGATGTAATGAATAGGGGTATCCTACCCCTCTTTTGTCTATAAATCAACGAAACTCGGCCCTATTTGACGAATTCCATGTACGTGCCCTCCTTTTTGACGAAGGCGTCCTTTGGCTGGAACGTGTAGGCGAATCCGTACATCTTGGTGAGCTTGGATCCGTCGACGGCGATTGGGTAGGAATAGGACTTCCAGCCACCCTTGGACGTTGGAACCTTGCCCCTCGAAATATGCCACATTATGAAGAAGACGGGTCGAATGAGGTATGGGTGAATGCGGACGGCCTTCTTGTTCACGGCCCTGGCCATGTCCTCGCCCGTGACGACGGGACCCGGTGGACAGATGTTAAACACCTCATACTCGCCCTTTAGATTCTCGAACGAGAGAAGCTTCACGATACTGACGACATCGTCCTCGTGTATAAACTGCCTGCACCATTTCTTGGTGATCGGCACGAACGAAACCATGGCCGAGATGAGTCTGTGAATAAAGGTCTCCTTGAGCTGGCCTGAAAGCGCCGCCTGAAGACCGAACCTGATGCGCATGTATCTGCCGCGAGGGCCAGTGACGGCGGCGGGACGGACGACAAAGACCTGGGGGACGACACCCTTTGACTTTGCGGTGACATATCGCTCTTCCAGATGCTCTTCCGTTATCCTCTTCTCCTCCGCATAGAGATAGTCAACCTTTCGAAACGGATCCTTCTCGGTGAAGAGATGGTCGATCTCGTTGTCGGCGAAGGCGCCGTACGACGCGACGGTGGAGAAATGAATGAGTTTCTTTACGGACGGCGTGGAGAAGGCGAAATCAAACACGGAGTCAGAGCCGTCGATGTTCCACCTCCACTGCTTGGCCTTCTCGCCGTACATCTCCCTGATCTGCCATGCCGTGTGAACGACGACGTCGGGCGCAAAAGCCCTTGCCTTATCGAGCCAATTCTCCGTGTCCGCCATATTGGTCTTTATGAAAGTCACCTTCTTGTCCCCGGCGTAGAGCTCGGAAGGCTCCTCCTTGTCGATGGTGAAAATGGCCTCGACGTCAGGCCGTGCCGCGAACTCGCGAACGAGCATGGCGCCGACATATCCCGACCCTCCGGTGATGAATAGTTTATGCATAGGTTTCTATTTTCCCATTCTCGATGCCAAGGTTGCAAGGGTCTGAAGGGCAATCTTGAGGTCGAGGAAGAGGGATCGGTATTTAATGTAATAAAAGTCATAGGCCAGGCGCATCTTGGTCTCCTCGAGCGACTGCGGCGGAAGCTCCTGCCTGGTCTGAGCCCATCCCGACAGGCCCGGCTTTATGATGTTGCGCATGGCATAGTAAGGAATCTGGGAAGAGAGATCGATGCCGAGAGCCTTGATGTCGGGTCGCGGTCCGACGAGGGACATATCCCCTTTCAGAACCGAGAGAAGCTGGGGAAGCTCGTCGATTCGCGAGGTGCGAAGGATCTTGCCCACGCGGGTTATGCGGTCGTCGTTCTCCTTGACCCAGACGCCCCTGTCACTTGCCTTCATGCTCCTGAACTTCGGTATGCGGATGATGGCGCCATCCCGTCCCACACGCTCCTGCATGATGAATATCGCGCCTCCGTCATCGAGCTTTATGGCAAGGAAAACGAATGGGTATATGACGAGGGACACGGTCCCAAGGCCGAGGGCGATGGCGAAATCCATGGCCCGCTTGAGGGCATCATAGGCATACTTTGGATAGGCGGAGACATTCTCGAGAAACCAGCTGTGATTGAGGAGGGAGAGGGCCACCCTGCTGAACACCTCCTCGTACACGCGATGCATGTCGACGAATCGGACCTTGGCAAAGAGAAGCTCGTACAGCTCGGGAAGCATGGCCTGTGCCTTTGAATCATAGAAATCGACGACGACCGCCGATATGCCGCCCTCGGCTATCTTCGAGGACAGAAGCCCGCGCGCGACGCCAGAGGCGTCCTTGTCGAGGTCGATGGTCAGGACAAATTCAAAATGATAGCGCGAGTTGCCATTGACCTCCCTCTCGAGCTCCGTCACCTCGGCACCGCGTCCGATGAGGATGGCCTGCTCCCTCCTCCTCATGCTCATGATCGGATAGGCGAATCGCCTCCAGGCAAAGGCAAAGAGCAGGGATACCCCGAGATAGACCAGGAGATTGGTCTTCGGCGCGATGCTCGTGAAGGTGACGAAATAAAAGAAAACCGCGGCAAGGGCTGAGTTTATGATCTGTGTGGAAAGGAGCCTCTGGGAAAGATTGTTCCTGAGGACGGACGTCTTCTGCTCATAGAGGCCGGCGATGAAGTAGACAACCACCCAGACGACGAACAATATGGAGAATGGGGCGAGGTGTCCCAGGAACACCTGCTTCTCGGGGATAGAGCCGTAGCGGACGAAGAGAGCCGTCCAGAGAGACAGGACGAAGAAGACGATATCGCCCACGAGCAGAATATAGGGGGTTTTTCGGCTGAGTATGGACATATTCGGGCAAGTGCAATAATACAATATTATGCGCTATAATCAAAGGCATTATGGCAGAGACGCCCCAGAAGAAACTCCTGATCGTCATCACGAAATCCAACTTCGGCGGCGCCCAGCGCTACGTTCTCGACCTCTCCCGATCGCTCGTTGGCAGATATGACGTGGCCGTTGCCTGCGGCGGCAACGGCACGCTCGTGGAAAAGCTCAAGGAAGCGGGCGTCCGTACCATTCCCCTTACCACCCTTGGAAGGAATGTGAGTCCGCTCAAGGACCTTCATTCCCTGCTCTCCCTCGCCCTGCTCATACGAAAGGAGAGGCCGGACGTGCTCCACCTTAACAGCTCAAAAGTCGGCATCATGGGAGCGATCGCGGCCCTCGTATCCCCACGCACCAAGACTGTCTTCACCGCACATGCCTGGGCATTCAACGAGAATCGCGGGCCATTCTCCAAGCTCGCGATCGGCACCCTTCACTGGCTCACGGTATTCCTCTGCACGCGGGCGATAGCGGTATCCCAAGGGGTCAAGGACCAGATGGCCCACCTCCCCTTCATGAAGGAGAAGATTGAGGTCATACACCTCGGAATAGACCCCTTCAACCCCCTCTCAAGAGACGAGGCCCGAACAAGGCTTTTGATACCAAAGGATGCCTTCGCCATAGGCACCATAGCCGAATTACACCCTGTAAAAGGCCTTGAATACGCCCTAGGAGCCCTCAAAACCCTCCCTTTTCCCTACTCATATACCCTCATAGGCACAGGCGACCTAAAAGAGTCTCTTGAGAAAATAGTCGCCGATGACGTCACCCTCAAGGCAAGCGCCCGCCTGACAGGATTCATTCCCGACGCATGGACCCTCATACCGGCATTCGACGTGTTCCTCCTCCCCTCCCTCTCCGAGGCCTTCGGATACGTGCTGCTCGAGGCGGGATACTCCCACACGCCGGTCATAGCGACAAGCGTCGGCGGCATACCCGAGATAATCAAAGACATGGAATCAGGCGTGCTCATCCACTCAAAGAGCCAAAAGGAAATCGCTAGCTCGCTCGCCTTCATTCACCAGAACAGAAAGGCCGCCGATGGGTTTGGCGATAGTCTCGAAAAGAGGGTCCGCACGGAATTCTCCCTTGCCCGCATGGTAGAAAAGACCTCAGCGGTATACGAGAAATAAGACCGCGCTAGATTCCCACGAACTCATACTTCGTCTCCTCCTTGTGCACGCTCCTCATATAGCGACGCATGGATACGAGGACGCCCAGGGAGAAGAATGACGCTATGAGATGAGACCCGCCATAGCTCATGAACGGCAACGTTATTCCCGTCACGGGAAGCAACCCGATGTTCATGCCCACGTTGATGAAGAAATGGCTCATGAAGAGTATCGCCACACCCAGGCCAAAGAGTATCTCAAAGTTGCCCGCACCCCTGCGGGCGTTGGCGATGATACGCCAAATGAGGACGCCGAAGACCATGAAGAATATGAGCACGCCCACGAAGCCCCACTCCTCGGCAAAGGCGGCGAAGATGAAGTCGGTCTGATATTCGGGAAGGAACTTGAGCTTCGACTGAGTGCCATAACCGATGCCCTTCCCCAGAAGTTCGCCCGAACCCACGGCAATGGTCGCCTGATAGGCGTTATATCCGGTGTTACGTATGTCCGAGAGAGGGTGCAGAAAATTAAGAATACGATCCTTCTGATATTGCTTGAAGCCGAAGCCCCAGAGCAGGGCGAAGGCTATCGCGCCGCACGAGAACAGTATGAAAAGGTGCTTCTTCGATATTCCCGAAACCAGCACCATTCCGAGCCACACACAGGCAAGCATGATGGCGCTTCCAAAGTCAGGCTGCAGGGCGATGAGGATGAAAAGTATGAAGGCATAGACTCCCGAGACGATGATATGGCGTATGTGGGCTATCTCTATGTGACGCCTCGAAAAATACTTCGCCAATATGAGGATGAGTATGACCTTCGCCATGTCGGTCGGCTGAAAGGCAAAGAGGCCGAAATTGAGCCAGCTCTGAGCGCCGTTGGTGGCCTTGGCCACCACGAATAGAAAAAGGAGGAGTGCCACCATGCCGGCGAAGAGCGTCACGAGCACCTGGCTGCGCTTGAGGAAAGACCAATCGACGAAACTTGCCCCGAAAAAGACGCCGATCGATATGAGAAGCCAGACAATCTGTTTCTCGAAAAAGTAATTGCTCTCGACAAACGAGTTCATGGTCACCAGGCCAAAGCAGACCAGGAGGATGGCGGCGCCCAGCATGATCCAGTCGATATGAGTCCTCCCTATGCGAGAGGATATGTTCTTTGCGATTTCTGTCATGGAAAAACTATCGGCTCCCGGGCGCCGAGAAGAGAACCTCAGAACGCACTATGTCCGATGGAAAGGCCTCGGGCCAGGTGAAATACAGGATCTCAGAGCCGCCGGGAAGAATCTTGGAAATGACCGTCTTCGAGAATGTGACGCGATTGTCATCCTTGTCATAGAGAACGAGGATGGCGGTAATGTCGGAAAAACCCCTGTCGAGAGCTTGGTTCTCGACCCGAACCTCCGCCGACGGCGATGTCGACGTTGCAATATCGACGAAAGTGACCCTCAGGCTGGTAAAAGGCTGCCCGGCACGCCACTCGGGATCAGACGTGAACTCAAAGGTGGTCTTTGCGGGACTTCGGGAACCCGTCTGTATGCCGCCCTCGAAAACCGCGAGACGCTGTCCGGCCGGTATAAAGGCGCTGCCGGTGCGCTGGGCAACGAGGAGGCCCTGATCGTCATAGAGCCTGAAAAGATACCGCATGGATGAGGCCTGGACGGACTGATTGGGGTTCTGCACATATGCCACGGCATTGAAAACGCCCGGGGCGACGCGTGTCGAATAGCTCCAGAGAATGTGGGGTGCGGCGAAATCCGCAAGGCAGAGCTTCGCGCAGGCACCACCGCAATCAATACCACTCTCCCCCCCGTTCTGCTTGCCATCAAAACACGTCGGCGCCCTGTAGAGCAAAAGAAGGGTCGGAACGCCCACAAAGATGACGATGGAGGCGATAAGCGCCGTCAGATATCCGTATTTTCGAGTGTTGGACCAGGAAGCCATAAGTGCACTAAGTATAAAGGGAAAGGGAGGCAGTGTATAGCTCCCTCTCGTAGCCCGTCCTCGGGTCGAATCCGTCAAAAGGAAGCCTTGACGGATTCTCCCCTGCGGAGGCTTCTCGAGGGAGCATACATCTGCCTTGTTTCCCTTTTACTTATTCAAATAAAAAAAGAAAACCCACCGAGCAGGTTTTCTGCTATTGGTGGGTTAAAGCCCTCGCTACTGGTCCTTCTGCTCCGATCTGAAAGACCCCTCATCCTTGCGTTCATGATTGCAGGCGAAAATAACAGCGGCCACAATCATGAGCATCGAGCACGAGACAGCATAAAGACCGTCAATGACCCGAGACTCTTCGGGGCGGGTGACAGCGTGAATGACACCCAGCACGACGACCAGGATCATAACGAGAAGACTGAGGAGACAGAGTTTATTTCTGTTCATGGTTTTGTTTTAGTTGGAGTTAATGGAAACGACTGGGCAATTGCCCGGAATTAAGTCATTTCCTTCTTTCCCCAACCAAACGCTTCAAAGACCTATATTCTTATATATTATACACCCTATTATCTATATTGTCAATACACCCCATAAAGGCTAAAAGAGGCCCTCCCCCGCCCCTTTGGACAATACCCAAAGAAAAAGCCGCCCTTGCGGGCGGCTTTTTCTTTGATTGAATTCTGTGTACTGGCGACTACCTACTTTCGCCCATAAGGACTATCATCGGCACTACGGCGTTTAACTTCTCTGTTCGGGATGGGAAGAGGTGGTGCCACCGCGTTAAATCACCAGAACACAGAATTCAATCGTGCTGTTTTCAGGAATACGAACTTGCAACAAATATAATTAAATCATCAAGAATCAGTAATCATGGCCCTCGCCATGAGTGATTCATAAATTTCCTAATAAGATCGGGTAATTAGTACTTCTCGGCTCAACGCATTGCTGCGTGTACACCTAAAGCCTATCAACCTAGTAGTCTCCTAGGGCCCTCAAACGATTCCTTATCTTGGAGGCGGCTTCCCACTTAGATGCTTTCAGTGGTTATCCGTTCCGGACATAGCTACCCTGCGTTGCCACGGGCGTGACAGCAGGCAGACCAGCGGTCCGTTCACTTCGGTCCTCTCGTACTAGAAGCAAAACTCCTCAAGAATCAACGCCTGCAGTAGATAGGAGACCAACCTGTCTCACGCATGTTTTCACAAATTACTCTGTGCATTGGACTATATCTTCATCCACATCTCATTATTTCGATGTGGAGGTTAACGTGTAGTCTCTACGGGTGCAGATATGACTCTGCTTCCCTCGGTATTACCCCAAGCTTGCGCCTGTCGGGCTTCACCGATATTAGTTAACTGGCTCCGCAATGATTGCTCGTTGCGGGCGCCGTGATTGGTTGTTGTCTCTTTTTTCCTCATGATGTCCGAGGGATTCAGACTGTCCAGTGCATGATCGCGCGACTATGCGCAATCACCTTCTGAACGGTCTGAACCCAGCTCACGTACCTTTTTAATTGGCGAACAGCCAAACCCTTGGGACCTTCTCCAGCCCCAGGATAAGATGAGCCGACATCGAGGTGCCGAACTCCGCCGTCGATATGAACTCTTAGGCGGAACGAGCCTGTTATCCCTAGGGTAGCTTTTGTCCGATAATCTCCGGCCGCATCTAACGCGATCCGTCGGTTCACTTAGCTCTGCTTTCGCATCTGCTCGACATGTACGTCTTACAGTTAAGCCAGTTTATGCCCATACACTATCGCCATGGTTTCCATTCACGGCTAACTGACCTTAATAGGCTCCTCCGTTACTTTTTAGGAGGATAGCGCCCCACTAAAACTACCCACCAGATACTGTCTCCCGCGGTTTTTGCCCTCGGGGTTAGAATATACAACACTGAAGAACGCTATTTCACTGGCGGATCCATGCTACCCGAAAGCGCACTTCAAATCCTCACGTCTATGCTACGCATCAGAATCGTATACTCAATATCAAGCTATAGTAAAGCTTCTAGGGTCTTTTCGTCTAACTGCAGGTACCCGGCATCTTCACCGGGATTGTATTTTCACCGAGCTGTCCTTCGAGACAGTTGCCCAGACGTTACACTATTCAACGCGTCAGAACTTACCTGACAAGGAATTGCGCTCAACTATTCCTCTAAGTCGGACTCTATCTTAATCCTCCCATCAACGAATTGACGAGTTCGGATCCATGACGTTGGTCTCTTGTTGATCATGTGTGGACTGACAATGCATTACTGCGATGTCAGGTAGCTATTTGTGTAACTTCTATTAGGTTCTTGTTCATCTAACACTGCTATGACCGTCCCAGTCCTTCTGCACCCTTCTTGCGAAAGATGCAGAACCTTAGGACGGTTATAGTTACCGCCGACATTCACCAGGGCTTACAGCAGTCACCACCACGTATAAATACGTGGCAACGCCGCTGGTTGACCTTCTGGCATTGGTCAAGTGTCACCCCCTATACATCCTCTTACGAGTTCGCAGGGAGCTGTGTTTTTGATAAACAGTCGCCAGGCATACTTTCGCTGCGGCCCCCTCAATAAAGAGAGGGCAAGCCTTATCGCTAACTTACGGCTGATTTTTTGCCGAGTTCCTTGAAGGACCTTCACTCGTTCGCCTTGCTCTCCTCGAGCCGATCACCTGTTTCGGTTTTCGGTACGGATAGCGTTTGGTTATGCTTAGAGAATTTTCTTGAAAGCTCGCTCTGTGTAGTTCCGCTGGGCGAACCCAGCCTTCCCGTCTGTCCTTAGGCTCGCAAATAAATGCAGAATGCGGGATTTTCCTCGCATATCGCCCTGAGACCAACAACCCCAATCCAATAAGGGGCTACACATACTGTGCTCCGTCCTCCCATCGCACCAAACGCCAGTCATGGAATATTAACCATGTGTCCATCAGGTACGGTTTTCACCATCCCCTTAGGCCCGACTAACCCTTCGCTGAAATCCATTGCGAAGGAAACCTTAATCTTCCGGCGTGCGGATTTCTCATCCGCATTGTGGTTACTTGTGCCAACATTCTTACTTCTACACGCTCCAGCATGGGTCACCCCTTTGCCTTCATCGCAGAGTAGAATACTCTCCTACCAGTGCACCCATACGAATATGGATGCAATCCTCAGTTTCGGTATCATGCTTTAACCCCGATCATCTGCGGCGCAAACCCTCTAAGTGAGTGAGCTGTTACGCTTTCTTTAAATGATGGCTGCTTCTAAGCCAACATCCTCACCGTCAGAGAAGATTCACCACCTCACTTGTACTTAGCATGAATTTTGGGACCTTAAATTGAGATGCGGGCTGTTTCCCTTTTGACCTGTGGAGCTTAGCCCCCACGGTCTTACTGCCGTACTTTTAACCACGAGTATTCGGAGTTTGATAGGTTCTGCGGTATTTCTACCTGTCAGAATCTTCCAGTGCTCTACCCCTCGTGGGAACATACGACGCTATGCCTAAACATATTTCGGAGAGAACCAGCTATTACCGAGTTCGATGAGCTTATCACTCCATACCACATGTCATCGCAGAGTATTGCACGTCTCTAGCGTTCGGTCCTCCATCTGTCTTTCGACAAACTTCAACCTGCACATGGCAAGCTCACCCGGCTTCGGGTCTAATACATACTACTGAGTCGCGCTATTCACACTCGGTTTCCCTGCGGCTCCGGGCATTCAAGCCCTTAGCCTTGCAGCATGCATTAACTCGTTGGCTCATTCTTCAATAGGCACGCCGTGACGGTAATAAATTACCGCTCCGACTCCTTGTAAGCATATGGTTTCAGGTCTATTTCACTCCCCTCTCCGGGGTTCTTTTCGCCTTTCCCTCACGGTACTTGTTCACTATCGGTCTTCTGGAATATTTAGCCTTACCGGTTAGTTCCGGTAGATTCCCCCAAGCTTTTCGTGTCCTGGGGTACTCAAGAATGACAATAAAAGAGATGTTTTATTTTCGCATACGAGACTATCACTCACTAGGGTCTGGCTTTCCAGCCAATTCTGCTAACAAAACATTTTGTAACTCTTTCCACTATAAATAGTGACATCATCATCTTACAACCCCCAGTCTTAATCGCGCTGCACGTCTTGCGACATACCGCACGATTAAGACTAGGTTTGGGCTCTTTCCCTTTCGCTCGCCACTACTAAGGAAATATCGTCCGCAGTACGCGGACATTGTTTTCTCTTCCTCCTGGTACTGAAATGTTTTACTTCCCAGGGTATGCTCCTTGACCATAAAGGCCAAGGTCATGTCGATCACTCGACATGGAGTTTCCTCATTCGGAAACGTTCGGATCAAAGCTCGCTCGGCAGCTCCCCGAACATATCGTCGCTACGCAACGTCCTTCATCGCTTCTCAGAAGCCAAGGCATCCACCATATGCTCTTAAATTTCCTATTAGGAAATTTAAAAACCACTTAAACTCATTCTCAATGAGAGTGTTCGCTTACAACGAACACTCATACAATTTAATTTTTACCTGTTGCACTGCATCCTCTCTTCCTGGGAGAAAGATGCAGGTTTTACATCCGCACGATCTAACGTACGAATGTAGTCGTCTCCACTCTTGAAAAGACCATCCGCTTTTGAGGGCGGAAGACTAGTGGGACGGGGTTCGTATTTCAAATAACAGCACCTCCCGAAAATTAAAAACCGCTCGGTCTGAGCGGTACTTAAACAAGGCCAGAAACTGGTCTTATCTAGTCCGCTTTTGATTGAGGGTTTAACATAATCGGAATAGAGATAAGTATACTCAGGGCTGTTTAATAGTCAAGGATTCGGGGACGATTCAAGGCTTTTCCCTCACGAAAGTATGTTGGCTCGTTTAAAAGGCTCTTAAATAAAGGCTCAAATGGGACGCTGTCTAAAATGAAAAGAACGCCTCAATTGATTGAGGCGTTCTTTTCTCACCGGGACCAACTCCCCTTTCGGGAAAGACTATTCGTGATGCTGATGGTCCGCGATCTCCTGCTTGATCTTCTCGATCGAGCGGGCTGCCGCCTCCTGACCTCCGAGTCCGAACGCGAGTCCGAACGCGAGAGAAAGGGCTACGACGACGCCGGTGAAGAGAGTCTGGATGAATCCAACCGCAATGCCGAGCTGCACGAGGGCCGCAAGAAGAGCGAAGATCCAGATGGCCCACTTGGTAATGGTGCCGAGGAAATTAGCAGACTTGACGCCTGCGGCTCGAGCGGCGCCGACAATGAACTTTCGGACGACGTCAGCGATAACAATGGCGACCAAGAGTATGAGTACCGCGACTATCACCTGAGGCAGATAGAGGAGGACGACGCTCTGGAGGAAGACATTGACCTGATTGAGCCCGAGAACCTCGAACGAGGCGACGAGGAAGGCAACGATGACAAACCACTTGACGAGGCCACCGATGAAGGCACCTGAGTCGAGGGTAAATCCGGCGCGCTTTACGACTGCACCGAATCCGGCCTGCTCGAGGGCGTGATCAAGCTTGAGGGCCTTAATGAGCTGGGCGATGACCTTGCCGATAAGAGTAGCGATGATCCAGCCGATGATAAAGATGACGACGGCCACGATGAAGTTAGGAAGGAAGGAAATGGCTCCGGCCCAGATGCCCTCAAATGATCCCGTGATCGTGCTTCCCCACGTTTGCAATACCATAATGTGTAGATTAAGAGTAAGTTGCTTGTAAAACCCTACCTCCTAATTATACCACCTTCCTATGCCTTTCCCACCCCGAGCTTGTCCACCAAAAGCTTGTATGGATACTCGAATATGTCGCGAACGAGCTTGTCGTTCATGCCCATCCTGTAGGCAAAGTCGGGGGCCGAAAGCACGGCATAGCGTATGTCCTTGCCCATATCAGACTCAATGCCCTTGACGATGCGATCTATGGACGCAGTCTTTATGTTATCCCCCACCACGAAGAGGTCGAGTCGGCTCTCAGTGTCACGGGTGAATATGCCCGAGACGAGAATGAGCTTGACCTTACCTGACTTCTCTATCTTCCTGACCATGGCCTTGTGCTCGAGGGAATGGGTGCGCACGAAGAACTCCATGAGGGCGTCTGTGAACTCAAACTTGGGATCGAGGATGAATGCCTTGACCCTCTTCTTTGACTCGGTAACCTTCTTGACCTCCCTGACCAAACCGGCCTTCTTGAGGAACGCCGTCTCCCTGAGCACGGCCTTCTTCCTCGAGAGCATCTTCTTCTCGAGCTGCTCGACATCGAAGGCGACGTCGGCGTTGAAAAGAAACAGCCTCATCATCTTCACTCGCAGCTCCGTACCGAAAAGTCTTGAAAGGGTATCCATGGTGTTTCTGTTTATAGGTAAAATGGAGTATACCACAAAACAAAAGCGCCCCAAGCGGGGCGCCTTCGAAACGTGTCCTGGGGACAGATTTACTTGAGGGTGACCTTTCCGCCTGCCGCCTCGATGTCCTTCTTGAGCTTGTCAGCGTCCTCCTTCTTGACTCCCTCCTTGAGAACCTTTGGAGCGCCGTCAACGAGATCCTTTGCCTCCTTGAGTCCGAGACCGAGAGCCTCCTTAACAACCTTGATAACGCTGATCTTCGATGCGCCGCCGTCGGTGAGCTCTACCGTGAAGGTAGACTTCTCCTCGCCCGCCGCCGCTGCCGCAGGAGCCGCAACCGCGACTGCCGCTGCCGAGACGCCGAACTTCTCCTCGAGGTGCTTTACGAGCTCGTGGAGGTCGAGAACTGACATGGTCTCGATTGCCTCGACGATTGACTTGAACTTTGCTGGGGTTTCCATAGTTTTTTAATAGTACCGCTGATAAGTGTTACTGCTGTTTCTTCTTCGCTATCTCGCTCGCCGCCATGACAAATCCCTGTATAGGGGAATTGATGAGATTGACGAACTGAGCCCTGAGGGTCTGCATCGATGGGATCGATGCGATCGAGATCATCTTGTTTGCGTCGACGAACTTGCCGTCGAACACGCCTCCGATGATCGTCATGACTCCCTTGTTCTTCTTCGCGAACTCGTGGATCTCTCGAGCCGGCGCGATCTGGTCCTTGCCGTAGGCAATCGCCACCTCGCCTGCTAGATCCGGCTGTGCGCCCTCGACTTTCTGCTCGCCCAAGGCGATGCCCATGAGAGTCTTCTTGGCGACAGTGTATCCGACGCCCTGCTTCTTCAAGTCCTTGCGGAGCTTGACCGCGTCGTTCACCTTGAGTCCCTTGAAGTTCACGAAGACTACCGTTGACGCATCCTTGAGGATGGTTCGGAGACCTTCGAGAATTACCTTCTTCTTGTCCTTGCTTATGGCCATATGATGTTGGATAAGCCGCTAATAATAAAAGGCCCGGCCACCTTGCGGTGGGCCGGAATTGGAGTAGAGACGACATGCCTTGCGACATGCGTTTCGACCTCGGCAGGCTTGCCCTTTCGGGATTAGGACTCTCGCGAGTCGCCTGCTTTCTCCGGCCTTTGAATACTGATATTACCTGGATTTCGATATTTTGCAAGACAAGAGCCAGAGGATGGCAAGGGCGACGAGAAAAGCCGAGATGAGGGAAAGGCTCGCCCTCGGGCCCGAAGCCGCGGCCGAGGTCGCTGTCGTGGCCACGCTGATATATGCCGCCGCCAGGTTGGTCGACCGATGCCCTGCCCCGGGAGGAACCTCCTTGTCGGCAATTTCCAATGATGCGTCTTTGAGCGACGCGTGATTAACGATCATGGGTAAAGTCTCAGTCGCAGAGGCGGCCTGTGTCGTGGCTATTGAAAACGACTCAGTCGATGAGGGAGACGGGGTCGGCAAAGTGACGCGCACAGATGATCGGGCCGAAGACCTTCCGCCACTCGATGACAGATGACGGGCGCCAAATTCGGGCACATGTTCTAGTTCCACCCCTGGTTCGGGTTCTGACGCGGACACAGGTTCGGGAATAGGCGCGCCCGGCAACACCTCCCTATCGACCGTACCATCACCGTTATCGTCTATCTGGAGGACGGGGACCGTCGATGAAGACGCATCTGAAATAGGCACAATGGTCAGGGTACCGCCGGGCGGAACCACCACGTCCTCAAAGGTAGACGAGGTGGCAACATCGTCATCCGTGGCCCGCTCGACATCGACCGAAAAGGCCGAATCAGACATCGAGGAGGTTGTGGAACCTGACGTTATCTGGATGACGGGAGCGGGACCATCCGATGACGGGGAATCAGGGATGCTCACATATGTGACATCGCCAAGCTCCTGATACTGGCTGCCGGGAATCTGCGTCTCGACGAATCCAGATGATGACCTTCCGGTATGCCTCCCCTGGCTGTCATTAACGCCCAGAGAAGCATCGGGAGAATGCAGCAAAACGCGAGTGGTTTTCTGAAATGGCTTCTTGGGCACGACTGAGGCATCGGCAACCTGCGCCCGATGACGTATGGCATGGGGAGCCTCGGAAAGTATCTCCTTTATGAAGTCCCTCAAATCGTCGACCTCAAGAATGTTCGAATGGTCCCGATTGCGATTAAGTCCCGCGCTCGCGAGCTTGAGGTCAACCCAGTATCTATGGACATTCTCGGTCGAGGGTGTTGCCCAGGCGCTCGAGAGCATGACGGTGCCATCACCATCAGAGGAAAAAATCGGCCTATAGAGAAGCGCCTTCTTCCTGCCCTTCCTTCCCTCGTAATATTCAATTCCCGAAACAGTGTCGAGGCCCCTGCCCGCGATCTCAAACAGTTCAGAGCTCGGTGATGGAATCCAGGCATCAAGAACCGCATGCGTAGTGGACGCGCTATCGAGAAGCGACGGGCTGAGGATCTCGGGCGCAGACAGGTCAGCGTAGGTGGGCGCCCGCCTGCCCTCGCTGCCCTTCAAGAAACCTACGAGGGATGAAAAAAGTCTGATGCCATCGCCATACGCGTCATGCATATCTACAAGCAATGGCGATGATGTGGCCGACGAAAAACTGATGATGGGGCTAGAGACGAAGTCAGCGTATCGAAGCGACGGCAAAAGATTGTATGCGCCCGGCATATTCTGACCAAGTCGACGCATTGCCTGCGGCGAGGTAAAGGGCCATATCCCCTCCTTGAAGCCATGCAGCAACGCCCCGATCGCATGAGGGGTTCCCACCTGGGGCACGGCCACGAACAGTATCTTGTCCACGAGATCCGCATCCCCGCGACTCTCGACATACGACACCAAAGCCTTGGCAAGAAGGCCGCCGTTTGAATGGGCCACGATGCTCACCCTGCCGGTCTTTGACTCGCGGGCGAGCTTATAGAACTCCTGGACCAGATACGGAGTAGATGTTGAATCAAGATACGAAATCAAACCGCTCGATGACGCGTTCCCCATATTAAGCAACTGATCCAGAGAAAGCCTCCAATCGTATGCGGCCGGGAGCCAACTCTTTACGGTACCCGTGGCGACGAGATCATTCATATCAGCCATAAATGACTTGTATATGTTGGGTCCCGCGAGAGAAACATACGCCTCGTCGATGATATCCCCAATCTTTGAGTACACCCTATTCGCACTCGCGCCAGAAGGGGTAAGGCCAAGCGATTCAATGTCCTTATCGCGGTTTGGCTCCCAAATCCTGTTATCGCCGGACGAGGTACTGGTGCTCGATGGATCATCTGACACATAGAGCCGACTGCCCTCGAAGCCCGGAAGGAAAAGGACGCTTGAACAGCATGCGAAAGGGTCCCTGGAAAGCCATGGGGAGAAATCAACATTGCCAGAGATAGGGTCCCCCTTTCCAGTCTTGTTAAAGACAGAGTGGTAGGGACCAGATACGTCACCCCAAAAGTTATTTCTCACATCAACCGCAGCTCCAGAGTCAGCAGAAAGGGCATAATATCTCTTTCCCAAGATAACCGAATTTCGAATAAGCACAGTAGGGATCACGCCCTTGTTCACGGCCACACGGATGGTCACAGGATGTCCGGTGTTTAAACACACCGAATCATTCATCACGAGAGAGGAGGCGGACACGAATATCTGAAAATCAATCGATTTCACATGATCAAAACTGATATGCGCCCCGTTTAGTCCAGACAGGCTGGCAAAACCCGAGATTGTGAGATACGACAAATCCATGACTCCCCCGAAGACTTGGATTTGAAGAATATAGGCCTGTTGATAGGTATAGGCGATGGTTATTGGCTCGGCGGAAGTGCCATGCGCAATAAGACTTCCATATACATCAAGGGAGGGCATCCCGGTGCCGAAGCCAACGGTGACACCGGGCTCAATGGTGAGGGTGACGCCCTTATTGACCCGATATGTCCCTACGATGTAGGGACTTCCCTCCTTCGTCCATGTCGTGTCAGAATTTAACTGACCCGTAACGATGGTATCCGCAAAAACATCATTTAAAAAGCCAAATGCGCCAACAGCAAAGACGATGGTGAAGGCTATGGTGCGTGCACTTTTACTCATGGCTGTTTACAACATTACGAAACAGTGTCTCGAGTGATTCCCTCGTCATCCCCTCTGGCAATTCGATGAGCACCCCATCCGGGGCTATCCCCGCCACGACGCCAGGGTGCCACTCGGCAAAGATGCGACCGAAGGGGCTGAGGATGCGAATGAATTCCTTGGGCGGGGCGAACCGAGGAATCGCGGCAAAGGCAAACTTCACGGATATGCCAGGGGCCATTATCGTATCGTCGCCCACGATAAACCTATTCACCTCGGTTTGGATTGACCAGCCACCCAGGTTGAGCTCGGATGAATCATCGTTTCGTATCTCGACATACTGATCAGTTACGGCGACAATGGAGATTCTCGGTTCGAGAATCCTTACGGACACCTTTGATACGGCCTGAGAATGTTTTGTCGAACTGTTCAAAATGACCGAATAAAGGCCGCCGAATCTGTAGGCATGATCTATGATCGTCCCGTGGTAAATTGACCCATCCCCCATGGACCAAATATGCTCGATGGTCGATGTGGGACTTCCTCCCTTTCGAACCTTGGCCCGAAACTCAAGCGCGGTATCCACGAAACCGAGCCTCGTCCGACCAGACGTCACCTCGAGGTCAGACTGATCTGCCGACGTGTTCGCCAAGGCTTGGCTCGCATAGGCTGAATTTGCCTGAGAATCCTGTGGGGCGGACACGGCCAAGGGAGGCGCCTCGGATGCGGATATTTCGGTTTCACTGGAAGGAACCCTCACTGTCTCAGACTGGGTGGCGATGGTCAGCGCGGCCAGGGTAGGATTGGCGGCAATCCACCTCCCATCGGATGTCCTTTGCAACGAAAGGCCGTCTCCCTTGGCTCCGATCGATGGGTCATACGAGACCGAATCGCTATCGGCCCCGGACGAATCACGAACGACCAACGTCTCCCCGTCGCCCGAAAGCGAGAACGTGCTATCGAACACCTGACCGGAGAAACCGGGATTATCGGCAATAAACTTTTCAGGAACATCAGCGATCACGGCAAAGGAACCCCGTGCGACGATCGCCGCTCCGACGGCGACTATCTTGTGATTTGTATTGGCCTCGAACAGTTTCCACGTTGAAAGATCTACGGGCTCTGAACCGGAATTTTTCACCTCGATCCATTCCCTTCCCGTATCCGGGCCGGGCACATCGTACATTATCTCCGTGATGATAACCTGGGCGCAGGCAACAACTGGCGCGACAAAGGCAGACAGAATGGCGACAGACAGACAAAAGACCCTCCTTCCAATCATCGTGAAATAAAAATATTGTTTCTTCATATGAAGAAACAATATCAATTAGGCCATGAAGGACCGCCGAAGAAATCCTAAAGAAATCAGTAAGTTAACCTATCCACCACATATCCCTGAGCGTCGTAAAGGGTGATGGTCTCGCGGGAGCTTGCCCAAAGCTCGCGATCCCTGTTGAGGAACACGCGCCACTGATTGGTCGAGAAGCCCTGGGCGTCCCTATTATTCTCCACGCAGCTCTGATAATTCAGGCGAGAGGTGACAAAAGACTTGCACTGGGAGGTCAGAAGATCATATCTATCCTTCTCCGGGCCCTTTACCGCATCCTGCGGGCTCTGGCAGCGGGCAAGCGAGTTGAGATAGTCATAGCACTGATCTGTCACCGTTCGAATGAAAGGGTCGCTGGTCGGGAACGGGCATGACAGGCTGAGCTGCGGCGCGAGAGGATATTTGTCGAGATAGCCCATGCACATGTTCTCGCGGAAGCTCGTGTAGAGGGCAAAGGGAAACTGCGAGAAGGGCCTTCCCGTCTGAAGAATTGCCGTGTCGCCCCTCTTGAGAACTATCGGTCCAACCTGAAACTTGCCGTCCGGGGAGACGAACTCGGTCCCCTGCCCTATGGTCGCAGAATCGGCTACCGGATATGCATAGCTTATCTGAGTATTCTCTATCGGCCTCGACCCCTTGCCGTTTGCAATGACCCAGCCCGTAATGTTGATGGGCGCGCCGCTGTTGGTGAGCGTCACGTATTCCTCATAGGTCTGATTAGCCTGGCTCGCGCTACCAGAAGACAACCTTACCTGCGCCGCATATGGCGACGTGAACTTGCCATCAGAGTTTGGCACGCTCCTGTTCGAATCGTCCGAATATGGGCTATATGAGGAATTGCCAAAGTCGAGCAAAGGGTTCGTCGCGGACTGATATCGGCTCGTATAATTCGTGCCCGAGGAAAGGTTGATGAACGATGTCGCCTGAAAATCCTGGAGAAACTTGAATAGGAATACAAATGCAATGCAGGCCGCCACGGTCACTATGACTATCTTCTTCATGAACCCGCCCTCGTTCGATGCCTTTTTCATAGCCCTATTATATAGAACAATCTCCTTTTCTCCCAACGCAAAAGCCGCACGATTGCTCGTGCGGCTTTTGCTTGAACTAGGCTAAACCTTTCGATTCAGCGCTATGTCCAGTAACTTTCCTACTAAGGAAGGGTTACGTTCGTGCTTCTCCACTCAGTCTTACCAGACATGAAGGTAGAAGTCGTAGTAGCCGCTCCAGAGAGACCCCAGTTGAATCCGCTGAATCCAACAGAGTATGCTGCAGATCCAGAAGCCTTTCCAACCGTGATGCTTACGATAACAGGAAGGTCAATGTTTGCACCCTTTGCAAGAGTGAAGACGTCGGTTCCGTTAGTTACACCAGTCGAAGGTGCCGTGTAGAGAACAGATACGTTAGAGCCAGAAGCCATGATGCTTGAGGTTGCGGTAAGTACGTTGTTCTCGTAGAAGACAGCCTGACCGGTCGTTGCGAGAGCCCAAACCCCACCGTTTGCACCGAAGGTGATGTCTGATCCCTTGGCAGCAATGTTGAGGTTGAAGGTTACAGGCAAGGTAGAAGTTGCCTGACCGTTCTGGTCAGTAGTCTTCGAAGGAGTACCGTTGACGATGCTCTTAAGAGTGAATACTGGACCTGCGTTTCGGACAATCTGATTCTCACCAGTGATAGCTGAAGTGTTGCGTACAGTAGTACCCAATGAGTTCTCAGCAGTTATACCGCTTGCAGCGATAGATGCGGCGAACGAATCAGGAGTAGCGACGGCGCTTCGAACATCAATCTTGAGCGTAAGGGACTTAGTGGTGTCCTTTGCGACAGAGAGGTTGCTGATGTCAGAGAAGGTTACGGTCGTACCGTTGATCGACTCAGTCTGGACGAGGGTTGAACCATCGTAGAGGTAAGCGGTCGTTGCGGTAGCGAGAGCTGCGGTCGAAGTGATGCTTGCAGTGAGGTCAGTGATGTCGAGTGAGTCCTTGTTTGCGCGAACGTCAAACACGAGAACTGACATCTGATCAAGCTCGTCATTGTTTGCACCTTCCGAAGCAACTACATCGCCAGTCTTGACGTTTGATGGGCTGACAGAAAGGTCAAGGGTAGCGTTTTCGATGAGGCTGGTCTGGAGGGTAATGGTCTGAGCGAAACCGGTGGTTCCACCAGCATTCTGATCAATACCTGCTCCGTCAACTCCTCGAACTCCGTTGCTGTCGGCGAGAGCGATGGTACAAGTCGAGGCCGTAGAAGCACAGTTCGTGCTTCCAGTGGTCTTGAACGACGAGTAAGCATCAGCCTTAACCCAGAGGTACTTGGTAGTATCCTTTGCAACTGCGTAGTTGAATCCACCGAAGGTAAGGAGATAGACAGAGCTATCCTTTACAACAGTGTTTGAGTTGAGGTCTGCCTGAGCGATGACCTTTCCTGCGTCGTCAACGAGGTACATCGTCTTGAATGCCTTCGTGTAGATAGAAGTATCTGCACCGAGGTTCAATCGAACGCGCTGTACGTTGATGTCAGAGAGTCGGGCCTGGAGCTTGATACCGAGAACAGTGTGCATCGTGTCTCCCTCGTAAACGGTCGAGTTAGAGATAGAAGCCTTGTCTGCGGTAAGAATTCCTTCTACGCCAGAGTTAACTACGGTCGTGGTCGTGGTGGTCGAAGGGGTCGTAGTGGTGGTCGTGGTCGTAGTCGTTACTGATCCGTTGAGAGCCGCTCGGGTGAGTGGTCCTACGTAACCGGTAGCGCTGATTCCCTTTGAAGTCTGGTAAGCCTGAACAGCTGCCTTGGTGATTGCACCGAAGTAGCCAGTAGCAGGAGTTACGCCGACTGCTGCCTGGAGAGCGGAAACATCAGCACCGGTAGAACCGATGGTGAGATCCTTGCTGAAGGTAGTAGCTGCGACGGTTGCGGAAGAGGTAACAGCTGCCTTTGCTGCTGCTGCCTTGTCAGAAGAGATGATTCCGAGAGAGATGAAGAGGTCAACGAGCTGGCTCAAAGTCATAGACTGTGCGCCTGCCGATGCTGCTCCAACTCCTACGAAAGCTGCGAAGGCGAGTGAGAATCCCACTGCTGCCGCAACGATTTTATTGGTTGACATATATAAGTGTGTACTTTAAGTAATGAAGAAGCCTGGACCGCGGGATAACTTTTAATTGTCCGCAATATCAGACTTCTGTGTGACTAAGCTAAAGCCGGCCGTCACTCCCTCTCACGCTTCGACGGCAACGAGAAGGAATGTGTGCGCATGGGCCGTGACGATATTACTCGTCACGTCCATCGCTCCACTATTCCCCGATACTCATTTTTCTCTCGAGCGAACTTTTGATTCGCCCGAGAGATCGACACAAGGCTCGGGGATAGTTGATAGGATGAAGTGGTTATTCGGAAATACGGCATTCCGTCCGGAATCAAATTCAGATTATCGGTGATTGAAATCGCTATTCGGTTTTCAAGGGCCAAGGAATACTCACAGGGACTTCCCATAAGTATATAATTTGAGGCATTTGCGTGCAAATGGCCTCAAATAATGGAATGTGGATAACTGCTATCCACCCATCAATACTACACCAAAATGACCCTAAAGGCAAGCGGCTTGAGCCCTAGGCAATAGAGTAGGTACTCCAGCGCCTCTCCCCCTCTTTCTTAAGGACACCCGAGGAAACCATCGACAGAAGCTCGCGCTGGATAGTTTTCTCGCTCACGCCTTTGATGGTATCGGTAAAGTCCTTTACGGAAAGCTTGTTCCGAGTTGAAAGGACCTTAAGTATAGACTCCTGACGATCGTTCTTTGACTCAGCCTTCCTTGGCGTAGCCTGTGAGACCCCCTGTCTCTTATAAAGGACATTCTGAGGGGCCGCGGCGATGGGGGCGATTTGGGCAGACGGCACGGGAACTACCCTTGGGGCCAATTGGGTCTGTTCCTGGATCTGCTGAGACGCGATAGGAGTATCAAAAAAGCTCGGACTCAGAATGACGGTCTCCTCGCTTGCCTTCTTGTTTTCGTCTTTCTCTATCGTTGAAGCAAGATTGTTGAATTCCCTTTTAAGGATATCGCAGTTCATTTCTGAGATAAGGCCGGAATGATTGGCGATGCTCGAAAGGGACACAATCTCGACCGAGCGCGCCCGATACTTCTTGAGAAGGTCCTTCCTGTCCGAGAGGGACACCGTGTTCAGAGACACGTTAAGGGAGAGGAGCTCGAGAGACTTCTCTCGAATGCGCCACTTGAGAGGCTCGTTGTCCTTGATGAAATTAGTAATCATATAGACCGCCGTGACGAGCTTCTCGGTCTTTTTATAGATATAGGCGAAATGGTTATTCTGGCTGAAGACCATTATGCCTCCCATCGTCTTATCCGTGTCCATTCGAGGTGATTCCATATATGTCTTTTATGATTCGTCCTTTAGTTTGTCTCTTCCGGAACCTTGTTTTTGTCCTATATATAATATGTCCTTTATAGGAAAATGTCAAGAGAGTCTGTCCATTATATGTCCGAGAGGTAAAGGACGTAAAGGGCATTTACGCCCTGCGACACGAAA
The DNA here is from genome assembly GCA_041661645.1 of Minisyncoccota bacterium. Taxonomy (GTDB): domain Bacteria; phylum Patescibacteriota; class Minisyncoccia; order Phycocordibacterales; family UBA6065; genus UBA6065. The sequence continues at coordinate 117,345 of JBAZUA010000003.1, read as the reverse complement.
TATCCCGGGACGCAAACGGGCCTTATTACAGCCTTATGTAAAGTGGTATAATGGCCGCATGGCAAAAAAGAAACAGGCCGACAAGCCCGAAAAAATCAGCAGAAAGACGGAAAAGAAAGAGGCGTCGGCCGGGATACTCTCCGGCCTCCATGACGAGACGATACAGGGAATCTTTGCGGTGCTCTGGTTTACCCTTGCGGTGTTTACATCCCTCGCCATCTGGGGCGGCGGGGCGGCGGGTCATTACACCTATAAGGGACTCTCCTATCTCCTCGGCGTGGGCTACTATCTTCTCCCCCTCATATTCTTCATACTGGGAACCTTGTCCCTTCGAAATATCCACAGCCGATTCAACGCCATCAAACTCTATGGCTCACTGGGCTTCCTGACCTTCACCCTGGGAATCATAGATATAGTGTCTGTCGGCAGCGGAGGCTTCATCGGCACTTGGGTTGCCTGGCCCTTCGTGAGACTCTTCGACATGTCAGCGAGCCTCGTCGTCCTCTCGGCGCTTGTGATCGTCTCGGTGCTCGTGGCCTTCAATGAAGAGCTCGACATAAAATCACTCCTCTCCTTCGACAAGAAAAACGTCGACGAGGACGAGAAGGAGGAAGAGGACCTGAACCTCAAGCTGTCACTCCCCGTCGAGGAAGAGACTCCGAAGAAGCGAAAGGAGAAGAAGGACGATGCTGAAACGGAGGAGAAACCAAAAACGGAAAAGGCGTCTAAGTTTAAGGTTGCGATCAACGAAGACGAAGGCAAGGACTTCATCAAGAAGTCCAAGGACTCGGACAAGGAGTACACCCCTCCCCCACTCACCCTCCTCGAGAAGGACAAGGGCCGACCGGTCGTGGGCGACGTCAAGGCGAATGCCAACATCATAAAGAGAACCCTCGCGAACTTCGGCATCAACGTCGAGATGGATGAGGTGTCTATCGGACCATCAGTCACCCGCTACGCCCTCAAGCCTGCCGAAGGCGTCAAAGTTTCCCGCATACTCGGACTCCAGAACGACCTCTCCCTTGCCCTGGCCGCCCACCCTCTCCGCATCGAGGCCCCTATCCCGGGCAAGTCCCTCGTCGGCATCGAGATGCCGAACACCACCAAGACCACCGTCGGCCTCGGCACGCTCCTTTCCGCGGAAGAATACCAGACATCGGAGAAGCCTCTTCTCGTCGGCCTCGGCAAGGGAATCTCCGGCAAGGCCCATTTCGCCAACGTCGCCAAGATGCCCCACCTTCTCATCGCGGGCGCCACAGGTTCCGGAAAGTCCGTCACCATTCACGCCCTTATCGTCTCCCTTCTCTTCCGCAACTCCCCTCAGAAGCTGAAATTCATCATGATCGACCCAAAGCGCGTCGAACTCACCCTCTATAACAAGATTCCCCATCTCCTCACCCCCGTCATCACCGACGCAAAGAAAGCCATCCTCTCCCTCAAATGGGCAGCCAAAGAGATGGATCGACGCTATGACGTTCTCCAATCCCATGGCGTGCGAGATCTCGACTCGTATCATAAAAACATCTATGAGCCCTCTGTAAAGAAGTTCAAGATAAAAAAGGATGGCGAGGAAACCGAGGAGCGCGGACCAGAGCCCCTTCCCTATATCGTCGTCATCATCGACGAGCTTGCAGACATCATGCAGACATACCCCCGCGAGCTCGAGGCCGGCATCGTCCGCCTGGCCCAGATGTCCCGAGCCGTCGGTATCCACCTCATGCTCTCGACCCAGCGACCCTCAGTCAATGTCATTACCGGCCTCATCAAGGCGAACATCCCAGCCCGCCTCGCCCTTCAGGTTGCCTCCCAGATCGACTCCCGAACCATTCTTGACATGATGGGGGCCGAAAAGCTCCTCGGTCAGGGAGACATGCTCTATCTCGGCGGCGAGATGTCCCAGCCCACGCGTATCCAGTCGGCCTATATATCAGAGGCTGAGGTGAAGGCCGTGGTCAAATACCTTATTTCAAGCCATTCGGAGGAGCTCAATGACGAGATAAACCTCAGCCCCGACGCGGTAAAGGATCCTAACGCCATCTTCTCTTCAAGCTTTGACGAGCCGGAGGGTGCGGGAGACGATGATGACGACATGTACGAGGAGGCCCGCAAGGTGGTGCTCGAGGCAGGAAAGGCATCAACCTCCTATATACAGAGAAAGCTTCGTGTGGGCTACTCTAGAGCCGCCCGCCTCATGGACCTGCTCGAGGAACGAGGAGTCATAGGCGCCGCGGATGGCTCCAAGGCTCGCTCTGTCGCCGGTGCAAGCCCGGCGGCAGCCGTGGGAGACGATGATTCGGGCGATGATGTGGATAACTCTGACAAATCTTTATAAGTCCTTGAACGGCCGCGTGTAACCATACAAACAGACAATGACCGATCGAATGAAAGTGAAGAGGTTCGTGAAGATATGGATCATCCTCGCCTTTATCGTCGTCATTGCCGGCTATGCGGCCTTCCAGGCACAGGCCTTTGCCAAAGGGCCAACCATAGAGGTCACCTCCCCTCGGAATGGAGTCATATCGAACGAATCGCTCATAACCATCGAAGGGACGGCAAAGAACATATCGTACCTGACGCTCAACGGCAACAAGATATTCACCGACGAGAGCGGCAAGTTCAGCGAAAGCGTACTTCTCTCCCGCGGATATAATATAATGGAGCTCGACGCACGGGATCGATTCGGCCGAAAGACCGCACAGACATTACAATTAATCTACAAATAACATGGCAGGCAAAAAAGAGAAAAAGGTAGAGACCAGCAAGGCAGACAAGCGGAACGACGGCGAGCTCGACACGGTAGAGCACGACGAGGCCGAGGAAAAGACATCCAAGTCCCCCGCCAACATCGAGGACACCCTGAACGCCATCAGGACGAAGTTCGGCGACGATGCCATCATGAAGCTCGGCGACAAACCGAGGGTCAACATAAACGCCATCCCCACCGGCTCGATAGGCCTTGACGCGGCCCTCGGCATCGGCGGCGTACCTCGCGGGCGCATACTCGAGATCTTCGGACCAGAGTCTTCAGGAAAGACCACTCTCTGCCTCCACATCATTGCCGAGGCCCAGAAGCTCGGCGGCATCTGCGCCTTCATCGACGCCGAGCACGCCATGGATCCTGAATATTCAAAGCGAATCGGGGTCAAGATCGAAAACCTCCTCATCTCCCAGCCGGACACGGGCGAGCAGGCACTCGAGATAGTCGAGTCTCTTGTTCGTTCGGGCAAGCTCGACGTCATCGTCATAGACTCGGTCGCCGCACTCACCCCAAAGGACGAGATTGAGGGCGACATGGGCGCATCGCATATGGGTAAACAGGCCCGCCTCATGTCACAGGCACTCCGCAAATTAACCGCCATCACGGCAAAATCAAAGACCGTCGTCATCTTCATCAACCAGATCCGCATGCAGATCGGCGTCATGTTCGGCAATCCAGAGACTACCCCGGGCGGCAAGGCTCTCAAATTCTACACATCGGTCCGACTCGACATCCGTCGCATCGCCCAGATAAAGAAGGGCGAGGAAATCGTCGGAGGCCGCGTCCGCGTGAAGGTGGTCAAGAACAAGGTAGCTGCCCCCTTCAAACAGACCGAGTTCGACCTCATGTACAACGAAGGCATCTCCCGCGAGGGCGAGATCATAGCCCTCGGCGAGTCCCATGGCATCATCGCCAAGTCGGGTGCATCGTATTCATACACCCCCGAAGGCGCGGACGGCAAGGCTGGCGAGAAGCTCCCTCTCGGACGAGGGTATGACGCCACCCGACAGTTCCTCAAGGAGAATCCAAAGGTGACGACCGAGATACTCAAGAAGATCAGGGCAAAGCTCAAGGAGATCTAGTCAAAACATCAAGCGAGTATTGCCGCGCGCTGAAGGCGCGCGGCTTTGCTTTAGGTGGACATTCCCACTCCCCTAGGCTACTATGAAGCCCTATTAAGCCTTTTCCAGCCTAAACATCAACATTATGGCATTGCTCGAATACAGCGAAATCGTCACCCGAAAATTCATCGTCTTCGAGGGAGAGCCCTACGAGGTGATCGAGAACAACATCTTCCGCATGCAGCAGAGGAAGCCCCAGAACAAGACCAAGATCAAGAACCTCCTGAACGGCCGGGTCGTTGAGGCCACCTTCCACGCCGCAGACAAGGTTGCCGAGGCGGATATCGACACCAAGGATGCAAAGTACCTCTTCGTGAACAAGGGCGAGTACTGGTTCTGCGACATCGATAACCCCGCCAGGCGATTCAAGATCCCCGAGGCGGTCCTCGGCATACAGGCAAAATTCCTTAAGCCAAACACTGTGTACCAGACCAAGGCCTTCATCGACCCCGAGAAGGACGATGACGAGGGAACCATATTCGGCGTCAGGCTGGATGCGACCGTCGACCTCAAGGTAGTCGAGGCCCCTCCGGGTGTTAAGGGCGACACCGCCCGTGGCGGCAACAAGCTTGTGAAGGTGGAGACGGGTGCGATGGTCACCACTCCCCTGTTCGTGAACGAGGGTGATACCATTCGCATCAACACTGACACCGGAGAATACCGAGAGCGAGTGCTCTAGGCCCGCCTCACGGCAGAATTAGGCCCTAATAGAGCCGCGATAAACACCTCACTTGATTGAGGTGTTTATTTTGCAAGAAAAAAGGCCGCGCTGTAAAGCGCGGCCCCAAGCATTCAGTCGACGATCCGTCCACAGAAAGGATTCTTCCACCACAGGGCGTTGTCAGGATGCCACCAAGGCAACATGGCCCGCCAGGAGACAGGAACATTCAAAGTCTCCCCGGCGCGAAGGCCGTTCCTGGTCTTTGAGACACGTTCCCAAAAACAAATCCCCTTCAGACAAGCCTTTCCTTCCCGCTCGCCCCTCTCGATAAGGGGAATGATGTGTCGTAACACCTCCCGCCTCATGTCAGAGTCGGCAACCCGGATGTCGTCGCTAGCCCACATCCGTTCAACCGCCTTATCGGAAGTCGTCAACACAAGCACAAGACCGAATTGACTAAGGTCGATCTGTCTACAGGGCCTACTATTATTCATAATAAATATCTCCTTCGGGGCAAATACTACGCCCGAACCGCGCAAAGTCAACACGTTTGTGGGGTAAGAAAAAGGCCGCGCAGCGATGCGCGGCCTCATTTTCAAACTTCAGGCGGCAACAGGTTCGTGGCAAGCCGCCTGAAAGAGAGCGAAGACGCAGGTAATCCTGGGAAGAGCCTGGATGGCTCCCTTTTCGATCATCCAAACTCCGTCCTTGAAGGCAAAGTAGGTGGCGTGTGCGGTGCCGGCCTTCTTGTCCACGAGGAGATTGAAACCGATCCTCTCGAAGAGCTTCCAATACTCCGGCGGATGACCCCGATCGAAGGATGTGCTGATGAGCTTGCTGACGTCGGCCTCCTCTGCGAGCTCGATTTCGCCCCTTATGGGCTCCATATACATCCTCGCCCCGTCCCCTTCGGGCTGGAAGACGCGGAACCAGGTCCCGGCGATCTTGATGGCAATCGCTATCTCCCTCTCAGTGACAGTTGGTGGTAGGTTGGTAGACATAAAATGAGCGGACTTACTGTAGAGACTACATTTCCCCCTCGCCTAAGTCAATTGCCCGCTTCCACACAAGGCAGTCGGGGCGAGCTCAAGCGCGCCTCCGCAGAAATAAAGACGCCCAGATTTCTCTGGGCGTCTTTATTTCGAGGACTAGCAAGCGAGAGCTCGCCCCGACTGTCCCCTATCTCGCTACGTATGGGAGGAGTCCCATGAACCTTGCTCGCTTTACGGCGAGGGCGAGCTTGCGCTGATTGCCGGCGCTTACCGCGGTCCTCTTCTTTGCCATGATGCGGGCATGAGGGTTGAGGAACTTCTTGAGGATATCGGTATCCTTGTAGTCTATGTGCTGTACGTTATTCTCCTTGAAAAAACACTGCTTTGACATAATTGTTTGCTAAGTTGATAAATTGAATCTCTAAAATGGGATGTCTTCTGGGTTGATGTCCTCTGACGGATAGTCGATAGTGTCGACTGGGTCGGCGGCCTTGGCTCCCGATGCTGACTTTGGAGCGCTTGATGCCGATGGGCCCGATGCCGCAGGGGCGTATGAGCCACCCGTGGCTGCGCCTGCCTTTGGTCCGAACTGGACGCTCTCGGCGACGATCTCGGTGCGATACTTCTTCTCGCCCGTTGCCTTATCGTCCCATGAGCGGGTCTGTATCCTTCCCTCTATCATGACCTGCTGTCCCTTCTTGAGGTACTGGGCAGAGGTCTCTGCCTGGCGTCCGAACACCACGACATTGTGGAAGTCAGATGCCTCCTGCTTGGCGCCGGCCTTGTCCTTCCAGACTCGGTTGGTGGCCAAAGAGAGCGACGTTACCTGAATTCCCGACGGCAGGGCCTTGAGCTCTGGGTCTCGGGTCAGGTTTCCGATGATGATGGCTTTGTTGAGATACATGCTGTTTGGTTTAGGCTAGTAACATGAGGTTACTATAACGGTTCGAGAACCCCCTGTCCACGCCTATAAATGAAGCCTTTCTAAAGAACCTTACGCGACAATCTTCTCGACTGCCTTGTCAATTTCAGCCGCCACAACCGGTGCCGCCTCCTTTGCGGCTTCGTCCGTCTTTGCGCCCGCCTCCTTCTCCTGAGGGAGAAGCTTCTCGCCATAGAGGGTGTTCTCCGCGACGGTCTTGATGAGGAGATAGCGAAGGATCTTCTCCGAGGTGGCGAGAGCCGAGTTTATCTCTACCGCCGCCTCTGGGGTGGTCTCGAACTTGATCCAGCCGAAATGGGCCGTATCGTACTTGTGTCGATTCTGTCCGATGACCTTCACCATGGTGAAGGTGAGGGGTCGAAGCTTTGGAGCCTCCTCGCTTATAATGGTCGCTCCGTGCGCTCCGAGTACTGCTTTGATAGCATCAACCTCCTTGGGGAGATTCTCTGGAGAGACAGCGGGAACGATGTGGAATCCCACCTCGTAGACGGTGCCAGACGTCTTAACTGTTTCTTTGGTCATATTGTGACTGTTTAGGCTTATAATTTCTTGCTTTTTAATCCAGAGCAAGTGGAGTAGAGAATACCAGAAATGGCTGAAATAGCAAGGAAAGGCGGCGTTCTTGCTATTTATACAGCTGACTATGGGTGCCGACAACCCTCAAGTAAAAATCATCTCTTTCCCTTTTATAGGTAAGGCGGATGTCTCCCGTTATATTTATGCTTCTATCGCCCTCATATTCACCACCTAGCTTGTGATTATTTAAAATCGGGTCAAATTCATTCACAAGCATCAATCGCAATCTTTCAGCCACTTTCCTCTGCAACTTAGGCGAAAGCTTCCTAAGCTGTCTTTTGAAATGAGAAGATCGATATATCATGAATAAAGCTATGAATTAAGAAAGCAGCTCCTTCATCAACTCGTCGACGTTTGCCGCTTTTGGCGACAGGCCTTTCGCAAACTCTTCTTCGCTCTCTCTTATGACCGATTTGAGATATTCTGTAGGCTCATACGAAACATCAAGATTAACCTCCTTCGTCCTGACGAACTGCTTGAGAATCGCGTTCACAAGCGTTCCCAAGGGAATGCCAATTTCAGCGGCGGTTTCCTGTGCCGCCTGTTTGAGGCTCTTTTCCATTTTGACCGTCAGAAGCGTTTTCGTATTCATATACCAAAGTATATACTTTGGTATATTTCTGTCAAATTCTTTTATTATGACCTAGTTGAGGCTGAATAATTTAAAGGCATTCTCCACCAACCTCTTCCTCCCCTCTATGGGACCCAACCCCTTTATATCGAGGATCTTGTTGGCCGTGTGTATGACAAAGGACGGCTCATTCCTCTTCCCCCTCTCGGGAACGGGTGCGACGTACGGACAATCGGTCTCGGACATGATGCGGTCAACGGGCGTCGCCTCGACGAGCTCCTTGTACTGTTTGGCGAAGGTGACGACGCCGGTGTATGAAAGGTGGAAGCCAAGGGCGAGGAACTCTTTCGCCTCGTCTACGCTTCCCGCAAAGAAATGGGTGTCGCCGCGAAGCTTGTCGCCATGGGACTTTTTATAGGTCGCGAGAATGTCGAGGACGTCCCGATAGGCGTTGCGGGTGGCACCCGAACGGATATGGAGCATGAGGGGCAAGTCGAGCTCGAGAGCCAGCCCTATCTGACCTATGAACGCCTCGCGCTGGCGGGCATCCTCTTCAGGCGTCGAAGGTCGATAATAATCGAGGCCGCATTCGCCGATGCCGAGGACCTTCGCCCCGCCCTCCTTGGCGAGCTTCCTGTAAAAATCTGCATCGAATGTTTCGCCACGCGAGGTGAAGGTCTTCCCTTCCGGGCCGATCTCTTCGGCATCGTGATACGAGGGATTCACGTGAATTGGGTGAAGGCCGATGATGGAGTAAACGCCGACGGGAAACTCTCGGGTCATCTCGACAGCTTTCCGCGAGGTGTCCTGCTGAGTGCCGATGTTTATCATCCAGACGCCGGCGTTCAGCGCGCGCTCTACCACCTCCTTCCTGTCGGCATCAAAGAGGGCGAAGTTGGTGTGGGCGTGTATGTCGATGTATTGCGGCCTCATGACTATTGTGCGTCAGCGCTTATTCCTTTCTCAAGAAAAGCGGGGTCTCGGGCATCTTGTTCTCTACGGCGAGCTTCTTGATGGCCTCAGCAATTGGCGGAAGAACAGGCTCGAGCATTGATCCGATCAAATACACACGAGACACCAAATCTTTGATTATCTCCTGCGCCGCCGCCCTGTCGGTCTTCACGAGCTTGAACGGCGCCTTGTCCTGTATGAGCTGATCGGCGTCAGATATGTGCTTCCAGATGACCCCCGTGGCCTTCTGTATGTCAAAGGAATTGAGAGCATCGACATAATCCTGGGGCAAAACCCCATCCACAATCGAGGCGGGAGCGTCAAGATTGGTCGTCGCCATTCTCATGACGCGCGACACGAGGTTCCCGAGGCCATTCGCCAGCCCGGAATTGTACGCCGCCTTGAAGCGCTCGATGGTGAAGGGAGAGTCCTCGAACGAGCCTATCTCGCGGGCGAGGAAATAGCGAAGGGAGTCAGTGCCGTATTCGTTTATGGCATCAAGCGGATTCACGACATTTCCAAGCGACTTAGACATCTTCACCCCACCCTCGCCGGTGATGAAGCCGTTTATGACTATGGTATGCGAGTTGGGCAAACCGGCGGCAATAAGCATGGACTGCCACATGACGGACTGAAAGCGCGTATTATCCTTGCCGCAGTACTGGGTCGGCATGCCGTCGCGCCAGAAGCGCTCGAAATTGGCCATATTTTCTGGCCAACCAAGAGTGGAAATGTAGTTCACGAGAGCATCGAACCACACGTACATGACATGCTCTTCGTCACCGGGGACGCTGATGCCCCACTCCATCCTTGACTTGAGACGGGAGATGCTGAAATCCTCGAGGCCGTGTTTGATGAACTCGCGCATCTCGTTCTCGCGGAACTCCGGCACCACGAATGTCCTCCCCTCCTTTCGGGCCGCGTCATACAGGGCGATGAGCCTGTCGCCGAATGCCGAGAACTTGAAGAAGTAATTCTCCTCGTCTATGAGCTGAAGCTCCCGATTCGGGTGTATCGGGCAGCGACCGTCGACGAGCTCGCTCTCGGTCTTGTTCTCCTCGCAGCCGACGCAGTATTTGGTCTTGTAGGCCTTCTTGTATATGAATCCATTGTCCGATACGCGCTTCCAGAACTCCTGAGCGGCCCTCTCGTGATGGGCATCAGTCGTGCGAATGAAATGGACGTCCGAGGACATGCCGAGCTTCGGCAAAAGGGCCTTGAACCTATTTGAGTAGTCGTCGACATACTCCTTTACCCCCTTCCCCTCTTTCTGGGCGGCCTCGAACAGCTTCTGTCCGTGCTCGTCGGTGCCCGTGTTGAAGAACACGTCATATCCCTGCGACATCTTCCAACGTGCGATGATGTCAGCGCGGATGAACTCGAGCGCATGACCCATATGGGCCTCGGCGTTCACATATGGCAGCGTCGTGGTTATATAGAAAGGTTTCTTTTCCATGATGATGTGTAGCGATGAATGATACTCCTGTCCCTAGTCCCGTGCAAACTTCCTCTTATGAACGTCATCGATGAACTCGACGAGCATCGATGAGAGGGGGACCGAGAGAATGATGCCGAGGAAGCCCGCAAGCTTGAAGCCGACGAGGAGCGATATGATGACGAGGATCGGCGGAACGCCGACGATCTTCTTAACGACCAGGGGATAGATAAGATGATTCTCGAACTGATGGATTATGAGGTAGAGGCCGCCGACGATGAGGGCGCCCGACGCCCCATCAATTCCATATGATGACATGACCGCCGGAATTGCGGCGATAATGGGGCCGAAGAGCGGGATCATCTCAAGAAAGGCGGCAAAGACGGCGAACAGGAGGGCGTTTTTCACGCCGAGCACCATGAGCCCCAGATACACGAGAACGCCCACAAGAACCGCCAGAACGACCTGCCCCTGCATCCAAAGACCAATTTTTGTCTGGGTTCGCCTCCAGAGATCGAGGATGTAGGCCTCTTGCTTCCGCGGCGTGACGATTCTGAGGAAACTCGCGACGCCATCCTCCTGCACGGCGAGATAGAAGGAGAGGACTATGATGAGGATGAAGCTCACGACTCCTCCGAATATCGAGCTCGCGGAATGAATGAAGCCGGCGGACACGTCCGAGATCGCGTTGTCGATGCCGCTCAACACGCCCTGCAGGGAGACGCTGTCGCTCGAATCCTGGACGGCAGCCCGTGTCGTATTCAGATCCTGGGCCAGGCTCGTGACGACGGCCTTGGACTGAACGGTCTCGTCGGTGCCAAGGGGATTCCAGAGCGACACGGTTTCAATATACTCGGGAACCGATCCCAGGAACTCAGAAGTGTCCCTCAGAAGGGTCGGCACGAAGGCATAGAACATGCCAAAGAGGCTTGCGCCCATGAGCACGTATATGATGAGCACGGAAAAGACGCGAGGAATGCTGCGGCGGACGAACCAGCGAGTGAGGGGCTCGATCGACGAGGCGATGACCACAGCGGTCAATATGACGAGCACGATATCCTTCAGGATGAAGAGCAAATACGTCAAAATAAGGAGGAATATCGTCTTGACGACGGTTCCCGCGGTTATCTCTACCCGAAAGTCTCGAGGGGTCTCGCTCATGACCCAATCATACTACGCTGCGATTGCTTTTGAAACCGCTTCCCTGTCTATGCCCTTGCCTATGGCGGCGAAGGTCAGCCTGCACGGGTCGAAGAGAATTTTCGAGACGCGAATGACATCCTCAGCGGTAACAGACGAGAGGACGACATCAAGCTCTTCGGGAGAGCGCACCGCGTCCTCGAACATTTCCTGTTCGGCAAAAAAATCGGCAACCCCGTCAGAAGTCTCGAGGGACATGCGGACGCGGGACCTGATGAGCTCCTTTATTTTCTCGAGCTCGCCCTGCGGCACGACCTCGTCCTGAAGACGTCTCACCTCGCCAATTATGGCGGTAGCAATTTCAGGAGCCCTCTCCGCGGTCGTACCCGTAGATATGTGGAATTGGCCAAAGGTGCTGTATGTCTCATGTCCGGACCCTATGTAATATCCGGAACCCATCTCGTCGCGCAGCTTTATGAAAAGCCTCGAGCTCATTCCCCCGCGGAGAAGGGCGTTCACGATGCGGGCGGCAAAGCGCTCCTTGTGGGAACGGTCGAATGTCCTCCAGGCCAGAATCATATGGGCCTGATCAGTGTCCTTCTCGAGAAAGACCGTCTCGGGGCCAGACTGTTCCCTGTCGACGGTCTTGAACTCAGCCCGCGCCTCGCCAGAAGACATGTCACCGAAGGCTGATCGGGCAAAAGACAACATGAAATCCTCGGAAACTCCGCCCGCTATGGTGACGAGAGTATTCTGCGCCTTGTACTGCATGTCCCTGTAGCGAAGTATGTCCGCCCGGGTGAACGAGCGAACGGTATCCTTGGTGCCTAATATCTGCCGAGCCGCGACCTGTCCCCTGTACATGAACTCGCGCAGGGCATCCGAAATCTTCTCCTGGGGCTCGTCAGAATACATGTCTATCTCCCCCAAGACCACGCCCTTCTCCTTCTCGATCTCAGCCTCGGGAAATATGGAATTCTTGTATATATCGACGACAATGTCGCCGATGCGGTCGAAATGCTTGCTGTCGGCCTTGGCGTAATAGCCCGTTATCTCGTTTGAGGTGAAGGCGTTGTAGATTGCGCCCATGCCATCGAGCTCGGTCGTGATGGAAAGCGATGTGGGTCGCTTGGACGTGCCTTTGAAGCACATGTGCTCGAGAAAATGCGAGAGGCCGAACTCCCCCTCCTCCTCGTGATACGAACCCGTACCCACCGTCACCATGACGGTTACGGTCGGGTTCCCCTCCATGGGCACAGTGATGACGCGGACGCCATTGTCCAATATGGTTTTGGTGTGTTTCATTGCGTTTATAAGTCTAGTTTAATTACCGTAGATACACATTAGCAGAAAAAACGGAATGACTCTAACTATTAATGAGCGTTGTATAAAGCCGTCTTTGGGGCATCTCAAAAATAATCCGCCATAAATCCTTGACTTTGCTAGTTACTCATGTTAAGATATATATGAAAAGCATTTCTGATGATGCTTCAGACGTTCCATGAAGAGAACCAAGGCCGTCGATAATCTGGAGATATCGATATGCGCCAAGCTTTATGCGTAAAGCCTTCTCGATTGGATGAGTAGAGACAAGTGCCAGTACCCTAATAAGAAACGACAGTTAGGGTAAAAACAGAGACACAGCACACTGAAAGGAAAAACCTGGGAACGCGATGCCTGATTAGGTTCTGGTTTCGTATGCATAACGCTCAGGTAGTAGGAAAATATCAACGACAGACGTTCAACCGTCTAGGATTGTTCACAGCTTAAAGTTTGGTAACTGGTGAACAAGACGTCCATCGACTCCTGCAGGAGTTGTCGTAAATCGTTGATGCCTACGAGAGTAAACTTAGAAAACCAGCCAGAGGCTGTTTTTCCTCCCCATACCACATAATTGGTCACTGGGGAGTTTTTTTATTTTAAATATTAGAGAGGATCCTACCTTCCCAGCTTCTGCGAGAGGTATGACACGAGTTCGGCGAGCTTTACCTTCTCCTGCGCACCCGTGTCGCGATCACGAACGGTGACGAATGATCCGTCTTTTTCTATGGTCTCGAAATCAATGGTGACACAAAACGGCGTGCCAATCTCGTCCTGCTTGCGATAGCGCTTGCCGATGGATCCGGTCTCGTCGTACTGGACGGCGCCGAATTCCCTGCGAAGGACGGCGTGAATCTCGCGGGCCTTGCCCGTGAGGGCTTCCTTGTTCTTGAGAAGTGGAAACACCGCTATTTTTATCGGCGCGACGTTGGGAGAGAGCTTGAGGTAGACACGCTTCTCGCCGCCCAGCTCGTCCTCGCGATACGCGGACGAGAGTACGGCGAGCACGGTTCGATCGACGCCGAATGATGGCTCGATGCAATGAGGGACGAAGCGAGCCTTTGACTCCTCGTCATAGTACGAGAGGTCGACATTGCTTCCCTGGCTGTGAGCCTTGAGGTCGAAGTCCGTTCTGTAGGCGAGTCCATAGAGCTCCTTCCTGCCGAAAGGATAGTCAAACTCGAAGTCGATGGTGCGTTTCGAATAGTGCGCGAGGTCCTCTTTCGCTATCTCGAGCTCATGCACAGTCTCCTTGGGAAGGCCGACGTCGTCGGTGTACGCGTGAACTTGAGAAACGAAATGGTCGAAGGTTGCCTCCCAGTTCTTTGGGTCGACGAAGTACTCGATCTCCATCTGCTCGAACTCGCGGGTGCGGAATATGAAATCACGAGGGGCAATCTCGTTTCGAAATGCTTTTCCTATCTGGGCCATGCCGAACGGGAGCTTTGGATGCATGGTGTCGAGAATGTTCTTGAAATTGACGAACATACCCTGGGCCGTTTCCGGACGAAGATATGATATGGCCGTCTCGTCCTCCATGGCGCCGACATGCGTCTTGAACATCATGTTGAACTGCTTCACGTCAGAAAGCTCGTTGCCATCAGGGCTCTTGATACCCTTCTCCTTCATGACCAATGACATCTGATCGAGTGACATCCCTTTTGGATTTACGCCCGCCTCCTCAAGGAGATGGTCCGCTCGAAATCGCTTCTTGGTCTTCTTGTCTTCGACGAGAGGATCGGCGAATCCTGCAACATGCCCGGAGGACTTCCACACGTTCTGATTCATGAGTATCGCAGCGTCCATTCCATACATATCGTCACGGTCAGTGACGAACCTCTTCCACCAGAGGCCCTTTACATTGTTCTTGAGGGCGACGCCGAGGGGCGCGTAGTCCCAGGTTCCGGCGAGACCTCCGTAGATTTCCGATCCCTGAAATATGAATCCGCGCCTTTTGAGGAGGGATATGAGATTTTCCATGGTGTCTGTCTTTTCTGTTTTTTCTTTGTTCATGTTGTTTTCCTTATTTCGTGACTACCCCCTGCCCATCCTGCCAGAGAGGATCCGTCGTCGTGACCGTAGAGAGGCCCGGGGCCGAGTTGGTGAGATTCGTTCCCGTGAAAGAGTCCGTCCCGGCTATCAGGCTCTGTCCGATAACCTCGGGGCTTGATCCCGCCTGGGTCAGGCTAGGCCTCAGGATGACCTGAAAGGCCACCTGGCGTGCGCCTGAGCCCACATCCGCGTTCTGGGGAACCGATCCCACAAGCCACGTTATCTGTCCCCCTGTCGGATTATAGGTCACATCCGCACCCTCAGGGCTTACGGCGCCAGCCCACGACACATAGGGCGGGAGCGTCGCCGTGACCCGTGCGTCATTGATACTATTCGAAGTGTTAGTCACTGTCCATACGATGGTATAGGTCGTCTCCTGGTCAACCTTCGGAGGAATAGGGCCTGTGTTATTGAAAGGACCCTGGGACCGGAGGATTCGGGAAGACAGGGAAAGGTTCGATACGAGCCTGATTGAGCGAGAGACCCCGGTCGATACCTCCTGCGAAACCCCCGTCTCATCGACGCGGTTGCCGCGGGCAGTGACGACGACGGACATGGAGGGGTTAATGAGGGGTTTCCCGGGAACCACCTGTTTCGAGGCGAAAGTGAAGCCAACGCGATTCGTATCGCCGGGAGTGATGGCATCGAGACCGGAAACCCTTCCCGCCTCCCAGATGATCGTGTCTATTTTCGAATCATAATATCCGCCCGTCACGTTGATCGAGCCCCTGTCGAGGGCACTGCCCGAGAGCTTTGCCTCTATGCGAGCGCCGGTGATCCTCGTGGCGCTGTTGTTCGTCCAGATGACATCGGCCCTTACAACCCTTCCCGCCTCAAGGGGAACATTGTCGGTCCTGACGCCGTTTAGGGCAAGGTCCAGTCCGAGGAAAGGCTTCTCTAGCTGGAACGAATGATCCTTGGAAACAACGCGCGTGGCGATCTCGCGTTCGTTTGCCGCGTTGCGTATGCCAATGTTCGCATGAATGGTTCTCGTGTCGCCGTCTTCGCCCTGAATCGAGCCGTTCAGGAAGATCACTCTCTTTGCGCCCGGCGCCAAATCGCCAATGCGCCATATGTTGTTTGAATAGGTTGCCGCGGGGTTTGCTGAGGTCACGGAATATCCCGAGGGATACTCTAGAACGAGCAAGAGGTCCTTGACCACCGAGGTCGTGTTAGAAGAGATGGTGATGGTAACGGGCGTGCCCTGACCGCTCAGAACCCTATCAAGGGCATCGACAGAGACAATGACGGGCGAGGACGCGAGCTTGAGCTTATATGACTTTTCCTTATAGAAGATGGCGTTTGAATTGGCCGTCCTGTATTCGACGGTGAAGACAACCTCCCTGTCTGAGCCCTCCTCCCCGAACATAAGAGACTGAAACGTCCGCTGCGTGAGGGTGCCCGCAGGCATGGTCCCAAGAGAGAGTCTGGTACGAGCCAGGTCCTTTGTTGGGTCCTGGGGGTCCTTGGTTCCCTGAGGGTACGTCGCTATGAGGTCAACCAGTTCGACCTCGGCATTATTCTTGTTGTTGACGGACACATTGAGGGAAAGAGGCTCCCCCCCTCCGATCGAGACAGGGCCATCGATGAGTATGTCCATGTTATCGACAGATACGAAGTTCCTGCCCCCAAAGAGGGTGAAGGCACCGACGGCCAGGGCGATGAGGAGAAAAGATGCGGCTGAGAAGAAAAGTATCTTATATGACTTCCGGACTCCAAGGGGCCGCGGCGACTGAGCCGGAGACGCAGGGCCCTCCTCGGGAATACCCTCTCGCTCCCAAGACACGGGAATTTCCTCATGCTCAATCCTACGTATGTCGTGTCGCGGGGAATCGCCGAACAGGTCATTCCTTGAGTAGAGTCCTTTCTTGAGCCTGTCGAGAGGGCTCTTTTTTTCACTTTCGAACATAGCTAAAAGTATATCACGCTGAGATGCCCTCGGAGTTCCTAGAGATGACTCTCCCTGAGGGCCTTGTTGATCGCCACAATCATCTCCCTCTGTTCCATGCCCTCAATGGAGGCCAGGTCTACGTACCCGAGAGCGGCAAGGCAGCGGGCGAGAATGCGCGTCTCGAAATCAACGAGGTCCCCTTTAGTCGCGAGCGTCGATGCGTCTTGGGCGAAAAGGCTGAGGAGCACCACAAAGAGATCGTCGTTGCGTTCCTCGCCCTGGACAAGGCGCTTCATGAAGCTGAGTATGCGGGCGCGGGCCTGGAGCAGGTCCTGCCCCGTAGGACTGTCGTGGCCCGCGCCCGCTTCCGACACCGCACCCGTGATGCGCCAGAACTCCTTGCCTCGTACCAGCGAAAAGGTGACGAAACCGTAATCCTCGAGATTATAGCGGAGCTTCGACTTGAGGTGGCGGACGCCGATAGCCGTGGCGCGGACAAGCCCGAACTGCTCGGTGTATAGGAAATACGTCTTGCCCGCCTCACCCGAAGGCGCGCTTCCGAGAATGAAGCCGCGAGTGCTGTATACGGAATAGGACATGCCTGTGGGAACTTACTTCCTGATGCCGAGCCTGAATGAGTAGCCCTCGATGGCCAGGGGCTCGACATGAGGAAGGGTGGCATATTCGATCCCCGTAACGAGGGTCACCCTCTTTATGTCGCCGAGAAAAGCATGGACCAGCTCCTTGCCCTTCTCATCGGAATCCAAAAGAAGCGAGACCTTGTCCCCCACCGTCAGACCCTCCTTCTTGCGGAGATCCTGCACCGCGCGAATGACATCGCGAGCGACGCCCTCTTTCTTAAGGACGTCAGTGACCACGACATCGAGGACAACCTCCTGATCGAGAGACGTGTCGAGAAGAACCTCTTTTACGTTAACCTCGTCCTTCACAAGGTCGAGGAGGTCCGTGCAAAACTGATCCTTCTTGATGGAAAGGGACGCGAGCGGCTGGCGAACCTTTATGCCCGCCTTGGCCCTTTGCTCGAGGCCAATGGTGACGAGTCGGCGAATTTCGGACATGTCATCGATGAGTTTCTGGGATTCCTTTTTTGTGACACATCTTGGCCACAGCTCGAGGTGAACACTCTCCTCGTTGGCGTCAACGCGAACGCGACCGAAGAGATATTCGGCATAGAACGGTATGAAAGGGGCGGATATCTTGGCAAACTCGCGCAAGACGTATTTCGTGGTGCCGAGGGCGAGGGCCTGATCGACGGCATTATCGGACTTGAATCGGTCTCGGGATCGGCGAATATACCAGGTCGAGAGATCGTCGACGAAGCCCATGAGGGGTCGTGCGGCACGATCTATCTGGCAGGCATCGAGAGCGGCAGTCACCTCGTCTCGGACCTCGGCAAGACGCGCACGTATCCATGAGTCGAGCACGTGGGCGGAATCAGGAACCATCGGGGTCTTGGCATCGCCGTAGAGCTCGAAGAACGACAGAACATTATCGAGCCTCTGAAGCAGCTTCTTTGACACCTCGTCGACGCCCTTCTCCGAGAAGCGCGTGTCCTCGGCCTTCACCGCGGGACTCGAGGCAAAGAAATATCGCAGCGAGTCGGCGCCGTATTTGTCGACAGTGTCAAGAAGCGGCGGGAAGTTACCTTTTGACTTGGCCATCTTCTGCCCATCCTCGGCGAGAACAATGCCGTTCACAATCACATTCTTGAATGGAGACCTCCCAAAGAGGGCCACGCCAAGCACGGTGAGCGTATAAAACCAGCCCCGAGTTTGGTCTACCCCCTCGGCGATAAAATCGGCGGGAAAGCCGAGCGCTTTCCTGAAGAGTCCGCCGCGCGGGTTAAAGTGAGGCAGTGCCGAGCCTGTGTAATGGAACTGGGCGAACGGCATTGATCCTGACTCGAACCAGCAGTCAAAGACCTCGGACACGCGAACAAGCTCCTCCCCGTCTGGGGCGACACACTCGACCTTGTCGATGAATGGCCTATGAAGGTCAAGGTCGAATCGCTCGTTATGAGGGAGCGCCACGAAATCCAAAGAGTGCATCTCGGCGGGAGTCTGGAAGCTCTTGCGCTCGCTGTGCGAGACCTTGTCGGTTCCTGGCACCTCCTGCACGCCATGAAGGATGGTGTTGAGGGGCGCACCGTGACTTATGACAAGTATTTTCTTGCCAAAATATTTCCTGTCGATATCGTACATCGCGTCAAGGACGCGCCTCTTGAGCTCGGCAGGGGTCTCCATGCCGGCCTGAAGGCCGTGTTTCCTCACGGCGGCCTCTATGCTCTCCCAGGCCTGACCCTCGAGATTGGGGCCGACGCTGTACTCGCGAAGGCGCACGTCATACACGATGTCCTTGGCGTCCATGCCGCAGGCCTCGGCGACGATTCTGGCGCTCTCCTTGGTGCGAAGGAAGTCCGACGCGACGATCACGTCGACGCCCTGCGCGGCAAGGGCCTTTGCCCGCTCCGATATCTGCTCCCTGCCCTTCTTGGTCAAATGGTATTTGTTTGGGAATTCAGAATTGAGTATGCCGAGGACGTTCGACTCTGACTCGCCATGTCGCAGGAGCGTGTACGAATTTCCTGATTTCCTTATGAGGGATTTGAGATCACCTATGCTTCCGACGGGATATATCTTTCCGCTCTTGATGCCCCTCCAGACGGGTATCGGCGCGCCCCAGAATCGGGAGCGTGATATCGCCCAGTCGCGCGCGCCCTCGAGCCATTTGCCGAAGCGCCCGTCACGGATGTCAGACGGCGTCCAGGACACCTTCTTGTTCGCCGCCACGAGCTTGTCCTTGAAATCGGTGACGCGAACGAACCACGAAGAGGTGGCATAGTTAAGGAGAGGGGTGTCACAACGCCAGCAGTGCGGATACGAATGAATTATCTTCTTCTTCTCGAAGAGGAATCCCTTGTGGGCGAGCCACTTGATGACCTCGATGTCAGTGCTCTGATGGTCACCCTTGGGCTTCACCTCGAGTCCCCTGAAGTCGAGAACCTCGGGAACGAACACGCCATTCATGCCCACGTGCTGTATGAACGGAAGGTCATGCTTCTGCCCCAGCTTGAGGTCATCATCACCGAAGGCGGGCGCGATGTGCACGATGCCGGTACCATCCGCAGTCGTGACGAACTCTGCGGCATATATCTTGAACCCATTGGCGCGATTCTTGAGACCCCCGTTGTCAAAATAGGAGAAAAGGGGCTTGTATTCCTTGCCCACAAGCGCGCTTCCCTTCTCGACAGACATGAGCGAGTGCTCCTTGCCTGCAAACACATCGGCGACTCTGTCGCGTGCGATTATGTAGGTCGCCCCATCATGGGACACGCGGGCATAGTCGATCTCGGAACCGACGGCGAGCGCCACGTTTCCAGGCAAGGTCCACGGCGTCGTGGTCCAGGCGAGGAGATGCGTGTTCTCCTCCCCCACGAGCTCGAGGCGAACGAATACCGATATATCAGTGATGTCCTTGTAGCCCTGATTCACCTCGAAGTTAGAGAGCGTCGTCTCGCAGCGCGGACAGATCTGCATGGACTTGAATCCCTCATAGACGAGCCCTTTGTCATGAAGGGTCTTGAATGCCCACCACACGGATTCCGTGTATCCGCAGTCCATGGTGCGATAATCCTCCTCCATGTCCACCCATCGCCCGATGCGGGGTATGATCTCCCTCCACTCCTTGGCATAGCGAAGCACGCTCGCCTCGGCGGCCGCGTTGAACTTGCCTATGCCATAGTCGAGTATGTCCTTCTTAGACTTGAGGCCGAGCTCCTTCTCGATGAGATTCTCGACGGGAAGGCCGTGACAGTCCCAGCCCCAGCGTCGCTTAACTCGATACCCTTGCATGGTCTTGTATCGAGGGATGATGTCCTTGATGGTGGTCGGCAGAAGGTGGCCGAAATGAGGAAGGCCCGTCGCGAACGGAGGCCCGTCATAGAAGACAAAGTCCTTTCCTTTTCGGGCGAGGGTCTTCTTGAAAATCTGCCTCTCGTTCCAGAAGGCCAGGGTCTTGGCCTCCAATTCAACGAGCTTTGACTTGATTTTTGGCTCCTGCGGGTTATTGGTGTTTTCTGCCATATAGACACTTAGAGTAGCAATTTTCGGGTTTTTTTACAAAAAAGCGGGATTCCTTCTGGGAACCCCGCGAAAAATCGACTTCACCTTTTGAAGAGGACGACGTCATCCCTGCTCAGGACACCCTGGCCGTTACCCCCGGACACCGAGACGTCAATCTTCTGGGTGTCGTGATTGCGCTTGAAAAACATTGACAGGACATGGTCCCCACCAAGCCTCTCTATCCCCGAATTCGCACAGACGACCCTCAGATACCCACAATAGGGCGCGTATTCGGCAAGGAACGCCACTGTCTCGGGAATGATGGCGAACTGACAATCGCCAAACTCTCGGCACGTGTCCCGAAGGAAATCCACGCGCCTGACGGCTGACGAGACCTGTCTGCAAAGGAACGTCCCCAGAAAGCTGATGCCCCTCGGCAGGGCCTGTTCCCTGAGCATAAACCTGACATTGGGATTCCTGACATCTATGCCTGCGAGCTCGGCCCTTGCGAGCAATGGGACAGAGTCATCATAGTTAAGCCTTAAATACCCTTTCTGTATTAATTGTTGGATTGTTGGTTTAGGTGCGGTTGACGGAACAATTTGGTGCGACATCTATTGTCAGATTCCCATGAAAATAAGATAAAGGCAAGGGCACCCCACCTACATCCTCTCAGGTGCCTTGATGCCCAGCAGATCAAGCCCGTTCACGAGGACGATGCGCACAGCCCTGGTCAAAGCAACCCTGTGTGGGGACAGAGGATCGTCTTTGCTCACAATGGTCGTATTCGCATACCACGAGTTGAAAAGTGACGAGAGCTCGGTCAGATAGGTGGCGACATAATGGGGAGCCTTCTCGTTCGCGGCGCGAGACACGACTTCCGGGAAGCGGGCAAGCGTCCTTGAAATCGCATCGGGCTCGGCGTCAGGGGCTATCTTCCCTTTTATCTTTTCTTTATCTGCCTTTGCCAGAATCGCACCGGCACGGACCGCGGTATACAAAAGGTACGGGCCCGAATCACCCTCGAACGATATGGACTTGTCGAAATCATAGATGATGTCGCTCGACGTTGTCTGCTTGAGTATGGAATATTTGATTGCCGACACGGCGACGATCTCGGCGACGCCCGCCTTGTCCTTCTCTGGCATGTCGCGACCGACGAGCTTCTCGAAGACCATCTTCTCGACGTCCTCGATCATGGATTCCCCGGTGATGATATTACCCTTTCGGGAACCCATCTTTCCGTCGGCAAAGCGCATCATGCCATGAGAGACATGTTCGGTCACCTTGCGTGCCTCGGGCAGGATAAGCTCGAAGGCCTTGAGCACCACGCGAAAATAGTCCGACTGCTCGTTCGCCGTGATTATGATCGAGCGGTCGGGACGGACCCTCTTCCACTTGCGAGTATTAAGGCCGAGTTCCTTTGCCTCATATGTCGGCAGTCCCTGAGAATTAATGAAGACGCGGGTGTGGAGCTTCGGGTCATGGGCCTCGCCCCTGAAGACGACAGCGCCGTCGCTCTTCTCGAATATCCCCTTCTCGAGATACTCGTTCACGATGGCGACGCCGTCGTGCATGATCTCGCTCTCAAGCACATAATAGTCAAACCTGGTTCCAAGCTTCTTGTATATCCCCTCGAGATGGTCGAGGCTCCACGTGCGTCCGAGCTTATAGTACTTCATGAGCTTCCTGTCGGAGCCCTCGTATATCTTCTTGTTTATGGCCTCTATCTCGGTCTTTGCCTCGGGACTATCCTCGTATGCGTTCGACCCCTGAACATAGCAGGCCCCGAGGAAGGCGACTCGATCGGCGATGGGCACGCGACGCGACGGGAATTCCCCCTCTCGCCTCATGATCCCCCACAGGGTCTTGGCTATGTGGAGGCCCACGTCTCCCTGATAGCACATGCGGCGGACCTTGGCGCCCTGCGAGGCGATAAGACGCGCGATCGATTCTCCGATGGCGTTCGACATGAGGTGACCAATGTGGAACACCTTGAGAGGGTTCGGATCGGTGTATTCGACGAGCGCCTTGGTGCCCCTCCACTCGTTCGACGAGCCATAGAGCTTGCCACGCTTGAGAATGACCTCCATCTCGTGGGCAAAGAAAGTCCTGGAAAGCGTTATATTGATGAACCCTGCGCCCGCGACTTCCATTTTTTCGATGTACGAGGGCTTTGCGAGGTTGAGTTCCGTCGCTATCCTATCGGCAAGCTCACGAGGGTTCACCTTGGCCTGTTTAGCCAGAGAGAGTGCAACGCTCGTCGCAAAGTCGCCGCGCGACATGTCGGCGGGATGCTCTATCGTAAAATCTCCCGCTTCGAGCGAAAGATTCTTGAGAGCCTTCTGTATGAGTAATTTTAAGTCTTGGATGACCATATGTTTATTTGCCCGTGCTACCGAAGCCTCGCTCTCCCCTGTCCGACGTCGAGAGGTCACCATCCTTCACCTCCTTGAATCTCATTGTCTCGTATTTATGGACAATCATCTGGGCAATCTTGTGTCCGGGCTCGAAGGTGTATGATTCGGCGCCAAGATTCATGACGCCAACCCGGACCTCACCCCGGTATCCCGCGTCAATGACGTTACCGAAGGTGATGATGCCGTGTTTGTGGGCCAAACCGCTTTTCTCCTGAATCATACCGACGTGATCATCAGGGATCTCCATCTTGTAACCCGTATTAACCGAGGTTCGTTCCATGGACGCGAGAGTTATGCGCTCACTCACATAGAGGTCAAAACCCGCATCGCCAGCGAGGGCATACTTCGGCATGGGAACATTGCCCCTCACCCTGACTATCTTGAGAGTCTTTCTCATACGTAAAATATAGCAAAAAACAGGAAAAAAGCCCGCGCATCGCTGCGCGGGCCTTCGTTTATGCAAAGAGATGCCTGACTGCGTCCCAGACCTTTTGGTGAATCGCCTCGACAGAGAGGATTCCTCCCGTCCCGTCGTTGCAATCGACCAAAACCCAATTGCTGGACTGACGGATGATGGAGACCGCGCTTTCCCTCGCCTCGTGCTGATGTTTGGCGTCTCCCTCCGACTGATCGGGAGACTGGCCCTTGGAAATCGCGCGTTCTCGGGCCAACCTCATGCTGACCGAGACATCCAGGTTCAGATACACCGTTATGTCGGGACGAGGGAGCCCGTTCCTGACATATTCGAGATACTCGGACCAGGAGAAATACTTTCTTCGTTCCCCTTCATCCCTGATCTTCCCTCCCTGATGGATGCTATTCGCGCTCACGTAACGATCAAAGGCCCAGTCGCCGCCCGCGTCGAGATGTGCCATGATGACGGGCTTGGACTCGAGCCTGTCATTCGCATAGAGCGTCGATGCAACATACGGATCCATGCCGATGAAATCGCCGTGCTTGCCGTCGAGACACTCTCGAATGAGCTTCCCGTAGAAATTGTCGGCATACCGAGGAAAGTCCATGGTGGCGACCTTTCGCCCCAGAGACTGCATCTTTTGGACGAGGAGCTTCGTCTGCGTCGCCTTGCCCGAGCCGTCCGTTCCATCGATCACTATCAACCTGCCTTTGCCTTGTGTTTCTGTTTTCATAAGATCAATTGTTTGAGGGCAGGATAGCAGAGATTATTTCCTGCGTAAAATGAGGTCTATCTTTCTCGCGAGGGCGACCATGTCCTTCTCCTTCCTTCCCTTGGTCGTCTCCCCCGCCGTGCCGAGCCTGATTCCCGAAGGGTCAACGGGCGGTCGAGTGTCGAAAGGTATCGCATTCTTGTTGACGATGATGCCTGCCCTCTCGAGCCTGTCGCTCGCCTCGGCGCCGCCGATGTTGGCACCTGACACGTCGACGAGGATGAGATGGCTGTCGGTGCCC
This sequence comes from Minisyncoccota bacterium, assembly GCA_041661645.1. Lineage (GTDB taxonomy): Bacteria > Patescibacteriota > Minisyncoccia > Phycocordibacterales > UBA6065 > UBA6065. The sequence goes on along the minus strand of JBAZUA010000003.1, from coordinate 93,004 downwards.
CCCGATATGACCCTCCAGCCGAGCCTGGTCAGTTCGCCGGCAAGGGCCGAGGCATTCTTCTTAACCTGCGTCGCGTACTTCCTGAAGGCCGGAGTCGCAGCCTCCCTGAGGGCGACAGCGATGGCAGCCGTCTGATTCATGTGCGGACCGCCCTGAAGGCCGGGGAACACCGCCTTGTCTATCTTCTTGCCGAGGTCGCGAACATCCTTCTTTGCAAAGATGAGGGCACCTCGGGGCCCTCGCAAGGTCTTGTGCGTCGTGGTCGTGACGATGTCGGCGTATGGAAAAGGGCTTGGGTACGCATTGCCCGCGACGAGACCGGCGACATGCGACATGTCCACCATGAGATACGCCCCGCAGGCATCGGTGATCTCGCGAAACTTCTTCCAGTCGATGACGCGAGGGTATGCGGTGAAGCCGGCGATGATCATCTTTGGCTTCTCGCGCAACGCGATCTCCTTCAGGTTTTCGTAATCAAGCACCTCAATGTCCTTCGAGACGCCGTACGGCACCTGCGTCCAGAATTTTCCGGTGGCCGAGACCTTGTGACCGTGAGTGAGGTGTCCGCCATGATCGAGAGACATGCCCATGACCTTGTCCCCCTTCTCGAGGAGGCCGACATAGACGGCAAGGTTCGCCGGGGATCCCGAAAGCGCCTGCGTGTTCACATGCCACTCGGCAGCATCGAGACCATATAATTTGAGGGCGCGCTCGATGGCCAGATTCTCCACCTTGTCGATGATGACATTCCCCCCGTAGTATCGCTTGCCGGGATAACCCTCGGCGTACTTGTTGGTGAGCTCGGAACCGAGGGCCTCGAGGACGTCCTTTGAGACGTAGTTCTCGGAGGCGATGAGGTTCGTGGCCGACTTCTGGCGAGACTTCTCTGCCTGTATGAGCTTCTTGATCTGGGTGTCTTTCATGGGGATGATGGTGACGCTTATAAGTGCCTCAATACTATCATGCGGAAAACGAATAAAAAAAGCGGTCACCGGAAGGGTGGCCGCTCTATGAAACCTACCAAGAAAATGGCGGCATGAGGGACTTGAGAGCCTGATTCAGGACCTCTCCCTCAAAACAACCTTGGTCAACCGAAGTAGGGTTCGTCGCCAGCATGATGAGATACGGTGACGTGCCCCCGCTCGCGAACTGACGGAGATTCGAGAGCTCGAGACTGACCCTCTCGTCATACGGACCCTGGAAGCGATCACGCTCGGCGGATCCGAAGGCGTGCCCTGCGGCAACGAACGGCTGATGCCTTTGAAAGGGCTGATTATCCTTGTTGAAGCACAGGGCCTGATACAGTGACACCGGCTTGAGCCTGTGGGTGATAAGCGCGTCGAGCATTCCCTGATGGAGATCGGTGGCGTCCCGACAGATCCTGCCGATGGGGACAAAGTGAATGTCGAGCACACAGGAGGATTTCGGGACAATCTTCTCTGACGGCCGACGACAATGAATGTTGCCGATGCAACCAAGCAGACTATCGACGGGCTCAAAGGGAGCCGGGATCACGAGCGGTCTTGATCTTACGATTGTATTCATGGTTATGTAAGGTGTTCTGTTGCTTTTTATACGCCTTAAAACGCCATCGGTCAACAGAGTTCTGCACTTCTTTCCCGGACCCAAAACCGCTACAATAGGCCCATGAAAGAAATCATAATCGTCGATGACCTGTCCCCCGAGGTGGTAGCCATGCTCCAGGCCCTGTACTCGCGCAGCCCGCGCAGCGTCAAAGAGCACCTGACCAAGGTGAAGGAAGGCGGCGCCGAGAAGTTCATGGCGAGCTATTATGTCGGCTACGGGCACAAGTCCATCGGAGACTGCGGAACGGCCAGCATATTCATCGAGAACGTCAGCATGCTCGTCGCAAAGGCCGTGCAGGACTGGCCGCTTTACAGCGGACAGGAGGCAAGCACCCGCTACCTCGACATGGCGGCACAGGAAGTGCTCAATCCCCTGGGCAGCGTCGAGGGCAAGGCGATACAGGACGGATGGATGGCATTCTACAGGCACATCCTCGAGGCCCTCATGCCCGTGCTCAAGGAGCGCTTCCCCATGAAGGAGGGCGAGAAGGACACGATGTACGAGAAGGCCATCAAGGCCCGCGCCTTCGACATAGCCCGAGGCTTCCTCCCCGCCGGCGTCACGACCTACGCGGCATGGCACACCAATCTTCGCCAGGCATATGACCATATCAAGGAGATGCGAAACCATCCCCTCGCCGAGGTGCGCGAGGTTGCGTCCATGATTCACGATGAACTGAAGAGGAAGTACCCATCGAGCTTCTCTCACAAAGAGTATCCGGGCGAGGAGGCGTACATCGCCGAGAGCATGAGGGAGTTCGCCTTCTTCGACGATGCCTCGATCACGGGATTCTCGTATCAGTCAAAGCTCGACCTCGACGGTCTCGCCCGACACGCCAAGCTCCTTTCCGACCGCCCAGCAAAGGCCGAACTCCATCAGCGCATTCGCCAGTACGGAAACATCATTTTCTCTTTTCCCCTCGACTTCGGATCATATCGCGACCTTCAGCGGCATCGCAGCTGCGTGCAGGAGATGCCGCTCCTCTCGACCAAACATGGCTTCTATGACTGGTATCTCGAGCAGCTTCCCGAGGCGCTCAAGGCCGAGGCATTGGCCCTCATCGCCGCACAGGCCCAGAAGATCGACGCCCTCGACGCAGGCGATGAGGTCAAACAATATTATGTAGCAATGGGATACACAGTTGTCGTAAAGATGACATGTCCTCTCCCCGCAGCCGTCTATACAGCAGAGCTTAGATCTTCGGATACCGTACATCCAACCCTTCGTCTGCAGGCCCAAAGGATGGGAGAGGCCCTCAAGGCCGCTGTCCCCGGTCTCGCCATGCACCATGACATGTCGCCGGGAACCTGGAACATCAAGCGTGGCGCGCAGGATATCGTGAGAAAGGATTAAAAGCAGGCCTACACTAGGGCGCGAAAAACACCTCAATAAATGAGGTGTTTTTCGTGCCCCTGTTGGGCCTTTATTTCATATTCGAATAGGTCTCGACCTCGTTGTGGAGTATGACGAGTTCCACGCCCGCCTCGGCAAACACCTCCTTGCTCCTTTTGGCGGCATGATAGTCCTTGTTGGCAACGACCCTCCTTATGCCCGCATTGATGAGTATCTTGGCGCAGGTATAGCAGGGGGTCATATTGCAATACACGGTGCCCTCGAAAACCGCCACCCCGTTTCGGGCCGCATTGGCTATGGCGTTCTGTTCGGCATGGCTGGTCCGTATGCAGTGCTTTGACTGGGTTCCATCCTCCTGAATAACCGTGTGAATCTCATGGCCAACCTCATCGCAATGCCTCACGCCAGCGGGTGCGCCAGCATAGCCCGTGACCAGGATACGCTTGTCTTTCACAATGACACAGCTTGCCCTGCCCCTATCGCAGGTCCCCCTCTCTCCCACGACCCCACAAATCTTCATGAAGTACTCGTCCCAGGAAGGGCGGATGTGTGCCGATGATGTGTTTTCGCTCATGCCAGAAGTATATATCTTCCCTTCGCATAAAAAAAGTCGCCCATAAGGGCGACTTTTTCTTTTCGTATGTGAACTTACTTGACGTCGACTCCCATGTTTCGGGCGGTGCCCTCGACCATCCTCATGGCCGCGGCGACATCGTCGGTGTTGAGGTCGGGAAGCTTCTTCTCGGCAATCACCTTGACCTGAGCCTTGGTGATGGTGCCCACCTTCACGGTGTTAGGCTTGCCGGAACCGCTCTCCTTTCCGAGGACCTTGAGGATCATCTTTGATGCGGGCTCGGTCTTGTAGATGAGCTTGTAGCTTCGGTCGTCGTACACCTCGATGATGGTAGGAACCACCTCGCCGATGCGGGCCTTGGTCTCGTCGTTGAAGCGCTTGACGAACTCGCCGATGTTGATGCCGGCGGAACCGAGGGCTGGACCCAGGGCCTGGCCTGGAACGGCCTTGCCGCCTGGAATCTGAAGCTTGAGCATCTTTGTAATTTTCTTTGCCATAATGGTTTGTTTAGTGAGGAGTAGACTACCTTAAATCTTCTTAACCTGCAAGAAATCGAGCTCGACGGGGGTCTCTCGGCCGAACATGGCCACGAGGACCTTGACCTTGCCGCGATTGTCGTCGACTTCGCTGACACGACCCTCCATGTCCTTGAACGGGCCGTCCGCGATGCGGACGATGTCGTCCTGGGCGAGGTTTATCTCGTGCTTGACGGTCGCAGAGTCCATGCGTCCGAGGAGCTGGTCGATCTCCTTCTGGGTGAGGGGCACTGGGTGGACGCCGGAGCCGACGAAGCCGGTGACGCGAGGGGTGTTTCGAACCATGAACCACGAGTCATCGGTCACGATCATGTCCACGAGGATGTATCCGGGATATACCTTTTCCTCCTCCTCGATGCGCTTGCCTCCCTTCACCTTTATCTTGGTCTCGGTCGGGACGAGCACGTTGAATATCCTGTCCTGCATGCCGAGCGAGTCGATGCGCTGCCTGAGGTTTCGGGCGACGGCATTCTCGTATCCGGCATAGGTGTGAATCGCGTACCAGTGGCGCTCTCCGCCTGTTTGCTGTTTAGACATGGTTATTTGTTGAATATGAGCTTCTCGAGACCGAGGGCGAATATCTTGTCGGCGAGGGCGAGGAGAAGGGCCACGGCGACGGACACGCCTATTACGAGGAACGTGTAATTGGTTGCCTGCTTCCTGGTCGGCCAGGTGACGTGCTTCATTTCCCCTTTCGTTTCTTTGATGTATTCGACGAGTTTCATAGGTTGAAATTTTGGTTAATAAAAACCGCCCCGGTGGGCTGTTGGGGATATAATACTCTAAGATAAAGGAAAAGTAAAGACCCTGTTTTCACAGGGCCTGAGTGTCGGAGTTCACGGCTCCTCCATGCCGAAGTCCCTCATCGCATAATTGGGATCGGTCTTGAAACGAACCCGCAAAGACCAAATCATAAGAAGCGCCAGACTTGCGAAAAGGACAAAAAGGAGCGCGACTCCCGATGGGGTTAATTTAAGACCAAACGCCGAGACCATTCCAAGTGATATGAGCCATCCGACAACGGATGCGGAGCACACAAACCCAATCATGCGAACGTGGTATTTTTTATATGTTTTCATGGTGAACTTTCTCCGGCCGATACTACACCCACCAATCAGTAAAAGCAAAGACAGCCCGTTAAGGCTGTCTTCGCAATAAGGAGCGGGTGTCTCTTTTGAAAGGACTAGCGAGCGCGACGGCGCGAGCTCGAGGAATTTTCTAGCAAGAAAATATCCGTGCCTTTCAAAAGAGACACGAGCGACTACTTGATCTCGTACGTGATAGTCACGTTCGACGTGATCTTGCTCTCCCCCGCTGGAAGGCTTGGCGCCGCCTCAACCCGTACCGAAGATGCCATCATGTCCTTTGCGTAATACATCGGATATGGCTGGGATGGTGACGACTCATAGAAGGTCGTGATGCTGCCGAGATCGACGCCGAGGGCGTGGGCCAAAACGGCAGCCTGATCTCGGGCGTCCTTTATGGCGAGGTTTCGGGCGTCGCGCGCGAAGTCATCCTGCTTGTCCACCGAGAACGAGAGTCCCGACACGTCAGTTGCGCCGAGGCTTCCGATGTCCGAGAGGATCTTGCCGGCATCCTCGAGCTTGCGGACCTTGACCTGCACGCTCTGGGAGACGACATAGGCGGCGAGACGCTGGGTGCCCGAGCTATATGGGCCGGCGTTCAGATACTCGTATCGAGGGTAAATATTGTATGAGGAGGTCTTTATGTCCTTGTCCTCGACGCCGGCAGCCTTTATCGAGGCGAGAATCTTGTTGGTCTTCTCGGTCGCGTTTGCCTGGGCATCGCCCACATTGGCGGCCTCCTGGGTGACGCTAAAGGAGAAAGTCGCTATGTCCGGGGTGGCGAACACCTCTCCCTTGCCGGAGACGGTTATGACGTTGGCGGCATTCACGCTCTTTCCGATGTAGCTCATGGACTTGAGCTCGCTTATGGTCTTTGCCGCGACAAAGATGACGAGCACGATGCCCAATATGACCGCAATCTTCTTAATCTGGGGATTTTCCATGATATGCATGTTATGTGTTTGTTAATCGGCGAACATTATGGATTAATTCGGCATATGTCTTCGGCCGATTCCATAAGTGTATCAAATAACGAGAGCACCGTCACAGGACCCACCCCGCCCGGCACGGGAGTCATAGCCGAAGCCACCGCAGCAGCAGCCTCATGATCCACATCCCCGACAAGCCTCCTGCCGGCAGACGCCTCCCCCATGACGCTGTTTATGCCCACATCGATGATCACCGCGCCCTTTTTGAAGTATTCGCGACCTATGAGCCCCGGCTTTCCGATGGCAACGATGACGATATCGGAAGCGAGGGTGACCTCCCTGGTATTAGGCGTCTGGGAGTGACAGACCGTGACATCGGCACCCATGGACCGAATCAGGCGTGATGCAGGCAAACCTACGAGCTTTGACCTGCCGAGGACTGCCGCCTTCTTGCCGGCCACGGAAATGCCGTAGAAATCGAGGATAAACTTCACGGCCTTTGCGGTGGCGGGAACGAATCGGGGCTTCCCCTCGGCGAGAAGGGCCTGGCTCTCCATGGTCAGGCCATCAACGTCCTTCCGAGGGTCGATGACCTCGATGAGGGCTCCCCCGTCAATGTGCGGAGGGACAGGCAGCTGCAGGATTATGCCGTGGATGCCCTCATCCAAATTATCAGCGCGTATCGCCCGGGCGACCACATCAAACGAGACATCGGTCGGGAAGTGTCGATGGATGACCAGGGCGCCGACCAATTCGGCGAACTTTTTCTTCTGGCGAATATACACCGAGGACTCGGCATTATCCCCTATCTGAAACAAGGCGAGGGTCGGCCGGCACGAAAGGGCCTTGGCCCGCAGGGTGAGCCGGCCGACATGGAAGTCCCGAACCTTTATTCCGTCGAGCATGAGCATGGGACTGACTATAGCACCCAAAGAAAAACGCCTCAACAGAGTGAGGCGTTTTTCAAGCTTATTCCTAGGCCTGATTAAAGGCTGATCTCCTTTGAGGCGTTGAAGAGTCCGGCCTCGACGACGAGGATCTTGGTATGGGCCTTTCCTGCCTTGTCGGTGTAGGAAACGGATACGATGTAGTCAATGGTGCTATCAGATACGACATCAGTGCGAATGCCGGTGACCTTAACCCCCTCACCTACGAGAGCGTAGGCCTTGTCATCGAGCGCGCTGCCCTGATCCTGGAAAAGGACGACGTAGGTGTTGGTGGTCGAACCTCCGTTGTTTACGGCGACGGTGGTGAGGACGTCATTTCGAGAGCCCTTCACCTTCTCGATGGCGATATCCCCAAGGGTTACGGTTCCCTTGGTCGCGCTACCCTCGATGGAGAATGATCCGGTTCCGTTAGAGAGTGCCACGCGGCTGCCGTCCTCGCTTACCCCAACCGATGCCTTCTTGAGTCTGCCCAAAAGGGTCACATCGGTGGAATCCTTGGTGACAGGAGTGTAGTCAGCCTTGGTGACGCCAGCGGGCACCTCTGAATTGACGACAGGGGTGCTCGTGCCTGTAGGAGACACGGTGTCGCCCTTCTTGAGTATGGAGAAGCCGACGACTACGAGGATAATGACGACAATCGCAGCAATAATGCCTTTTTTGTTCATAAATGAAATTAACGTTAAGACTATCCCTCCATCATACCACGGCCACAAAGCTTGAAAAAGCCCTCATCGAACATCGGTAATCAGCTGCTCGGTTGCGTCAGAGAGGACGAGATCGAAGGTAAGGCGGCCTATGAGCTGGCCGCGAACAGTCTCGACGTTGACGCGCCATTTGCCGGGAAACAGATTTTCCTTGATCGAGTAGGTCCTGAAGCCACTCTCTCGCCCGCCGACTATGGAGAGCCCGATCCTGCTCGACGTAACCCAACCATTCGTCTTGTCATAGTACTGCCAGTCATGAACGATGTCGGTCGAGAGGCTGGCCGGCGCGAAAATGGCGTTGAAGGCGTAAAGGGGCTCACCCGCAACAACGTGAACCGTCGCCCTGCCGAGAAGCGAGTCGAGAAGGGACCGCCTGTCCCCCGTCAGAAGATAGGAGCCATCGGGAAATTTGGAAAGGGACTGGTAGACACCAAGCTCCTTGAGGGCGAGCGGGATCGGCGGGATGAGGTTGGTGAAGTAGAGCATGTTGATCAGGGCGAATATGCCGAGAACGCTCCCGACGAGCATGAGTGTGCCCTTCTTGACCCTTTGCGGAGTGAACCACGAGAGCACGTAGACAAAGAAACCCGTAATAATGAGGCTCGCTATGCCGCTCAAAAGGAAGATGGCGTCATCCATCCTGCTCAGAATCACCGGAAAGAAAAATATGAGGAATGAGAAAATGGCCGAGAACAGCGTCGCAACCTGAAAGCCCAGGCGGGTGTAATTCTTCCTGAAGAACTCGTTGCCCATCATGTAGGCAAGGATGAGGACGAGAAAGGGCCAACTCGCTATGACCGACCCGCTGCGAGAATAGAAGAGGAAAGACGCACTGAAAAGCCCTCCGAAGCAGAACTGCATCATGAAGACGAGTATCAGATGGAAGGTGGTCTCCTTGTTGTCCTGCTCCTCCCTGCGACTGACGGATATGTTCAGGATCAGGATGGAAAGGGCCGCAATGAGAAGGTAGGAGATGAGGAGGGCGTTGCTGAAGAAGACGTCAATCCTCCTGAGCATCAGGCTGTCAAAGGTGAAGCCCATAACCAAAGTTACGGGAGACACGTATCTCTCGTACTTCATGACGAAGGCCCTTATATCCGAAAAGACGCTCATGGTGAATTCATTATAACAGCAGCGCGCCAGGCATGGTATCCTGTACCCATCATGAGCCTCGGACTCGTCATTCTCCTCATCGTCATCTTCGGCTACGCGAGCAACTGGCTCAACTGGCGATACCTCAACCATCGCATCGTCCGACTTTCCTATTATGTCGGCACCTTCGTCCACGAGAGCTCCCATGCCCTGCTCTGCCTGGCCACAGGCGCTAGGGTCGTCGAGTTCAAGGTATTCTCGTCAGAACCGCACGTGGTGCACGGTACACCAAAGCTTCCCCTCATAGGAAAGCCCCTCATATCGTCGGCGCCCATATTCGGCGGATTGCTGTTCCTCTTTCTGGTGAATCATTTCCTGTTCAAGGACGCGTTCGCGCTCACCGACCCGTTGGGCCTCCTGGCACAGATTCGCCCCTGGGAATGGCAGAGCTGGGTGATGATTCTTCTCTTCCTCAATGTCGGCGCCATGTTAGGCCCATCGATTCAGGACATGAAAAACGTCTGGCCCGTGCTCATCCTCCTTTTCTTCGTCTCGTCTCCCCTTCTCGTGGGGTTAGGCGCGGTGGCGCTCAATCTGATATTCGTGAACATCGCCATTCAGCTGGCGCTTATCGTCTTGATGAAAATCATCAGCGTCGTGTTCTATACCTCAAAATCCAGATAAAGCGGCGAATGATCCGAGACAACATCCGGCAACACCCTAAAATCATTGACCTTCACGTCCGGGGACACGAAAATATAATCGGCGAACCTGAGGGGCTTTTTATAGAGTTCCGTGCGAGTAGACTCGACGCCGTACTCCTTGACCAGATTCCTCATCCCGCTCGCCTCGATTGCCCTGATGCTTTCCGTGTCGGGCAGAAGGTTAAAGTCCCCGCACAGGATCTTCGAGCAGTCGAACATCCTGAGAAACTCGACGATTATTTTTGACTGGTTAATTCGCTTCTCGCTATCCATCTTCCCTTCCGGGCGATGGGTGAGATGGGTATTCACGACGAGAACCATCTTGCCTCTGATCCTGGCCTCAAACCACATCAGCTTCCTGTTAAGGTCACGGTTCTTGAGATCGAGAGTCTCGTGCCAATTGCCCCGGGCGACCAGGGTCTCGCCCCTTTCGATGACTTCGACGCCCGCATTCGTGAACGTAGCCAACCCGTATATGCCACCGAGCATCTGACAGAACTCGTGATTGTGACCGTCGAGGCGTTTCTGTAGGTCCTGATACAAATTGAAATTCGCCTTAGACCGATCAATGTTGTCGGGCGACTCATATCGGTCCCTATAGACCTCTTGGAGACACAGGGTGTCAGCGTCGCGGTGATGATCGACGAATTTCTCGAGGGGCTCCCTGACCCTCCCTCCCCAGGCATTGAGCGTTATGAGTTTCATGAGTGAAAGTATATCAGAGGGTTTCGTTTGCATAGAATTCCTTATAAAAAAGCCCGCACCTTGAAGATGCGGGCTCGCTCGAGACGACCTTCGTCAATCGACATCGTCCTGAGTCAGGTCAACCACCCGCCGGACGAGGGTCGGCGTGTTGCACTTCGAGCCATGGAGGGGGCTTCCGTCATATTCCTCCTCGTAAAGCCTCCTGTCATCACAGGGATCGACGATCCTGAGCCTCGAATAGGTCCTTATGGACTCCCTCACATACTCGTATCTCAGCCAGCAGTTGCCGTGCCTCGCCGAGAGGCTCGAAACCTTGACTTTCTGCCACGCGATGTTCTCCCGAGACGCAAAGAGCTCGTCGAGATTTGCCGGCCGAAGGTCGAAGCTCTTGAGAACAGACTCGTCGCAACACCCCACCATGAAGAACCTGTGGGTTCCGAAAGACTGATGGCGGCCATCATAGTCGTTGGCCATGATGATTCGCGACATATGATCAAAGAGGTTCCTGTGGAGGATGAGGTCATTATCATAGTGCCACGCGAGCATCGGCAGGATGGGCGTGCCATACTCGAGGTCCTGGGTGAATTCCTCGCCGAGGACCTCGAACGGAAGCTCCCTGCCAACGAGCCTGCAGAGGTCATAGCGACTCACCTTGCCGAGATCCGCCTTCAGCAAGTCAGGAATGAGCCTCATGGCCCGCTGCATGCGTTCTTTCGTGGGATTTTGGTCTGAAACAAGCCTATTGAGCTTGGCAATCTGTCGTATGGTGGCGGGTCCAGAGGAGTCCGCCTGGTCCGATAAGGTTGCTTTCATGCAAGTCTTTTTTAAGGAACAATCAATGCACGGATTCCCGTGCGGGAAGCCCAGGCCGTGATGGCGAAGGGATGACCAGATACTAGTCCTCGTGGACGCGATAGTCAACAAAAAAGAAACCCACCGAAGCGGGTTTCCGCTTGGTGGGTTATCGTGCAACCTGTGAAACGGGCTGCCCCGGTGCCGTCATCGCATCGAGACGCCCGACCAGAGCCGAGAGGATAAGCCGCTGGAGCTCGTCTGGACTACCTGCCATCCGATCTCCCCACGTCCCGTTGACGCCAATCCTTCCGGACCAGCCGTCAATCGCAATCTTGAGGAGATCCTTTCCGTCATGCTGGTCATACAGATCAAACACGACTGCCGGCAGGCCATCGATCTCCTTGAAATTCCCCGATATCCCGACTCCCCATCCCCATATCTCATACACAAGATTGGGTTCCAAAATCAATTCAAGTATCGCATCGGCAACGACGAGCCTGACCGACGGACTACTTGTGAAGAGCCTGCTCGCTCTGTGCTGAACCGAGGCAATGTGATCGAGACCTGGGGCGATCTGTTCCAGAAGGCCGGGATCGGCATGGGCCAATCCATAGACTATGACGGTCCGCCGGACGTTTTCCCAAGGGCCAGACCGGAGCGTGCGCTTGAGATGGAAAAGCCCCGGCTCGACGGCAAGGATGCCGGGCGTCGATTCAACCAGAGAGACGAACTGCCGAAGGCCGACGATGCCCTCCTGTCCGAGTCTGAACGTCAGATAGACGATCTGAACCGAATGAAGACGCCTCACGCACGTGACGAATAGTTTTGAGTCCATGCTTGATTTTCAGGTGTGTTGTTTGGGACACCAAGGCTTCCTTTCAGAGCCAACCCGTATGTGAAATAACAAGTGTCTACTGTTAGCTTATTAACACTAATCTTTGGTTGAGTCAATGAGACGGGAGCGCTTGGGGCAGCTTTTATTCACCCTAGTCCTTGAGCGATATCACCTGTATCCCCCTCTCGTCGATATCCTCTCTTGGCCAGAACCTGGTCAGATCATCCGTCTTCCACCTGCCGACATAGCCAACCCTCTTTTCGAGCGCCCTGCCCGTATAGCCCTTCGCCTTCGGATCCCACTCCCTCAACACGAGAGTGTCGCCCTCGTCTATGTCAAAGTCGTTGAGTCGAAACTCAAACGTCTTCCTGCCACCGAGGATCTCCTGGAAGTACTCCGGCTAGACCTTTTTTCGATGGTTCTCATATTGTTTTAAAAGGTCACGCTCCTCCCCTCCTCGAGGGCGACGAACTCGATTCCCGCCGAGGTCAGGACGTTCGTCGGCAGCCTGTGGCTCACGCCATAAGTGCGCAGGTTTCCGTCGTGCACGGGAAAGCATTTCTTCGGCTTTACCTCCAAGGCATACTCGAGGGCCTCGGATATCTTCATCCACGGTCCCGCCACGGGCAGGGCGAGTATGTCGATCTCCCTTCCCGGCAGGGTGAAGGCGTCGCCGGGATAGAAGAGCCTGTCGTCGATGACGTATCCCGTGTTCTCGACGTCCTCGACCGATTTGTATATGGCTGCATGCTTTACGCCCAGCCCGACGAGGGACACGCCCGCCATGTCGGTCATCATGCCGTGGCCGACAATCGTGTGAGGGATGTTTTCCCTATCGAGCAGCTTCCCCACGCTCTGATTGGTGATTATTCTCACCTGAGGGTTGTTCTTCATAACCTCCTTAAGCGACTCAACGTGGAAATGGTCGCCGTGCTCGTGGCTGATGAGGACGAAATCGACGCCCATCAGGGAATTCTGCGCCGTCGAGTAATTGCCGGGATCGGTCATGACCCTCTTACCCTTGGCTTCGATGAGGAGGCAGCAGTGTCCGAGCTTGGTGATTTTCATATGATGGGATTATATCAGAGTTGCAAAAGCGCCCGAAACGCATAGTATGGGACCGGAGACAAGCACACACCCTATGAAGAATACCAGAAAGAAAACACAGAAAACCACGAAGAAGCCCGGACCGACGCGGATAAGCATGCGCAAACAGCTCATCATACAGCGCCTCCTCCGGGAAGGCATGGGCGTCGATGGCAGGCTGGTGCACGAGGACCTTCCATAGTCTGAGGACCGAAAGGCAAATACCCCGCGAATCAATCGCTGGGTATTTTTATTAAACATACGGTACGAGACAACTGCCACAGATTCGTGTTTCTTGGGGTGCCGTCGTGGAGGACGCCGGAACCGCTTTGGGCAAATAAAAAGCCAATCACTTGCATGATTGGCCCTGGCGCATTTTCCTCAATATTTCACTCTCGACTTTTTTTCGAAGTCCGAGTTTTTTATGTATGACGTAGAACGCGGGATCCTTGGACTCGTTTGTCACCATCGAGCAAAGGAGCGCCACAAGCTGTCTGTCAGATGTTTTCTTTAAGGTCATTTTCTTTGAAACTACATCATCGACATGTAACAGTCAACTCAACGAGAGTCCCCTTGAGGACAAGTAAAAAGCCCCCGCGGAAGGCGGGGGCTTTGAAAGACAGAAACTGCTGAGGCTAAACCTTGCGCGGAAACACCTTGGCTAGATGCCTCAACTCCTCGGGCAGACCGGAACTGTCGCGCAGGGCATGAGTGAAGGCATCGTAGTCCTCGATGACTATACCAACCCTCTTCTTGTGTCGAGCGTCCAAAACCCCCTCTCCCGACGCCGTCTCGAGCGTCAGCAGTTCCGCGATCACCTGACTGAACTGCGCCGAGCACAAGAACAAAAGCTCTTGCGTCTTTTCTCGACGGAAATCGAAACTGCTTTCCTTGCGCTGGTGCCAAGCATTCAGAACCCTGCCGACCAGAAAGCCAAAAATCATTCCAAAAAAGAGTTGCACATGCGGGAGACCCGACGGCAGAATCAGATTGATGATTGATAGAACGAAGACCAGGATGATTGGCCAATTTTTCTTAAGATTCATGGAATTAGTTGGAGTTAAAGGACGAATTCCGGGACTGACTTCATGCCAGTTTGCCGAGATGTTCCCTTGCTTCTCCAACCAATTTCAACGTTCGATGAACCATCCCCGTCCCAGCCGCCAAATCAAAGCAATTCCAAAATTATACTGCGTTATTAGTACAAGCATGTCAAGTGTACCGTCCCCTTACGCAGGTCATCAGGTTGGTTATCAATAAACAAAAAAGGTGCGGTTGTTTTACAAACGCACCCTGAATTGAAATACCCTCCTCCCCGCTAGCAAGACTTCGACCCCTTGATCTCCTCCCACCTCGCCCTGTTGATTTTCAGGCCCTCTTCGGCTAGTCTGACCAGAGAATCGCAACCTCAACACACCCAATACCATGCAAGGCACACCACCCAGACTGATCGTGTTCGCGTCAGGAAGCCAGGACGGCGGCGGATCGGGCTTCGAAAAGCTCGTTCTCGCCACAGAAAACGGAATGCTTTGCTCGCCCATCGTGGCAGTAGTCTCGAACCACCAGGACGGTGGGGTCAGAAAGCGGGCGGACAGGTTCGGCATCCCGTTCATCCACTCCCCCAAGGGTCGCACCTCGGAGGACTACCGGCGAATCGTCCAGGAGACCCGGGCCGACTTCGTGGCGCTCTCGGGGTGGCTCGGACAGGTCGAGGGACTTGATCCCCGGACGACGTTCAACATCCATCCGGCCCTCATCCCCTCGCCGTTCTGCGGCAAGGGATTCCACGGGCATCATGTCCACGAGGCGGTCATCGCGGCATACAGACGCGGCGAGATCACCCACACGGGGGTGACGATGCATTTCGTCACGTCCGAATACGACTCGGAGGTCGGGGTGTTCTTTCGCAAGAAGGTGCGGATACTCCCCGACGACACGCCCGACAGCATCGCGGCGAAGGTGAACCGGGCCGAGCACAAGTGGCAGGCAATCATCACCAACCACGTGGTGTGCGGACGCATATCGTGGGACGGCAAGAGTGCCAAATCTATCGTCGCCCCGGAACTGCATCGTCTCGACTAGCAAGTGAAACCAGCAACAGCCCGCACACAACCAGTGCGCGGGCTGTTTTTCATTCCCCGCTGACCCCCTATCTAAGCAGGGTTCTCATGGCCTGATAGAGGATGCTGACGTGTCGGACTCCCCTATAGATCGGGGCAACCTTCTTATTCAGACCAAGAAGCGAATAGACGGCAATCTGGGCAGAGCGCACGGAGTGCTCGACAGTGAACACCACCTCGTGCGGGATCTCACAGTATTGGCCCAGAAAAGCGAAGTTCGCGGCGCCCTCTGGCACGACCAAAGGCCTGTCAGATCTCTTCCTGGGCAGAAACAGGCTCGTCACGAACGGGGTCGTGCACGGAATGCACACGGCACTCTTCATGATCGCCTCAAGGTGCTCCTCAAAACCAAGATGGCACAGCAGTTCGGTGAGAATCTCTTTTCCGGTGCATTCCAACATTTTCTTTTGGACAAAGTTTCCCTTCTGCTCAGAAAGCAATCCGTAGCCCCAGCACAAACTAACGCCTTCCGGCTGATTGATAAAATAAGGCTTGTAGGACAGCACGATGGAGATGAGCCAGTTCGAGTCAATGATGTTCACTCCCCCATAGGCATTCACATCCCTGTGGATGAACCTGTCCATGAGATCCAAAAAGAGCGGGTCGCGAAACGTGACGGTAAAGGATGTCCACGTCGATTTCTCGACGTCGCCGCTGAAGACGGAAGGCCTGCCGAACTCGGGTCGGCCCTTCGAGAGGTTCTCCCACAGGGCCCACGACGCATCCTTCCTGTCGAGATTCGACAAGGGTGCCGCACTCATCGAACCCGTGCTCGAATTCGCGACGAGCGAGCCGAGGGTCACGAACACGAAATCATCGCCAAGGGCGATCTTGCCCGCCTTTCCCTCTCTTTCGTAATGAATGCACCCCACCCTCTTTTCATGTGCAGTCGAGATGAGTTCAAGGTCAGTAACCCTGGTGCCGGTCGCGAACGTCACACCCTCCCGCTTCAGCCAATCGACGATCGGCAGCACGAGAAACTCGTGCTGATTGTAGGGCGAGCTCTCTATGCTCTTCAGAGTGTCGATGCTCGAGAAATCCTGAATGAATCGGAAAAGATATCTCCTGAACTCCGTCAGGCTGTGCCACGGCTGAAACGCGAACACGGTGCAGAACTCATACCAGAAATTGGAACGGAAAAAGGAGGCGGTGAAATATCGCCCTATCTCCATACCCTCCAGAGAGGACTCCCGCCTGAGGACCAGGCCAAGGAGGTTGAGTCGATCCCCGGCACTTAGCCCCAAGGGTCTTCCGTCGATTGCATTTCCGGCCCTGAGAAGCCTTGCCTTTGAGTAGGTCTTGTTCTGTCTGTTGTAGTCCACAAACTCCTGTCGCAGAGTCTTTCCCGGGGCATTGAGAGACGGGATGGACGCCATGAGGTCGAACAGGCAGTTATAGGTCTTTTCCTCAAACATCCTGATTCCCCGCATCGAATAGCCCTCAGACGAGGAAAGGTCTTTGGCGTCGAGGCTGCCACCGATCCCCTGAGACTCCTCCAGAATGTGAATGTTGGATCCTTTCACCTTCGCATCCCTTATGAGATACACGGCCGCGGACAACGATGCGATGCCGCCGCCGACGAGGTACATTTTCGATTCTTCGGTCAAAGACATGATTCAGAGTATAGCAAAAAAATCCTTTGGGTCGGGTACTGGGTTTTAACGTAGACATACCACGATCCACCGTACCCAGACAATTCCCGACTGAGATCAATTTCCCCTATTCGTACCCCAACCTTGACCACCGCCTCGCATGCCTTGAGGATTATTATCCTGCACATATTGCCGCATCATGCCCTGCATTGGGCCGCGCCGTACCAAGAGATCATTCAAGCCAATACCATCAATGATCCAACCAGCAGCAATTACCGCCAAGACAAATCCGGCGATTATAACCCTGAAGTTTACCTTAAAAGAAAAATCGTACTTGCGAAGAAGCCATATCCCAACAACCAGCCCAACAAGGGCGAGCGCAGGGGCCCACCACGGAAAACTGAAAAGCACCTGATTCAATCTATAGCCAGCCATCGGCCCGTGCGATCGGAGCGAGAAGCGTATAAGCCCGACCAGGAAAACAGAAACCACAACCGAGGAGACAAGTCCCACAAAGGTAAGTATTGAACCGGCAATGAAACACATTCTGGGACGCATCTTTATCTTCCTGTCGTGGATCTGACCCATGATATCGTCCGTGATGTCTTTTAATTCTTTTGACATATGTGTTTCATTAATTTTTTCGCTCTGCTCATCCTTGTCGCGACCGTACCAATCGGAATCCTGAGAATCTCACCTATTTCAGCGTAGGACTTCTCATCTAAATAATATAAGCTCAACGGCTCAGAATATATAAGCGGCATAGCACCCAAACACTTCTCCACATATATCGCCGTCTCCTTCTCCTCAAACTCTTTTGTAATATCCTGTTCACTTTCAAAGTCAAAGCTGTCCGGTATCGGTATTTCCTTTTGACGCTTCTTTATCAAGTTGATCGCCTCGTTGTGAACGATGCGGTATATCCAGCTGGAAAACTTCTTTTGGGTATTAAAGCCATTGAGATTTATATATGCCTTTACCAGGGAATCCTGGACAAGATTAACCGCCCTATCATTATCCCGCAGCATATTTGCCGCATATCTCAATAACTTGTCTTTATATCTCTCAATTATGATCGCATAGAGATCCCGATCACCTGAGCGAACTTTTTCGACGATCTCTTCATCGGTAAACTTTAAGGTCTCACTCATACGTGTATTTTATCCCACATCCCTCATGGGTACATCAAACTCCGACGAATGCCGGAGCTTGACCATTGACCCGTTCCAATTAACGATTGAAATTCCCGCCCATCCGCCCCATCATGCCGCCGCTGGTCCTTGCGGAACCATTCTGCAGGCCCAATCCAAGTCCCTGACGAATCTTCTGAGCCTCAAGCGTTTTACCCTGCAGGGCAAGGTTGTGTGCCTCCACAAACTTCGAAAAGTCTCCCTTGGTAATGACTTGGGCAACCCTACCTCGATTTTGCACGAGACTCTTCCAGGCGCCGTAGTCACCAGCCTCAAGCGCCCTCACCATCGCAGAATGGCGCTCTGTCGAATAATTTGGGCCCTGTGCCGTAGGATCGCCTCTATACGCGAGGGCGGACCCAGCAGAGACAGCCGTCACTCCCAAGATAGCCGCCGATATCCCTAGTCCTAATGTTATTTTTTTCATTTTGTTTTTATTTAGAGTTACGAAGGAAAAATTGATTTTTACATCTTTCAACCCTCACACCCCTAATACAACGAGGGCGCGTATTTTCTTTCCTTGGCCTCTTTGGGGTATCTCTCCTCAGAAACGGCCTTCGATTATCGCGATTTCACTTGTTCATGCCGTATTCCTCTATCCCACCAAGGAACATCACTTAAGCCTACATATTCTCCCTGAGCCCATCGACGAGATCTTCTTTTGACCTCATGCCGACATACTCCCCCACGACTTCACCGCCTTTGAATATCTTCATGCTTGGTATGCTCATAATTTGAAACATCTGGGCGAGGGCGATGTTTTGCGAATCATTGACGTCGATTTTTATGACCCCCGCCTTCTCCCCCACATCTTTTGCCACCTCGTCAAGAACCGGGCCCATCATCTTGCACGGCGTGCACCAAGGCGCCCAAAAATCAACAAGAACAGGGACTTTGGATTGAATCACCTCTTTTTCGAATTGATCCGCATTGATGTTTAAGACTTTGGACATATTTTGTGTTAATTATTTTGATAGTGACTTTCTGAATCCTTCCGGCTGACACCCCCTGACCATCTTTACCGCCCGCCCCTTGTCACCGACGGCGACCCATAACTTGTGACACCCCTGTCGCGTTCATGTGTTTTTCTGCTTATTTCGACAGATAAACTCCTTCAGGTCGCTATTGAACCGTGACCTGAGAAGTGAGTAGCAAATCTGCCTTCCCTCTCGATTTGATTCAAGAAACCCCGCCTTTGCCAGAGACTGCAGGTGGTGCGACACGATGGCGACGCCCATATCAAGCCTCTTGGCTATCTCTGACACGCACGCTTTCCTATCATCAAAAATAACGCATAGGATCTTGAGCCTCGTCGAGTCTCCGGCAATCAAAAGCTTTTTTGCCAGCGACTCTACTTTGTTTTGTTTAATTTGTTCTTTCATACAAACATTTATATGCATGCGTTTATCGTACTAGCGCCGAAGCGGAAGCGACGCCGCCCTGCAACTGATATATGTGGGCGATACCCTCTTGTCGCATGACAGCCGTCGCTTTTCCTGATCTATTTCCAGAATGACAATAGACGAAATACGTCTTTGACCGATCAAGCGCTTTGACCGCCGCCTCAAAACCCGGTCCCTCAAAATCAATGTCAACCGCTCCGGCAATGTGCCCCGAATCAAACTCAGCTGGAGTTCGAACATCCACAAGCTCGGCGTTCGGAGTGGCCCTGTATCTCGATATAAATTCTTGGGAACCGAGTGTTGTGTTATAGCCAGATGATGGACCGCTAAAACTACTTACCAAAAACAACAGAGCGGCGACAAGCGCAACGGCACCAAAACCCGCGAAGGTCTTGCCTCGAAGGCTATTTTTAGTTTCAGACATATTCACTTGGTGATGAGAAGGCATGGATGTTTCTTTATCGAGGAACCGAAGGGTCTATATGATGGGCAAAAACCGGTTATCGCCGTAAGGAGCGTGATTATCCCAATACACAGAACAGCCAAAAGGTGACCCGAAGCCGGGTACCCGAGAACGATCGGCTCGAGTACGCGGATACATTCAAATGTATGTTTGAATGTTACATGATACCGAAACGGGAGTCAAGCGAGCGGGCGCGACCACGGGCAAGACCGGGAATTAAAGGAAAACCGGATTTGATGGCGATGGTCTATTCCTGAAAAAGGCCATATCGAGCGACGATGAGCAGGAAGGCCGTGGCCAACACGAAAAATACGCCCATGCCGATAGCGATCGCCTTGTGCGGTCCGATCCTCGGAGAGAGATATGCGACGACAATCATATATGGCACCCACGAGACAAGCGTCCCGAGCAAGACAAGCTTAGAATGCTGACCGACGGCATATCCGCCCCTGGATTCACCAATGAAAATATATGAAATGAGGGTAAAGACCGGAACCAAAGCAGCAAGCCCAGAGAGGAGCCTGAACCCGCTTTCTTCCAAGAGAACAATAAGGGCGGTGAATGCCCCTCCTACTACAAAATAAAGTATTGCATCAAACAGCATGCCTGAAGTATAACAGAGTCAAAATCGATGTGCCGTGGTGGAGGATGTTAGAACCGTGTTTGAGAGGAAGGATGATGTGACGATTCTCATTCCTAATTTCATCATACCCGAATTCACCACACAGACTCGAGATCAAATGTTATCAAAAGGAGAAAAAACGCCTTCCTTAACTCCGTGATCTACCTCTAGATCGTATTTCGCTTGGGCAGCATCAAGTTCATTAATCGTGTCATTAAACTTACTCTCAACTGAATCTAAAGACGGCACACAAGCTTTACTTGCAGATAATTCACTCAGATACAGATATAGTTTGTTGCCGTATTCTTTCGCTATAGAACCGTGGTGTTCTTCATGTTTTTGTATTGCAACGAAATATGTATTCCATATATTCAGTAATGGCCCAGATGCCTCTTTCGCATAAATCCATCGAGGGAGTAAATATGATACATGGACGCCAACAGTTACATTATTTATACCGCAAACCTTGTTATTAATCGT
This sequence comes from Minisyncoccota bacterium, assembly GCA_041661645.1. Lineage (GTDB taxonomy): Bacteria > Patescibacteriota > Minisyncoccia > Phycocordibacterales > UBA6065 > UBA6065. The sequence goes on along the minus strand of JBAZUA010000003.1, from coordinate 72,202 downwards.
ATCGTATTTAAAATCGTAATTTAAATAACTTTCTGTAATAGCGTCGGCACCATTATTCATATCACGTACTGGAATGGTGCAATTCCATATCTCATAATATATCTGTGACTCATTTGTACCATTAACGTTATAGTAATTCTTTTCCTCTTGAACAATTAATCCAGTTTTAGATGTAAGATTAATTGGTCCAGGGTGATACTCAGAGCGCGTACTCGCTGCTGAACAATCGGGATACTTAAGATTTGTAAGATCTTCGGTTTCCATTCCGTGGATACCAGGGATAGGCCTGATCATTGGTGCATACGGATCGAATTTTGGTTTTGGAGACAAAGACGTTTTTGGCATGCTTTTTGTACTTGTTGATATCACACCAACGTCATTGGTTTTAGTAGATGTTGCTACCACAGTATCGGAATTTTCTTTCGTGTTTTGTTGGTGGGGTGCTTTCTTTTGATAAACATAAACACCCCCTCCTACTAGCAATACCCCAATAATGGCTATTGAAAATGGAACAATAAAACCATTTTGTGTATTTTTCATATATCAAGTCTACCAGGTTAGAACTGAAAAATCCTTGTGGTTATTAAACCAAATGAAAAAAGTTAATGTTGGGTCGAATGTCAGGGATGTTTATAAACACATCCATAAACATTCCCTGCATGAAAAAACAGCCCCCTTGTGAGAGGGCTGTCTTAAATGACTTGGTGGATGTCTAGATTACCGGCCTAACGGCGAGGATGCGTTCGTTTTGAATACCTGATAGGAATTCAATCGGATAAATTCTCCGCTTTTTATTCCCACTCATCTTAGTCGAGGGATAAAAAGTCGATCCGCCAAAACCCGAACTGGCCGAGCCGAGCGCAACTACCGCTTTCTCTCCGAAAGCATCCTTGTTGTTGCCCTTGAGCCAATGAACCAGATGCGTGTAATCTGCAACTTGCCATCCAGCAGACTCAATAGAGAGTATCGCCCCACCGACACAGAAGACGCCGGGGTGGAAGTCGAAGACGCACACATCATAAGTCACTGGGCCAGACGGATGTTGAAAGCGTCCATATTCGACACGATTATGCTTTCCAGGCTCAAAATCATAATCACTGACGGTGAGATCGCTTTGACCTCCGATTATGGTGATTTGACCGAAGGTCTCTACGGACGTAACTTTAACTGGGATATTAATTTGCATTTGAGTTAGTGTGAGAAAACATACGAAGCGTCATGCCTCATATTTTTTCTCCAATAACCCAAAGGTTCTTTTAAAGAGCCACTTGCTTAATATTATACACCCAGATTAGCTATCTGTCAACACTAAAGAAGCAAGGCCATTCCCCACTGAAATAGGGTTTATATTAACTCCCTAAATGAAGGGCTAGAGACCGCTAATTATAAATTGGGTGCCGTGGTGAAGGTTGTTAGAACTGTGTTTAAAAAAATGGATGATTGAACAATTTGTATTTCCACATTTTAATCTACCTTTTTTCAGCAATAACGATAAGAGTATCTGTGAAACCTAAATTACGTTCAGGGCTTGCGTATGCTTCTTCATTGATAAGCTTGAATAAGTTATTGAATGTATCTGAAAAATATTCGTCTTTTCTGTGTCTCGGATATGTAACTATCACCTTGCCGCCAAAGATAGGGGTCTTAACCATCTCTTTTCCCCCTTCAATTACAACAGGGTCTGCTTTTGGATCAGGCAGAATCATGATGAGTTTTCCCTTTCGCCTTAATACACGAGCCCCTTCTTTATACGCAGCAGAAACATCCTCTACATAATGCAAAGAGAATCTGCCAATCAGAAAGTCTTTTGAATCATCTGAAAACGGCAAATCAGTCCAACTGCCCAATAAAGCCCCGTCACTCCCCAATAGTCTCTGAGCCTCTTTTACCATTACATCAGATGGGTCAACTCCGATGATGCTTTTTATTTCTGTATTTAAATATGCTTTTGTGTCTTGCCCGCCCCCACAACCAACATCAACCCCCTCCTTATCTTTTTGACCCCTTAGAAAATCAAGAATGGCCTCTTTGCCAGGATCGCTAATCTGACTGAAAAAATTATCTTTTTCAGAGATGTAGGAGTTACCAATGTCGTCATATTGCTCGGATCTCTTTGGTGTAGATATCATATATAAATTCTACTCGGTTAGAACTAATTATACAAAGCCACAAAAGCTTAATTTATAAAAATTCTTAAATGGGTGCCGTGGTGGAGGTTGTTAGAACTGTTTTAAGCAAATAAAAAGCCCGCCGCGGTGAAGCGACGGGCTGATTGATTGATGAGGCGGCGAAGTTCAAGGACCAGTCCATTCCCACCCATTTTTCACACATAGGTAGTATTCGATCGGTCGCCAGACACGGCCACTCATGAGAACGTAGGTGCTTTGAGTGATGGTGAAGTTGCCGAGCACCCGCTCGTGGGTTAGCCAATCTGATTTGCACTTTGCCCCAAGCTTTTCCAGTATCAACTGACCAATCCTCAGGGCGCCATCAAGGAACTCCTCCCCGCGATGTAAAGACCAATAAAAGCCACTGGCCTCGCTCACATAGCGTTTTTCCGAAACACCGCATGACATTCTACCCGCACCAATGAATCGATCGGTATATACCTCTTTACCGCCAGGACGAATACCGTTGACCCTCACATACACGCACCGTCCTCCAGCCGGGTGGGGTTTGAACAAGGACTCGATAATAATCTCACCCAGGATTAAATCCTGAGCACGGTTTCCATCAGGTGATGGAACGAAAACCCGTCTATCCTGCCGCATGTCCACTGGAGCCAGACTGAATCTCCAGAGGACAGTAGTTTTGACTATCTTCTTCATGGTTTCTCCTTGCTGCCATAGAACTTTTGGCGGAATGCCTAGAGTGAATTGGATAACCAATTCTTTGAAAGCAGCCACCTATATCCGCGGGGTACAGAGGGCTACTTTCAAATAGATTTAAAGAGCTTGCAATGCTCATATTGCAACTAAATTCGTTTTTGTCAAGCTATTCGGAACAGCGTATCACTCTCCCCACCTAAACCTCCTTATTACGTTGGGTGCCGTCGTAGAGAAAGTTAGAACTATTTTTGAGAAAAGGAATGATGCGACGATCTACATTCCTGACATGCAAAGTGTGGCAGTTTCAGCGTAATTCAACTTTTTACCTGTCGTGAGCCTTTGAAATACTCCAAAGCCCATCAAACCAAGCCTGCATAGTATCGGTATGTTCCTTAGAGGTTATAAGAACGCAGTAACTGTTATTTTTTGAAGATACATACAGCGTCTTGTTGTCGTAGAGGAAAATAGTGGTCTGGAACTTCCCATGCATGATCTCTGGTACTATTCGAACCTGTGAAAGACCTTCATAGTATTGTTTTATAAGTCCTTTGTTTATAGGAACCTCCCAAAGATTCTTGGTTTTAATATTTCTTTTGACTCTTTCCTCAATAAAGAGTTCGACAAAGTCTTGTCCGATCTGCCAGAAAAAGTTTTCTTTAGGCACGACAGAATTAATTCGCTTACTTTTGCAGTAAAGCATTTCCATAACCGCATTCTTCACTGCATCTACTCCCTCATAGAAAGCAACCGTTGGTTTTTGGTTGGCCGGAGATGATGTTGCCGCCAAAGCAGGAATCATCTCATCGATGTGATTCTGGAGTTTAGAAAATTCCAACGCCTTCTCTTTAGCAATGACTGACAACTTCTCGATCGGTTCAAGTGAAAAGCTTTTATCACCCGCCAGACCCGTCTTACTGGTTAGACCTCGTTTCTCTAAACAGCCAAGCGCATAATAAACAGTTGGCCTTTTGAGGCGAGTAACTTTAACGAGATCTCTAGCCGTGCGAGCTCCTGAGACCATAGCCAAATAAACAGTGACTTCTGAATCACTTAAACCGAGGTCCATGAGGTGTTTTCGTGGCTCTTGCATATTTGTATAACGGTTATTATACACCATTGACTATATTTGTCAAAAGGACGAAGATGACACGGAACAGAACCTTGAAAAGAAAGGATACCTTATGAAGCCATTCGGACTTACGGGCAATATAGGCTGCGGCAAGAGCACTATAGCTACCCTACTCGGAAAGTTCCCGGATGTACTGATTCTAGACTGTGATCGTATTGCGAAAGAGATTATCTCGGGCAACGACCACAGACAACAAATCAATACGATCTTAGGCACAAACGTCTTCCTGGACGAAAAGGCAGACTTCCAGACAATTGCAAGGATCATCTTCGAGAAACCTGAAAAGAAAAGGCTGCTTGAGACTCTGATCCATCCTCTGGTCTGGGCAACTGTAGATGAAAGAGTTGCTTCGGCCGGTGATAGCAAAATCTGCGTAGTGGAATCAGCTATCATTTTTGAAACAGGCAGTGAAGGCAAGTTTGCCGCGATCATTGTGGCGACCTGCAATCCTCACGAACAGTTTCGAAGACTGCGAGACAACCGACATACGGACGATGTTCAGATACAAGCCAGACTTGATCAGCAACTTCCATCGTCGGTAAAAGAACAGCGGGCTCAGTTCGTGATTCACACAGACTGTAGCTTGAACCAACTCGAAGATAGAGTGAGCGATCTCTATCACAACCTCAAACAACAGAAAGGAGTTCAGTCATGAAAGCACGAAAAGCAGTATATGCAGCAAGCCTTGATCCAATCACCAACGGTCACATCAATGTCATCGAACGAATGGCACCACTCTACGACGAACTCATCGTTCTCGTGGCGGTGGATTCCCGAAAAACGTACGCATTCACTCCCGAGGAGCGAGTGGGTATGACGAAGGCGGCTGTAGCACAGCTTCCGAATGTTTCAGTTGATGTGTGCATCGGCCATTACGTCGTGAAGCAAGCCGAATCTATCGGCGCTCAAGTCATCGTCCGGGGTCTGCGAAACTTCAAAGACCTCGAGGACGAGCAGACGCTGGCCGAAGAAAATCGTAGGATCTGCCCACAGATCGAAACCGTCTGGGTCCCTTGCCTGCCGAACCTCATGCATGTGAGTTCAAGCATGGTAAAGGGCCACGTCGGAATCGATCCCGAGTGGGAGTGCCAAGTGGCTCGCTCAGTGCCTGCGGCAGTTGTAACCAAGCTCAAGGAGAAATTCATTCTTGGGAAGGCCCAGAAGTACTGGGCAACACTCATGTCGGCATTGGGAAATCCCAAAGGATCGGAAACGGTCCTGAAAGATCTCCTGACACGATATAGTGAACCTCATCGAGGCTACCACAACATTGCCCACATCGTTGCCGCGCTCGATGAACTCGAACTGGCAGGCGAAAACGATTTGGCCATTGCATTGGCAATCTGGTTCCATGATGCCGTCTACGACCAAAAAGCAAAGGATAACGAGGAACAGAGTGCGAAGTTGGCTAAAGACTCTATCAAAAAGATTGGTTTGCCCGATTCGTTGGGTGAACAGGTCAATGATTTGGTCGTGGCCACCAGGCACACAGCTGTTCCGGTTGAACATGCCGCTCAGATTCTGGTAGACATTGACCTCATGGTCCTTGGAAAACCAGAGAAGGAGTTCGATGCGTATGAAGTCGGAATCCGTAAGGAGTACGAGTGGGTTCCACAATCTGACTTCTGCGCAGGTCGATCTAAGATCCTCCAGTCCTTTCTGGATCGTCCTTCGATCTACTCGACAGAGTTATTCCGAGACAAGTACGAAAGTACTGCCCGGAATAACTTGAGACGGTCGATCGAACAGTTGCGAAAGTAAACACAGGGCTTGTGACGTAGCGATACGTCACAAGCTCTTTTTCTTGGGGTGCCGTCGTGGAGGTTGTTGGAGCCACGCTCGATAATAGTATTATTCTCAAATAAAAAAGCCGGCACCTTTCGATGTCCGGCTTGTCTGTCCGAGGCCGACTTTCATTTGCCCCTGATGGTCTTGCGTTTGAGAAGGTCTTTGACCGCCTTCTGTATCCGCTCGTCCACTTCGAGGGATATGTTCGGGTCGCCATCATGGCCAGTACCGGGGCACGGTATGTTGAGAAATTTTTCCCACCGGATATATCCTCCCTGTTGGGCCGATTCCGCCCCGTATCTTTCAATGAGCCCGTCCCCGAAGACTCCCGTCCTATCGGATAGGCGGAAGGCCGCCATGAGCTCATTTCGTGTCATGGGAACAGTCCTTGCCGTCTTTCCGTCGGCACTGTGCTGTATCTCGTAGTCGATGATGAATCTGTTACCCCCTCCATTGGGAGTCTTTATGATTCTCAGTCTTGCCGCGCTACCAGAGAGGGTGAGGATGTTTCCGTCTCGCCCCTCGACCTGTATCTTGCTCCCGTGGTGATGCCACCAATCTGGCCAGACCGCATCATAAAAAGGCCTCCTCGGGTTCGCTTTCTTCATGAGTTTCATATGTTTTTAAGGTCCTGTCTGTTTATGAAGCGGGGTGCTTCATTTTCCTTTATTGGATACTATACCCGATCCCTTTATTTGCAACTCTTATATGACACCTAAAAAACAAGGCTGTTTCCTACTAAACAGAGCTCATATTCAGCCCCTAAACAGGCTCGTAATTACTCAAAAGCAACTCTTCGTCCCCAATGATATACCTGTCACTCGTAAAGTTTCCACTTTCATCGAGCGAGGCGACAAAGAAGCATTTTCCACTGCCATCTTGATATGCCGGCTTTTCGGACGTGCCCCATGGTGCATATATTCTCACCGCCCCACCAGACGAGTTGGCCATGGCAAACACCCTTCTCTCCTTGGGTACAAATCCTCCCTTTCCATCAGAGTCATAGAGCCCGTCAAATTTCTTCTGACTGAACACGAACCTCTCCCCCTTAGATCCAGTGATTATCCATTCTCCCTCCTTTGCATCAACGGTTGATTCAAGGGTCCCATCGGGCAAATGAGTCTCTATCGTCTGAGGTCTCGTAGCTTGCTCAGCGCCTCGTATCGATTCGATTTTCCTGTGATATATCTTTCCTTCGGTTTTCAATTTTTCTTCCATCTCAAGACTGAACAGGTCGACCATTCTTGGTTCGTGCTCATTTGTAGGTAATCTATCCATGTCAAAATCATATCACAAGTTCAATTCCCTCTCGCCTTAGATAGCCAGTTGAATCAAGGCTTTTATAACATCGAGGGATGCCGTCGCAGAGGATGTTAGAACTACTTTTGAGAGATTGGATGACAACGCCGTTCATATTCCTAAGTTCATGTAAAAATTTAACCCCGCACTTTTGGTACGGGGTTGAGGTTGAACGCTGTATCCTCAGAGCGGCTTACTTCTTGAAGAAGTAGAATTCGTCATCGGGTCCGAACCGTAGCAGATCGGCGCTCTGCGTGCTGCTGCCATGCTCGTGCTTTTCGAAATAGCGGTAGCTTTTTTCTCCATTGTAGACGAGCATCTTTACACCGAAAGGCTGATACTGGAACACATTGAGATCTTCGCTTATGGCCAGCTCCAAGCCACAACCTTCAGCGAGTTTAGCGACCTCACCTGTGAACAGCTCCGACTGAACACCGATGTCGGCAAGCTTCACTTTGACGAGCTCCTCGGGGAGTTGCCCATCTTTCCACGACCGAAGGATTGAGCGGTGAACAACCATAGTGCTATTCGTCAGAAAAAGTTCAATCCCTTTTTCTCCGCCAAGCTTGTTAATCACAGCTTCGATGCTATCGAGGTTAATTTTTCCATATTTGCCCATTGTAGTGTCCTCCAAACAACTGATAGTTGATGTTTATGCCCACCTAATAGATGAACATACTAGGACTAGTGTTAGTCATAGCCAGGAAACCTCGAATTTCAAGGCCTTTTGGCTATGACTATATGGAAGCAATTCAACGTTCTATCTTTTTATATTATATATCCTATATCTATATTTGTCAATAGCTTGGTTAGAACTAAAAACAGCCCTCTAAATAAGGCCGTTTTTAAGAAAATCCTTAAATGGGTGCCGTGGTGGAGGTTGTTAGAACCGCTTTAAGCAAATAAAAAGCCCGCACAACAATTTCTCGCTATGCAGGTCTGAACTATCTGTTCGGTTTCCACTCGCTTCGAAGGAGGCTGTAGGTAACTGGGTCTACGAAGTGGTCATAAAGCCACTCGCACTCCCGGGTCACGCCCTCGTTCTTGAACCCGAGCCGTTCTGGAACCGCACGGCTTCTGGCGTTCTCGACCGCGCAAAGAATCTCGATGCGATTCAGGTCCATGGTCTGAAAACCATACGCAACAAGAGCACGGACCGCATCCGTAATGATGCCTTTGCCCTGAAAATCTTCGGCGAGCCAGTATCCGACGGTATCTTTCCTGTTGGACTTATCCCAATAGTGAAAACCTATCGAGCCGACCCACTGACCGTCATACCAGATCCCCAGGTCGATGCCTTCTCGTTTCTCAAACCTTTCGATAACCGATCGGATGTATTTTCGAGTGTCCTCGACTGTGACGGTGGCGTCAACCCATGGAAGCCAACGCCTAAGATAGCCACGATTCTTGTCCGTGAGCCCAAAGAAAGCCTCGGCATCCGTTTCTGACCTCAAGCGAAGCTCTAGGCCATCTCTTACAGGTATTGCAAAGTTCATAGAAAGCATGATGGGCTAATTACGGTGATCCGTCAACTCGTTGGGTGCCGTGGTGGAGGTTGTTAGAACGGTTTTTAGTAAATAAAAAGGCGCGACTGTTTTTCGGTCGCGCCTTGAATATGGAAATCGCCAACTAGCAGCACTTCTTCCCCTTGATCTCCTCCCACCTCGCCCTGGAGCACTTCCTGGGCCAGTTTCTCCACCCCTCGCCGTTGCGGTAGGCGGGGAACTCGTCCCTCTCCACCCAGTGCAGGTGGTCGTCGTTCGTGATGTGCGACGTGAACTCCCTGCCATTCAGGTGGTCGATCTCGTGCTGGAAGATGCGGGCCGTGTAGCCCGAGTATTCCTCCTCGACGGGCAGGACGCCCCTCGCGGTGATGGCGCGGACCCTGATGCTCACGGGGCGCGACACGATGCCGCAGACGCGACTGGTCGAGAAGCAGCCCTCGTACCACTCGGCCCTCTCCTCGGAGCTCCAGACGATTTCGGGGTTGATGTAGAGGCGGAGGTCCCCGACCCTCCCCTTCCCGTCCGCCGCGACGTCGACGAGGATTATCCTCCTCGAGATGCCGATCTGGGGCGCGGCGAGGCCGACGAGGAGGGGCTTCGCGGCGTCCCTCTGCTCGCCGTATGCCGCCTTGAGCATCGTGGCGATGTCCTCGGCGAGTTCCGGCGAGGCGAGCTCGGACGGAAAGACTTCCTTGGCGACCGTGACGAGGATCGGATCATCCGGGCTGACGAATCTGACTGACGGTGTGTTCATTTGCGTTTGTGCGTTTGAGGTTGCTGTCCTGGACGGATACTAGCAGAAGCGAGGGAAATTGCCACCACCGACGCAAAAAGTCCCCTGTGGGGACTTTTTTTGGCCTTGGGTGCCTAGAGAGAATTGAACTCTCGATACCGGTTCCACAAACCGGAGTTTTACCACTAAACTATAGGCACCATCTTGGAAAAATGGCGACGGCAGTTCAGCCGCCGCCATTCCCCCTTGTGCGCAGGAGAGGACTTGAACCTCCACGCCTTACGGCATACGCACCTCAAGCGTACGTGTATACCATTCCACCACCTGCGCATTACTCTGTCAAGATTTCGCCTTTCAGCTTGTCTCGTTCGGACATGATACATAAGATTCGCTCGGATTTCAACCTTTTTCGGGAGAGGGACGTCGCATCAGCATCTTTATATATTTCCGCGAGGATTTTTCTGGACTCTGATTTCGCATACGTGAGCTGTTGGGTGGATGCCCTCTTATCCCTCTTAACGTGTCCAGAGACACCTATTCTCTCCCGCATTTCCCGTCTGAGCCATTCCATAAAGAGAGGGCTCGCTGTGACAAACGAAACATAGAACATGAAACTGCTTTTCCACCGCTTGTCCCAATAAGAATAGATCGTCCCGTCGCCATCGAAACACCCTCTCAGGAAATGGAAGAAAAGTTCGTGTGGAATTGCTATCTCCCCTATGGTTTTCGACTTATTGTTTAAAAGGCCGTTCGAATTCAGGAACCGGTAAAACAACACGTCGGAAAACTGAACCCTGTACGCGGAGTTACCGTCATATCCAGAAAACGTCTTTCCTATATGAACCTCGACATTCAGACACTTCATGAAATTTGAAATCTGCTCCATATCCTTTGATACGAAGGATATGTGCCTGCCGTTTTTAGACAGGCTTCCATCCGTCGCCAAAAGCCCAATCGCATAGGCGAAGTCGGGCGACCACCTTATATTCACCTTCCCCTTCGGCCTCGGCCCTCTTTTTCCCATTCGCCCATCATACAAAATCAGTCATGAAATTCTCATAAAGATCTCGCGCCGAACGGCCAAAGAAAAATCCCGCATTTGCGGGATTTTTCCGTCTGTGTTGAGATTATGCCTTGACCTCTGCCTTCTCCTCCTTCTTCACGGCCTTCTTGGTGCTCTTCACGACATCGGTGTTTGCGGTCTTGTCGGTTCGGAGGTTTCGCATCTGTCGTCGGATTTCCTTTGCGGCCTTGGTTCGGACGAAGTAGAGCTTCGCTCGCCTTACCTTGGATCGTCTGAGGATCTCGATCTCGTCGATGACGGGAGAGTAGAGGGGGAAGATCCTCTCTACGCCGACGCCGTCGATGGTCTTGCGGACCGTGAAGGTCGCGCCGGCCTCGCTGCCGTGCTTGCGGGCCAGTATGAGGCCCTCGAATGCCTGGAGGCGGGCCTTCTCGCCTTCCTTGATCTTCTGCCACACGCGAACGGTGTCGCCGGACCTCAATTCGAGGTTCTTTCGAGCGGCCATGTCTATTGGAGAAATGATAATCTTGCTTTCCATCCGGGGAATTTTTAAATTGGTAACGTGGCAGTCAATCTAACATGCGGGCATCAAATTAGCAAGAAACGCCGCCCCCGGCCCAGGAAACACGGCCCTTCCTTGAAAAAAGGGCGGATATGGGCTATTGTTACCCTCGCGGAACTCTTCACACACATATACCAAGCGCCTTTAGCTCAGTTGGTAGAGCAGCTCATTTACACTGAGAAGGTCGGGGGTTCAAGTCCCTCAAGGCGCACCAAGCTTCACCACGCAGGGCTTTCCTGCTATTCTCTATCAATGCCCTTGTAGTTCAATGGATAGAACAGGACTCTTCTAAGGTCTTGATGTAGGTTCGATTCCTACCGAGGGCACACGTTAGTGAGAGAGAGACCGAGATGGTTAAAAGTTGTGAATTTTATGAAATTCAAAGAATTAGAATCTCTTAATAGAAAAATCAAATTAACAAAAGGGCCCGATGGCTCAGGGCGATACAATCCAGTTGTAAACGCCTTATTTCCAACGCAAAGATTTCTCATCATTAGCTCCGATCCCTCGTCGGATACCAACAAGCTGAAAGACCTATTTGACAAACATTCTGATTTTGAGGAACGAATACTAGCTTTGTTTTTCTTCGGCAGAGACGACGAAAAACAAGTATTAAAAATTCGAACTGACTATAGGAAGCACAAAGAGGAATTTCTAAAGGCCTTTTACTGGACTCATTTTTCAAAGGTATATGCTGCGGGCAATCCTGAAAAGTTTTGGGCAAACAAATTTCTTTTGCAGGAAATAGAATTGTTTGAGCCAGAAGCCATCATTCTTTTTGGCAACACTGCCGCTGATTTCTTACTTGGCAAAGGCAAGTTAAAAGACAGAGTAAACAAAATCATTGACTGGAAAGGAATACCGATTCTCTGCACGTTGCATCCGTCAAAAGATTGGAATCTGCGACGCCGCGACGAATTTGATTTCTACGATACTTGGAAGCTGATTCGCAAGATTTGTACTTTTGCAAAAGGTTAGGCCAGACTGAGGTGCCTCAATCTGTTATTCCGAAAGCACCCGAATAACCATTACGGTGTCTCACTTTATATTTTCCGAGACCGAGCAGGGGCACCCTTTAGTGAGACAGACTGAGGTGAGTCACAATACTTGCTGAGACTCTATAAAACGTAACGTCCCCTCAAGCCGAAGCTTAAGGGGACGAGCACACGTCAAGCGTGGACTATATTGGATGGACGGCCTTACGGCAATTCCCCTCCTTACAAACCGATTAGAGGAGATCTAACCTTTTTGGCAGTAGCTCCGTAGCTCTTGTTCAGGGCGCAATACATGACAATCCCGAAAGATTTTCGAACCTCACCTTAGGTGGAAGCGAGCACGACTGCGTCTTTTATCCGACTCTTGCGAGAAGGGCCAAGTTGCCTTATCCAATGAAGGACCCAATATCTAGAAGAAAGATTATCAGCTTTTTCATTTATTATCAAATCTTGTCCCAGACCGAGGTGCGTCAAGTTAATACTCTAAAATCTCCCAAACAACCCTTATGGGGTATCACCTTACTTTTTCCGAGACCGAGCAAGGGCACAATCAAGGTAGGCGCGGAGGCCGTCAAAGTTGAGTTGTTTTTACATTACAAAATTTGTGCGTTTAGTTGCTGAGAAAGCATCATTTTTCCCTATATAATCCGAAGGTTTTTTGGTAAAATGAAATCATCACCGCTACTAAATAAACCGTGAATTCTAACATACAAAACAAAAACTTTTGGCATCTATCATTCGAAGAGACGGCACGGTTATTTGAGACGGATACAGAAAAGGGACTATCCGCACAACAGTCCGAGGATCGTTTTTCAGCGTTTGGAAAAAATACGATCAGTACCTCCAAGAAGGCAGCCGGGTTAAAAATCTTTCTCAATCAGCTTAAAAGCCCACCGATCCTCGTCCTTATTGTTGCAGGCATCATTACTTTGGCTATTTCACATTATCGAGACGCAATCTTTATTTTCGTTGCTGTTATCGTCAATTCCGCCCTGGGTTTTTATCAGGAGAACAAAGCCGAGCGCGCACTTTCGGAACTGAAAACATATCTCAAACAGAGAGCACGAGTTATTCGGGATGGCAAAGAACGTGAGATTGATGCAGAGGGGCTTGTGCCGGGCGATATTATCCGACTGGCACAGGGCGATCGGGTTCCAGCAGACGCGCGAGTTATGTTTGTGAACGACCTCCAAGTTGACGAAGCGGTGCTTACTGGCGAATCTTTGCCAGTCTCAAAAGCTGCGGACATATCGCCAGAATCAGCAGGACTCTCGGATCAGAATTCTATGATCTTTGCTGGAACACTTGTGACTCAAGGAGTATGTGCCGCCATCGTCTGCCGCACGAGCGGAAACACTGAACTTGGCAAGATCGCTTCGCTCATCGCCACATCTGAGAATGAAAAAACTCCACTTCAGAAAGCCATCATCAACTTCAGCATCTATTCAAGTATCGCTCTCGGAGCGTTGACACTGGTTGTTTTTGCTATCGGTATTCTTGTTGGACATTCTCCATTCGACATGTTCCTTACTTCCGTCGCCATCGCTGTATCCGCCATTCCAGAAGGACTACCGATATCTATGACCGTCATCCTTGCCGTCGGAGTAGAACGAATGGCAAAGCGAAAAGGTGTAGTAAGAAAACTTGTGGCGGCTGAAGCTCTCGGCAGCACCACTGTCATTCTTACCGATAAGACTGGGACGCTGACTATGGCAAGAATGGTGATGTCCAAGATCATCCCTTTTGAGATTGATGAGCAGAAACTTATTGCTCGAGCTTTGACCAATGCAAATGTCCTTATCGAAAATCCGCAGGATGATCCGGAATCGTGGCGCATGAACGGCAGGATTATGGAGACGGCGCTCGTTCGTTCAGCGGGTCTCCGAGGGATGACGTTTTCCGATATCACCACCAAAGAACACGTCCTTCAGAGTATGCCATTTAATTCAGTTCAAAAGTTCTCTGTGTCTTTGGTTAAAGAGTCCGGAAAACATCTTCTGGTCTTTTTTGGCGCACCTGATATTCTACTCGGTCATTCCTCGCTTGATGCAAAAGAAAAGGGGGTGATGCTCGAGCAAATTGATTCCCTGGCACTTTCTGGAGAACGAGTTCTTGGTGTTGCGTCAAAAGAGATTACTCATACGGAACATTTTTCAATTTCAAAAGATTTATCGCTCACTCATTTATCATTCAATGGTCTCATCACGTTCCGTGACCCTATTCGTCCTGGCATCAAACATGCCATAGGCCGAGTGCACGATGCTGGCGTTAAAACAGTCATTCTCACTGGTGACCATCGAGGAACGGCTATGGCTGTTGCCAAAGAGGTTGGTATGAAAGTTGATGACAATTCTGTTTTGGATGCATCTGAATTGGCAAAACTATCAGAAGAGGAGCTGCGAGAGCGACTACCGGGACTGTCTGTCATTTCCCGCGTCACACCGTTTGACAAGCTTCGTATTGCCAAGCTCTATCAGGAAATGGGCGAAGTGGTAGCCATGACCGGCGACGGAGTAAATGATGCGCCAAGCATCAAGCAAGCCGACGTGGGTATCGCTATGGGTTCAGGTACTGAAGTAGCACAGAGCGTTGCCGACCTCGTGCTTCTCGATGATAACTTTGAGACCATTGTTGCAGCCATTGAGGAAGGTCGACAGATTCTCGGCAACATCCGCAAAGTGCTTGTATACTTGCTTTCAAACGTTACCGACGGTCTTATCCTTATTGGTGGGTCGCTCCTGACTGGTTTACCACTACCTTTGAATCCGCTCCAGATCCTCTGGGTTAATTTCTTCACTGACAGTTTTCCAGCTGTCTCGTATGCCTTTGAAAAAGAGCCGGATGGCCTGAAACACAAGCCATTAAAGAGAGGTAAGATAAAACTATTCGATCCGATTATGAAATTCCTAATCCTTGCCATTGGTGTTTCGACCAGCGCCTTGCTCTTTGTTATTTATTACGTACTGATGCAACTTGGCTATGACGAGGCAATTGTCCGCACATTTATCTTTGCCGCTTTTGGTACATACACATTACTCGTCGCTCTTTCTGTGCGAAGCTTGGACAGAAGCATTCTTTCGTATCCGCTGTTTTCAAACAAATATCTTAATGGCGGTATTCTCGTCGGTATTGTTCTCATGGCTGTGGCTATTTATTTACCCGGACTGCAGCCAGTGTTCAACACAGTGGCGTTGCCTCTCAATTGGGTGATCGGTGTCGTCTTGATCGGACTGTTGAACATTGTGCTGATCGAAGTCGCAAAGTGGTTCTTTAGAAACAGGCAACTTAATGTTAATGCTGGTAAAATAAACATACGAGCATCTTCATAGAATACATACGATATCTAAAAGATAACCCTCAGGGCCATTGGTTCAAAGCCAAGCTTTACGGTTGGGGGGGGGGCCAGCAACATGGCAAGGCTGGCTTGCGCTTCTGGTCTATATCGTTGCCGTTACACTTTTTGCATTGACTCTTGATGAAAACTCTCCTCCGCGAGAAATAATCAAACACAACCCCTAGTTCGCAGGGTCCGCGACGACGGCCTTTGGGACGCTTCCCGCGTCCTCCCTCTTCTGCTGTATGCCCTTGAGCGTCTTCTGTATCGAATCGGCATTGAAGGCCCTCTCTCCCCCGCTCGTGCTTCCGGGGGGAATCGGGACGTCGGCGTATCCGAGCCTGAAATAGATGACGGTGCTTAAGACGATGACCAGCAGAAGGCCAAACGAGAAACAGCCGAGCGAGAAGTGCCAGTCGAAGGCGGGGTTTCGCCCGAGCCCCCTGACATCGTCGAGCCAGCCGTGGATTTTTTTGAGAAAGGGTTTCATTCCTATTTTGTTACGTATTGAACCATCTCGATGCTGAAATTCCAGCCCTTCTTGTCGCCGCTCAGGGAGACGTCACCAATGTCGATGGCGTAGTGGGCGGCATCGAGAGACGCTATAAAATCGACGCATCCCTTCCAGGCGGCCGATCCGCTCAGGCGAAGGGCCAGGGGGCGCGGCGCAACGTCTCCAGGGCCTCCGCCAAGGCTGATCGAGCCTATGTCGAGAGTGACGGCGTGCGACCTCGCGAGTTTCTCTATCGTGCCTATGAAATCAGGTATCTGTGCCTCTGTTATGAAATCGTTGTCAATGTCGCCGAGCGACTTCCGGGCATTGTTCAGGGCGACCTTTGTCGAGATGTCCCGGGAGTTCTGCGCGGACGAGTCGGCTATTCCCTGGGCAATGGTCTCCATGTCAGACCTGGACGAGTTGCTTTCGTACACCAGGAATATCCAGGCACCCGCGCACAAAAGCGCGGCGGCAGAAAAGATGGACACGAGGGTTATTTGGGTTGAGCGGCGATCCATATGTTAGAAGTTAGACTCTATGCGAATGGTAAAGGCAATGTTCTCGCTCTTGGCCAGGCTCGACACGGGAAGGTCGACCCTGGAAAAGGACGGCTCGCCCTGAAGGCTCTTCGAGAAGGCGACCAGGCTCTCGCGGGTCTTCGCCTCGCCCTGAAGGGTGATGACCCCTTTGTCCGCATCCCTGTGTAGGGTGATGCCGGCGAGGGAGACCCCGATCCTCGGCTGGGCGAGAATGCGTTCAAGGGTCGCGACCACCGGCCTGTGCTTTGCCTCGAGCGAGAGGACCGCAAGCTTGGCCTTAATGCGCTTGGTCTCGAGGGTGACATCATCCCCTTTTCTCGAGTCAAGCTCCTTCTGCGACCTTGCCTGCTCCGCGATCATAGAGGACTTCTGGAAGGAAACCGCGAGGTAGGTCGGGAACGCCAGAATCGCCCCGAGGAGCAGCGCGGCCGCCAGCATTCCCAGGCACACGATGACGAGCCTCGTTCGATGCTCTCTCAGGACCTCTGACCGATAGTCTTTTGGAAGGAAGGTGAACATGGCTTTATACGAGACCCCCTATGACCGCCCCATAATCGAGGGAGTCGTTGAACGGAATGTCTGGGACGATGGTCTTGGGCAGGACAAGGCCCGTCCACACCGAGCCAAGCCTGACATGCAGCCTCGAGGGGGTGGAGAGGTAGCGGGAAAACCCGAGGAGCGCGCCATCCCTCCCACACAGGACTATCTCAGATATCTCCTCGACGTCAGCGCCCCTCCTGCCCTGCCCTCGCCAATACGAGACGACCTTGTCAAGCTCGTCGCGCACGGTCGAGAAGGCCGGGGACATGGCGGCGAAGAGCTCGCGATCCTCGCTCTCGCCGGTGAAGCCCTTCTGTTCCTTCAGGGCCTGCGCATCGTCCGCGCTTATGCCAAAGACCCCGGCTATCTGGGCCTCGATGTCGAAGGACCCTATCTCGATGGCGGAGCTGAAGACGACGGCGCTCCCCTTGGTGATGAAAACCATCGAATGGTTCCTGCCGACGGACACGACGACGCGCGTCGCCCGATCCTGAGGGAGGAAGAGGGCGCGCGCCAGGGCGCGCGCCTCGGTCTCGAACGACACGGGCGAAAGCCCTGCGGACTTGAAGACGTCCACATAGTTTGAAAGGGTCTTCTCGGAAACAACCGAAACGGCGACGCGCGTCTCCCCACGAACACGGTCGACATCGATAACCTCGTACTCAAAGACCGCCTCGGCGGGCGGGATCGGCACGTTCTCCTCGAGCACGGCCTCTATCGCCGACCTGAGCTCGCGACGCTCCGTCGTTTTTACCGTGACGCAAAAGACATATGACTCGCCCTCGTGGACAATGACGTGGGCCCTCTTGTATCCGCGCTCGCGAACGAAGGATCCAAGGGCCGCCTTGGCCTCGGCACCCTCCTTCTCGCCAAGCTTACCCATGTGCACGTGAGGAAACGGGAGCACGCCGAAATTCTTTGGAAAATAGGAGTCGGGACGACGCGAGAGTTCGAAAAATCGAAGGCACCCGTCACACACGTCGACGGAAAGACGCGGAGGGAGGAGAAAGTGAGGGATCGGGAACGAGCGTTTTATGAATGAGTCCATTGAGGACCATTATACTACAGCTCCGGCTCGGCACGATGGCCCTTTGCCCTGAACCATTCGAAGATGATGGGGACAAGCGAGAGGGCGATGATGCCGATGACTATGAGGTGGAGGTACTTCTGGGCGTTCGGCACGAGCGACCCAACGGAAAAGCCCGCGACCGTCATGAGGCCAGCCCAAAGCGTTCCCCCGATGACGTTATAGGCAATGAAGGTTTTGTATTCCATCTTGCCCACGCCCGCGACGATTGGGGCAAAGGTGCGCACGATGGGAACGAATCGAGCGAGGACTATCGTCTTCGCGCCGTACTTCGCATAGAAGGCGCCGGCCTGATCGATATGCCGCTTGTGAAAAAAGAAGGAGTCCTCCCTCGAGAAGAGCACAGGGCCCACGCGGCGACCAAACATGTATCCGACGCTGTCCCCCGCTATGGCGGCGATGACGCAACCGAGCGTGAGCGCAAAGATGTTTAGGTGTCCCTGTGAGGCGAAGAGCCCTGCGGTGAAGAGAAGCGAGTCACCAGGCAGGAAGAAACCGAAGAAGAGGCCAGATTCCGAGAACACTATGGCGAGTATTCCCGCGAGGCCCGCCGCCTGTATGAGAACCTGTGGATCGAGAAATGGGGGCATTGTGTTTATATGATACGCGCGCCGCGTCCTAATATGCCCGAGTGCCTTCGGGAATATCCGCGTTCGGCTCGAGAAGGGAGAATTTTCCGTCCTTGGTCGAAACGGCGAACAGCATGCCGTTTGACTCGAATCCCTTTATCTTGCGGGGCTCGAGGTTCGTAACAAACATGCACTTCCTGCCGACGAGGGTAGAGGAATCAGGGAAATAGGCGGCGATGCCGGAGACGATCTGACGAATGTCACGGCGCGGGACGGGCATCGCCGCGGGAACCGCAGCCTCCCCCTCTACCACAGGCGCCGCGTCCGCCACGATAGAAGCAGGCTCATCAATCACGCCAAAGTCCACCGACAGCCTGATGAGCTTTTCGGTATCGGGAATCTTCTCGGCGGACAGGATCTTTCCGGCCCTCACTTCAATCTTCGCGAAATCATCGTATGTAATCATAATGTGTATATGCTATCACTTCTTCATCCGATCTATGTAACTCTGCAATATGATGCTTGCCGCCGCGGCATCAGTCATCGCCGTCTTGCCCTGAAAATGCGAGGCCTGATGGGACGAGAGTAGCTCGAGCTCGAGCTCGACCCTGAAGCCACGAACCTTGAGGGCATCAGCACATTCAAGCGCGCCCTTCATGATCGGGTTTCGCTCGCCGGCATAGTTCTTTGAGTCACCCATGACGATTATGTCCACGGCGTTCTGTCGGGCGATGTCGGCAATCTTTTCCACAAAGTCCCTTGAGCGCGGGAGAACCGAGTGAGGGAACGCCATCATCCCCTTGTCGTCGGACAGGGCTATGCCCAGACGCTTCTCCCCGTAATCGATTGCCAAAAGACGCATGCGGAGGAGGTGAGATTCGAACTCACGACCCAGTTGCCCGGGTTCCGCTTTTCAAGAGCGGTGCCTTCAACCACTCGAGCCACTCCTCCTTTTTATATGTTTCTAAGCCAACTCCCCTTCAGATAGTGCTCCTCTGCGTGGCAGTTCGGACATATCAGCTCGAGATTTTCCAGGGAGTTGTTTTCTCTGTTTCTATCCCTGTGATGTATCTCGAGGATCTCCATCCTGCCATAATCACACCGTCCGCATTTTTCACCCCTCTCTCCCAATAGCCTGAGTTTGAGGCTTCGATAGTGTTCTGCCTTATCCCTCGGACGGCCAATCTTATATTTGATACTGACCCTGTGCCTATTCGCACATTCCCTGCCACAGGTTTTCTTGTTAGCGCTTGCCAGTATCAAAGTCCCGCAAACGGCGCAAGCCTTCTCTTTCCTGCAGGAAATACCATAACACACTTGTCCGCAAAACACCCTACCCTTGGCCCCTTTTATCTGAAGGGGCCTTCTATATACAGGCTTACCGCACATCGAGCACTTCGTATTCGGTTTTCTTGTATACTCAGGCACCCGTCCAGTCTACCATGCCGCCTCCCCCGTGAGCCCTAGATTTCTTTATTCGGCTTTCTCGAAAAGACGAATATATAGAGAATATCGAGAATAGCAAGCGAGTTTATGAGGAGGAGGGCTATGAACCAGGTCTTCTCCCTTCTCTGCGCCGCCCTCCAAAGAGATATGCCCTTCCACGGCATGACCCATATCATCGCCAGGATGATCAGATCTCTACCATACGTCTGTAAGAATAGTTCCATAAGTTTGAATTTGATTAAGCATCACAATTATAGACCCCTCGACACTTTTCTCAAAGTCAGTGATATACTAGTGGCATGAAAGAGTTTTCTTGGCACACGCACGAGTACGTGCACAGGGAGAAGACCCAGGACTGGTTCTGGGCGCTTGGCATCGTGGCGGCGGCGGCGGCGATCACCTCGGTCATCTTCGGAAACATCCTCTTCGCCATCGTCATCGTTATCGGCGCCTTTGTCATCGCCCTCTTTGCGGCCCGCAAGCCGAACGTCGTATCCGTGGAGGTAAACGACAAAGGGGTCCTCATAGAGAAGACCCTCTACCCCTTCAAGTCCCTCAAGTCCTTCTGGATCGACGAGGACCACCGCGACGGCGCTCGCCTCATACTCGTCTCCCAGAAGGTGATCATGCCGTACATCATGGTGCCCGTCGCCCACGACGAGATAGACATGCTCCGGGCTTTCCTCGAGACCCATCTCGAGTCGGAGCCGTTCGAGGAAAGCCCCTTCCAGGTCCTCCTCGACCGCCTCGGCATCTAGGTAAATGAGGGCAGAACGCCCGCCTCGTTTACTTTTCCCAGATTTCCTGTAAGTTAGTAGCACGCTCTCGTCGTTCAATGGATAGGACTCAACTTTGCGGAAGTTGCAATGTAGGTTCGATTCCTACCGAGAGCACCATATGAAAAAATCCCCATCTGGGGATTTTTTCATATGGTGCTCGAGAGGATGCCCATTGGGCATCCGTGTAGGAATCGAAGCCCGATTGAGATTTCCCCGAGCCCGCAGGGGCGAAGGGCGAAATCCAATCGTGGGTACTGACCCTGTAAGGGTCGATATCCTGGAGTATAATAAATCCCATGAAAAACAACATACGCACGATACTCGCAAGCGTCATACACTTCTTTATCCTCTCCATAATTTACTCCAGTATCATCACCGCAAAAATAACCATCAATTCTTTTATTTTCGCTTTAGCGCTGAGTTGCGCAATCCTTTTTATTTCAATTTATATGAATCACAGAACGTCTGCCGATCATTCCCCTCATCTCAAATACCTTCTCTGGAAACCCCTCGTGATAGCATCCACCTTGTATTGCGGCGCCTTTCTCTATGCCTCAGTCTTCCTTTCCCTTGTAATATAAACTTATAGCCACAAAGAAAAACACCTCAATCAATTGAGGTGTTTTTCTTTGCCCTGTTGAGCCGTATTATTTTGCCTTCTTGACGAGGGTCGCGAGTCGGGACTTCTTTCGGGAAGCGGCGTTCTTCTTGATGTAACCGGTCTTTGCGGCTTTGTCGAGCTGCTTGTAGGCCTGGGAGAGGAGCTTGAGGGCATCCGCCTTCTTGCCTGCGGTTACGAGCTTCTTAATGTCCTTGGTGACCGCACCGATCTCGTCGCGCCTACGAACGTTAAACACTCGCTTGCGCTTTGACGATCGAAGGGCCTTTTTTGCTGAAGATGTGATTGGCATATGTGGCGGTTACTTTAACAGCGAACCCGTTAAAATGCAAGTCTGCGGGTCTCCCTCTTCCCTGTTATACTTGTCCCTATATATGATTACTCACCTCACGGGCACCATTATAGACAAGGAGGAGCGCTCGGCCGTCGTGGACGTGCACGGCGTCGGCTACAAAGTCTTTTCCACCGGTCAGACCATAGACAGGCTCAAGGAAGGCTCCACGGTATCCCTCTGGACCCATCTCGCCGTCCGAGAGGACGCCCACACCCTCTATGGCTTCCTGGACAAGGAGGAGCTCTATTTCTTCGAGCTTCTCATCTCGTCCGTCTCAGGCATCGGTCCCAAGACCGCCCTCGGCATACTGAATGTCTCGAGCGTGAAGGCCATTCGCACGGCAGTGTCGACCAATGACATATCGCATCTGACCAAGGTCTCCGGCATTGGCAAGAAGGTTGCCGAGAAAATCGTCCTCGAGCTCAAGGGCAAGTTCGCCGCCGAGGACAGCTCCCCTGTCTCCCTTCGCGACGAGGTGGATGCTCTCGAGGCCCTCAAGGCCCTCGGCTATGGCCACAAGGAGGCACGCGAGGCTCTCAAAGAGGTTGATCAGACCATCACGGATACCGGAGAGCGCGTGAAAAAGGCATTGAAGATGTTGGGTAAGTAAAAGCCCGCTCTCCCCTAGAGCCTACTTGTATATATCATGGTCACCGATAAACAGAAGTGTCGCCTCTTTCTTTCCAGAATACTCAAATATAATCCTAAACCTGTAATTTACAGAAAAGCTGTGGCAGTCAGAAAAACGTCCCTTTAACTTATGAACCCTCAGAGCATCGTGGTTCTTGGGGTCTTTGAATAATTCAATCTTTTCAAACACCTCTTCCACCAAGGCTTCCTCAAGCCCGTTTACGGTTCGCACAAAAGAGGGCTTGAAAAGAAGTTCTATCATTTGAACTTCTTCATGAGATCCCTCAAATCACCCTTAAGGCTCGGCTCCGCCTGGGCACGTAGAATAGCCTCAACAGCCTGGTCTTCCGAAAGCTTTCGGAGTGCTTTTCGGACGACATCGGCCTTGTTTGCCCCATAGCCACTTTTCACGAGCCTGTTGACCACGCCCTCGAGGTCGGCAGTGAGGGGTATTGATAATGTGGACATAGATTTATACTATAAGTTAATATGATTATATCATATATTACTCCCTCTTTTTAGGCAAGCGGGCCAATATGGCACTCAAGCCTCTTGGCATTACCATGCTTGAGCAGTCCCAAATATGAAATCCTGGCTGCCTCTTTCGGATCGTTCGCCAGATTCCTCAGCATCTTTCTCCTCGTGGCGCCTCGAAGCACCCGATGATGCGGAAAGTGCACCCAACCCAGAAAATCGACCCCCGACGCTAGTGTTTTTATATATACCTTGTCGGGATGCAGCGCGAGCCTGAGATTTGATTTGAGAAACTCCCCCATTCGCGACAACACCCTCTCAAGATATTCTTTATCGTCGGAAAGCGTCACGAAATCATCCGCATAACGGACATAGTATTTCGCCCCAATCTTATGCTTCACGAACTGGTCAAACTCGTTCATGTATATGTTCACGAGAAGCTGGGAAGTGAGGTTTCCCAGCGGCAGGCCGACCCCTTCCCTTCCCGAATTGAAACTCGACACGACCTTTTTCAACAACCAGAGGATATCCTCATCCTTTATATAGATCGAAAGTATCCCGAACAAAACATCATGATCTATGGAAGCAAAGAACTTCCTCACGTCGCATTTCAAGACGAAGATCGTGCGAGTGTTGTTTTTCGATACCTTGCGCCCAAAAGCCGTAAACCGCTCGATTGCCCTGTGCGTGCCCTTATTATTCCTGCACGAGAACGAATCTGAGACGAACGTCCTGTCGAAAAATGGGTAGAGCTTGCGATACAGGGCATGATGGAGAAGCCTGTCTCGTACCAGGGCCTTGTGAATGCTGCGAGGTTTCGGGTCAGAGATATTGAAGGCGTGATATCCGCCATGCTCATAACGTTTTTCCCTTAATTCCTCATATAGGGATAAGATATTATTGGTTAGGTTTATCTCAAATTCCTGAACATCCCTCTTGGCACGCTTCCCCTTTCTGAACTCCCTCCACGCGCACAGCAAATTATCCACGGAAATGATATCTTTGTAGGCATGGCAGAATTGAATCCTGGACACACCCCTCAAGTTACCCCCCCCCGCAGTTTTTCGCAACCAAAGCTCATCCCCGTTATCCTTAAGCTAAAGGAGTCCTATGGGACATGGCAGAATTGTCTCGCGCACTTCCCGAAAGCCAGTCGATTCACCCTCGGGACAAAGATAGATGATGTCTTTCTTGTAGCGATTGAATATTGCTTCCTCGCAAGCTATTCACAAATAGCTGAAAAGATAGTATTGCTCGACAGATGCATCTCGCGAGTGGACCTTCTCAAACTCTTGGTTGAGCTTTCATGGGACAACCGGGCCTTGGATGGCAAGAAATACGCCGCCATTTCCGAACAGCTCTTCGAGGTCGGGAGAATGCTCGGCGGATGGCGGCGACAGCTGGCAAACAAAACTCCCGAGACTGGGTCTCGGGAGAAAAAGGAGCAGTAGCGAACCGCCAGGAAGCGGTAGTTGTCATTCCAGTCGTTATCGAACCTGTTCAGGTTGAGGTTGCGATCCGAATCGTTCCTGTTGAGGTAAGCCACGTTGCGATCATCGTCGATGACGGCGACAGACCTTGTGTGAGATACCGTCTGCCCCACCGCCCCTCGAGTGCTCTCGGGGCTGTATTTTGGTATAAGCGACCTTGTGCGTCGCATAGTGTCTCACACCAACTGTTCTTTATTTTTGAACGAAGGCACGGAAGACTCTTTTCGAAACCGTAGCCGCGAAAAATCCCCTCCCGAGCGTTGCGGACAGATTACCCAAAGCCGTGACCGAGGATTTTTCATCTGTCGAAGAATATTATATGAGGGTATCGGGCAAAAGAAAACCGCGCAATCTTGAAGAAAGCGCGGTCGAGGTCCAAAGTTTCCAAGGGCCAAAGGACTAGATCCAAAGGCATGAGGAGACAAAGAACTTATTTGCGAACCGCCAGGAAGCGGCAGTGGCCACCCCAGTCGCCATCGAACCCGTGCAGGCTGAGGCGGCGAGCCGAACCGTGCCCGCCGAGGCAAGCCACGCGGCGACCATCGTCGAGGACGGCGACAGACCCAAGGGCGACAATCGGATACTCGCGCTGTTCCTCGGGGTTCTTGGCCCCGTAATCGAGCAAGTCACCGAGAGTCGCTGGACGATATCCCTTCTTCTCCATCTCGGCAATCGCATCTTCCGATGAGATATACCGATTGAAGTGGAAGACCTTGGGGTCCGAGCCGAGAACGAGACTTTCCGGAGGAAAGTTCTTCTCATTGATGTGCTCGCTCACCCAGTCGTAGCGACCGAGAGCGACCATCTCGGCAAGGGCGCCTCTGGCCGCCTTCGCGACCTCGACAGCCTTCTTGGCGAAACGCTCTTTCAGAAAGACCCAGAAGGGATCGTCATTATCCTCGATCGCCTTCTGCACCTCCCGTCGATCTGCATCGACGGGAATGGTTTGGGCGAACTTGGCGATGACTTGCAGGAGCTGGGCGGACGTAGCATTTTCAGAATTGCTCATGATAGATTCCGAACCTCGCGCGGACCATCGACTGTGACATCCCTTGTACCCATGAAATGGGGACCAGGGAGCTTATCAGCTTCAGGCTAACGGTATGGCTGCGGAATACAGACGATTTGGCCTCAAACAGCCTGTATTCCGCAGCCACTTATTCGCAAATGATGTAAAAGAGCTTGTTTTACCTTACTTGTATATTATACACCTAAACATACCTAAAGTCAATACTCCCTTAAACCCCCGAAATACGCCATACTACAGCCATGCTCGACTCAATCCTCCACCCCATCCGCAAGGCAGTCCCCGCCCCCGTCATGAACTTTTTCCGTCCCGCATATCACCTGTCCATGTCATTCCTCGGCGCCCTCTGGTACCGCTTCCCCTCCCGCCGCATCAAGATAGTCGCCGTCACGGGAACCAAGGGCAAGACGTCCGTCACCGAGATAGTGAACGCAATACTCGAGGAGGCCGGCTTCAAGACCGCCCTCTCGAACACCATACGCTTCAAGGTCGGCGACGAGTCGACGGACAATCTCTACAAGATGTCCATGCCGGGACGCTTCTTCGTCCAGCGATTCATCGCCCGCGCGGCAAAGGCCGGCTGCTCGTACGTCACACTCGAGGTGACGTCGCAGGGGGCCATACTGGGACGCCATCGCTTCATCGACTTCGACGCGCTCATCTACACCAATATCGCCCCCGAGCACATCGAGGCTCATGGGTCATTCGAGAATTACGTAAACGCCAAGCTCTCGATAGCCGACGCCGTGGTGAGGTCGCGAAAGCGCGAGACCATCATCGTAGCGAATGCCGATGACGCCCACGCAGCAAAATTCCTCGGCAGGAACTTCACCGAGAAGCACCCCTACTCCCTTGCAGATGCCATGCCGTACAACATCTTCAAGCACGGCTTCGACATGACGGTGCGACACAAGCTCATCAAGTCGCATCTCTCGGGAGAGTTCAACATATACAACGAGCTCGCGGCCATCACCTTTGCCGAGACGCAGGGCGTCGACATCGAGATCTGCCGCCTCGCCCTCGAGAAGTTCACGGGCATACGCGGCCGCGTCGAGAAGATAGACGCGGGACAGGATTTTGACGTCATCGTCGACTACGCGCACACTCCCGACTCCCTGCAGAAGCTCTATGACGTGTTCCAGAAGTCCCGCCGCATCTGCGTGCTCGGCAACACCGGCGGAGGGCGCGACGTGTGGAAGCGCGATGAGATGGCCCAGATAGCCGCAAGGTCATGCGACGAGATCATACTGACGAACGAGGACCCCTACGACGACGATCCCCGGAAAATAGTCGACGACATGGCCCAGGCCATGCCTTCGGCCCATCCCCACGTCATCATGGACAGGCGCGCCGCCATCGCCCACGCCATCTCGCTCGCCAAAACCGGTGACGCCGTGCTCATCACCGGCAAGGGCACCGATCCATATATCATGGGTGCGAACAACTCGAAGATTCCGTGGAGCGATGCCGTGGTCGCCCGTGAGGAAATCGAAAGTTCCATCGCCTCGAAAAGCTAACTTTCTTATGCCCGAACTACCCGAGGTACAAACAACCGTCGACGGAATAAACTCCCGCGCCAAAGGACTCGTTATATCCGATGCCTGGACGGATTACGGCGGTACGATCCATGCGGGCAAGGACAACATAAAGGATCCGAGGTTCTTCATCGCCTTCAGGAAGAGCGTTGTCGGCGCACGCATAGACAAGGCAGAGCGACGTGGAAAAAACATACTCATCAACCTCTCGAATGGCAAGACCATCCTAATACACATGAAGATGACCGGGCACATGATGCACGGCGCGTATAAAAAATTGGCGAAAAAAGATGCCCAGGGAGAATCGTGGAGGCCGAGCGAACCGGCCGATGTTGCCCTGAACGACCCCTTCAATCGATTCATACACTTCGTCCTCTCCTTCTCCGATGGCACCTCCCTCGTGCTCTCGGACATGAGAAAGTTCGCCAAGGTGACGCTTGTCGACACCGCCACCATTCACGAGTCCGAACACCTGCGACACCATGGCCCCGAGCCTCTCGATGCATCGTTCGACAGCGACGCCCTGATTCGAGCCGTCTCGCGAAAACCGAACGGCGCGATAAAGACCGTCCTCATGGACAACACCGTCATATCCGGAATCGGCAACATATACTCAGACGAGGTGCTCTGGCGCGTGGGCATCAACCCTCTCGAGCGAATAAAAAACGTGTCAGGGGCACAATGGAAACTCGTGTTGAAAGCGGTACGGGAAACCCTGCGAAGCGGCATCGACTTTGGCGGAGACTCCATGTCCGACTATCGAAACATCGACGGCCTGCGAGGGGCCTTTCAGGAGAGGCACAATGCCTACAGGAAGACCGGTTCGGCCTGCGTCAAGAAGGGCTGCAAGGGGACGGTAATCCGTCTCAAGGTTGGCGGCAGGAGCGCGCACTTCTGCTCGATCCACCAGAAGTTGCTTAAAGCCCGCCCGTGATTGATACTTAGGGACATGGACATACTCAAAGGACTTAACGAGGAATTCGGCTGGTTCATATGGGGAATCATAGCAATAGGCCTCATATGGATATTCACTGGGGGTGCCCAGAGATCACCCGTGCAGGCACCGTACATTAAGGCCCCCGCCCCGCTCGACACGGGCGAGACGTACGGAAAGGCCTATATCAAGGGGACATCGGACGGAAAAACGACCCTGAACCTCCCCAAGGCGCCGGCCGAAATCGTGCTGAATGCAGAGCAAAGCATCAGGGATTTCTTCACCCAGCCCTCAGATGCGCAGAAAATCCACTCGTCGACCCTTCTCTCAAAGACCCTATCCCTTGATGGCACCGCCGGGGCAAAATCAAGCGTCGCACAGGAGGAATACCTGCGCATACTGGCCGCACCACAGGCAGTAGCGACAACATCACTTGCGGGCATGAGGATTAAAGACAGTGCCTATGACACGAACGTCACCCTGCCCCAGGCCGCAAACCTCCCCATCCTCGGCGCACCGTATCTCAACACCGACGTTCTGCTCCCTCCCGCAAGTCGAGCCATCGTGACGTCCGGGAGATCGCCAATCGGCACATCATTTCGCGTGAACATCTGCACGGGATACCTTAATCAGTTCCAGACGTTCACCCCAGACCTCAGACAGGACTGCCCCGAGCCCCTCGACGAACTCAAGGCGTCGGGACCATATCAGGAGGCGTCCTGCCAGGATTTCGTAAAGGAGCTTCCACGCTGCCGAGCGTTCAACGGTACTTTCCCAGGTGGCTTATCTGCCGCATGCAGGGCTTTCGTCACACAAAACCTCAACTACAACAGCTGCGCCCAGAGAAACGAAGGATCGGAGGGATTCTACAAGGACGAATGGAGACTCTTCCTTGACCAGACATCCGAGCTTTGGAGGAACAGCCAGGAGGTTATACGGCTCGTCGACCCGAAGGGAAACTCGATTGACGCGATAACCTATTAGTCGAACCAGCGATAGAGGACGATGCCGGCAGAGACAGAGATATTCAGCGACTCCTTTGTCCCGTTCATCGGGATCTCGGCTATGACGTCCGATTTCTCGAGAAGCCCCTTAGACACGCCCGCTACCTCGTTGCCGAAGATGACGAGAACCCTTTCCCCCATCCGCACCTCCTTATAGTCAGCCGATGTCGGGTCCTGCTCTACAGAAACAACCTGAAACCCCTCTTCCTTTAATTTTGAGATCAGCGCCAAGGGACTTTCAACGCCTTCCCACGCCATGGTCTTTTCGGAACCGAGCGCGGCCTTCGAGAAGTCCGCGCGCGGATTGTTGAATCGGTCCACGGGCATCGGGCTGTATCCGCCCAGATATATCTTGGAGACGCCGATGGCGTCAGATGTGCGGAATATCGCGCCCACGTTATGGACGCTGCGAATATCGTGGAGGAGGACGCGAATGTCTCGCTTCATAAAGTGTCCCCCGAATCGGGCTCGTAAATTGTAAAGTGGCGCGCCATAAGGACGCTTTGAATTATGCTCGGCAAGGAGAAATGAAGCAAGTTGATCAGGGCAAAGTCCGACAAGACAAACGCCCTTAGGGTAGGTTCAGTCAATATCTTATTTGCAGGAAAGATATATAACAATAAATTCATTCTGTCCCTCCATTCCCTGCTCAAATTGAAAGTGAGAATGTGGTCATATTCAAAGGGCATCTCAGGCCAGACGGCGGATTGGAACGAGGAATGCTAGCGGACGCACCGAACGTAGTAGCCATTGGCCTTGGGGTAGTTGTACATGCTGCCGCGGTATAAGTACACGGTGTACGCCTGAGACCCATCGCTCGGAACCCCAGTACCCGACCAGTAGAAGGTGGCCTGGAAGCCTGGAGGATTTCTTGCGGAGTCTACTGTGCAGTCGGTGCTTCCAAGGGCTTCGCACTGGGCGTCGCCGAGCGTTTTGAGTTCCTCGACCGTGGGAAGACGGCCTCCCGCTGTGGCACAAGCGGCAACTGCCGTGTCCCAGTTCATGGTTACATCAGTACCCACGAATGCGCCGGAGGAGTTCACCCCCTGTGCATCCCAGGCGATTACTCCAGACGGGGAAGCCGACCACGCTTTGACGGGAGCTGTTGTGGTGTATTGAAGGGCTGTGGCTCCCCACCTTTTGTTGACATCGCTCCAACCTGAAAAATTGGTGGAGAGACACCGAGCCTTGGCTCCCCCGTTTGATGTGGCCCGGGCCATGCCTGCGATTGGCCCAAGGCAAATGGTACTCGGACGATATGGCGGTGTTCCCGCTCCATTTATACCTCCGTAGTTTCCATTGTCTGAATATGAAAGCTCCATTTGGGTAATCATATTTTGAAGATTGCCTTTAATGGCCGCAAGCTTTCCTTTGTTCCGCGCAGAATTCAAGGAGGCAAGAACCACGGACGAGAGTAAGCTAATGATGGAAATGACAACGAGGAGTTCTATCAAGGTGAAAGCTCGAGGAGTACGGGGTTTCATACGTATCGCTATTTTACCTCCCCCGTACCCATTAGGTAAATGCCTAAATATCACCTTATTCCCCTCTTGATCACTAAATAGATTCGCGACTTTATCTTACTCTTTGAAAACAAAGCCACGCTTAGCCCTCTCGGTCTGTCTCACATAAGTGTCGTCACGGATCATTTATCGCCGTCGCTCGGAATGTCCGCGACCCCACCTCGCAGTTTTTCGAAGCGAAAAACATCGCTCCGGCTCGGACAAGCTAAAACCGCAGATAAATCTGCGGTTTTAGCTTGTCCCCCGAATCGGTCTCGGAAATTGTAAAGTGGCGCGCCATAAGGGTTGTTTTGATTATGGACGTGCAGGCGTAATGAGGCAAGTAGGTCGGGTCAAAATCCGACAAATCCGACACTTTTGAGCGTGTGTTGCACACTGTCACATCTAGGGTACAGAAGGGCTAATATTCCTGTGAATGAGACACTCCTAAGGCATGTTTAGACAGTGTCTCGTTTAGAGAGAAAGTGGACATAGTGGACACCATAAAAGACAGCTTACTTCCCTAACATCTCCCACGAGAACAAAAAGAACTTGCTCAGCATGTCGGCAATTGAGCGCGACTCGATGATCACGCAATATGCATCATCATCTCGAAGCGAAAAGAACGCCATTTTATTCCCGTATATCGTAACCGAGCAATCAAAGGGAAATTTCTCGGGTAGATACCTGACCTCTCGCAGCTCGTTAGAAAAGAGGTACCCGCGCGCGTCATGGGAGAGTATAAGTTTTGTGAACACACCTATATCCTCACGCGACTTGAGCCACGCTGGAAAATATTTAGGTAGATGCTTGGTCATGTCCGGCTGAGAGGTGGCAAGTATCTGCTTTATTTTCTGTGATTTGAGGGTTTCAAGTATATCTTCAAGACCTGACTTGATCCCATCTATGCCAACAAAAAGCTTTGCTGTTGGTGCATCAACATTTCGAGATGAAATTGCTCTAATTTGAGGCAGGATCGAATTAACAACCTCCTCTTTCTTTTTAAGAAGCCCGATAAGCCTGTTCGGGCTCTCGGGGGTGAAATACGCAACATTATTCTTCCTCAACCGCGAGACAAAACCCTGTCGTTTAAGCGATTCGAGAGTGGTGTAGACAGTTGTTCTCGGGATTCCGGACTCCTTCGCTATCTCAAAAGCCGAGGATTCGATCTTTTTGAGGAGAAACACATATACAGTCGCTTCGTTAGGAGAGAATCCATACAGCTCCAAAGAATCAATTATTTCCTTATTGTCCGTTTTCATGACACCAATAGTATAGCATATATACCCTTATATCACAAGCTATGTATGAAAATGCGATGGGTAGTAGTCCCCATTTGTGACTATAATTGACATTTGATCCATAATATTGGAGAAATAGTACTTTCCTATGAGCAATCAAAACCTACAGTCCAATGCCTCAGTGGTGGCTAACAAAACCATTAGTCAGGTTATCAGAGAGATGATCAATGCTGGTAATTATTCTTCACTATGTAGCACCATGGAGTGTGACACTAGCATTCTCTTCTCGCTCTGCTTTGGTACCTCTCAGACAGGTGCTTGGGATCTTGCGGTTCAGTCGCATCTAATTCTTGGGGAGAATCCCGATGCTTGGGTGCTTCCAAAACCAATGGAGGAATATGATATTGTAAAACATATCACAGTGAATCTTCCGCGTGATCGATTCGGAACATTCGGAGATCTGTTGAGTCTGGGATCATCCAAGCAAAGAGTTCGGGCAGGAGTGGATTTTAAAGTAATCGCTCTCGGTTCGATCTTTCAGTGGAGTGGCGGAATGCGAGCGGTGGCACGTCTCAATGTCGGTTCCTCTTTTAGGCGTCTTGAGCTTGTTCGCTTGAGAGAAAACTTGTTTGAGAAAGGGACCCATGTCCTGCTCGTCAAGAAGAACGATTTTCCTGTTCCATCGGCTCCGTGGGGAGTAGAGGGCTAGAACAGGACCATGAAAGACACCAAAGATGCTCACACCGAATACCGCGAAGCCCTTAAGGACGGCATACCCCTTGATTATCTGCGTGGTATCGCTACACCCGGCACTCCTGACGCGGTGCTAATGAAGAGTGTGGGGATGAAAGGAGAACATCCTTCTATCAGATCCAGGGAAGCTTTGGAACGTATGGTGTTCGAAGATTATATCCGTTCCTTGCGCTAATCCTTATTCTCTCGTAGGGGATTTACACAATCCCCTATTTTATTGAGTCCATAACATGCGCTATGGGTTCATAGAATCCAGTTCTTTGAAGTAGTTGAGTTTGAAAGGAAGCATGCGAGTGACTTGCCGATACCACATCGTGCGGATCGTCTGTTTCCCATCAAACTCATATGAATAAAACAAATACCATGGAAATCCCGCCAGCAATGGGTCCATCGAGTGGACAGGGCAACAAATTCCAAAAGCAGTTATGGCTTACTGTGTTTAAAGCCAAAAATAAAGCAATGCACCTCTATGAGGGAACGGCCATTCTCTCCTATTATGAATGGGATTATGAATTCAAGAGAAGGCAGGCAACTTGTCATGGGCATAGTAGGATATTCTTGCATGGATACCCTTTGATTTGCTGGAACTGTGTATTTCCTTCAAAGCATTCTGAGCCGTTATTTATTGAGGTGATCAAACGACTTGCTGTAAGCAAAACCCCTCCAGGTTATGGACTTGTCATGAGTAGCGATGACCTGCATCGTCTATTAGAAAAAGGATTGGTCAAAAGAGACGAGGGTAATCATGAAAATTACCTAACGCTTAGTGACTCTTGATTCATAAACGGTTTTGTCCCAAGCCCATATAGGAATATATGGGCTTTTTCTTACCAACACCTCCCTCCTGGACTCCCTAGAGAATATGCGTCATCCCTTGTGTTGCGTGAACAACAACACAAGCGCCATTAAGGACTCCTATCAAGGTGGTACTCCCCATAAAGCAGAAAAGCCCCACAGGGCTTTTCAAGACTACTTGTGCTTCGGTGACGGCACACGTCACTTACTTGCATTAAGCTCCACACAAGATTGATGTCACTTATGATACTAATCTAAAACAGCCTATGTTTCAAGTTGGTTACCAACAGGTGGTTCTTGGCCGAATTTACTCTGTGGGAACTTGATAGATTCGCTAATCGTCAGCATGTTATAAAAATGATCCTTTCCATATATGTATTTTGCATAAATCGCATTCGCTATCACATCCGCCGCTTGGATAGTTTTTGAATTCTTTGAGTCTACATACCCTATTTGAAGATTGTTCCGATAATTCCATTGGGTAAACGCCTTAATTTTTATATAGTCGCAGAGCGAGTTAATAGACTTTGTTTTTGTTGAGTGGTTATCAAGCAAAATACACACATCCTCGTTTGCGCCTTTTATAGTTTTCTTAATCAGGAACGAGAACAGATAGTTGTAGAGAAGATTTTTGTCTTTAAACAACTGGTGATTATCTATGTGTTTCTTGTCAGCGACGATATATGAAACAGTATAATCGTTGGCAGAGGTGAGTTTATTGAAAATCTCCTGCTTTTGAGAAAACGAGAGCTGTGAGGCCTTTATCTCTGGGAGATTATTCTTGGCGCAAAAGGCTTTCATGAAATTCGATATTCTCTTACCCTTCTGAGGCACGATAATAGCAATGACGAAATATCGCCCATCATTACCGAGATTCCCTGATTCGTCTACAAAAACCGTGATCATCGTGCATCAATAATACACGAGCTTATTCCACAAGCCAAAAGAAGCCTTCTCGGACTCCGAACCTATCACATGAGTGTCCGCCCACCAGGAATCGAACCTGGGACCCTCTCCTTAAAAGGGAGCTGCTCTACCGACTGAGCTATGGGCGGAATGAAACCGATAATACCACAAAAACCCCAAAGATAAAGGTGGTTTGACAAAACACCCGCACGGGCGTACTGTTTTTCAGTCACGCACGTTTGCGCGACACCCTCGCACGGGGATAGTGCGATTGTTCTTCAGAAACAGCACACATGAGCCAAATCATCTGTAGGGAAACCGGAAAGGTTCTCGCGGGAGAATTCTTCATCGCGTCCAGACAAAAAGACAACGGGATATGCTTCCCCCTGTCAGAGGAGGCCGTCCTGGCCGTCCCCGACGACAAGAAGTCGAAGGAGCGCAAGGGCTACACATCGGGAGGGTTTGATATTTCCAAGGCTCGCATCGGCGAGGATGGTTCGATCCAGTCCCACCCGGAAAATGACTACGTGTTTTCGGTCAGCGCCATCGACGGCCTCGACTTGTTCCGCAACACGAGCGAAGAATTTCCCTGCAAGGTTCCGCCTCACAAGGGGGAAAACTGCAAACCACCGATCGAGATGGGTGTCCCCATCACCTGAGGCCCCACAATCAGAGTCGGCGCCGCACATGCGGCGCCTTTTGTTTTTTATAGATCGAGAATCATCTTTTCGAGGGCCAGCTCGAAATCCCCCTCGCCCCGATGGGAGTGGTGATATATGTG
Organism: Minisyncoccota bacterium; assembly: GCA_041661645.1. GTDB lineage: Bacteria > Patescibacteriota > Minisyncoccia > Phycocordibacterales > UBA6065 > UBA6065. Next base: position 37,524 of record JBAZUA010000003.1, on the reverse strand, counting down.
AACGAGCCGGGACACGAGGGCGTCTATCTCCCCCACCCTGAAGTTAGACACGTATCTTTTCGCCTTGCCATAGACGAATGGGTTAAGGCCCGCCTCGGCGGCATCGCGGGTTCGCGCGGCAAGCGCGAGCGATTTTGCCTGCCAGAACAATATGCCGTGAATCTCCTCGGGGGCGGCATCCCTGTCCATCGCCTCCCGAAACAGAACCCAGAGACCCTTCTTGTCGCGCGAGCCAAGGGCGTCGGCGAGCGCGAAGAAGCCGCCGTCCTGCTTTGCCTTTGGCGCGTCATCGGCCGCATATTCCTGTATCTTCTCGGCCCTCTTCTCGAGCTTCTTGAGTATCTCCTTTGTCAGCTTGCCCTCGAAGAATATGAATATGTTCGGGGACTCGCCCAGCTCGTCGATGCGTTCCAGGATGACCTCACGAACATCCTTGTTCTCGAGGGTGCGATCCATGAAGATGATCTGCCTGTTCTCGAAGAGGCCCTGAGACTGGGTAAGCTCGTCGAGGCGCTCGAGGGTCACCTGCTCGGCAGCGAGCGTCCCCGCCGAAGCGTCGGGCTTCTTGCCCTTGAGTGCCTCGAAGAGGCCGTGGGCCTTGGCTCGCGCGGTTTCTATATCGGTGCCGTGAATGACGTATAACACAGGTAGATTTTAGCATTTTGCCCACAAGGGTGCTCTGGCTCGCACGGCCCGATTGCGCGCCCTTGTCATGTACGCTATTATGTACACATGAATATGAAAAACATCATATCGCTCACGGAGGCCCGAAAAAGGCTCTTCGAGATAGTATCGGAGGTCGTGTCCCCCGCCGTCGTGTACACCCTCACCGAACGTGGCACGCCCAAGGCCGTCATCATGTCGGCAACTGAATACGAGTCATGGATCGAGACCATGGAGGTTCTTCGGGATTCGCCGAACATCCTCAAGAGCGTGAAGGAAACCCGGGACGCGTGGAAGTCTGGCGCATGGAAGAAGTGGCCGACGCTCGATGAGCTCAAGAAGGACTTTATGCTGAACGATAAGCCAAAGAAAGCCTATGTACGAACTGGTAATAAAAACCTCGGCAAGAAAAGAGTTCGCTAGGCTGGACAGGGTCGCCCAGGCCCGCATCCTGGTCTCCCTCGACAGGCTTTGTCGAGCGCCTTTTCAGGGCAAAGAGCTTCACGGGGACCTCAAAGGTCTCCGATCCCTGCGCGTCTGGCCTTACCGAATCATATATGAAATCATAAAACACGAACTTATCGTGTTCGTTGTGGAAATATCACATCGAAAGGACGCCTATCGATAGGGCTAGAACTTATCCATACTGCCCCAATTATCCCCCACCTTCGCGTCAGCCACGATGACGATGCCGTGAATGTCCTTGGGCGGAATGATTGCCTCCATTATTTTCTTGATGTCGGGAGATATTTTATCGACAAGGCCCTCGCGCACCTCGAGCACGATCTCATCATGCACCTGCATCAGTATGTGAACGTCCTTTTCGAGGCCCTTCTCGCGGATGTATTCGTCGACGCGTATCATGGCAAGCTTCACGATGTCCGCCTCGGTGCCTTGTATCGGCGCGTTGATGGCCATGCGCTCGGCGGCGGCGCGTATGAACGGGATCTTTGACTTGATGCCGTCGAAGTAGCGCCGTCGGCCAAAGAACGTCTCGGTGTACCCCCTCTCGGCAGTCTCGGCCTTTACGCTCTCGAGATATGCGGCGAGGCCATGGAACTTCTCGAAATAGTCATTATAGAATTTCTGGGCGGCCTTTCGATCGGTGCCAAGGTTCTTCTGGAGAGCGGTGACGCCCATACCGTACATAACGCCGAAGTTGATGGTCTTTGCCTGGCTTCGCATGTCCTTGGTGACGCTCTCGACAGGAACGCCGAACACCTGGGCGGCAACCGCGGCGTGCACGTCCTCTCCCCTGCGGAATATGTCTATGAACTTGTCGTCCCGCGAGAGGAAGGCGGCGATGCGCAGCTCGATCTGCGAATAGTCAAAGGCGACGAGCTTCCAGCCCTTCTCGGCGATGAAGGCGTTGCGAATCTTGCGGCCGAGCTCGGTCCTGTTCGGGATGTTCTGTATCGATGGGTCCTTGGTGGCCATGCGACCTGTCACGGCGCCGGTCTGTATGAAGGTCGGGTGTATCCTTGAATTATCATCGAGCTGGGTCGGTATCGTTTCTATATAAGTGCCGAGCAGTTTGGACAGCTCGCGATACTGGAGTATCTCGCCGATGATCGGATGCTCGTCAGCCAGCTTCTCGAGCTCGCTCTCCTTGGTGGAAAGGGCCCCTCCCGCCGTCTTCTTCTTTGACTTGAGCCCGAGCTTCACGAAGAGCACCTCACCCAGCTGCTTCGGCGAGGCGATGTTGAACTCCATGTCTGCCATGCGCCAAATGGACTTCTCGAGGGCGGCCAGAGTCTTGCCATATTCGGCGCCCAAGTCCTCGAGGAACTTCCTGTCTATCTTCACGCCGATCTCCTTCATGCGATCGATGACCGTGATGAGGGGCCTCTCGATGTCCTCGTACACCTTCGTGAGGCCCCTCTTGTTGAGCTCGGTCTCGAGGACCTTGCATGCGGCATCAAATGTCTGGGCCTTGGAGAAGGCCATGACGTCGGCCAGCTTTGGATCGCCTATGTTCGAGTTGATGAGCCACAGCATGAGGGCCGCCTCGCGCAGGCGATCGGCGGAAACGTCCTTTTCCTCGACAGGCGCGGCGACAGGCCCTACGCCAACTTCCACCTCAACGACCTTCTTGGGCATCGCCTTGCCGTCGATCACACCCTTCAGCCGGGCGAACATGGTCCTAAACTCGAGGTCGGCGAACAGCTTTGATGCCGCATCGAGGTCGATCGCCTCCCTCCAGCCCACGGTTGGCAGCTTCCAATCGATCGGCGCATCGCGGCGAATAGTAGCGAGAACCTTTGAAAATTCGGCATCCTCCTCCCCGCTCGTCAGAAGCTCGATGACGCGAGGCGTGATGCCGACAGCGCTGAATTTCTCGGAACCCTTCTTGAGGGCCTTGTACATATTCTCTATCGTTCCGAAGGTGTTGATGAGGATGGTCGCGGTCTTCTCGCCAATGCCCTTGATGCCGATGATATTGTCCGATGGGTCGCCGCGCAGTCCCTTGTAATCGGGTAGAAGCTCGGGACCAAAGCCGAATCGCTCGCGGACGGCCGGCTCATCGTAGATAACGGTGTCCTTGATTCCCTTCTTCAGGGTATACACCTGAACCGTCTCGCCCGAAACCAACTGCAGGGTGTCCATATCGCCCGACGCGATGACGACCTCGAGCCCGCCTGCCGCCCGCTCCTTCTTTGTCAGCTCGACTATGGTGCCCAGAATGTCGTCCGCCTCGAAGCCTTCCTTGTCATACATCGGAATGCCGAGCACCTTGAAAATGTCGCGCGAGCGAATGATCTGTGCGACGAGGGCGTCGTCGGTCTTGGCCCTGCCGGCCTTGTAGTCCTTGTATGCCTCGTGCCTATGGGTTGGCTTGGGCAAGTCATAGGTCGCGACGATATAATCAGGCTTGAGTGTCTCGATGATGCCGAGCAACATGGTGGCGACGCCATAGAGCGCGCCTGTGGGTTCGCCCCCTGCGGTCGAGAAATCGGGCAGCGCATGATATGCCCTGTGGAGTATGGCGTGGGAATCGAGGAGTATGAGTCGTTTCACCCCCTAATTAAACACTATTTCCCGAGTATTCTCATCTATGAATGTGAAAGATATCGTGGGCACGTTTTGAGGCATGGCAGACCCGATATTTTCTGGCCATTCCACGAGCACCAGGTTGGCTTTGTCGGCAAGGGTCTGTTTCCAGCCCAGCCTCTCTATCTCCTCGGGCCGCTCCAGACGATATGCATCAATGTGTATGAGCCGCTTGAAAAAGGCCGAGCCGTGGATATCGAAACGCTTCTCGATGACGAAGGTCGGGCTGGTGACTTCCTCTTCAGGGATACCGAGGGCTGCCGCAAATGCCTTCGTAAAGGTAGTCTTGCCCGAACCAAGGTCGCCGTGCAGGGCGATGACGGTTGCGAGGACGCCCTCTTCCCGATCATTCAGACGCGGCTCGAGGCCGCGAGCGAACTCGGCGGCTATCGACGAGGTGTCTTTGATGCTGCGGGATATCATGCCGATACTATATATCAAAATCCAACAAAAAAGGATCCGCCGTGAAGCGAATCCCTTGAACTGACACAGGTCGAGACATCAACGACGTCCTCGCCTGATACACACGTTGCCCTTGTCATCGACGTAGGCCACTGCCGTGTAACTTTTGAGACGCGGCCCGCGCGAACGCACATACTCCTTAAGCCCGACTGACCGGGGTGCATCCTGCGGCAACACCTCGTAATAATAGTAAACAATGGCGGTCCGGTCCCCTCCAAAGGCACCTAGATTGAACCGATAGTTCGCCCCGGGCTGGAGATAATAGATCTCATGGGGCGCTCCGGACGATACCACCAGAATATAAGGGGTGTCGTTCAGCACGTCCAAAAGATCCCCTGACGCGGTAAAGTTGCTTCCCATGAAGGGGATGTTAACTGCACCGAGGTTCCTTGAGGGCGTTTTGTCCCCGTACTTGCTGAGGGCGGGCGGCTGCACTATGACCCGGGGGCCGTAGAACGGCGTGCATCCCGAAAGAAACACGAGGCCGAAGACTGACAAAAGCACGCTGACAAGGAACTGTTTTTGATTTTTCATGACTGAGTAAGGAAAAGACTGAGTTTCTGTACATATGGCGACATGCCACCCCACTCATACTATTATACTAAATAATACAGCTTTGTCAATGGTATTAAAACAGCCCCAAAAGGCTACAATAGTGCCATGTCTATCTCATTTGACGAAGAAAAGCAGGATAAAAAGCTCGACGAATTCAGGAAAAGGGAGGAGGAGGACCTCGCCCAGATCACCGCCTCTCGACAGGACCTCGAGTACATCGACCTCGGCCCCCTCCACATAGACATGGATGCCCTCCGCGTGATTGCCGAGGCGGATGCGCGCGAGGCGAAGATCGCCCCGTTCGGTCTTGTCGGCAAGCGCGTCAAGATAGCCGTGCTCTCCCCCGCAAACGAGAAGACCCTCGCCGCACTCGATGCCGTAACGACCAAGGGATACGAGACAGTCGTGTACATCGCCTCAATCCTGAGCCTCGAGAAGGCCTGGGCGCGCTATTCGGACCTCTCCTTCTCAACCGAGACCAAGGCGGGCGCGCTCGACATCTCGAGCGAGGACATACGCACCTTCATCGGAAAGATACACACCATCGAGGACGTGAAGGCGGCAATGGAGGATGTCATCAAACTGAAAAAGGGCTTCCGCATATCGAAAATCCTCGAGATCGTCCTCTCTGGCGGACTTGCGACAAAAGCCTCGGACATACACGTCGAGCCTGAGGAGGGCTATGTGCGACTGCGCTACAGGCTCGACGGCGTGCTCACCGACATACTGAACTTCGACCTCGAGACCTTTGGCCTGCTGCTCTCCCGCATCAAGCTCCTCTCGGGACTGAAGCTCAACGTCAAGACCGAGGCGCAGGACGGTCGCTTCAGCGTGAAGGTCGGCGAAGACGACATTGAGATCAGAACTTCGATACTGCCAGGTGCCTACAATGAGTCCATCGTGCTCCGAATCCTCAACCCAAAGTCCATTCAGGTTCCCCTGGAAGACCTGGGTATTCCCGAAAAGCTCCTCGGCATACTCCTCAAGGAGGTCTCTCGACCGAACGGCATGATCCTGAACACCGGTCCGACCGGGTCTGGAAAGACCACGACCCTCTACGCCTTTCTTCGAAAGCTCCACAAGCCGGATGTGAAGATAATAACCATCGAGGACCCTATCGAATATCACCTCCCCGGCATCGTGCAGACCCAGGTGAACCCCGACAAGGGCTACACCTTCGCCCTTGGACTCCGATCCGCCCTGCGACAAGACCCCGACGTGATCATGGTCGGAGAAATCAGAGACGAGGAGACCGCAAAGATCGCCGTCGACTCGGCAGAGACGGGACACCTCGTCTTCTCGACCCTCCACACCAACTCCGCCGCAGGCGCATATCCTCGCCTCATTGACCTCGACGTGAATCCGAAGACGATGACCTCTGCGATCAATGTCGTGCTCGCCCAGAGGCTCGTGCGAAAGCTCTGCACCGCCTGTAAAAAAGAGATGCCACTCGAGGGAGAGGTGAGGATCCGCGTCGCGTCCGTGGTCGCCGGAATCCAGGACCGAGCGATTGGTGACGTGATACAGACGGACAAAATCTGGGCCGCCCAAGGCTGTACACTCTGCAACAAGAGCGGCTATAAGGGCAGAATAGGCATATATGAGGCCGTAACAACGGACTCTGCACTCGAGAAAGCTGTCGAGGTCAACCCAAGCGAGCGAGACATAAAGAAGGCCACCCGCATCCAGGGCATACCCGACATGCGGGAGGACGGCATCATGAAAGTGCTCTCGGGAGTGACGTCGCTCGACGAGCTCGAGCGAGTCATCGACCTCGCCGAACTAGAGTAATTCACGTCAAGTTTTACTTACACATGGATGCATGTTCCCCTGCTGAAAGACTGTTGCGGGCGAGAATAAGAAGAGTAGTATATGGAAAGAAAAAAGCCCGCACCCACCTTTACGGCAGAAGCGAGCTCTTCACATTCCAGATCATAAATCTCTAAGCAATACTTAAAGACATGCATCTAAAGTTAAGCAGGGTTCTTAGGATAGCCCCAGAAGTGCACCGGAGTGCAAACCAGAACGTCCCGAGAATACCAACTAGTAAACCGTAAGGTTCAATTGCTTAGAGATTTATACTCTGGAAGACCGACTTTCAAATCACCAACATGTATCTATCTTAGCACGAAGCGTTACATATGTCAAGTACCCCTACACACCCAGAGGCCCATGGCGACAAAAGCCCAAAAGACAAAGGCTCCTTTGGAAATGACGATCTCTTCCTCGACCAGACCCTCCGACCCTCCTCGTGGGACGAATATATAGGCCAAAAATCCATAAAAGAGAACCTCCGGGTCCTCCTCCGTGCCGCCGCCGAGCGAAAGCATCCGCCCGAACACATACTCTTCTATGGACCACCAGGTCTAGGGAAGACCACATTAGCACATCTCATAGCAAAAGAAACCTCGTCCCAGATAAAGACGACCTCCGGACCGGCAATCGAAAAGGTCGGCGACCTCGCCTCAATTCTCACCAATCTGGCACCGGGCGACATGCTTTTCATTGACGAAATACACCGGTTGAACAAGACCATCGAGGAAGTCCTCTACCCCGCAATGGAATCAGGCTCGCTCGACATCATCATCGGCAAGGGACCGAGCGCGCGAACCATTCAACTCGAGCTTCCGCCGTTCACCCTCATCGCGGCAACGACGCGCATCGCCCTCTTGTCAGCGCCACTACGTTCGCGATTCAGCGGTGGAACATTCAGGCTCGAGTTTTACTCCGATAAAGAAATCCAAGAGATCGTGCACAGATCGGCACGCGTCTTGGGCATCGGCATAGACCCAGTGTCATCAGACAAAATTGCCAAGCGGAGCCGATTCACTCCCCGTACGGCCAATTTCCTGCTCAAACGAGTCCGTGATTTGGCCCAGGTCGAGAAAGAGGCCGTCTCCCCCGCCATCGTCGACAAGGCCCTTGCCATGCTCGGCATAGACGAGCTCGGCCTCACCCAGAACGACAGGGACCTCCTGAACACGCTCATAGACAAGTTCGGCGGCGGACCCGTGGGTCTGAACACCCTGGCCGCATCGCTTGCCGAGGAGGAGGCGACCGTCGAGGAGGTGCACGAGCCATATCTGCTCCAGCTCGGCCTCATCGAGCGCACCCCGCGCGGACGAAAAGCGACGGAAAAGGCATTTGGGCATCTCAAAATCAAGAAGGGCGATCTTGGGCTGTAAGTTTTATCCAAGACTATAGACAAAACAGGCTGCTCGTATAAAATACTTTCCATGTCAGGACACAACAAATGGTCACAGATAAAGAACAAGAAGGCCAAGACCGACGGGGCCAAGTCAAAGCTCTATTCGAAGTACTCGAAGCTCATATCCGCCGAGGCACGCGTGGTCAAAGGCGACCGAAACTCCCCTTCCCTGCGCGCCCTCATCGAGCGGGCCAAGGCTGAGGACGTGACGAGTGACGTCATCGATCGTGCCGTAAAGAAGGCCTCCGAGCCAGGCGCGGCCCTCGAGGCAATCATGTACGAGGCCTATGGACCAGGCGGCTGTGCCCTCCTCATCGAGGCCCTCACGACCAACAAGAACAAAGCCGCGCAGGAGGTGAAGCACATATTGTCAGACAACGGCCTCTCTCTGGCCGCCCCGGGCAGCGCCGCCTGGGCATTCGTCCGCGAGGGCGCGGGCTGGAAGGCCACGACCACCGTCGACATATCGGATGAGGATCTGGAAGGACTCGGAAGGCTGGTGGACGCCCTCGAGGAAAGCGAGGAGGTTCAGGAAATCTTCACTAACGTAGAATAGAAAACGGGAAAGCGGCACGGGTCGCTTTTTTGTTATCATATACCCATGCGCATCATCGCCATTGATCCCGGATACGAGCGCCTCGGCATAGCCGTGCTCGAAAGGCTCCCCCGCCAGAAGGAGACTTTGATATATTCGGACTGCTTCAAGACATCAGCAAAAATCCCCCACGCCGAACGACTCGGCCTCGTGGGAAAGGAACTCGCACGGGTAATCTCCGAATACGCCCCACGGGCCCTCTGCCTCGAGAGCCTGTTCTTCAGCGAGAACAAGAAAAGTGCCATCGCCGTAGCCGAGGCCCGCGGCGTCATCCTCTATCAGGCAGCCGCCCACAATCTGCCCGTCTACGAATACGGCCCAGGCCAAATCAAGGTCGCGGTCACCGGATACGGCAAGAGCGACAAACGGCAGGTCATCTCGATGGTCCCCCGCCTCATATCCATCGAAAAGGAGATAAAGCACGACGACGAATACGATGCCATCGCCGTTGGACTGACGTGTTTCGCGATCGAAAAGTTTTAATATCTTCACACAAGCGAGTGGGGCCTACGGCTAAAGGACTAGCAAGGCCGACGGACCGAGCTCGAGGAATTTTCCGGCAGGAAAATATCCGTGCCTTTGGCCGTAGGCCCCAGGAGCAAGTTATCCACATGTCCCGCTCATTGCAATAGAAAACTATATCTGCTAAAAATATAGCACTTAGAAATTCACAAGGAACATGGCACAGAAAAAAATCGTAAAAAAGGAGGAGGTTGAGGAGGTAAAGAAACCCCTCGCGCCCGAAAAGGAAGAAGAGGTTGAGGAGGAGGGCGAGGACGATCCGAGCCCAAAAAAAGTGGCGAGCGATGACGATGAGACCGCCGACGAGGAGGCCGAGATAGAGGACCCCCTCGACAACAAGGACGAGGACGGCGAGGACGATGACCCCATCAAGGATTTCTTAGTGGACGAGGAAGAAAGCTGGTAAGAGCCGCCATCCCCATAGAGCTCACCACGAACGAAAAACACCTCACTCAAGTGAGGTGTTTTTCATGCCTTAAAATAAGGGCTATTTTAGGCTTATTTTCAGGAATCTGTGCTTACCGATCTTCAGATCCATGTCAGATGTCACTTTGGCATCAAAAGCCTTGATAGCGCCCTGGCCTTTCAGATCCTTGATGGCGCCCTCTGACACAAGCCTCCTGAAATCGGTCTTTGAGGACACAAGCTTCGCCCCAAGAAGCACGTCAACCAAAAGAGCGTCTGCGGCGACTGAAGCCTCCGGGGCATCGGATGGCATGGCGCCCGTGGAAAACGCACCGACAAAGGACTCCTGCGCCCTTGCAGCGGCAGCATCACCATGATAGATCGAGACGAGGGCCTGCGCCAAGCGTATCTTGGCATCGCGAGGATTTCCTCCACCTAAAATAAATTTCCTTTCTTTCTCTATTTCTTCGTTGGAGAGATATGTACAGTCAGTGTATACGGACAAAATTACCTCATCGGGCAAAGCCATGGTCTTACCAAACATCTCATCCGGAGAATCATTAAGGGCAATGTAACCGCCCTCGCTCTTATTCATCAATTTCTTACCTGTCTTCTGGTTTACCAAAAGAGTAGTTGCGATGACAAACTTGTTTTTCCCGTTAATGCTCTTCTGAAGAGTCCTTCCGGCAAGCATGTTAAAAGTTTGATCGTTGCCACCAATCTCGACATCAACATCCATGGCCACGCTGTCATATCCCTGCATGAGGGGGTACATGAATTCATGCAGGAAGATCGGCTTATTTTCCTTCATGCGCTTATCAAACATATCCCGCTCAAGCATCTGCTGCACGGTAAACTGGGAACTAAGGTCAATCACATCACCGAAGGACAGCTTTCCGAGCCATTTGCTGTTTCTCTCTATGCGGGCAGGGTTGCTTCCAGAGAATGAGACTATCTTCGATACCTGATCTTTCCAACTCCTGATGTTGTCCGCCACCTCTTTTGGCGAGAGCTGCTTGCGCGCAGAGTCCTTACCAGATGGGTCGCCAATCATGGCGGTGAAATCGCCAAAAAGCACAATCACCTCATGACCCAACCTCCTCATCTTCTCCAAAACCATGAAGTTTGTCGCATGACCTATGTGCAGACTTGGTCCAGTTGCATCAGCCCCTATGTAAAACCTGAGCCTCTTGCCGGATGAGAGTGCCGTGGCAAGGGCCTCACGTGATGGGAGAACGCTGGAGACGCTCCTCGAAAGGATTTCCTCTATCTTTTTTGAGTCAGTATCAACCACACTTTTCTTGCTGAAGAATTTCATGTAAACACTGTATCATAGGGGTTTTTCCTTGTCTTGTGGGGCCATATGTTTGATGCTATCGTAAACCAATGCACAAGAAAAAAGGCCTCTATCGAAAGCTCCTTCACCATCTCAAGTCCCACACCCTGAAAGACGTCTCGGCCATCATCCTCTCCATCGCCTGCGTCGCCGTCGGAATCGGAATATTCTGGGTTTCCTCGTTCAGGCTTCCCGACCTGACCTCCTTTGACCAGAGAAGGGTTTCGGAGTCGACCAAGATATATGATCGAACCGGAAAGGTGCTGCTATTCGACCTTCATGACACCGTGAAAAGAACGGTCGTGGCCGGTGACAGCATCTCCCCCTACATAAAAAAAGCCACGGTCGCCATCGAGGACAGGGACTTCTACACCCACGGTGGCATAAAGGTGTCTTCTATCATCCGGGCCATCTTCGCCAACCTGACGAGCGGCGGATACAGCCAAGGAGGATCAACCATCACCCAGCAGGTGGTGAAGAACACCGTCCTCACCACCGATAAGACCATATCGAGAAAGCTCAAGGAGTGGGTTCTTGCCGTAAAGCTCGACAAGCAGCTCCCCAAGGACAAGATACTCGAGATATACCTGAACGAAACGGCCTACGGCGGAAACATGTACGGCGTCGAGGAGGCAGCTCAGCAGTTCTTCGGCACAAGCTCGAAAGACGTGACCTTGGCGCAGGCGACATACCTCGCCTCCATTCCCCAGGCAACCACCTACTTCTCTCCCTACGGCAAGAATAGGGATAAACTCGAGGCTCGAAAAAACCTGGTGTTAAACATCCTGCTCGATACCAAACAGATAAGTCAGGCGGAATACGATAAGGCAAAGGCAGAAAAGGTCACCTTCTCCCCTCAGACCCAATACGGCATACGAGCACCCCATTTCGTGTTCTTTGTGAAGAAATATCTTGAGGGAATACTGGGCACAGGTGCGCTCGACAGCAACGGTTACAAGGTCATAACCACGCTCAATCTCGACCTCCAAAACAAGGCTGAATCGCTCGTGAAGGCAACCGCCCTTAGCAACAAAGAGAACTTCGATGCTGAAAACGCGGCCTTGGTGGCAATCGCGCCAAAGACCGGTGAGATACTCTCGATGGTCGGATCCCGGGACTATTTCGACAAGGATATTGACGGTCAGTTCAACGCCGCGATATCGCCAAACCGACAGCCGGGGTCAACGATGAAGCCCATCATCTATTCGGAGGCATTCATAAAAGGATACACGCCCGACACGGTGGTGTTCGACCTCGAAACGGAGTTTAGCGCCCAGTGCGACATGGACGGAAAGCCCCTGAACCCCATGGCCTCGACATCAGTCTGCTACAATCCATCAAACTATGACGAGAAGTTTCGCGGTCCAATCAGCCTACGAGATGCCCTCGCCCAGTCGATAAACATTCCAGCCATAAAGACCCTCTATCTCGCCGGAATAAAAGACTCACTCGATCTGGCAAAGGACATGGGCATCACAAGTCTCACCAACGCGGACCAGTACGGTCTCACCCTGGTCCTTGGAGGAGGAGAGATATCGCTCCTCGAGATGACGAGCGCCTATGGCGTGTTCGCGGATGATGGAATGCGTGTTCCCTACAAGTCCGTGCTGCAGGTGCTTGACTCATCGGGCAAAGAGGTGAAACTCCCCTCTCAGCAGCCGAGCCAGGCCCTTCCACCGAATATCGCCCGCACCATATCAAGCATCCTGAGCGACAACGAGGCCCGTACGCCCGCATACGGTCCAAAGTCGGTTCTCTATTTTCCCGGACGAGACGTTGCGGTGAAGACGGGAACAACCAACAACTCGGTTGATGCGTGGACCGTCGGGTACACCCCTAATGTCGTCATAGGCGTCTGGGCGGGAAACAACGACAACTCGCCGATGGTAAAGAAGGTTGCCGGCCAGATCGTGGCACCACTCTGGAGCTCTATCATGAAAGAGGCCCTCGCCCTATTCCCCGACGAAAAATTCACCGATCAGGATCCAATCGACAAGACAAAACTGAAGCCGGTCATGTATGGACTATGGCAAGGGGGTCAGAACTACTTTATAGACAAGATCTCCGGAAAGCTGGCGACCAGCCTCACCCCAATTGAGACACAGGAGGAGCGTGTTGTTCCATCAATCCACTCGATACTCTATTGGGTGAACAAAAATGACCCGCTCGGACCATCACCAGCGAGTCCACAAGGTGATCCGCAGTTTGACCACTGGGAGACCCCTGTGCGCGCCTGGGCCCTCGCCCAAGGCTATGTAGACCAAGATTCGTCCATTATCCCAACCCAGTCCGACGACGTTCACACGGCAGCGAATCAGCCAAACATAGGCATACAAAACATAGACCCTTCCAAACCGTATGACAAAAACAACAACATGGCCCCTATCATATCGGCCACAGGAAGGTATCCGCTCAAAAAAGCATCCCTATACATCAACGGCACATTCGTAGAGACACTTGAAAGCGCACCATTTATCTTCAGATTCAGCCCAAAAGACATATCGAACATACAGGAGACCAACGACATTCGGGTCATTGGTTGGGACTCTGTGTTCAATGAGACGGAGGCGAGCACCACCTTCTCGGTTAAACTGGAGGGTTAGCGGATGTCGGATATCTTTGAGGAGGGAGAGGTTTTCGAGAGATGCTCGAGAACCTCTTTTTTTTTCATGAAGACAATAGACTTCACGATTGAATTGGTCTTGAGGATGATCACGCCCTTCTTCACCTCAAAACTGGCAGTATCTATACCACACACCTCTTTAAGGGCTTTTCGTATGAAGCCGTTGAGGGTCAAGGTTGTTTCCTCTATCTTCGAGAACTTCTTGAAATAGTCGGCAACATTGAACATGGCCTATCTATTCATCGGCATCACCAGGCAGAGGAAGGATTTGTCTGACACCCCGCGTATGACAAGGGGTTTGTTCATGCCGGCAATGGAGAGGGAGAGGCTGTCGGCGTCAATTGACTGGAAACAATCGGAGATGTACTTGTAGTTAAAGTTTATGTCAACGTCATCACCAGAGACGCTTGAGTCAATCGAGTTCACATACTCCCCCACATCGCTATTCTTGGTGGCGATAGTAAAGGTCTTCTTTGAGGGCAGGGCTTTGAGGTTAACGAGGTTGAACTTGTCCGAGAATATGTGAGACGTCTTGAGGGAATCGATGAAGTCCTGTTTAAGAACGATAACCTCTGTGACGAAAGCCTTAGGGATAATGTTCTTATAGTCAGGGAATGTCGCGTCAATGACGCGAGACATGAGATACATATCCTTCCCTTCGAAGGCTATCTGATTCTTGTCGAAAACGACCTTGATGTCGTCAACACTGTTCTCGAGGGAGCGGATTATGTCGGTAACGTTCTTTGCGGGAATGATAACGGAGGGGAAATCTATGGTCTCTTTTATCTTAAGCCTTTTTTCGGCAAGTCTGAATGAGTCGGTTGATACGAAAACGAGGTCAGAGTCATCCTTGTACACGTAAACGCTCGCGAGTTCAGGTTTTACGGTCGATATCGAGGCGCTGTAGACAACGGATTTTAAGCCCTTCAGGAGAATCTTCGGGCTCATATCCACACTCTTATAGCTGTCGATCTTTGGAATTGATGGAAAATCCTCTACAGGAAAAGCCTTTATTAAAGTTCTGTTCGATGCCGTTGATATGAGAACATTCCCATCCTTGAGTTCGAGCGAAACATTTTTCTCTTTCGAAAGTCCGGAGAGGAGTGATGTTATAACGCCTCCCTGAAGGGCAATTTCGCCCTCAGCCTCGACTTTAGCTGGTATCCTGATCTCTATGCCACAATCAAGGTTAGTCGCCCTCACAAGCAGGGAATTCTTGTCAGCCTTGATGTTCACGCATGAGAGAATTGGCAAGGAAAGATTCTTCCCTGTAAGTCGGTCCGCTTTGACTATTGCCTCTATGAGCTTGTCTTTAATGCACTCGATTTTCATATTCTTAGTATATCTCTTTATATATCTTAAAGAAGAACTATTATTACTATAAGGCTTGTGGATATGTGTATAACTATTTGTACGGCTATACAGATGGGTTATTTGTGAAAACAATTCTAAGTTCCTGTGAATTCTTTATCAACAAGAAATGAATAATTCCTGAAGCCCTTCGATTATCCACTTATTGTTAGATTTCGTACCCAGGTAATCCACAGGCAATCATTTGAGTTATCCACTTTAAAACACAGGGTTATCCAGAGGTTATCAAGAGATGAGTGATCGGATGTGATTCACCTCCTGAACCAAGGTCTGGTCAGACTTTATGTCTTCTTTGATCTTTTCGCAAGAGTGTATGACCGTTGTATGGTCTCGGCCGCCCATCTTCTCCCCTATCGAAGGATATGAAATGTTCAAATCCTCCCTGAGAATGTACATGATGACCTGGCGAGGCTTAACAACCTCTTTCTTGCGGGTTTTCTCATATATAGAGCTCTCGCTTATGTTGTAGAAATCAGAGACTATCTTCACCACCTCCTTTATGGATATGGTTTTCTTTGGCTTGACGCTGTTCTTTATGAGGTTTTTTATCTCGATGATGTTAAGTTCCCTGCCTTTTATATGCGTCTGCATGGCTATGGAATTGACGATTCCCTCCAGCTCGCGCACGTTTCCCTCCACGGTCTTTGCCAGGAACTCTATGATCTCGTCATTGAGAACGACTCTTTGGGCCAAGGATTTGTTTCTGAGTATGGCGAGGCGCGACTCGTGATCCGGTGCCGATACATCGACTATCATTCCGGCGCTGAAGCGTGATTTTATGCGATCCTCGAGGTCGGGGATGTGGTTTGGGTGCTTGTCGGAGGAGCAGATGAGCTGCTTGTTGTTTTCCTTGAGGGTGTTGAACAGATGAAAGAACTCCTCCTGTGATTTTTCCTTGCTCGAGAAGAATTGTACGTCGTCCATGATGAGAACATCGTACTTCCTGTATTTTTCCTTGAACTGATTGGCCTTTCCGAGTTGAAGCGAGTTCATGTAATCAACGGTAAAGCGCTCGGAGGTCACGTAAAAGACCTTTTTCGATGGATGATTGTGTTTTATGTAGTTTCCAACCGCCTGCACGAGGTGGGTCTTCCCTCTTCCTGTGTCCCCGTATATGAAGAAAGGGTTGTAGGCTATTCCTGGGTTCTTCATCACAGCGTGTGCCGCGGCATGGGCAAGTTCGTTGAATGGCCCCACCACGAAGGAGTCAAAGGTGTATTTCGGGTTGAGGTTGTCCTCTTTGCTTATATAGTGATCCTGAAGGGGTAATTCAAAGGTTGGGGTTGGCTTTTTAACCTCCTCGACGGTCTCCTGCTTTTTCTCGGGGCTCTTGGCTATGACGTACTCGATTGATCGGACGTCATTGCCGAAGTCTCGAAGGGCCTTCAGTATCACCTTGTGAAACTTGTTGCAGAGCCAATCTTTGGCGAAAATGCTGGGAACAGATAGATACACCACCCCGTCATCCTGTTTGTGTATATGGGTCTCCCTCAGCCAAGTGCTGAAGGTGGCCTTTGAAACCTGGAGCTCCAATGCGCCCAAGACGCTCTCCCAGAGTTTTTTGTTGTCCATGGTGGCCTAAGTATATAGCGTGGAATAAAATGCACTACTTGTGAATAGTCCGTTCTTATGTTAATAATATGTGGATAAGTCTTAAAAACACAATAATGGCAATCGTATACAAAACAAGAAATAGGAAGCGCGCCCGAGCACACGGTTTCCTCGCCCGCAAGAATAGCCCTACCGGCAAGAACATCCTCGTTCGCCGTCGCCAGAAAGGCAGGAAGAAGATAGTAAATATCTAACTACCCATGCTCAGAAAGGCCGATCGTCTCACCACAAAGGAGGTAGCGGCACTCTCGAAAGGAAAAAGCGTCTTCGGGACGCTTCTTTCTTTGCGTTTCATCACGGCGGAAAAGAGTAAGTTCTCTGTATCCGTGTCGAAGAAGGTCGCCCCACGGGCCGTCGACAGGAACGCCGTGCGTAGAAAGCTCTATGATGTGCTGAAAGATGCCTCAAGAAGCCTCAAAAAGCCTGTTTTTGCGATGGTTTTGCCCAAGAAGGAGTGCCTGGATGCCGCACCCGCCGCCCTTTCGAGGGAGCTTGCCATTGTTTTCGCGAAAGCGGGCCTCAGCTAGTTTGAGTAACCCTTTGAAATAGGCTACTATTGCCTGGCGTTCTAATTCAAAACATATGCATTCTCTCTATACAAACTTCATATACCTCCCCCTCTATAACGGACTCGTCTTCCTTGCCGCTCACCTTCCTTTCTTTGATGCGGGGGTCATCATCATACTCTTCACCATCCTCGTGAAGGTCATTCTCTATCCCCTCTCGAGGAAGGCGGCCCGTACCCAGATCGCCATGAAGATGTACGAGCCCGAGATGAACGCCATCAAGGAAAAATATAAGACCGATAAGCAGGCCCAGGCCCTTCACGTCATGAATCTATACAGGGACAAGAAGATAAATCCGTTCTCGAGCATATTCCTTCTTCTCATCCAGCTCCCCATATTCTTCGCGCTCTACAAGATATTCTATTCAACGGGCCTTTCGGCCCCCGACGCCTCGCTCCTCTACTCGTTCGTGAAGATTCCGGCCACAGTCAACATGCATTTCCTCGGCCTCATTGATGTCACCTCGAAAAGCATCGTCCTCGCGGTTCTCGCCGCCGTGTCCCAGTATTTCCAGATAAAGCTTTCGGTGCCCGCTGCCGCCCCAAAGACCGGCAAAGGCGGCTTTCAGGATGACCTGGCCCGCAGTATGCAGACCCAGATGAAATACGTCTTCCCCATAATGATCCTCTTTATCGCCTACAACGTTGCGGCGGCCCTCGCCATTTACTGGATTACCAGCAACCTATTCATGATTGGCCAGGAGATCGTGGTGAGGAGGCAGATGATGGGAAAGAAGGAAAAGGTGGCGGAGTTGGTAAGGTAAACAAGCAGGGCAAACACTTCAGACAAAAGGCCCCAATCGGGGCCTTTCGCATACCGAGTTGAAGGTTCTTACCTAGGGCCTATAGAGCCAGAGGCTCATGTCGTTCTTGTTGATGAAGGTGAGGGACGAGTCGGTTCGGTCGATGACTATTTTCATGATGTCCATATCCTGAAGAACCTCAAAAGATGGATCAAGGAGCTGTCTCGTCTCCCCTGTCGAGAGGTCTATGCTCCAGAGTCTATCGGTAAAGCTTACCTTTCCCTTGTACCAGTCGTCGGGGTAAGTTCCCGCCTGAAGGCTCACGGGAACCGCGCAGTAGATGAGCTGGCTCTTTACGTTGCTCCAGGCGCATTTATCCGAAAGGGTTCGGATGGAGAGGTTTTGTGTGACCTTTGTCTTGATGTCGTAGGCTGCCGACGCAATTACCTGCTGCTCCTGGGCCGAGAGGAACGCCTTGGTACCCGATGCGTTTATGGTTCCGGTGAGGCCGAGTATCTCTCCTGCTATCCTGGTTGTGGCACCCGTTGCCATATCGAGGGCGTAGCCAAAGCCGGGGACAAGCCCGCTTGGTCTTGTGCCAAGGAAGGCCACTTTTGGGTTGTTGTACGTGATTGACCAGTCCCACGCCTCGGAATTCATGACGGCCTTTCGTGCCGTGCCGTCCACCCTTGCCTCAATAAGCTGCCCCGTCTGAAGTGTTGGGTCGAAGTATGCTATTTTGCCGCCTGATATAGATATGTCACGAATGTTTGCGGGAAGGAAATATCCCTCGAGGGTCGAGGTCGTTGATGCGCTTGTTGTCGATAGGGTTGCATAGAATGACTGTATGATCGAGTCGTTCTTGAGATAGCGAAAAATGACCTCCTTGCCGTTTGCCGCCCAGAGAGCTTCGTGTATCTGGGGTATGGTGACATTGGATATCTTCTCGTTACCGAGGGCATCGAGGGGAGACTCGTAAATATGTCCCGTCGCCCTATCCACAAAGCGAACGCTTGTCGTGGTGCCTGTTGCCGGGAAGAAGGTCGCGCCGGCCGTGGGGTCCTTCCACAGCTGTCGGAGGCGAGGGAGAGATGCTGCTGGGGTGTTATTGGAAAGATCTATGGTGCTCGTGCCGCTATTTGTTGGCGTGGACGGTCTTGTCGACGTTGACCCTGGTCCAAACGGGAAGAGGTCTGTCCCCTGCTGCGTCGTCCCTGGGGTTACGGGCGTCGTGGTCCTAAAGAAAAAGAACCAGCCGAGGAAGGCTATTATGGCGATGATGAGTGCTATGAGGAGTGTGAATGTTTTTTTGGACATGTGTTTAGTTGCAAGTTGGGCATATCATGTGGACCCTTCGAATGGTTGAAGCCTGGACGGTCGATATTGCCTTGTCGTTTCCCGTCGTTTGCCGTAGATAGTAGATCATGTCATCCCCGGTCTTTTTTATGTTCGCAACAGTCTCCTTTGTTGAGAGGGCGTCGTCTGGATCGATCAAACCCTCTGCATTCTGCCAATTTTTCACCGCTTGAAGTTGGCTTGCGTTACCATTAAAAACCAATTTTCGGGTATCAATGTCTTCTATTTGTTTCGCGACCGACGGATCTTTGTTTATTGCGTACAGATCTTCCAGTTTTGTCCTGGCATCGTCAAATCCGGTCCGAGCGTTCTCAAAATACGTATCGGTATTGGTGTATGAGGTTGTTGGTGCCGAGAGGTATTTCTCGACATAGGTAACCGCATTATCAGCAAGGGCGGTCGCCCTTGTTGTGGATATACTCGCCTCTTTCGTGGCCTTGACGAGTTTTAGTTGTGCGATAGTGTCAGGGTCCGTCGAGCTTGCTATGAGCGCATCAAGGGCCGTCACGTCCAGTTTGAGTGTCGCGAGGTCTCTCTGCGCGATCAGCAACCTCTGCTGCTGGGCTTCGTAGTTTTGTTCAATGGCTATTAATCCAGCGAGCCCCTTTGACCCCGCCCCACCAGGCAGGGTGACGTTGAAGCTAACCAGATTAGGGTTTATGGTCCTGAGAAGAATGTAAGAGCCAAGTATGACAAGGAGGCCTAGGAACGCATTCGTGATGCGCTCTTTCGCGGCCGATTTCTTTCCGATCGCTTCGACGTACATGTACTCAAATCCTGCCCAGATGATCATCACGGTTGCGATGACGCTGCCGATGCCGATGGCCAGGCCATAGACGCCCATTATGATCGTCACGGGATTCGTTGCTACGCCTGCGGTTATGAGGCCGGGAATGGTGGTGAGGGGCACGTACAGGCCAGCGTCATCCAAACCAGCGGTTGTTGCTGCGAGGGCTGTCGATGCGGGAAGGAGGAAAACTCCCGCTGCAAGAGTGAGTCCTGATGTTGCCGAAAGCGTTCGAAGGGTGTTATTCATAGCTGATGATTAGGCTGCTTTTTCCTCCCTGGAGGAGCTTGTTGGTATGCTGAACGACGATACCAAGACTTGCCCTGCCCGCGGCCATTCCCTCGACTTTTCGAAGGGTGATCTCACTTTTGTTGGCGAAGTCAGAGATGGTTGAGTCGTTAAGCTTCCAGGCATACGTGAGATTGCCGTTGTTTCGCTCAGAAACCGAGAAGAAGAAGGGTTCGGCTACAATCGATATTTCCTCATTGGTAAGCCCTGTGCTGTTTCTGAGGGCTTTCTCATAAACTATTCCGTACAGAGGGCTATTCTCATATAAAAGTACCTCGGGCACCGTGGGCGTGATGAGGATGTCGTTTGTGGCGACGACATTGTCCCGAGGCGCCGAGACCTCGACGGATATGTCCTCCCCTTCCCTCAGATAGCTTGTCTGCGAGCCGATATAGGAATTTCTTCCATATCCAGACACGTCACCCTGTACCAGGCCGTTTTTCTTCCAGGTATAGATGAGGTCTTTGGAGGCTATCTTCGTTCCGGCAGAGGTGAATAGTTCCGGTAGCGCCGTCACTTTGAATGATCCATTGTAGGAGTGGAGAGCCTTTCCCTGGTAGAACGGTGGCGTGTAGGTATCTGCTTCCCAAAGAAGGCCGACATCGGCTGGTCTGATGATGACGCTGTCAGAGAGCACTCCTGATCCTATGGTTGCCACGGATATGTCGACGACCTTCGTCGATCCAGACGGCCCCGCCATCAGGTTGAAGTCCTTGAGGCCGACGCCACTCGCCTGCGCCTTGCCATCGACCGACCAGGTGATGAGGGCCTTGTTGAGGTCGGTGCTGTAGCTTTGCACGTTGATGAAGACGGCCTGATTTGCACGTGGTTCAGTTGGGACGACGCTTACGACGAGGGGGTTTTGTATGCCTGGTATCGATTGGGCGCTGACGAAAGAGCATGAGAGAAAGAGACCGAGGGAGACGACGATGAGAGATGTTCTTTTGAGAAGCATAACGGATATATTGTAACACAAAACCGAAAGGTGGCGTCGTCAGGCAGGTGCTTACTGAAGGTTTCTTTTCGCCTCTTTTATGGCCAGTATCTGCGACGGGTCGGAGGTGATTATCTGGTCCTCGGTGTACGAGGCGATGATCTTTATGGCCACGTGCTTGAGGCCCACGAAGAATATGCCCTCCCCCACGTCTGACTCGAGGAGCAGGTACTTTTCCTCGTCCGTGAGGTTGAACACCTTTTGAAGCTTTTCCATCGATGACGGAGACTGCTTGAGTAGCATCTGTATGGACGAGTTGGTGATGATGGGCATTCCATAGGGCGATTTGAGGAAGTCGTCCACGTCCTGGGTAATCGTGGCGAGTCCGAGGAAGTACTTTCGCCCTCTTTTGGCGAGCCCAAGGAGGAACGATGCCGTGTCGTCCGACTTCATCATCCACCAGGCCTCGTCGATGACGAGAAGGCGCTTCTTGAGGTTCTTTCGGATGGCGTTCCAGATATAGTGGGTGACGATGTACATCGCGACGGGCTTGAGCTCCTCCTCCATGTCTCGGAGGGAGAAGACGATGAACTTGGCATCAATGTCCACGTTGGTTGGTCGGTTGATGAACCCGGACCAGGTTCCCTTGGTGTATTTGGTGAGTCTTTGCACCAGGGAGTCCCCTCCTTCCATGCCCGCGAGCACGAGCTCGAAGTCCGAGAGAAGTGGCGGCTCTGTGGACCTGAAGTCCGAGTCGGGCGTGATGTCCTTGAGGGCGTAGGTTTCGGTGATGGCCTTGTCGATGAGTGCGTCCTCCTCGGGGGTCAGCCCTCCCATCATAATGCGGAAGAGTCCTACCAGGTTGATGATGTTTGATCGAAGCACGTCGGCACCGGACTCGTCCTCGCGAGGCACTGGGAGGTCGAATGGGTTGATGTGATGCTCGGAGTTGAGCGAGATGTTGAAGTACTTCCCTCCCGTGGCCTCGGCCAGGTACTCATATTCCTTCTCGGGGTCGATGACGATGACCTCGGTGTCGAACATGAGGGTTCGGATGATCTCGAGCTTGGTGGCGTAGGACTTTCCGGAACCGGACTTGGCGAAGGTGATCGAGTTGTAGTTCTCGAGCGAGAAGCGGTCGAAGAGCACGAGCGACGAGTTATGCCTGTTGATGCCGTAGAGTATTCCCTTGTCGGAGGTGAGGTCGAACGAGGTGAACGGGAAGAGTGACGAAAGGGGGCTTGAATTAAGCTTGGAATGAACCATGAGCTCGTCGGTTGCCGTTGGGAGATTGCTCTTGTACCCTTGTTCCTGCTGAAAGAGGGCTGGTTTTACGTACACGAGCTTTGACTCAAGGATGGATTTTATCTCACTCTCGGTCTTATCGAGCTCCCCCTCGCTGTCGGCGTATATGGATATGTAGATTCCGACGTCAAAGAGCTTTTCCTGGGCCTGTTGAAGCTGGTCGCGAAGGCCTTCGAGGTCCTGATAGGCGGTGTCGAGCATCGGGTCTCGGACGAGGCCCTTCTGTTCTCTAATGGATATCTGGCTCTGTACCTCGGCCACCTTCTTCTGGAACGTACGCAGGACGCGTGCCGTGTCAACGGGATGGACGAAGATCGAAATGTTGAATACCTTGTCTAGGTTGATAATCGGTGAGAACCAGCTCTCCGATAGGAATCGTGGGTACGATATGACGAAGAAGCTGCGGACGATCTTGTCGCCGAGGTTGAGTTCTCGTGGGGACACCTTGAGGGCCGAGGGCGCGATGACGTCCTTGAGCTCGAGCACTCCGGCCTCGTATATCTCCTGCGGCAAAACGGGCGAGATGTTCACGTCCTGGGCCTTCTTTTTGTTTAGAAAATCAAATAGTCCCATGGTATTAGGTTAAAGGTATAGGCTTCTCGGTATCGCCGGGATTGAACATCTTGTAGAAGAGCTCGACGATTTCCTCGGTGCCGAGCTCGACGGTGCGAATGCCGCAGCGGGCTAATCCTTGGGTGACGACGCTGATCCTCTGCTCGAGTTGGCTGCGATGCTCCTCGAAAAGCTCGAGTTTGTTTGCCGCATTCTCGCTCGCCGTCTTCTTCTTGCCAAAGACGCCTGCGATGCTGCCTGTCGTAACCACTGCCGGGCTGTAGGGCACGACAATGAAGAATGACTTCGTCATGATGTTTGAGTTCTCGGTAAAGCTCCTTATGAACTCGATGTACTCGCGAGTCTGTATCTTGAGCAGGTCCCCCACCTGTTCCTTGAGTCTGTTTTCCAGGAGGGCTATGTACGGCCTGATGTCGAGCCTTCGGGACTGTATGAATATCTGCACCGAGAAGTCGAGCGAGTTGAGGAAGTTCTGGAACTGGAAGATGATGGACTGCTGTTCCTCGGAAGATTTGAGGGCGAAGTTAAGGGATGAAGCCATGACTATGGCCCGCATCGAGTCGTCCTTGAGCATGACGATACCCTGTCGGATTTCCTTTATAGGGACGAACTCCTGTGTTGTCTTCGCGTTGATCGCCATGGGGTATAGTATACCGCCTAAAATGTTTTCTTGCCCTCGTTGTTCTGTGCCGGATTGAGGCTTTGCTTGATGTCGAGGCCCCAGGTCAGGTCTTTGAGCTTGCTGTCGGAGAGTTTTGGGATATAGAAGCCGGTTGTGGCCTCGTCGGTCACTTCCCCTTTTTTCTCGATGGCCTTGTCCACCTTTTTCCAGATGTAGAGCTTGTTTCCCGTGAAGTAGTTGAAGGCGGCCTCGAGCACGCCGATGAAGGGCTTGTTGTTGATCCTATAGAAAGCCAACGCAAGGGCGAAGCCGATGATGGGCAGGATGAATATGATGCTGATGAAGAGGTTGCCTATGAGGGCATAGGCGAGATAGGCGAGCCCTGCCCCGCCGACGAGGTAGATGAACTGCTTCAGCGTGAGGGGGCCGAATATCTTGTCCTCCACATCGATGAATTGGGGAACCTGGAATCTCATGGCCTAGTTGAGGGATTCTCGATAAGGGTCGGCCGAGTATTTCTGTGGCGGCATACTGACGGTCTCGTTCATCTTGCCCGCTATGAACTCGTGGGCGACACTTGCGGCGGGAGTGGTGGGGTTTGTTTCAATCACCGGTGTTGCCACCGCCGGGGTGTTTGGCACAACCATCGGAAATGGGGCTGATGCGGTTTCCTCGGGAGTCTGTGCGGCGGATATCGGATGCTGCACGGGGGTCGGGTTCTCTATCTCGGCAATCATTTCCTCGCGCGTCGGATTCACGCTCACGCTTTCCTTTGGCTTTTCGGCGGTCACAGGGGCTTCCTTCTGCTGCATCGACTCCCTGATCTTGAGAAACACCGATTTCTCGACGGTGTCGGTTATCGCGGCGGCTTTGGCAGCATCGATACCCAATCCCTCCTGAATTGCCGAGGTGAAGGCCCCTGGGGATATGAGGCCCACCAGGGTAAGGGTTATCACATCTGCGAGCACCCCTGTCTTTTCGATGTTGAGGCCGTGGAGCTTTCCTATGTCCTGAAAGGTAGTGGAGCTCTCTTCTCCCATAATGAAGCCTTTGAGTCCCTTGGGGATTTTGTCGAAGGCCTTCGCTCTCTGGTCTCGGTTAAATTCAATCATAGTTTTTGGTTAGAAGTATTTGCCCTTATTGTCGTCCATGAGCCAGTTTGCGAGTTTCTGTGAGTTGCCGACATGGCCTGCGGGACCGAGTGCTCCCGCTGCCGTGATGATGTTGTCTCGTATCACTGCGCGGTCCGCATCGTTGAAGTCGTCTGAATCGATAAGCTTTGTAAGCGCCTGTGTGGAGAGAAGAACGCTGATTCGAGGGTCCTGGAGGATCTCCTTGTCCATCTTTGAGATTTCGCCGTCCTTGAATTTGGAGAGTATGCCCTGTGCCCCAGTGATGAGCGAGGCATCCCTTCCGACCTGATCTGCTGTCGGTCTTGGCACGGCTGCCAAGACGTCCTTGAGCGGCTTGTGACGCGCCTCCCTGAGCTTTTTCTTGTTGCCCGGCACGATTGAGTCCGATTTCATCAGTATCTCGAAGTCGTCTGGGCTCATGGCCTCAGGAGACACGAGCGTCTTGATCTTGGCAGCATTTGCGGGGACGTTCATGTCGAGGTTGAGAATGTCGTTTGAAAGTCCCTCCTTTTCTTTCTTGCTGAGCTTCTTGAGGGCCTTCTTGACCTCATCTGGTCTGCCTGCTTCCATTGCGGTCTTGAGACCTTTCTCTCGTATGCCACGTATCTTGCCCTTGATTGCCTCTGAGAGTTCGCTCTTCTCGGTGAGGTGTGCGATTTCCTCTGCGCTCATGAGATTGAGCACGTGCTCGTTAGTGAGAACTCCGTCCTTGTCCATCTTCTCGAGATCTTTGTTCGAGGTTTTGCTGAGGCTCGTGCTGATGCTGTCCTGGTGACCCTGGATTTTCGCCTCTACGGTCGCCCTGTCGGCCGCACTCAAGGTGCCGGTTGCGATTTTATTCTGCTGCTCCTCGATGTTCCTGATGTCTTCGAGGATTGATATTTCTGTTTTCTTAAGCTCGGCGCCCTCCTTCCACTCCTTATCCCTGGTCTTCAGCGCCTTGGCATCCAAGAGCCCAAGAGAACTGTCGGCCTTTCCCGTGAGAATGCTCTGGCCTGTCTTCAGGAAGGTTCCGCCAGCGGCAGGAATAGCGTTTCTAATGTCCCAGGTGCCGTTTTTCGCCATATCCTTGAGAGATGGCATCTTTGGCATTGTCGGTATGATTGAACCGGCACCGCTTTTGAAGCCGCTGAACAGTCTTTCTCGTGCTGATCCTGTTGCCGTTTTGTCGCCGAGCTTTTCCGCTGCCCCAATTCCACCGCGTACAAGCCCTCGGGTAAAGAGTGAGCTTGCTCCGGCAAGACCTCCGAATCCGACGAGTGTCGCGCTCTTGAGTGCCCCGCCGATGTTCTTGCCTAGTTCCCCGCTGTACTTCTTGGCAATGCTGAGCGTCTTGAGGAGCATCATGATGATGAGGGCGAACATGACATAGTTCGTCGGGGAGAAGGTTGTTCCGGTGGTAGGATCGGTCGCGTTCTGTCCGGTGACGCCAAATATGTTGGTGTTCATCTGGTCCACAAGATACAGCGTTATATAGAGCATGAGAAAGAACATCGGCGCGAGCATGGCCTGTCCGTTGAGCTCGGACCACCACTCTGACGCATAGTCCTTGAGTTGCGGCAGGAGGAATCCGACGAAACCTATGGGTGCTGTGATGAGGAGGAACATGAATGCCACCAGTCGGGCGAGAAGCAGGAAGAATACCTGGAAGAAGACATAGGCCGCGACGCAGTTGAGGGCGATTGCGGCGATACCTGTGGCAAACTGCTGGGAGCTGAAGTTTGTCCATGACTGCGCGTCTGCCGATGACGCTCCCCCGAGCAGTTTGTCCATCTGTAGGGTTGCTCGCACGGATCCGCTGACGCTCGCTTCCCCGCCGACTGCGTATATGCCCTTAACGAACCATGCCGCGGTTATGTTGCTCACGTCAATCACTGCCTTGGTGGCGAAGAGGCTGAAGTTTATGAATACTGCGGCAAGGATAAGCCCGCCGATGGTTTTTTGAATGGTGGCGAGATTTCCCCTGTTCAGTATCACCTGTAATCCATGGAAGATGAGGATGAAGATGAAAAACATGTTCGCTATGTCGCGGATGATTCCCCATGAGGTGCTGATGGCAGGAGAGTTGTAGAAGGCTGGATCAGAGGAAAGGGTTATGATGACGTCAATCATCATTCCGGTGAGCCACACGACGAAACCCGTGATGGGAACAATCGCCCACCAGATTAGTTTGCCGAGTATGCCGTATACGAAGTCTGTGCCACCTGTCGCCCAATCGAGGACGGTTGATGCTGCGTCGGCGTGGGCTGGCTGAGGCAAGGCGAAGACGCTCGCTCCGACGAGTAGAATCGTTATGAGGGGAAGGTAAGGGAGGAGCTTTCTCATCCGTATTATTGTACTACAAAGTTGACGGTACCTGTACTGATGACTGCGCCTGTCGCATCCTTTGCGACGATCTTGAACTGATAGGAGCTGCCTTTCGTGAAGCTAAGGGCCTGCCCTGCCAGGGTGACGCTTGTCTTGTTTGAGGTTCCAGCCGTGACGTTCGCAAGGGGGAAGACGCCGACTGAATCCATGGAATAGGGGTTGGTCTTACTGTCATTTTTTATGCTGACGACAGGGTTTCCCAACACCGAGTCGAACCTGATGGGTGTACCGTTCGAGAGGAGGCTTATCTCGAGCAGGGGTATGATGGTTGACGGCATTGCCAATATGGGCACGGTGACAGCGAGATTTTTGAGATAAGACATTGGCTGTGTGGCAGTGGGGGCCTGTATCGTCAGCGGCGTTGTCTGTGCAGCCTGCTCCGTCGCCTGAGTCGATCCAGTTGATGATGCCGTGCCTGTCGCGCCGGTCTGGTTGGTCACAGGCGTCATGACCTGGACCTCCCCAAGCTCGAGTGGGTAGTAACAGGTGCTTTTTCCACTGCTGCCGCAGGAGAATTTTTTGGCGTCCTTTTCTATGCGCACATATCGACCCGTTCGGTCTACTGATACGATGATTGGCTGGGTAATGACGGTGCCGTCCGTTGTGGGGCTAACCCAAGGGTTCGTCCCGTCTTCGCTTACGAGAACCCTGAAGGTTCCGAGGGTTTTTGCGGCATTGCCACCTGAGGTCTTCCACACCTCGACATCTTTTATGCTCATGGATTTTCCAAGATCGACTTCCCACCAGGCATTTGAGTCGTTGTTTGCGGTCTGCGAGCCCTTGCTGTAGTTGCTTGTCTTGGTTATACCGTCGTTCGCACCCTCAGGGTTGCTTCCAGACGACTGGCTCGCGGCCTTTGACAGGGCTGAGTTCACCGTGGCATCAGTTGGAGCAACGCTGTTGACGGCAGAGTCAAACTGCTCCTTCTGCTGTTCGGCCGTTGTTTTTACTGTAGTCTCTATGAGTTTCTGTATGTCCTGCAGACCCTTGTTGTTTGAATCATTGAGCAGTGCCGAGGCGTCATTATAGTCAACCACCCTATAGTTATCGATTGGGCTCGTTGCTCCAGTGTCGGTTGTTGAGGAGGCAACACCATAGTATGTGCTTCGGTATCTGCTGATGTATGAAGAACCCGAAGAGTTTTTCTTTGAAGAGCCGAGAAGTCCACCAACTCCCATGAGCGCCTGCTGGGCGACCTGGTTGAGGGTTGCCGCGATGACCTGGTCAATCTCCTGAGCCACGGCAGCCTGTATCTCGCCCTGTCCGAGGACCGAGTCAAGGTGTGCCGCGATTCGTGCGCCGGGGGTCTTGGTCGTCATCTTTCCCGGTTTACAGAGGGGCTTCAGGCTTGCCGCTGTTGGGTTTCCGAAGGTGCTGTTGAATCCCGCCGAGGTATTTGAGCTTCCGCCCGAGGTCGTATAGTCGCCAAGGGCGCTTGTCTCCGCACCGCTGCCGCCGAGCGATGAGTTGCCGAATTCGTTTGAGGCCGACTGCTGGCTTGCCCCAAAGCCTCCTGAGTCAAAGGTTGAGGCGTTTGAAGGGGCGAGCGAGCTTGTCTCCTGGTTGTACCGTGCCTGTGCCTCGGCAGGCGTCTCGTATTCGTCACAGGTCTCGGTATCGAGGAATCCCCCGCCGATGGCGATCCTCTTGTATTTCTGATCGACTCCCTGCAATGCGCGTCGAGCGAGCTCGCTGTCCGCTATGAGGTATGCGCCATAGACATTGTTCGCGGGCTGGGTCGTGAGCTGAAGCCAGTTGTTCCAGCCCCTGCCGCCATTATTGTCCGCGAAGTTTGTTACGTTGTCCCCTATGCCCGAAAGGGTACACGTCACCCGTTCTCTAAAGGGTTTGCTGTATTTAAGGGCCAACACTATACGTATTTGAAAAGAGAAGTCGTTACACAGCCAGCCAAGCTCGCTTCCCTCTATGAACTTTCCGACTGCCTGGTCGGCGGCATCGGTCAGGGTTCCCGCAAAGTCGGTCACGAACGTAGGGCTTCCGTTGAAGCCGCTGTTAACCCAATCCACGACGCTTGCGCCGATGTTTCGGATGAGGGCGATGACGATCATGGTGCCGAGGGGTTTGAGGACGCAGTTGTTGAAGGAAACCGAGTTGGTGCTTCCTGCCGCTGTTGCGCCAGTCAAGCTTTGTCCTGGCTGAGCGGCAGGCACGCCCGCAACGTCATGAAAAACGCCTAGAGCCCACTGCCCCAGTGCCAACGCGTATCCCACGAAACACGACGAGGCCGCCCCGGCCTGTGCGTGAGCCTTGTTGGGGAGAATGAGAAAAAGGTTCGAGGTTGATAGAGTAAAAACGAGGGCTACCGTACTTATCTTTATGATGAGTGAGCTTTTCATGTGTGTCGAATGCTTATGCATTAGTATACCTCATTATTATTTACTTCGTGAAAATGAACCCGGGCTCATTTGAAGAAAACAATATGCCCTTCGTGGCGAAATACTGTTTGAATCTGAGCGACGAGGCCCCTATTATGGTTGCGCCGTCCTCGTACTGCGCTATTTTTGGAAGGGCGCCGACAGGATCCGTGTCGAGGCTCTTCGCTCCGATTACGGCGTCCCTCAGTATTTCTAACCCTTGTACGAACTGGGCGTGGGCACTTTTTATGTCCGCGGGAACCTTCATTTTTATGAGTTTCTCGTGCATTCGGGTATATCGATCGATGAGTTCGCTCAGATCGGCGGAGTTTTGATCGCTCGTTGACTGCTGTGTCGTTATCTCTTCGATGATGAAGAGCTCGTTAGGCACGCCGTCCGGCATGGGGGTTGTGGCTATTGTCGCGAGGTCGTTGCCATAAGTTCTTATGAATGAAAGGTCGCTCGTGTTGACCGTTTTAATAGTCGTTGCATCGAAGGCCGGCATCTCCACGTCATAGCTCTTTGAGGTAAGGTCGTTTGCGATTGCGTCACTTAGTTCTGGTGTTATATCCTGTCCCGCCCTCTTTGCTTCGAGGTATCTGGTGAAGAGTTCGCGGGAGAATCTGTCCGTGGCCGTTGTCGAGGATGAATTTGCGAAGGTGTCTACGGTTATCGTCGAGCTCGCCCGTATCTTCTCCACCTCCTTGAGGTCGCCGAGGCCCTGCCCTTTGGTATCGGGATCATTTGGTTTTGTGCCATAGAGCACCTCTTCCCAGTCTTTAAGGCCGTCGTTATCAGAGTCTTTCTCGAATGCTTTTTTTGTGTCAATCTTATCCGCCACCAGGCTTTCCGATGAACTCACGCTTCTCGTTAGGAAATTACTGCTTTTTAATGTAAAGGCCGATGCGACGATCACGATTGCGGCGAGAAGGGAGACCCCTATTTTTGTGCCGAGAAAAGCAAGTATTTTTCGAAACATATTAAGAATAGTATATCACCCGTTCTATTTATTTTGCTATACTACACGTGTGAACAAGAAATTATTTTTAATCATCGGTGCCGTCTGTCTGGTCGCCGTTTTAATTCTCTGGTTTTTCTTTCGCCCGAGTGCTCCAGCCGAGGCCATCCCTCCGATTGTGACTGATGCCTGTCTGGTGTTTCAGTCCGACGACTCGATGAGGCCGTGCTTCCTGCCCGCTGGACCTGTTTCGACAGAAAAATCGACAGCTTCCACCTCCCAGGTGGGTGTTATTTGCGACCAGGGGTCTGTTTTCGAGAAAAACGACTGCGTCTCCAAGGTTGCGCAGGAAAGCAAGGATAAAAGCCTCTGTTCCGCGGTTCAGGGCTCTTTGGCCCAGGCGGCATGCCTTAGGGGCACCGGGGACAACGGCATTTCAACCGTCATGGCCGCTCCACAGAACACATATGAGTCTTTCTTGAAGACTATCGCCGCGACGACTATCGATTCGACGCCTCGTCCTGTGGCAGCTATGGGAATCACTGAGACCACCGTTTCCCCTGAAGAAAAGGCAAAGACGAGTATTGAGGGTTTTTATGAGAGGCTTTCAACCAAGGCGAGTTTGCTTGCTTACACCGTCTTTCCCTATCAGAGCCGTCCTGGCGATGTTGTAAAGGTACAAGGTTCTGGCTTTGCCCTGGATGCCACAAATGTAGTTTATTTTGGAGGTGTCGGGTCGTCTGCGGTGGCGAGTGCGGATGGTATGACGCTTATGGTTACAGTCCCTTCGGCTGCTCAATATGGGGCACAGGAAATATGGGTCACCAATGCCAGGGGGTCGTCCCGTGTGGCGGAGAGGCCCATTCAGGTCGTCATCAGTCAAAATCCCCTGTCAGCACCTCGGATAACGGCTTTTTCACCGGAAAAACCGTTATATACTGATACCATAACCATATCAGGGGAAAACATGTCAGAAATAAAAGGCATCTACACGTCGTTTGGTGAGGCTTTGGGCAACTCCCACTCTTTCAGGGTGTCTGATCTTCGATATGCTCATTTGGTTACAGACAAACCCTCAAACAAGGGTATGGTGGTTCCTGTGTATGTGTATGCGATGACCGAGGGCGGCCTCAGCGAAGAGCCCTTCCTTATTAACGTGCAATTCTGATGATCTCCACAAAGAACATGAAAAAGAAAATATTGTTAACCGTTATTTCCTTGATTGTCTTTATTGCAGCCTCTCTTCCTTCAAAAGCGAGCGCTCTTACCCCACCCCTTCTTCCGTTTGGGGGTGTCTTGGATTTCTGGCTTCCTTGTACCTGTAGTTTGCAGGTTTGGGATTATTTCACACCGCTCTACCTTTCACCTGTCCCTGTGACGGGTCCCATGGGCTATGTTTGGGAGGCAACTTTGCTTTTTGCCGATTTCATACCCCCTGTTGTTCCAGCTACTTCTTATAAGGGTGCTTATATTCCAGGCATACAGTCTTGTTGGATGTATGCGGGGGTAACCTGTTTCCCTTTGCCTGTTATTGGCACCATTGGCTTTGTTGGAAGCGGCCTTCCCGGCGGAATCTAGGCCCCAACTCCGTTTTTAAGCGAGTTTTTTCGACAGCTCTACCCACGCCGCGAGCTCGATGTCTTCTGCCCTGGCGTTTTCGTCTATGCCGAGCGTGGCAAACGTTTTTTCCAGCGCGTCTTTATTCGCAACCGCCTCGAGGTTTCGCACGAGCTTCTTTCTCTTCTGTCCGAATCCCGCTTTCACTATCTCGAAGAACCTATTTTCCTGGACAGCGTCAGCGAAGGGGTTCTGTATATCGGTGAGTTTTATGACGGCTGAATCGACATTCGGTATCGGGAAGAAGTTTCCGCGGGCAACGCTCACCACGAGTTCGGGTTTTGCGTATGCCTTTACTGATAATGACAGTATGCTTTCCTTCTCATCGCGGGCGATGATGCGGTTTGCCACTTCCTTTTGCACCATGAGCACCATGTTGATGGGCTTGTGCGGCATCGATAGGAACAGGCGGATGATCTGCCCGGTTATATAGTAGGGAATATTTGCGATGACCTTGTAGGTTTCGGGCACGCGTGCTGACAGCCTCTCCGGCGTCATTTCCATGATGTCTCCGTGAAAGAGCTCGAAGTCCCCTCTTGTCGCCTCCTTCTTAAACAACTCATCGAGGAACGGTATGAGACGATCGTCCTTCTCTATCGCCTTGACCTTTGCGCCCGCTCGCAACAGCGCCGCCGTGAGCACGCCCTTTCCCGGGCCGATCTCGATGACGGTCTCGCCTTTTTGTATGTCCCCCGCCTCGGCGATTCTTTCCACTATGCCAGGAGAGATGAGGAAGTTCTGCCCCAATGATTTCTTTGCGAATGCCATGTGGGCCTAGCTTATATCAAATGTCGAAATATATCACCTTTCCGCCACCCGTCGTCCTTACATTCTCCTCGATGTGGGCCTCGGGAATGTCAAAGACGAATTCCGACGGCACCGCCACCTGTCGCTGTCCGAATATGGTTCGGATTGACGCGTGCGACAGGAAAATCTTCTTCTTGGCGCGAGTCAGGGCCACATAGAAGAGCCGGCGCTCCTCCTCGTCGTCCTTCTTGTCCCCCTTCGACCCCATGGCCTTGTGCGGGAAGAGGTCCTGCTCGAGTCCGACGATGAATACGTATTCGAATTCGAGCCCTTTCGAGGCATGTACGGTCATGAGTCGTGCCGCGTGATTCTCCTCCTCCATCTCGTCCTGATCGCTCGCGAGCGCGGCATCTTCAAGCAACTTGGTGACTCCCTCGCCCGGTATCATGAAGTCATATTTGGTGGCAAGCGTGGCGAGCTCTCGCACGTTCTCGAGGCGCTCCAGCCCCTCCTCGGTGCCGTCGCTCTTAAAGCTATCCTCGAGTCCCGTCGCCTTGAGCACGAATTTGACCAGCTCGGAGGCCTTCTCTGTCTCCGCCTTCTGCTTGATTGAGTCGAGCAGGCTCGAGAACTGACGCCACTTTTCCTGATGTGACGGGGACATGCCGTCTATCATGCCCGAGAATATCTTGGCGATGCTCGCCTTGCCGAGGCCTCGTGGCGGGACATTGATGATGCGCATGAGGTCAGACAGAGAGTCTCGGTTAAGCGCGCCACGGATAAAGCAGAGCACGTCTTTGACCTCCTTTCGATCAAAGAATTTCGTGCCGAGCACCTGATAGGCGACGCCGCGGGAGAGCATTGCCTCCTCGAGCGCGCGGGACTGGAAGTTCGCGCGATACAGAATGGCGATCTCGCGCGGGTCAGTGCCGTTCTTGATGAGCTCTTGTATCTTCTCGGCGGCGAATCGCGCCTCGTCGTTCTCGTCGAAGGCCTGATAGAGGGATATCTTTTCCCCTTCCCCGTTTCGGGTGAAGAGATTCTTGTCGAAGCGATTCTTGTTCTTCTTGATGATGTGGTTGGCGACCTCGAGTATGGTCTGGGTCGAGCGATAGTTCTCCTCGAGCATGACCATGACCGATCCAGGAAAGTCCTTTTCGAAGTTCAGTATGTTCTTTATGTCCGCACCCCTCCAGCTGTAGATGTTCTGGTCCACGTCTCCCACCACGCAGATGTTGCGTCGCTCGCCGGCGATGAGCTTTGCCATCGAATACTGAACCTTGTTGGTGTCTTGATACTCGTCGATGTGCACGTAATGCCAGACGTTTTGGTAGTGGGCCCTGACAGCCTCATCGTTCTTGAGCAGTTCCATCGATTTGAGCAGTAGGTCGTCGAAGTCGAGGGCCTTTTCCTTTCTCAGGGCCAGCTCGTACTTTTGCCATACCTTATATATGATCTCGCGCATATATTCGTTGCCGACGGTCTTGGCGAATTCCTCTAGGGTGACGGCATTCCCCTTTTCCCTCGAGATGATGGAGAGGATGGTGTTCGGCTCATACTGTTTTGGGTCGAGATTTATTTCCTCGATGGCATTTTTGACAGCCCTTTTCGAGTCGCTTCGGTCGAATATGGTGAAGTGGCGAGTGAGGCCGAATTTCTGGGCATTCTCGCGGATAATATGGACGCCAAGAGAGTGAAAGGTGCTCAAAAACGGCCTCTCGTTGAACGAGATTGGCATATTTATTTCGGAGTCTTTCTCCATCAATTTGAACACTCGCTCTCGCATCTCCTTGGCAGCCTTGTTGGTGAAGGTGATGGCGAGTATCTGGTCGGGTCGAACTCCCTTTTTGACTAAATGGAGTATTCGATAGGTGATGGTCTTGGTCTTTCCTGCCCCCGCCCCAGCTAAAATAAGCATCGGCCCCTCGGTTTTATCCAAAGCCTCCCTCTGTTTGTCGTTTAGGTCTTGTATGTAAGTCACAGGAGACATTCTAGCATGGGGGATAAGTGGTCGTTGACTTACGGTGGCATGCGGGTATAGTAAGAGGACGCCGCATTCAGATGTTTCTATAAATGGCTCAGTAGAGCCAAATTCATAGAAAACACACCGCAATTTCCGGATAAATGACCCCTATTTTCAAGACCCGTCACATAGCTTCTGCCCGTAACTCCAGAAAGGAGGGCAGCGAGTCCAAAATCTGGCTTAACAAGGCGCTTTACACAGTAAAGTTTCTTTTCGTTTTTGGGGGTGTTTCAATGCCTTTCGCAGCCAACGCAGGCATTTTTTCATTTATGGGAGACTTGGTGTCAAACAAGCAGGCAAGTGCGGACATAACTATGCTTACTTCCCAGAACATGCCGCTTCTTCAGTCTCAGCTCAACCCAAATGCCACCAACAGCGTAGACATAACCATCGTTGACGGCAGTGCCCTCGTCCAGGCTTCCGGCGTCACGGGGACTCGGGTGGATATCGTCGAGCCGAAATCAACTCAAATTAGCCTGTACGTTGTTAGGTCTGGCGACTCTCTTTCTCAGATAGCCAAGATGTTCGGCGTGTCCGTTAACACCATCGTTTGGGCGAACGACATAGGCAGGGGCTCTATTCATGAAGGGGATGAACTCGTCATATTGCCAATAACGGGAATATCCCACACGGTTACCAAGGGTGAGACCATTCGATCGATCGCCACCAAGTTTAAGGCGGATATGGATGAAATCATTGACTATAATGGATTCAGGTCTGGGGACATCCTTGCCGTCGGGTCGACGGTTCTCATTCCTGACGGCGAAATTCAGGCTACCTCATCGATTTCGTCAGGCAAGGGGGTTACCTCTCCGCTTCGAAACGCTGGCGGCCCCCTCTACAAGGGCTATTATGTTAGACCTGTAGACGGAGGGGTTCGAACCCAGGGTCTTCACGGCAACAATGGCATTGATATCGGTGCCTCTATAGGCACTCCAATTCATGCCTCTGCCGACGGTGTTGTGATAATCGCGCGCTCGGGCGGCTACAATGGGGGATATGGCTCATATGTCGTTATTTCCCACCCTAACGGAACCCAGACCCTCTATGCCCATGTAAGCAGGGTTCTTGTCTCTCAGGGCCAGGCTGTTGCCAAGGGCGACACCATAGCCCTCCTCGGATCAACCGGAAAGTCCACAGGACCTCACGTTCATTTCGAAGTGAGAGGCGCCGCCAACCCTTTCTAGCCCCTCTTTCTATATTGGAACGCCTCAAGTATGTGGGGCGTTTTTATTTCCTCGCTTCCATCTATGTCCGCGATGGTTCGCGCAAGCTTTATCACGCGATGGTATCCACGCCCCGACAGGTCATGCGCCCGCGCGGCCTTTTGAAGAATTGCCTCGGCCTCCCTTGAGAGCATGAGTCTGTCTATGAAGTCTCTGACTACCACATCGCTGTTGAGGCTCATGTTCAGCGTCGCGTATCTTTTGGCCTGTCTCGCCCTTGCTTTCTTCACCAGGGCGATTGTCGACATGGTCTCGGCGTTCGAAGTTTTCTTGATGGCGAGTTTCTCGTGATCCGTCTTGGACACCTCTATCCACATGTCTATGCGGTCCACGATGGGTCCAGAGAGCTTTTGCCCATAACGGCTGATGTCTTTTGGCGTACAGAGGCAGGTCTTTCCCCTGACGCCGCTGTTTCCGCAGGGGCAGGGATTCAGGGCGGCCACCAGCATGAATCGTGCCGGGAACTCGCATGATTTGTCTGACCGCGCTATCGAGACAACCTTGTCCTCGATCGGCTGCCTGAGGGCTTCGATGGCCCCGCGATCGAATTCGGGGAACTCATCGAGAAATAGTATGCCCCGATGCGCGAGCGTCGCTTCGCCGGGCTTTGGTGGTGATCCTCCCCCTACGAGAGAGACTCGGGAGGCCGTGTGGTGGGGCGACCTGACGGGAGGCCGTGTCATGACGCTTCCCCTAAGGTGTCCCGCCGCGGAATATATCGCCGTGACCTCCAGGCTCTCGTCGAAGGAAAGCGGCGGCAGGATGCTTTGAAGCGCTCGGGCGAGCATTGTCTTTCCCGTCCCCGGCGGTCCAAAGAGGGCTATGTTGTGACCCCCTGCAGCTGCTATGACTAGTCCCCTCTTTGCGGCATCCTGTCCGACTATGTCATCGAGGCTTATTGTGTCGATGTCGTCACTGGCGGGAATTTTTGTCCGGAGGTTTCTGATAATTAGTTTTCTACCCTCAAGGTGTTCTATCAGTTGCCTGAGATCAGAGACTCCGAATACGCTCACTCCGTCTATGAGCGCCGCCTCGGAGGCGTTTTCCAGGGGAACATATATGTCACGGATTCCCTTTTCAAGCGCCATCTGGGCAAATGAGAGCGCCCCTCTAATCGGCCGCACCCCTCCATCAAGAGAGAGTTCACCCGCGAACAGTTTCTCTTTTGAATCAAAGTCAACTCCCCCTGAGGCAAGGAGATATCCCACGGCTATCGGCAGATCAAAGGCGGGCCCTTCCTTTCTGAGGTCTGCGGGGGCAAGAGATACGGTTATCTTCATGTTCGTCTGCTTGGGCGACTTGAGGCCGGAATTCTTTATTGCCGCAGATACCCTGTCCCTTGATTCCTCGACCGCCTTGTTTGGCAACCCGACGATCGAGAAGGCATGGAGGCCCCTCGAAAGGTCGACCTCGATCGATACGAGATGTGCCTTGAGCAGATGATTTTGTGCGCCATATATACATGCAAATGCCATGGAATTAACCATAGCATGTGAGGCGAGG
>JBAZUA010000002.1:0-172953 GCA_041661645.1 Minisyncoccota bacterium | reverse complement strand
GACAATGTCGTGGCAGACTGACCTAGCTCGAGATATCCGAGACCCACGTCTGACAACGTCTTCAGACGGTCATGAATGGCGGGAATGCTCTCGAAGAAAGCTAGCGCCTCCTCGACGGTCATCTGGAGCACCTCAAAGACGTTCTTGCCCTTGTACTCGACCTCAAGGGTCTCCTTGGTGAATCGCTTGCCCTGACAGACCTCGCACGGGACGTACACGGTCGGCAGGAAGTGCATCTCGACGGCTATCTCGCCGTTTCCCTGACAGGCCTCACAGCGGCCGCCCTTCACGTTGAAGGAGAACCTGTTCGACTTCCAGCCTCGGGCTCGCGCCTCGGTGGACTCTGCGAACATATCGCGAATGAAGGTCCATGCGCCGGTATAGGTGGCAGGATTCGATCGCGGGGTTCGGCCGATCGGCGACTGGTCAATGAGAATGGTGCGGCTTATGTACTCGCTTCCCGAGAAAGACTTTGCATTGAACACCTCATTCGTGCGGTGTCGCTTCTCGAGCCTGCCCTGCAGGTTCTTATGCACGATCTCATAGAGGAAAGATGACTTGCCCGAACCCGAGACACCAGTGATGGTGACCAGCTTGCCCAGGGGAATATCGGCGTCGAGGTTCTTCACGTTGAATATCTTGCCTCCGCGTATCATGAGCTTGCCCTTGTCCTGGTTTCGGCGGGCAGACGGAATTTCGATACGAGTCTCGCCTCGCAGGTATGAGAGGGTCAGGGAGTTGGACGGATTGGTCTTGGCGGTGAGAAGGGGCTCGAGCCATCCAGCCACCACGACGTTTCCGCCGTGAATGCCCGCCCTGGGGCCGATGTCCACAATATAGTCCGCGGCAAAGATGGTGTCCTCGTCATGCTCGACGACCAGGATGGTGTTTCCCAGGTCGCGCAGGTTGAGGAGTGTCTTGATGAGGCGGTCATTGTCGCGCTGATGAAGGCCGATGGTCGGCTCGTCGAGCACGTACAGGGCGCCGACAAGTCCCGAGCCAAGCTGTGACGCGAGCCTGATGCGCTGAGCCTCGCCTCCCGACAGGGTGTGGGCCCTGCGGTCGAGGGTGAGATAGTCGATGCCCACGTCGAGCATGAACTTGAGGCGTGCCTCGATCTCGCGGAACACCGCCTTGGCAATGGTCTTCTCCTTATCGGAAATCTTGAGGGTATCGAAATATCCCGCCGCGTCGGTGATGGACATACGAGTGACGTCGACGATGGACTTGCCGTCGATGAGGACGTGCAAGGCCTCCTCGCGTAGTCTTGCGCCCTTGCAGGTCTCGCACGGCTCGTCGCCGAAGATATGCTTGGTGCCAAGTCCGTTACAGGCCGGGCAGGCGCCGTAGGGTGAGTTGAAGGAGAACAGTCGCGGCTCGACCTCGGGATAGGCGTATCCGTCGTATGGGCACATGAACTTGACCGACATGAGCTTCTCGCCCAGGGGATTCTCGATCTTGAGCAGTCCGCCCGTCTCGTGAATGGCACGCTCGACGGCCTCGGAGAGTCGCTCGCGTATGGCCTTGGCGTCCTTCTTGAATTCGCTCACGTAGAACTCGTCAATCAGTATGTCGATGTCGTGCTTCTTGTTCTTCTCAAGGTCCACGCGCTCGCGAAGCTTCTTCATGACGCCGTCCACCTTGGCGTTCTCGTATCCCTTGCCCAGATAGTCATAGAGCATCTGATAGTACTCGCCCTTGCGTCCGACGACGACCGGGGCGAAGATGCGTACCTTGGCCTTGTCGATGGCGACGCCCATGACCTTGGTGCCGTGATCCTCGGTCTTCACGTGGGTGACACTCTCGATGATGGTATCCAGAATCTCCTCGTTCGAGAGGCGCTTTATCTCGCGATCGCAGACGAGGCAGTGCGGGTGTCCGATGCGCGCGAAGAGCACGCGGAGATAGTCGTATATCTCGGTTATGGTCGCGACGGTAGAGCGAGGATTGCTCGAGCGAGACTTCTGGTCGATTGAAATGGCCGGCGAGAGGCCTGAAATCTCGTCCACGTCAGGTTTCTGCATCTGACGAAGGAACTGGCGGGCATACGACGAGAGGGACTCGACGTAGCGGCGCTGGCCCTCGGCGAAGATTGTGTCGAATGCAAGCGATGATTTTCCGGAGCCCGAGAGGCCCGTGAATACCACCATTTTGTTGCGGGGCATCTCGACGGTGATGTTCTTCAGGTTATGGGTGCGCGCGCCCTTCACCACGAGCTTGTCTGCCCCTGGATTGAAGTCGGTCTTCGCGCCTGGATGCGGGTGGGCGGGCGAATGCGATGGCTTTTTTGTTGCTGACATGATGATTGTGTAAGGCTTGAATACCCATATAGCACGAGAGCCCTGGGCCTGCGCCTAGGGGTTGTATATGAGTTATCGCATGGACACTATACCAGAGATAAAGGAAAGATAAAGACTTTAGAGTATCTTATGCCCCACGATCCTCAGTATCTCGGGAATGATGCCGTCGAGGCCTATTGATGCCTTGACGAAGAATTTATCGACGCCAAGCTCCCTTATGCGAGCCACCTCGTCTTTCTGTCCAAGATTGGAAAGGACGATAACGGGGATGTCCCTGGTCGCCTCGTCCGCCTTTATCCTGCGGAGGACCTCGAAGCCATCGACGTTCGGAAGGAGAAGGTCGAGCATGATGATGTCTGGCTTGTTGTCCCTTACCGCGTCAAAGGCGACGGCGCCGTCAGTCACCTGCACGAGGTCAGCACCGGTCGGCGCGAACCTCTTGGTAATCATCTTGCCGAGGAACTTGTCATCCTCGATCCATACGATCTTCATACCCTTCAATGAGTTTTCGTTCATGGGTCAAGTATATAACAGCCGCCGAACGGCACCAACTACTCAAAATCCCCAACGGAACCCGAGCGTCTTCGTCGGAGCCACACCAAGGCGACGATCGCCACGAGAGCGATGAGCGTCCAGCCCCAATGAACGAGGAGAAACTGGAGGACGCCGAGCCCCTCGGCGGCCACCTTTGAGGTGGTGGTTCCGAGCACGGACCCCGACGGTCCGACCGATCCTTTGCGGGTGACGAGGGAGTCCTTGGCAGACTGAAGCTTGTCCACGGCTGCGGCCGAGGCGCCGCTCGCGATGTCAGAGCCCGAGGAGAGGACAGAAGACACGACCTTGGACACAGCCGACGATACCGCGCCCACCGCAGCATCCTTTATCTGCGCAGCCGTCAGGCTGCTGTCTATGGTCAGGCGCGAAACGTCGCTCTCATAGGAGATCAGCCTGAAATCCTTCGAAAGGCCCGTGACCGCCTTTATCTGAAATGAGTGAATTCCCGCCGACGCCTTCCACCTGACGCTGATCTCCCTAAGGCTTTCCGATGGCGAGGAATAGGACACCCTGCCGAACTCTGCGCCATCGACATAAAATACCGCCGTGCCGGAAAATGACGTGCCGGAGTTGTTCTGCACTCCTCCATACACAACCAGGGAATCGCCATCCCTAACCGAAAGGGTCGAGTACCACATCGTAGGCAGTATCCGGGCGTTTATCTCCTGAGGACTGTCGGCGGCGAGAGCGGGCAGGGCGAGAACGCCCTGTAGAAACACGACTGCCGCAAGGACGCTAAACACAAGATACCTTCTCATACAAAAAGTATACCACGCACAAAAAACTAACCGACCTTTCTGATCATCTTCATGATCTCTGGAAACTTTCCGCCTATGAAATGGTGCCTGTCCTTGAATTGGACGAACACGGAATGTGGCAGTGCCCGATGATATCTCTCGGCGTGGACGAAGGGCATGATGGGGTCGTCCTTACTGTGCAGTATAAAAATCCTCTCGGCCTGGGCACCAAGCCTTGCCAGGTTCCCCACCGAGAATCCCGCCTTGTTCGCCTTGCGGGTACCCTTCTCGAAATACGGCGCGGCAACGAGGAAGACGGCAGAGGCCCTCACGCCGAGATCGTTCTCGCTCAGATATCTCGCCAGGAATATCCCGCCAAGTGAGTGCCCTACCAGTACTACCCCGTCATGCAGGAACGGCACCATCCTCTCGAACCAGATCTTCCATTCGGCGTATTTGGCATCGAGCCTGTTCGGCATGGTTGGCATGAACACCTCGAAGCCATCGCCGGAAAGTTCGTCCGCGAGGGCGTCCTTCCACCCCATAGTGCCGTCAAACAGGAAATCATCCTTCGATACCTCGGATTTCCTGAGGTCCTCGACGAATTCTGCTCTCGTATCGAAGAAGTCGCCGCCGTGGATTATCACCAGTTGTCTTTTCATGGGACCATTCTAGCAGAGACTTGCGGGGCGATGCGAGCGATGCTACATTTCCACTGGCGCTTGTGAGGGCTTCGGCTCTCTCACGGTTATATCAAACTGTAGCCAAGTGCCACGAAAACACCGCCTTTGGGCGGTTTTTTCGTGCTCAATCGACCTCTGGATTCCCTTCGTGAAAAACCCTTCTGCATTTAGATGGACGCCCTCCTTAAAATATGGACAAACCCGCCTCAGGCCTCTTTCCATATGACTCTTCCGCCCTTTGAGAGACGCGTCGAAACGACTCATCCGATATGGATGTCTTGCCATGTTCATTAAATGGAATCCCCATTCGCATCGACACACTGTATCAACGCGGGGGCCATTTCAACAAGACCCAATTTTATCTTTTATTTATTCACGTATTAAAAATCCCCGCCGACCTGAAGTCGTGGGGATTTTGATTCGATGTCGCGGACACCAAATCGTTAACCGACAGAAACACTGCTTGTTGAGAAGGGCTTGCGTCGCTTCCAGACGACGAAGCCGAGAATGCCTAACCCGGCAATCATAGCGTAAGTCGAGGGTTCGGGGATGGTGCTCGCCGTGAAGGGAATGTCGGAATTCATGCGCCATGACGCGAACGTGAATTGAGGCGTAGACCCCTCGTATTGAAGCACATCGATCGCCCCGGAAAGTAAATTTCCCTGATCATCGACCTCATATGCGATGACTTTATAGCTCCCGGTCACGAAATCCGGCGACACCCATCTTTCCGGCAGACCCCATCTGTCGAATTGCAATCTTTCGATATTCAGGGCCGGCTTAGGCTGCCCGACAGAATCGAACAGAGATGTCTGAAAATCTGTGACGGCATACGCTTGCCCGATCACAGGAGTTACCGAGGCAAAATCCACAGTGACGCCCCAATGCGCGAGAATAGCGTCGAGAAGCTCGCTATACTCACCCAACCCGACCTTCAGGCGCCCGTCCTCCGAATTACCGAACACGACGCCAGGGATGAAGTCGCTCAGCCCTTGGCCGACCAAACTCCCGGAGGAGCTCGTGACGTATAATCCAGTGAATTGAGCGTTCCCCACAGCGG
Source organism: Minisyncoccota bacterium (assembly GCA_041661645.1). Taxonomy (GTDB): domain Bacteria; phylum Patescibacteriota; class Minisyncoccia; order Phycocordibacterales; family UBA6065; genus UBA6065. Next base: position 167,618 of record JBAZUA010000002.1, on the reverse strand, counting down.
CGAAAGCCACGAAGACTAAGAATTGAAGCAGTGTTTTCATGTAAAAGAACGGACATTTTGTATAGTTGACTGAGCAGTGATAGACGCACGATAAATTCGCACACCCATTCCTACCCACAAACTATCTGCTTATGATTATACCACCTAAACAGGTGTATTGTCAACAACCATAGAAAGCCCCCCAGGCTTATCTCGCCCTTTTCCCCTTCACCTCGACGTCTTTAACCTTCTTGTCTCCAGCCTTTTTCTCGGCCAGTTTCCCCATCTTCTCCTGAAGCCCCACCAGCTCGTCACGCAATAATGCCGCAGTCTCGAAGTCGAGGACCTTCACCGCCTCGTTCATCTGACTCTCCTTATCCTTGATCAGCCTCTTCGGATCCTTGTCGAACAGGGCCTCGTCGATCTTCAACTGAGCGTTGACCGCCTTCTTGTGCTCGCTCTGCATCTGGTCGGTGATGTCCTGAATCTTCTTTATGATGGTCTTCGGGGTGATGCCGTGCTTCGTGTTATAAGCGACCTGTATGGCGCGACGACGATCGGTTTCCTTTATCGCCCTCTCGATCGAACCGGTGATGTGATCGGCATAGATGATGACGCGACCCTCTACGTTTCGCGCGGCGCGACCGATGATCTGAATGAGCGAGGTTTCCGAGCGCAGGAAGCCCTCCTTGTCGGCGTCCAATATGCAGATGAGGGCCACCTCGGGCAGGTCGAGGCCCTCCCGCAAGAGATTCACACCGACGATGACGTCGAACTTTCCGCGGCGGAACTCGGTCAGTATCTCGATGCGCTCGATGGTCTTGATGTCGCTATGCAAATATTCGGCCTTGATGCCCTTCTCCTTGAGATAGTCGGTGAGGTCCTCGGCCATCTTCTTGGTCAGTGTCGTGCAGATGACGCGGAAGCCGGCCTTGATAGTCTTCTGGGCCTCCTCTATGGAATCGGCAATCTGGCCCTTGAAGGCGCCCTTCTCGACGACAGGCTTTATGACGATGACTGGGTCGATGAGTCCCGTCGGTCGGATGACCTGCTCGACTATCTGACCGCCGGCCGATTCGGCGCTGACTTCCCTCTCGTATGCCGAAGGCGTGGCCGTGGTGTAGATGACCTGTCCGATGCGCTTCTGGAACTCGTCGAACTTCAAAGGACGATTGTCCTTTGCGGACGGCAGACGGAAGCCGAACTCGACGAGGGTGTTCTTGCGCGACTGGTCGCCCGCATACATGCCGTTTATCTGCGGCACGGTGACATGCGACTCATCGATGATGGTGAGGAAGTCGGGCGTGCCGTCGGCCTTGTGCGGGAAATACGAGAGAAGCGTCTCGGGCGGCTGTCCCGCCTTCTGACCCGAGAAGTGTCTCGAATAGTTCTCGATGCCGTTCGTGTACCCCACCTCGCGAATCATGGCGAGGTCGTAATTGGTTCGGCGCTTCAGGCGCTCGGCCTCGAGGTTCTTTCCCCCGGCGGTCAGCTCGGCCAAACGCGTCTCGAGCTCGGCCTTGATGGTCTTAAACGCCTTCTCGGCCTGTGCCTTGTCGGTGATGAAGTGCTTGGCTGGGAAGAGGAAAAACACGTCGACCGATTTGGCAATCGAGCGGGTGATGCCGTCGATGAAGTCAATGTTCGAGATGACTCCGTCCGCGAACCCTATGCGATATATCATTTTCTCGTTCACGGGCATGATCTCGATCGAGTTGCCCACGGCACGGAACAGTCCCGGTTCGAGATCGGCGTTAGTGCGCTCGAAGTGTATGTCGATGAGGCGGCGGAGGAACTCGGACCTATCAGCCTTCATCCCCCTCTCTATCTTCATGTTCACCTTCTCGTACTCCTTCGGCGATCCAAGGCCGTAGATGCAGGAGACGGACGCCACGATGATGACGTCCTTTCGCGTGAGAAGGGCCTGAGTCGACGCGTGACGGAGGCGCTCGATCTCGACATTGATCATCGCCTCCTTCTCTATATAGGTATCGGTCACGGGCATGTACGCCTCGGGCTGATAGTAGTCATAGTACGAGACGAAATAGTGAACGGCGTTGTTCGGGAAGAATTCCTTGTACTCTTGGGCGAGCTGGGCGGCCAGAGTCTTGTTGTGAGCGATGACAAGGGTCGGCTTGCCTATCTCGGCAATGACATTGGCACAGGTAAAGGTCTTTCCCGAGCCCGTGACGCCGAGGAGGGTCTGATGGGCCATGCCGGCGCGCACCCCTTTGACGAGGGCCTGTATGGCCTTTGGCTGGTCGCCCGCGGGACTGAACTCGTTTATCACTTTGAAAGGCGTTGCCATGGTGAAAACACTATACCATTGCCTCGATTGACCACAAAGGCCAAGGGTGATAGAAATCAATGCGGAGGAACCACACATGCTGAAACAAACACTGATGATCAAAGGCCTCGAGGAGTGCTTTAGGCATCACTGGTTTGGAATCAGTGAGGCTTGGAGCAATTTCTTCAAGACATATGAGGGGCAGGACGCGCCGCGCAGGGACGAGATCCACAAGATACTCGAGAGGCTCTGGTCCGAGGGATTCCTCGATAAGACCGAGACCCCGGGATACGAGCACGAGTATCGCCTGACCGAGAAGGCCGGCGTGTACCGGAAACCGATCCCGACCACACAGGCGCCAAAGCCCAGGACGGTGATGGAACAAGTCTTCGAATACGAGACCGCCCTCAAGAGGGTCGGCACCGCGCACGCGAAGCCCGAGGACAATGCGATACTCGCAGATCCGGGCCGCGCAAAGGAGTACAGGGACTACAAACCCTATATGCGCATAAACTCAAGACTACGCCCCTGAACCACACGATCCGCAGACTCACCACCTGCGGATTTTTTAATGCCTGGACAGAGCAGGTCGAGAACACCGTGCGCGCGACACAAGAAAAGGCCCCGTAACGAGTACGGGGCCCTGAGCGATGCCGCCAACCTCAGGCGCAAGCGTGAGGGTGGCACCCATCGTAATACAGCGAATCAGGGTGACGCCCCCTAAGCACCGAAGGGCAGGCATGCCGCTCGAGGAAATCGGCCTTGCCGCGGGCCTTTCTCCAGTGACGAGACCTGCCCTCCTTGCGGACCCTGAACTCCTCGAGGGACACGAAGCCTGGATGATTTTCATAGACCTGACCCCCTTCGGAGTGAGGCCCACGCTCCATCCCGCCTTTGTCATAGAAGAGCTTCTCAATCACGCCTGGATTGTCAGCATTTCTCCGAAAGCAGACCTGCCCAAATTTGAATGGGCCGGTCAGGGCTATCTCGCAACGCCTGTTGGCGAACAACGAACCATGAGACGACATGTGTGTTTCCTTTATTGTGTTGAGGTTATCTAAAGAACTGTTCCGTGTACCAACTGAAAACCGAGCCCCTTGTTCAAGGACTCGGTTTTGATGATGAGAAGCTTCTAAAGCTATCGCGCACAATCACAACTGAACCCTCGAACGATCGTTCGTGGACAGATGTAGGCGTAATCACGCTTGGCGCAGATATTTTTCATTGCCCAGCAATGATAAACCATAATTATCGGCAAGGCAACGTGTCGTCGGAAAATAAAAGGCCCCGCGATTCGGAATCGCGGGGCCTGCAAATCTCAGTCCTCCCTTAGAGGGTGATAGTCCCTGAATATGATTCCTGACGGGACGATCTCCTCCTCTCGACGAGGGGTCTTTCGCTTGGTCTGAAGGGTCTTATGGGTCTCAGGTTCCTCATCTGACCAAACCTCCCTATCCTCGTGCCAGAAGACCCGAATCTCCTGACTACGGCCAAAGATGACAAACCCCTTTTTGCTGACGGAGGGATTCCTGACGCAATTAGAGCGATCAAAGCTCAGATTGCTCCTAAAGACGAGTCGGGGAACCTCGACACCTTTGTTGACCCTGTTGAGAATGACTGGATAGGGTGTTGGGTCCTTCTCTAGAAACCTTGCTGATCTGTGTGGCATATGCCTTCCTTTGTTTTGACTGACGTTGTTGTTATTTGGGAAAGAGCGGCGCTTAATAAAAACGGAGCTCCCTGTGTGAGGGGCTCTTTTATCAAGCTTCGACTACCTGTGTATTATACACCTCTTTATACCTTTACGCAAGACCTACCGGGGCACAGCGTCCGCGTTAGCCACAGATGCCAGATACCTCTCCAAAAAAGCCTTCTTGAGCGACATGAAGGTGCCATCGATGATGGACGCCCTGATTTCCTTGACCAGATTGATTATGAAATAGAGATTGTGAATCGAGCAGAGCATCGGACCGACCATCTCGCGGGATTTATAGAGATGACCTATATACGCGCGGGTATACCCTTTCCTGCAGGCATAGCAGCCGCAGCCTGGGTCAAGCACGCTCATGTCGTCCTGGAACTGGGCGTTGCCAATGTGGATTTTTCCGTCGCGGGTATAAATGGTTCCGTGTCGTCCAAGTCTCGTCGGGGCCACGCAGTCAAAGGTGTCACAGCCATTCTCGACGCCCATGAACAGATCCTCGGGCTCGCCGATGCCGAGCAAGTGTCGAGGCTTCCCTTCCGGCAGGATCTCGTTCACCCACTTCACGGCCGTCGACATGTCCTCCTTTGCAAACGATCCGCCGATGCCGAAGCCGTCGAAATCCATTGCGCCGATGACTTCGGCACTTTCCTTGCGCAGGTCCTCAAAACGTCCGCCCTGAACCACGCCAAAGAGGGCCTGGACCTCGCTGATAGGCTTTGACCTATGATATTCGAGCGATCGCTTGCCCCAGCGATGGGTGCGGTCGAGGGCCTCACGCTGATAAGATCGCGGCTCGGACGGCGAGGTGCACTCGTCAAAGGCAAAGATGATGTCCGCGGCGATGGTGTGCTGAATCTCCATCGAGCGCTCGGGAGTGATGTAATGTATCGAGCCGTCATGCGGCGACTTGAACGCCGCGCCGTCATAATCGATCTCGACGAGCTTGGGCTGCCGATCCTCGGCTTCGTCTTCCTTCTGGCGGAGCAGCGGCACAACGGGTGCATCCTTGATTATCTTGGAGACGTTTGAGCCGTATCCCGCGCCGAGCGAGAACACCTGGAATCCACCGGAGTCAGTGAAGGTCGGGCCCGTCCAGCCCATCATCTTGTGAAGGCCCCCCATGGCCCTGACGCGCGCCTCGCCTGGCTGCATGTAGAGGTGGTAGGTGTTAGCGAGAACCGCGGGCGCGCCGAGCTCAAGGAGCATGTCGGTGGTCAGGCCGCGGACGCTTGCCTTGGTTCCGACGGCAATGAAGGCGGGCGTCTCTATATCGCCATGCGGCGTGCGAATGACGCCCGCCCTGCCGAGCGTGCCCTCGAGCTTTTTGACGACAGCAAATTCAATAGGCTTCTTCATCGGCTATATCTTCCTGAGCGGGGTCTCCTTGATGAGGCGAATGACCTCGGCATCGTCCTCGACTATCTTGAATATGTTCTCGTCTCCCGGCGATATGGTCTTGAAGTCGTCTCGCATGGTGCCGATGAGCTTCATGACGCTGCCCCAGAACTCGGTGCCGACGCAGATGATGGGCGCCTGAGCGATCTTCCTCGTCTGCATGAGGGTTATGATCTCGAAAAATTCGTCCATGGTGCCGAATCCTCCCGGAAAGAATATGTACGCCTCGGCCGAGAACGAGAGCGCGACCTTCCTGATGAAAAAGTAATAAAAGCGAATATTGGCAGTGACGTACTGGTTGAGCTTCTGCTCGTGAGGGAGGATGATGTTCATGCCGATAGACTTGCCGCCGGCCTCGAAGGCGCCGCGATTGGCGGCCTCCATGATTCCCCCGCCGCCGCCAGATACGATGGCGTAGCCCGTCTCCTTCGATATGCGGGACGCCAAAGCGCGGGCCCTCTCATAGCACGGATGGTCCTCGGTGAACCTTGCCGATCCGAAGACGGTTACCGAACGGGGATAACTCAGAAGGAACTTGAAGGTGTGACGGAACTCGCTGTTTATGGTTGCCATGCGCCTGCGGGCATCGTTCTTGAGCTTCTCGCGCGAGAAGTTGGTATGATCGAGGGGCTTGTTCCAAATATTCTTGAGCATGTGTCTTTATACTTGCTTACTATGGATTGTATGGCTGTCATTATAGTACAATGGTGCGGTATTAGCTAAAACACCATAATGAGAACATTAAAGACACGAGAGTGGGTAGCCGTGGCCGTCGCGCTCGTCGCCGCCGCGATACTCTTCTTCGGCGGGGCAATCTGGAAGACGCTTAAGGGCACGATCACCCCGGCAGGCCAGACCCCAACCACCCAAATAGACGTAAACGCTTCGACGACGGGATCAACGACAGAATCATCATCAGAAACAGCAACAATAACAACCATGCAGAACACATCAAAGACCCCAGGCCTCGAGATCTATGACGAGAAGGTGGGCACCGGAGCGGAGGCAAAGGCCGGACAGACGATTCAGGCGCACTATGTCGGAACCCTCGTGAACGGGACCAAGTTTGACAGCTCGGTTGATCGCGGGCAGCCGTTCGAGTTCACCCTCGGCGTGGGCCAGGTGATCCAGGGCTGGGACCTCGGAATACAGGGCATGAAGGTGGGCGGCACGCGAAGGCTCGTCATCTCTCCTGACCTCGGCTATGGAGCCCGCGGCGCCGGAAACCTCATTCCGCCGAACTCGACCCTCGTCTTCGAGGTTCAGCTCATAGCGGTAAAGTAGTCTCGGCTAAGCAGCACCGACCTTTCACCTTTACGCAGGGCAAGAATAAACACCTCAATTGATTGAGGTGTTTATTCTATGCATGTCGAGCAATGTGGAACATTGACAGATGACATTTTCGGGGTATTATTTTAAGGAACCCCGCTCCTTCCCCTTACCCACCCAATGAACACCGCACTTCGCCCCATGAGCAAGGCCGAGGAATACCTCGAGACGGCAAAGATACTCATCCAAGCCCCTGTGATCATGTTCTTCTTCGCCGTCATGTTCCTTATCTTCGGAACACCAAAAATCGAGGACTACTGAAGCCCTCTGCCCCAAGCCCGCATCGCCAGCCGATGCGGGTTTTCTTTTTTAGACAACAAAAAGCCACCCTATCGGTGGCTTGCCTATCATACAAAACGTCTTTGGACTCTTGCTCTTGCACGGGCTTCACGCATCCTTCTCGATTCGCCCCTTCGGGTGACACCATCAAAGAAGCTCTTCCACTCCTTAGGGGAATAGGCATTGAGGTTCCTGGCAAGAGTCGAGGGACTCCCTTTTAGAGACCCCCTCTTCGGCATACAAATATTCAGTATTAGCATATAGAACAGGTTTTGGTTTGTGACCAGCATAGAATATTCACTGTAATAAAGCAAAAGCCGCCAGTTTGGCGGCTTTTGCTTTTGCAAAACACGATGTGGACTACAGGAGTTTCCCTCCGCCCAAGAGAGGGCCCTGCGCAGGCCGACGGGCCGAGCAGAGCGATTCGCCACCAGGCGAATACGCGTGCCCGGTGCGAGGGCGGAGGAAAACTACCTAGTAGTTCTTCAGCTGATTCACCCTCTCGTGCTGCCTGATCTTCTCGTGCGCCTTCGCCTCGATCTGCCTGATGCGCTCGCGGGTGACGCCGAACTCCTTGCCCACCTCCTCGAGGGTGTGGGTGATGCCGTCGTTCAAGCCGTGTCGCATCTCGAGGATCTTTCGCTCCTTCGGCGAGAGGTCGTCGAGGATCGCCTTCACCTGATCCGAGAGGATGCGGCGAGACGATTCCTGATCCGGCGACAAAATCTTGTCATCAGAGAGGAAGTCGCCAAGGGTCGATTTACCGTCATCGCCGTCGTCGCCGACAGGTGACTCGAGGGACACGGTGTCCTGGTCGATTTTCTCGATCTGATACACCTTCTCCACCTCAAGCCCCATCTCGGTCGCGATCTCGTCGGCGAGAGGGTCTCGTCCCAGATCCTGGGACAGTCGGCGGACGACCTGCTTGTACTTGGCAATGGTCTCTACCATGTGCACCGGCACGCGGATGGTTCGGCTCTGGTCGGCCAACGCGCGGGTGATCGCCTGCCTGATCCACCAGGTGGCGTATGTGGAAAATTTGTATCCCTTGGTCCAATCGAACTTGTCGACAGCCTTGAAGAGGCCGAGGTTTCCCTCCTGAATGAGATCCAGCAAGGTGAGATCGGCGGAGCGTCCGACATATTTCTTTGCGATGGAAACCACCAGTCGGAGGTTTGCCTTGGCCAGAAGGTTCTTTGCCTCCTCATCCCCCGCCTCGATGCGTCGAGCGAGTTCCTTCTCCATGGCCGCAGACACAAGAGGATACTGTCCGATCTCCTTGAGGTACATCTGGATCGAGTCATATGACGAGTCGCTCGAGCGTCCGAAGCTGTACTTCTTGCCCACCTCCTTCTCGGGCTCGAGGTCGAGCATACCGCCCGATTCGAGCACGTCGATGCCCGCGCTGGAGAGGCGCTGATAGAGCTCGTCGAGGAACATGATATCGTCCTCGACCGTCGGAAACTCCTTGAGAATCTCGTCATAGGTGATGAAGCCGCGCTCCTTGCCCTTGGCGAGCAGGCGCTCGGACCTCTTTGCGATGTCGCGGGCCTTGTCCTTGCCCTTGAGTACCACGGCCTTGGCAGGCTTAGGCACCTTTGCGGGCGGTCGGGAAACCTTCTTTGGGGCCTTGTTTGAAGCTGGTTTTGAAACTGACTTCTTTGCGGCCTTTTTGGTGGTCTTTATATTCTTTTTAGGCATACGGTGTATTATAGCGCAGTTGTTAATTGTTTCACCTCGTATATTCTCTTGGAAATCGACTGTATGTCCCTCATCAAACCCTCTACCATCGCCTTGTCCGGACTCTTTTCCGCCCTCTGCAATTCCATCATCCTGTCATTGAGCCTTTTCCTCAGGAATTCCTCTTCGAGATGGAGCAGGAGTACCGAATACTCCCTCTCGAACCTCCCCTCGTCCCCGTAGGTGACCTCGGCCTCGAGGGTGAGCTCGGCGATGTCCTCGGGAGAGAGCCTGTCGATGACCGACATTCTCTCGGGGCCAACCACCGCCGCGAGCCTCTGCCTCTGAGATTCATCCCCCTTCAGATATTTCTTTGAGTTGAGTATGCCGATAAGCTTCCGTTCTATCGATTCGAGCCGATTGACCTTGACCTTTGCCTCGGTGGGAGGCGATGCGGCCGGACGCTCGGAGGGATTCTTGCGGACATATTCCTGGAGATCTTTCCAAAGAGCCCCCTCGTTCAGGGCCAGCCCGTCGGCGACGAGCTTTATGGCCTGGAACTTCTGGGTGTCCCCTGGAATCCTGCGGACGAATGGGAAGATGTCTTGATTGACGAGCTTCACGATTTCTGCGGGCGTCCCCTTCTTATCAACGAGGGCGTCCACGAGGAACTCGATGAAGTGTTTCTTGGTCTCCATCATCTTGACCCATGCCTTCGGGTCCTCCTTGATGATGTCCGCGGGGTCCTTGCCGCCCTTGATGTCAATGATCTTGACGTTCATGCCGAGCGATATGGCGGACATGAGGGAGAGGGCCGGCACGATTCTCTTCGCCGCCTTCTGCCCCGCCGAGTCCGAGTCGAACGCCACGACGATGTTGTCCGAGAGCCTGGTCAGGAGGCCGAGGGCCGAGTCGGGACCGGTATCCTCGGTGAACGCCGTGCCCGAGGCCGCCACCGCGTTGGTGTGGCCGGCCTGATGGAGCATGACAAGGTCCATCTGCCCTTCCACCAGAATGGCATAATCGCGCTTCCTGATGTCTATCTTGGCCTTGTCGAGGCCATAAAGCACCTTGGACTTGGTGAAGAGGACTGTCTCGGGGCTGTTGAGGTATTTCGGCGGATTGGCGACCTCGTCAAGGGTTCGTCCCGTGAATGCCACGACCCTGCCCGACGAGTCACTGATCGGGAAGACGATACGTCCGCGAAAGGCGTCGTAATAGGGGTCTGCGCCCGGCTTGTCGGTCTTCTTTATGAGGCCGACGGCCTCGACATCCGCGTCCCTGTAGCCCTTCGACTTGAGGAAGTTCCTGAGCAGTCGCCACTCCGCAGGCGCGAATCCTATGCGAAACCGCGTGATGGTCTCCTCGGTCAGGCCGCGCCCGACGAGGTATTGATGCGGAGCTGGATTGGCCTTGAGATTGCCCTCGAAGAAGTCCGTTGCCTTGTCCAGTATCTCGTAGAGGAGCTCCTTCCTGTTGTCCTTGCCCGCGTCGTTCCTTGAGAGGACGACGCCCGCCCTCTCCGCGAGCACCTTCAGGGAGCCCATGAAGTCGAGGCCTTCGAACTTCTCGACGAAGCTGAATATGTCCCCTTTCGCCTGGCAGCCGAAGCAATAGAAGGTTCCGCGATCGGGAGACACGTAGAAGGACGGCGTCTTCTCGTTGTGGAAGGGACACCGTGCCTTGTAGTTCGCACCCGATTTCTCGAGCTTGATGTAGGAGCCGACGACATCCGCGATGCCGAGGCGCTCCTTTATGTCTTGGACGTGAGTGGACATTGAGTTATGTTACCAACCCCGCAGCGACACTACTTATTCTACCGCCTCCGAAGGCGCTGACGCCTGCTCCATCGATGACATCGCCTCGATCATCTTGTGCTTGTTGCTGCCCTTGTAGCCGGTTCCCGCAGGGATGAGGCGTCCGATGATGACGTTCTCCTTGAGTCCCTGGAGATGGTCCTCGGTTCCGCGAATGGCGGCCGAGATGAAGATTCGGGTGGTGTGCTGGAATGACGCCGCCGAGAGGAACGACTGTCGTGAGAGGGACACCTCGGTGATTCCCATGACCACGGACTCTGCCGTCGCCTGGGTCTTGTCCTCGCCCTTGACCCGCGCGTTCTCCGCGCTGATGTCAGAGAGGTTGATGATGTCGTTGACCGAGAACTTGCTGTCGCCCGGCTCGGTGATCCTGTTTCGGGAGAACATCTGCTTGACGATGATCTCGATGTGCTTTCGGGAGACGGTCTCTCCCTGAAGCTCGTAAATCTTTCCGATCTCGTGGATGATGTACTCCATCGCCCTCTCCTTTCCGGCGAACTCGAACACCTCGTCGATGTCAGCGGATCCGTCGGTGAGGAACTGGCCCTTCGCTATCTTGTCGCCCTGCTTGACGAGCGCCATTCGGCGCGACGAGAACGAGTACTCGATCTCCCCTGCCTTCTTGGTCTTGCCCTTGTCCTCGATGTCCGGCATGACGGTGATGATCTTCTCCTTTCCGTGATCCTTGACCGATGCGACGACGCCGCTGACAGTCGCGATGACCGCAGGGTTCTTTGGTCGTCGCTTCTCGAACACCTCTTCCACTCGCGGGAGTCCCGCGGTGATGTCTCCGCCGACCGATGCCGTTCCTCCCGCGTGGAAGGTACGCATGGTGAGCTGGGTTCCCGGCTCTCCGATGGCCTGTGCGGCGACGGTTCCGACGGCCTCGCCGATGTCGATGAGGTGATTCTTTCCGAGGTCGAGTCCATAGCACTGCTGGCAGACGCCGTGAAGGGTCTTGCAGGCGAGCGGCGAGCGAACCTTGATCTCGGCGACTCCTGCGTTCTCTATCTTCTGGGCGTCCTGCTTCGAGAGAAGGTCTCCCTTCTTGAAGAGAACCTCGCCTGAGGCGGTTACGACGTCAGCGCCGAGCACTCGTCCGCGGACCTTCTTGGCAATCGAGACCTCGATGCCCGAAGCGCTCTCCTTCTTGACGATGATCGAGTCCTTGGTGCCGCAGTCAGTCTCGGTGATGATGACGTCCTGCGCGACATCGAAGAGTCGTCGGGTGAGGTAACCTGCGCGCGCCGTGTTGAGGGCGGTGTCGGTGAGACCCTTTCGAGCTCCGTGGGTGGTGATGAAGTACTCAATCGGGGTGAGGCCGTCCTTCATTCCGGAGATGATCGGGAACTCGATGGTCTCTCCAGAGGTACTGGTGATGAGACCCTTCATTCCGACCATCTGGGTGATGTTTCCGATCGATCCTCGGGCTCCAGAGCGAACCATGTCGGTGACAGGGCCGTTGGGGTCGAGCGAATCAGGGATGAGCTTCTCGATGTCTGACTTTGCCTTGTGCCAGATCTCGACGTTCTTTCGAATGCGTTCCTCGTCAGAGAGAAGTCCATCGCCGAACTGGTCGTTGACCTTCTCAGACTCGGTCTTTGCTGCGTCGATGACCTTACCCTTTCCGACAGGGGTCTTCACGTCGTCGATTCCCCAGGTGATTCCCGAGTATGTGGTATAGGTGAAGCCGAATTTCTTTATGTCATTGAGGATCGCTGGAACCTTGTCGATCGAGTATCGAACGATGAGGTCGTCCATGATGCCCGACATGGTCTTTCGCTCCACCTCCTTGTTGATGAATGGGTAGTCCGCGGGAAGTATGTTGTTGAAGAGTATTCGTCCAATGGTCGTCTCAAACACCTTGCCGGCATGCTCCGCGTACTTGGCGTTGTCGGGGGCGAGCACTTTAACCACGGCTCGGTACGAGACCTCGTTGAAGTCCGCGACGAGCATTGCCGCCTCGGGAGACTCGAAGATCTTGCCCTCGCCCTTCTCCCCCTTGATTCCCTTGGTCATCCAATACACGCCGAGGATGATGTCGAGCATCTTGTTGGTGAGGGTGAGGTCTCCGGAGCCTGGCTTGAGGATGTTCTTGTCGGCCGACATGATCTCCTTCGCCTCGAGCTGGGCTTCTGGCGAGAGAGGGACGTGAACCGCCATCTGGTCTCCGTCGAAGTCCGCGTTGAAGGCGGAACAGACGAGAGGGTGAACCTGGATGGCGTTACCCTCAATGAGGGTCGGTCGGAATGCCTGGATGCCGAGTCGGTGGAGCGTAGGCGCTCGGTTGAGGAGCACGTACTTGCCCGCGATGACGTCTTCGAGGATTGCCCAGACCTCTGGGATGCTCTCCTCGATCAGTCGCGATGCGCCGCGGATGTTATACGCCAATTCCCTCTTGAGAAGCTGGCTTATGACGAATGGCTTGAAGAGCTCGAGCGCCATATGCTTTGGAAGTCCGCACTGGTCGAGGGCGAGGTCGGGACCGACGACGATGACGGATCGTCCCGAGTAGTCCACTCGCTTTCCGAGGAGGTTTCCTCGGAGGAGACCCTTCTTTCCCTTGAGGTTGTCCGCAAGAGACTTGAGGGCTCGCTTCTGAGCGAGGGATCCCGCCGCGGTGGTCGAGTTTCCGTGTCGGATCGAATTGTCGATGAGTGCGTCTACCGCCTCCTGAAGGATGCGCTTCTCGTTTCGAAGGATGACGTCAGGGGCCTGTATGTCCTTGAGCTTCTGGAGTCGGTTGTTGCGGTTGATGACGCGTCGGTAGAGGTCGTTCACGTCGGAGGTCGCATAGCGTCCGCCGTCGAGGGGAACCATGGGTCGAAGTGCCGGTGGGATGACGGGAATTCGGGAGAGGAACATCCACTCTGGGCGGATGGCGCTCTTGATCATCGATCGAACGACCGAGAGGCGTCGGTTCATCTTGTCCTTCTCGAGCGATCCGGCCTTCTCGAGATTGACGACGAGCTGTGCCTCAAGCTTCTTGAGGTCGATGTTCTTGCAGATATTGTAGATCGCCTCTGCGCCGATTCCGGCGTCAAAGAGGGTCGCGTACTTCATCGAGAACTTGCCGTACTCGAGCTCGTCGAGGACGACGCCCTCCTGGATGCCGTCGATCTCCTTCTTGGCGGTCGTGTACATGCCCTTCAAAGCCTCCTTGGTCTTCTCGTCGACGATGCTCTTGATCTTCGACTTGAACTCGGATTCGAGGTCGCGGGTGATCTCCTGTCGGGCAGTCTCGTGCACCGCGGTGACAATGTAGCCGGCGAAGTAGATGACCTTCTCGAGGTCCGAGGTCGTCATGCCGAGGATAAGGCCGAGGCGTGATGGCATTGAGCGAAGGAACCAGATGTGAGATACCGGGGTGGCAAGCTCGATGTGACCCATGCGCTCGCGCCTTACGATCGATCGAGTTATCTCGACCCCGCATTTTTCACAGACGATTCCCTTATAGCGAATGCCACGGTACTTTCCGCAATAGCACTCATAGTCCTTGTCCGGTCCGAAGATCTTCTCGTCGAAGAGTCCGTTCTTCTCGGAACGCTGAGTTCGATAGTTTATGGTCTCGGGCTTGGTGACCTCTCCGAAGGACCACTCCTTGATGCGGTCAGGCGATGCGAGGCGAAGGCCGACTATGTCGAAGTCGATTCCCTCTCCCCCTGGCTTGTTGTTCTTTGGTGTGTAGGCCATAAATTTTATTTCTTGTTAGCTTCGCCCTTGTCCTTCTTGAGGTCGACGTCGAGCGCGAGTCCGCGAAGGCTGTTAAGCAATACGTTGAACGAGGCAGGGATGTTCGGCTGCTGGAGCTTCTCGCCCTTGACGATGGAGTCAAATGCCGCAGATCGTCCCTGTATGTCGTCGGACTTGATGGTGAGGATTTCGCGGAGAGTATGAGCCACGCCGTGACCGAGGAGTGCCCAGACTTCCATTTCTCCGAATCGCTGACCTCCGCCCTGAGCCTTTCCTCCGAGAGGCTGCTGGGTGATGAGAGAGTACGGACCGATTGATCGCATGTGGATCTTGTCCTCCACCATGTGGTGAAGCTTGAGGATGTACATGTATCCGACCGATATGTCCTGCTGGAACTTGTCGCCGGTTCGTCCGTCGTAGAGGGCAATCTTTCCGTTTGCGGGAAGACCTGCCTTCACGAGCTCCTCCTTGATCTCGTCTCCGGTCGCGCCTGCGAATGGAGGCACGATTGCCTGATAGTTGAGGGTGTGTGCCGCGAGTCCGAGATGGAGCTCGAGGATCTGTCCGAGGTTCATTCGGGATGGAACGCCCAATGGGGTGAGAATCACGTCGATTGGAGTACCGTCTGCCTTATATGGCATATCTTCCTCGGGAAGGATCTTCGAGATGACTCCCTTGTTTCCGTGTCGTCCCGCGAGCTTGTCGCCGACGGATACGGTTCGGAGCTGTGCGACCTCGACGTGGATGCGCTTGATGATGCCGCTCTCGAGCTTGTCGCCCTTCTCTCGCGAGAAGACCTTCACGCTGATGATTCGGCCTCGCTTGCCGCCCTCCATGCGCTTCGAGGTGTCCTTGACGTCTCGGGCCTTCTCTCCGAAGATCGATCGGAGCAGTCGCTCCTCAGGGGTGAGCTGGGTCTCGCCCTTTGGCGTGATCTTGCCCACGAGGATGTCGCCGGAACGAACCTCCGCGCCGATGCGGATGATGCCATCCTCGTCGAGGTTCTTGAGCTTGCCCTCTCCTACGTTAGGGATGTCGTGGGTGGTCACCTCGGGTCCGAGCTTGGTGTCGCGAACGTTCACGACGAATTCCTCGATGTGGATGGAGGTGAACTTCGAGTTCTTGACCACTCGCTCCGAGATGATGATTGCGTCTTCGTAGTTTGCTCCTGACCATGACATGAACGCGACGAGCATGTTCTGTCCGAGGGCGATCTGTCCGCCGTCAGACGACGATGCGTCGACGAGGACGTCTCCCTTCTTGACCTTCTGTCCGAGGTCGACGACCGGTCGCTGATGATACGAGGTGAACCCGTTGGTTCGCTGGAATGATACGAGATTATAGTTAGTCTCCTTGCCCTTGCCGTTCTTGAAGGTTACGTGAGTAGCGTCTACGGCCGAGATGGTGCCGTCCTCGGGGGCGAGAACGATTCGTCCGGTGTACTCTGCCGCCTTTGCCTCGATTCCGGTGGCGACGAGAGGTGCCTCGGGAATGATACAAGGGGTGGCCTGCTTCTGCATGTTCGAACCCATGAGCGCTCGGTTGGCGTCATCGTGGTTCAGGAACGGGATCATGTTCGTCGCGATCGAGAACGGCTGGTTCGTCGACACGTCGATGAAGTCCACGTCGCTCGATTTTACGATGGTCGGCGATCCGTTTCGGCGTACCTCCACGGTCGTGTCGGTGATCTTGCCATCCTTGTCATAGACGGTCGCGGCATGGGCGATCCTGTAGTTCTCCTCCTCGAGTGCGTTGAGATAGACGATCTCCTTGGTGACCTTGCCGTTCTTCACCTTTGCGTACGGCGTCTCGATCATGCCGAAGTCGTTGAGGCGGGCATAGGTCGAAAGGCGAAGGATGAGTCCGATGTTCGGACCTTCAGGGGTGTGGATCGGGCAGAGTCGTCCGTAGTGGGAAGGATGGACGTCTCGAACCTCGAAGCCTGCTCGCTCGCGGGTGAGACCGCCTGGTCCAAGGGCGGAAAGGGTGCGGAGATGCTCGAGCTCGGTCAGGATGTTCTCCTGCTGCATGAACTGCGAGAGCTGGTTGGTCGTGAAGAACTCCTTGAGTCGCGCCTGGAGGGGTCGAGGCGACACGAAGGTGAGAGGCTGGGTGGTGTCAGGCTCGATGGTGGACATTCGATCCTGGATGTTTCGCTTCATCTGTGAGAGGCCCACGCGGAGCTTCTGCTGCATGAGCTCGCCCACGTATCGGACGCGCCTTGAGCCGAGATGGTCGATGTCGTCCTCGACGGCGTCAAGCTTGTTGTTGAGATGTATGATGTTGCCGATGATGGTTGCGAGGTCGTCGGCGCTTATGGTCTTGCGCTCGAGATCAGCCTCCTCCATGGACTTTCCGAATCGCTTGTTGAAGCGGAATCGTCCGACACGGGAGAGGTCATACCTATCCGCGGCAAAGAGACCCATGATGAACTCTCGGGCATTGTCGGCGGTGGCGAGGTCTCCGTCGCGAAGGCGCTTGTGGATCTCGATATATGCGTCATTTATGGTCTTGGCGGTGTCCTTGGCGAGGGATGCGGCTACGATCCTGTGAGCGATCTCGTCTCCCTTGAAGTACGCGAGGATCTCCTCGTCGGTCTTTGCGCCGAGCACGCGAAGGAGCGCGGTCACCATGAACTTGCGCTTTCGGTCGATGCGGGCGTAGAGGGTGCCGTCAGTGTCGGTCTCGATCTCGAGCCACACGCCGCGGGCCGGGATGACCTTCGCTCCGAAGACGGTCTTGGCCTTTACCTCGTCAGAGGTGAAGAAGACGCCGAAAGACCTTGCGAGCTGGGGCACGATGACGCGCTCGATGCCGTTTATGATGAAGGTACCGTGATCGGTCATGAGCGGGAAGTCGGCGAGGAATATCTCCTGCTCCTTCTCCGAGTTGAACATCTTGTTCTTGAGCTTGATTCGGACCTTGAGGGGGGCCTCATAGGAAAGCTTGTTCGCCTTGGCGAAGTGCTCGTCATGCTTTGCCGCCGCGAGCTCGAAGCCCGTGAAGGAAAGCTCGAACTTCTTGTCGGAGTAGTCCTTGATAGGAGAGAACTCCTTGAAGATGTCGGTGAGACCCTTCTCGACAAGCCACTTGAAGGACGCGGTCTGCGCCTCTACCAAGTTCGGGATGTCCGACAACGCCTCCTTGTATCGCCCGAAAAATTTCTGTGGTCGCATCATGGTGTGTCTGGTACCTAATAAATCTCGTTTTTCGGTCAGAATCGAGCCTATTTCTCATGGACGCCGAAAACGCAAAAATGGCCTTGTGTGGCCGTAATTTCGTTTAAGGTGGTCTATGCGATGGTGGGCAAGATGCTGTATCGAAAAACCCTTATAAAATCCTTCAGTTCCCCCGTGACACAATCTTGCGTGAAGTGGTGTAGATACTATATGAAATAAGCTTTTCTGTCAATGAGACCCCTCCCAGCCCTCTCCAAAAGGCACGCATATCCGCCCGTTGGCGGATTGCTTTGCTCGGACCGCTCGCCTGCGCAGAGCCTTTTCTCGAGGGCTGGGAGGGGTCATTAGGAAGAAACCATAAAAAAGCCTCTCCTTTGCATAAAAGCATCAGAGAGGCAGAACAAGCGAACCGTCGAACCGTCGAACCGTCGAAAATGAGTTTCTTCCACTTCCCTTCCTTATGCAAATCGAAGGAAAAAGAATAGACCCTACTGAAGCAAAAAGCCGAAAACTTCAGTACTTTCAGTACTATACCACGGTAAACATAAAAAGCAAGTTTCTCAGCTGAGAAACAAAAGCCGCCTGCTGTCAGGCGGCCGCGGCATAAGTGCCGATGCTAATATGGGCGGTTTTCTTGCGATGCGCCTCCATGGAATGATTCATACGCTGAAGGTCCCTGATGGAGGAGCGAATCTGACCGTCTGCCCATATACGAAGGACTTCAAGCTCTGCCTTTTCGGCATCACTTAGAGTTCTACCCGATATACCGGCGAGTTCGAGCTCAAGCGCCCGATTTTGTTTGCGAAGGCTTTCTGGAATCATGGTGAGCGGGGTTTGAGGCAACAGTATCACAATCCCCTCTCCCTTTCTACTTGTTTTCAACCTTCGTCCCTATCTTCCACGCATCAATCAGCTTTGGGTTGCCCGAAAGGAGCACCTTTGGCACGGCATACCTCTTTTTCTTATAAGTGACTATTTCAGGACGAGTATAAGAGTCTGGACTCGAGACACGCTCTTCCTCGAGCGAGTCGAAATTGCCCAAAACGCCCTCGATCTGGCGCGAGATGCTGTCGATCATGATCATAGCTGGCAATTCCCCGCCCGTGAGCACGAATGGTCCAACCGATACGTCCTCCATCTTGAACATCTTCTTCACGCGGGCATCGATGCCCTCGTAGCGGCCGCAGACGAATATAAAATGCTTGTATTTCTTCGCCGAGGTCTTGGCATAGGCGGTATCGAACTGCTTACCCGACGGGTTGAAAAAGACGATCTTTGTCGCCCCTTTGTTCTTGCCCTTCGCCTTGCCCGCCTCCTTCTTTGCCTTCTCAATGGCGAGAGCCACGGGAAGCGCCTGAATAACCATACCCGGGCCACCGCCATACGGCTTCTGGTCAACTCGCTGCCATTTATCGTCGGCAAAGTCGCGCGGATTATAGAATTTGACGCGAATCTTCTTGTCCTCGATGGCGCGCTTCAAAATCGACTCGCCGAGATAGGAGTCGAACGCGCCCGGAAACAGAGTTATGATGTGGTAGGTCGTCATGGTTGACATACTACCCGCGAATGGGTTTTATGCAAAGAGTTCCTCGAGAGCGAGAAATCTATCCTTCTTTCCCCATGAGGCGCAGTAACTGACTATCTTGTTGCCGAGGTCCCTCGTGATGGGAAGCTCCTTCTTGAGCTTGATGAGCCTCTCGATATCGCCATCATAGACGCTCGACATGACGGCCTGCTCGATGGTCTCCTCAACGACGTCATCGGCGAGATTGAATGATCTCTCTATCTCCTTGGCATCGCTCACGCTTCCCCTCTTGAGATTCGTGATCATGGCCTGTCGGGCGATTTCCATGATCTCGAGCTCGTGCGAGTCACCGTCCACGGCAGAAATCTCCTTCCTGATGTCGGAAGCCTTCTTGAAATTACCCTTTGACAGCTCGGTTGCGATTTCTTGCACGCGTTTCATGATGAAAATTGTCTCTTAAGTAGAGAGTATAACATGCGACCCCATCAAGATGAAATAAAGAAAAGATAAAGTAAAAATAAAGAACACCTCAATCAATTGAGGTGTTCTTTGGCCTATTTCGCTGGCGGAAGATATCCGTTCGAGACATCACCCTGGTATATCTCAAAGTAGTTGCAGCCAAGGGAGGATCCGTGGGCGATGGCCGCCGCCAGTCTGTCCCTGAGAGGACTCACCATCTGGAAACCACACCACTTGGTTGGGAATGACCGAATGACCTCGGGTACTGGGCTCGATTCGGCGGGGCTCGTGTCGGAGAGGAATTCGGCGAATATGCCCACGCCCTCGCCGGTCTGCTTGAGCAGGTATGAGGGAAGGTCGGTATCATGCCCCGCTGTCAGGTGGACTTCGAGCTGCTTGAGCGTGCTGGGGAAGGCACTGACATATGAGGCGATGACCTGCGACCAGACGCTTTCAAGGGCCTCAAAAGAGACTCCGCTCGGCAGTTCTGGATATCGGGGACCGCACAACGTACCCGTTGATCCGCACATCGATATCTGCCTGATGGTCGGATTGCCGTCATAGCGAGCTCCGAGCATGGCCACCCGCTCTCCCCAAAGCTTCACGAACGTCGGGTCAGTCGGGTACACGAGCTGACTGCCCTTGGCGTCAGTCCAGGTCTGGACGCCCGCAGCCGATATCCATGACGGAAGAGAATTCTTTCCGGTGAATATGTCGAGCGTTGCCTCCTTGCCCGCGGCCTGCGCGATGGCGAGCTTCTGGTCTATGCTGCTAAAGTCGTACGTGCCCTCCTGAGGCTCGATGTCCTTCCAAGTGGTTATAATGACGATACCGTCCACCTTCTTTATAAGGGCCTCAAGGGTCGACACCGATGAGGTCTTGTCGGGCAACAGGAAATATCCCTTAGGGCTTGCCTTCATAACGGTCGATGCGCTCCCAGACGGCGCGACCGTCGGGGCTGGAGTTGGAGTCAGAACAGGCTTCGGCGACGGCGTTGGGCGCATCTTACCAGAAGAGGTGCCTGTCACCGGAATGTTAGATGGGGTCGACGATGACCTATAGTCTGAAAGAGGCCTCCCTACCCGAAGAACATCAGAACCACCGGCTGCGACAATATTAGACTGGTCACGCGGGGATTCGGCCGCGCCCCTATGAAGGACAAAAAAGGTCGTGGCGTAGATGATGGCAATCACGAAAATCAGCCCAAATATGTGTTTTTTGCTTATCATATGCATGGCCTTGATAGCCTAAATTTCCTTAAGGACTAAGCGTCGCTGCACAGAAAGCCGAAGCTAGAGATTAAGATCTGCCATCGCCTCGTCCACGGTCTTGGTTGCCTTGGTCTCCTTTGGGGCGGCACCGGCAGGCTCGCTTATCTTGAGGTTGACGCGAGAGTTGTTCTTCATGCCCACGATTCGCAGGAGGGTTCGAATGGCCTTGGCCGTGTTTCCCTCTCGACCGATGATCTTGCCCATGTCAGCAGGATTGACGTCGAGGGTCAGGAGCACGCCCATCTCGTCAACGGTGCGGCTGATCTTTACGTCGGTCGGATTGTCCACGAGAGCCTTTATCAGAAAATCGAGGAATTGTGCGTCTCTTTCCATAGTTGAATGTGATTAGCGGGGTAATGAAGAAGTTAAATACTTCTATGGATATTCTAGCACGGCCCCGCAAAAAGAAAATCGCCCGAGCGGGCGATGTTCTAGGGTCATTCGGCCGATATGGCCTGAGACTATGCGGTCGGTGCTGCAGCTGGAGCAACAGGGGCTGATGCCTCTACCTTTGAGCCTTCCTTTGCGATAGGGCTTTTCTTCGGGAGCTTGTTGACCTTCTTGCCCGAGATGAGCTTCTTGTGGATAAGGAAGTTATGGAGGGTATCGGATACCTGGGCGCCCTTTGACATCCAGTGCTTGATGCGGTCGGCCTTGACCTCCTTCACATCGTGAACAGGGTCATAGGTGCCGAGGATCTCGAGGAATTTACCGCTCTTGGTTGAGTTCTTTGAATCGGTGAGAACCACGCGGAACGTAGGTACGTTCACTCGGCCCACTCGCTGAAGTCTGATTTTTAGCATGTGGCACATATTAGCAAACATATGTAAAATCGTCAATTTGAAAGGCCTTGGGCAAGAAAAAGCCCCGTCCTTGCGGACGGGGCCTACTAACGACGGCCTAAACAAGAGCGCTCTGAGTAACGTTGGCCACAAGCTCCCTCATGCCCATCTTCTTGAGTCGGGCGACGAGGAGAAACCTCAGAAGGTCTTCCCTGAAGGCCGTGTGGACGTCCCAGTTGGCGACCTTCTCGGCATGGGCAAATATGGCGCCAGCCTGAAGATATGTGAGAACATCCTTCAGGTGAGACTTCCACATATTGGTCTCCTCAACCAGCATCTGCTTATTATTCGAGCAGTTAAGAAGAAACTCGAGGACCTTCCACAGATACCCGGGATCACCAGAGCAATAGTAAAAGAGCGTTCGAATGATTTCCCCTTTGGTTTTAAGCATGGCGGACTTGTCCGGCTCGCCCCACCGATGCTCGACCTGAACGGGTAACGAAGCATAGAGCTTCATAAGCTCGGGCGGAATCGAAACATGTCTGCCGTGTATAGGATGAACACCTTCCGGGAACTCAACATCCTCGAACTGGTATTCGCCGGGGCGACCATCCACAGGCATGAGAATGCCCTCACAGGCGCTATCGACCATCGCCTTGTTAAACAGGGCAATAAGCCGACTGGCATATTCGTCACCGTTATTCCAAGCATGCTTGGGAACGATGTCCGCAATCAGATCCCTCAGATAGACCACTCTCTCCTTGAAACCGATCCTATCGAGGGCAAACACGAGACTTGCCTCGAACGCACCCTTGCCGTCATGAGGGTTCCCACAGAGGGCGACAACAGTTCCACCATACATCCGATACTTTTTCCCACCAGTTTTCTCATTCATAATGAACCTTTCTGGCCGTAGCCATGTCTGTGCCCTTTTCGTGAAAAGGGTCCCGTGCGGATTCGCGCGTGCGCGGTCCCACGAGATAGTTTCCTTTCAATGAACGGTATATCCATCGATTCTGACCTAAAGCTACGCCCAGACACACAAAAGTCAACTTTTCTGCTATAGTGAGGCCCATGAAAGACAAGACTATAACCGGCATTATCAGCGTCAATTCCAAGGGCACAGGCTTCATATCCCAGGAAGGCTTCGAGGACGATGTGGAAATACGCAGCGAGAACCTCAGCAAGGCCCTTCACGGCGACGAGGTGGTGGTAGAGCTCACGGGCAAGACCGAGCGCAATCGAAGGCAGGGCAAGGTAATTCAGATCATCAAGCGGGCAAAAATGAAGTTCGTTGGCGTCATCGAGAAGGTGGATCAAATGTTCTTCCTCACCCCCGACGACAAACGACTCTATCGCGACATCGCCATTCGCCCCGCCGACGCCATGAACGCACAGGGCGGCGAAAAGGTATACGTGGAAATCACCGAATGGAACGACGCGGCCAAGTCCCCTCTGGGCAAGGTCATCGAGGTCATCGGACAGCACGGCGAGAACAACACCGAGATGCGCGCCATCATCCTCGACCGAGGATTGGCGTATGACTTCCCTCCCCAGGTTACCAAGGAGGCGGAGACAATCGAGAAGAACAAGACAATCAGCCCAGCCGAGCGCGCCAAGCGACGCGACTTCAGCGACACCCCGACCTTCACCATCGATCCCGTGGACGCGAAGGACTTTGACGACGCCATTTCCGTCAAATTCCTCGATAACGGCACCTATGAGATCGGCGTGCACATCGCCGACGTCTCGCATTACGTGACCGAAGGCACCGCACTCGACGCAGAGGCCCGCCAGCGAGGATTTTCCGTGTATCTCGTCGACCGCACCGTGCCGATGCTTCCCGAGGTGCTCTCGAACGACGTCTGCTCGCTTAACCCGAACGAGGAGAAGCTCACCTTCTCGGCCGTGTTCACCATGAACGGCGAGGGCGCGATACTCGACCGCTGGTTCGGCAAGACCATCATCAAGTCCTGGAAGCGATTCGCCTATGAGGGCGCCCGGGAGGTCATGGACAAGCAGGACGGCGAGTATCTCAAGGAATTGAACCTCCTCAACTCGATAGCAAAGAAGCTTCGCGCCGTGAAGGAGGCCGAGGGTGCGCTCGACTTCGAGCAGGACGAGGTCAAGTTCCAGCTCGACGAGACGGGCCGCCCCATCCGCGTCTTCCGCAAGGTGCGCAAGGACGCCCACAAGCTGGTCGAGGAATACATGCTCCTCGCCAACCGAGAGGTCGCCCATCACATGTGGAAGTCGAACGAGAAGACCCGCGGGGCCTTCCTCTATCGAATACACGACGTGCCCGTCACCGAGAAGATAGACGAGCTCGCCCTCTTCGTACGCGCACTCGGCTACGACCTCCCCGTCACGAAACAAGGCGTCAAGGTGAAGGACCTCAAGGCCCTCTTCGTGAAGATCGCCGGCAAACCCGAGGAATTCCTCATCAAGACCGCTGCCATCAGATCGATGGCAAAGGCAATCTACTCGACCAAGAACATCGGACACTACGGCCTGGCCTTCGAATATTACACACACTTCACCTCCCCCATCCGCCGCTACGCCGACCTCATCGTTCACCGACTCCTTCAGCGACAGCTCACGGGCGGTCAGATAGCCCAGGGCGAGGCCACCATGTACGAGAAGATCGCCATGGAGAATTCCGAGAGGGAGGTTAAGGCAGCCGAGGCCGAGCGCGCATCGATCAAGTACAAGCAGGTTCAGTACATGTCCGAGCGAGTGGGACAGGTCTTTGACGGCCTCGTCACAGGCGTCTCCGAGTGGGGCATATACCTCGAGGACAAGGAGACCAAATGCGAGGGCATGGTGCGCCTCATGACCATGACGGACGACTATTACTCCCTCGACAAGAAGAAGTACGCCATTGTGGGCGAGAAGACCGGCAGGAAGTACAGCCTCGGCGACTCGGTAAAGTTCAAGGTCATGAACGCCGACCTCGAGAAGAGGATGCTCGACTATCAGATAGTGACAGATACTACGACGAAATAACTCAAAGAAAAAGCCGCCCGAATTGTTCGGGCGGCTTTGCGTAACAGGCATATCAGGCACAGGCCACGGCAAGAGCGTCGCTTTCCACAGGGACAGCGAGGAGGCGGGCCTGCCTGGCACATTCCCTCCAGAGCATGGTCATAAACTCTGCCTCGACCAAATTCTGAGCGACGTAGCCGAGAGGAATCGCCCGACTGAGGGAGAAACCCCTCACTAAAGCGGCGGCGACCTCTGGCGAGAGGAGGTTATTCAAAGCGACGACGAACGGGGACTCGTCGAAGCGGCTGAGATTAAAATCGACGGACTCGGGGAGTCCGTCAAACCATCTGAGACCATGAACGCTTAGCCTTCGATCGAGGCAATCGATGCCCTCGATGACCTTGTGAAACAGATACACCTGACGTTGAAGAATCAACTGAGCCCTGCCGGCAGAATCGACAACTTTTTGAGCGGAGATGATGGCAGCCATCCTTTGATACATAGACATAGGTAAGACAGTGGGGGGGGGTTGAAGAACAAAACGGCTGTCACAGTAACATATTATTTAGCCACAGACAATGCCTCATTGAAGGCGATCGAGAGAAGCTTGGAGAATCCCTCCCTGCCCATCGTGACGCCATAGAGGACGCCTGCGCGCGACATGGTCTCGCGATTGTGGGTGATGACGATGAGTTGGGAATGCTTGGAGAGGCTCTCTACCATGTCGCCATACTTCTTCGAGTTTGCCTCGTCGAGGGCAGCATCCGTCTCGTCCAGGATTATGAAAGGAGGCGGATTGACCTGAGAGATGGCAAAAAGAAGCGCGATGGACGTGAGGGCACGTTCGCCTCCCGAGAGCATCTCGAGGGATTTGATCTTCTTGCGAGGCAGGTTGACGGTGATGTCGACGCCGAGCTCGGTCTCCTCTTCCTCAGGCTCTTCGTCGCCTACGATGCCCATCTCAGCCAATTCCTCGGGCGAGAGGCTGCGCTTGCGCTTCTTCTCGCGCACAACGGCGAGCGACGCCTCCCCTCCGCCGAACATAAGGGCGAAGAACTGTTTGAACTGCTCGTTTATCTTCGAGATGCCGTCCGCGAAGAGCGTGTCGAGCTTGGTCTCGAGCTCTTTGATGAGATCAGTGAGGGACTGGGCGGACTTTTCGAGGTCGAGCAGCTCGTGGGCGAGGAACTCGTCACGCTCGGTGGTCTCCTTGAACTCCTTCATGACGTCTCCAGGTGACACAGCGCCTGAATCCTCGAGGCGTATCTTGAGCTTCTCCACCTGCTTGCGACGCTCCTCTTGTGTATGCCTCTCCTCGACTGGATATTCGGTCGCGTCGGACTCAAACAGATAGACTTCACGGCCAATGAGGATGGCGCCCTCCTCGAGCTCGCGTCGGAACTCCTCCTTCTCCATACGCAGCTTGTCCTCGCGAACGCGAAGGACGGACAGCCTTCCTCGCACCTCGTTCTGCTCGGCCATGACGCGGAACATCGCCTTCTCGGCGTCGCGCGAGTTGTCCTTCTCCTTCTCTATGTCCCCCTGGAGCACGGCATAGGTCGCGGAAAGGGCCGAAAGCTCGGCCTCCCTTTCCCTGCTCTCGGTCTCGGCCTGGGCCTTTCGCTCCTGCAGTATTGAAATCTCCTTCTCTATGTCGCCCGCCCTGTTCTCGGCCCGAATGTTCTTGTTTGAGTCGAGGAAGGCCTTCAGAGATTCACGTATTTTAACCAGGACGCCACGCACAGAGCCCATGTCAGAAGAGCCCTCGATCTCGCCGCACAGCTCCTCGACGCGCGACACCAGGCCTTTCGCCTGGGCGAACTCGATGGTAGTGACCTCGGTCTGCGCGCTCGCCCGCTCGCGCGCCAGGATTTTCTCGAGCGTCCCGATCTCTCCCTCGATGCGGCCCATGCTGCGGGTCACATCGTCGCGGGACTGGCGCACCTGCTTGAGCTTGGCCTCGAGCTCTATGAGCTCGGTCGATTTCACGTCCTTGTGCGCAGAGGCGTCGAGAGTTGCCTTGGCATCCGATAACTCGCGCTCCAGACGCTCCAAATCAGCCTTTGGACCGGCGCTTTCGGCGGCAAGCGATGCCTCCGTATCGGAAAGATGTTTCGTCTCGCGTTTGAGATATTCTTTGTACAAGGTCGTGAGCTCCTCGCGTAAGGCGATGGTCTTCTCGACCTTCTCCACCTGTCGTTTGAGGAACTTGAGATGTGGCGCGATCTCCTTGCGAAGGGATTCCACCTTCTCCATGTTCTCGCGGGTCTTCTCGAGCTTGCGATTGCTCTCCTCGCGCTTGTACTGGAAGACCTTGAGGCCGAGTGCGTCCTCGATCATCTCGCGACGCTCCTTGATGTTCGCATTCAGAATCCTGTCCGCCTCGCCCTGGGAGATGATGTGATGCCCCGACGATCCGATATGGGCGCCGGCCAGGAGCTCGACGATGTCGCGAAGCCTCACGGCAGAGCCGTTGATGAAATATTCCGAGAGGGAGTCACGATGGATGACGCGCTCGATGGCGACCTCGTCAAAGTCTATGTTGAGGAGACGTGTGCCGTTATGTGGCTGATTGTCGAAGACGAGCCTGACCGAGGCACGATTGCTCCTCGACTGGCTGTCGCCGCCGTTGAAGATCAGGTCCTCGGTTCGCTTGCCTCGCATGGACTTCATCGACTGCTCGCCGAGCACGAAGCGAAAGGCCTCGGCCACGTTCGATTTCCCCGACCCGTTCGGTCCGACGACCGCGGTGACAGGCGCGGTGAATTCGAGGCCGCTTTTCTTTGCGAATGACTTGAAGCCGAAGAGTTCGAGGGATTTGAGATACATGGGAAAAGGTATGCCTGAAAGGTTCCTTAAATATAGCATTTAAAGGGCTTGAAATCAGGGTGTTACTATACTTGACTTTGGTATAAATTAAGAGTATAATGATATACAGAAACTATGAAAAAAATCGCTGTTTTGCACAACAAGTTCGTCGATGGCTTACCCACATCGACACTGCTATTCATGAGCATGTTCTCCGCAGTGTTCTTCATGACACTGTTCGTGGCCGCGGCTAACAAGCTTGGGGGCATGCCGCCCATAGACGGGACCACCATGCAATGGACGGAGGCGACGCTGGTAGTCATCGCCATCCTGGCAGTCCTCTCCCTGGTGCTTCACCGACGAGGAAAAGCACCGTAAGGGACGGAAAAATCAAAGGCCGGAGACGCACACCATGCGCTTCCGGCTTTTTTATCGCCCAAACGTCGCACCTAATTTAGACAGAGACACTGCCCATACACCCCGCTGGGACCCTGACCCGAGCACGCTATGAAAGGGAGCTTCGCCGGATTTTTCATGTAGAAATGAAGTATGGCCTTGGTGTTGGGGACCGACGCGCAAAAACCACTGAAATCACCCACCTTGTAATAGAGGGAGTGTGGGTCATCGTTATTCTGAGGATCTTTTACAATGGTAGGCAGATACCCAGCCGTTACGAGATTCGACATAAAGGTCGTCGGTGCGAGCGAACTCTGTGCCCAACCGTCACCCCTATTGGGGGTTGCAACGGGATAGTCTCCGGCATTGTCATTCTGATACAGATTGATCGCGTTTCTCAGACTTGATATGGCCACAATCCTAGCGCTATCTCTGGCCTTGTCACGAGCCGATCCAAGACTTGATAAGATCACGCTCGAAAGAAGCGCAATTATAGATATAACCACGAGAAGTTCGATAAGGGTAAAACCCCTCTTGAGACGAACCTCCGAATGGTATGTCGTTAAATGCGCACTCATTAATTAATGGTTTATCACCTGAACACGAGAAGCCTTTCTGCGCCTTTTTCATACAATCGCCTTATCTGCGCGAACTGGAGCGCGTCAGAATATACCGCGACCTCGTCAATAAGGCCGATGAAATTAAGACCGCCGGAATAATGGCGACCGATGAAGAAGCCGTTACCGGTATTCAGAGTCCACGAGAGAGGGCCACTGGAGCTCAGCATTTTCCCATCCTTAAACGCCATGACCGTTATGGTATTCCCCCTCCTCATG
The DNA here is from genome assembly GCA_041661645.1 of Minisyncoccota bacterium. Lineage (GTDB taxonomy): Bacteria > Patescibacteriota > Minisyncoccia > Phycocordibacterales > UBA6065 > UBA6065. The sequence goes on along the minus strand of JBAZUA010000002.1, from coordinate 139,213 downwards.
ACAACACCGAATATCCATTTGTTGTTCACATCGGAGCCGAGGTCTATGTAAACACCCTGGGTCTCACTCACCCCGACATTCATCATGCCAAACTGGGTCGTGTTGTTCCTCATAGTCATGATGGGAGTGCTATTGACCCCGACAGCGTTCGAGAACATGGCTCCCCAGGTCGAGGCAGCGGTCCGTTTGAACCAGGCCGTTATGGTGAAATCCCCAGAGAAAGTCGATGAAGGGATGGTACCCTGAATGTAATTCGATCCACTGAATGAAAAAGATGCGCCCGTCCCAGAGAAAGTATCCGAGGTGGACCAAGAAGCCGTGCCAATCACGGCGGCCGTGTTTCCGAGACCCGTGGAATCAGAGACAACTGCGCCAGACCCCTCATCAAGCTTCCACTGTCCGACGGCATCGGCACCAAGGCCACTCGCAAACTGTGCGCTGAACACTTGGGCTGCCGCCTTCTGAGCCTTCGCCCGTGCCGAACCGAGGCTCGACAGCACCACGCTCGAGAGGAGAGCGATTATCGATATGACGACGAGGAGCTCGATGAGGGTGAAGCCTTTCCTGACATACATATTTCCATCATACAGCCTCACCCGCATTTCGCAATAGGGGGAAGGCTATGAATTCCACCCCTTTGCCTCGAGGGCGCGGACGGCGGCATTCTGCTCGGCCTCCTGCTTTGATTTTCCCTCGCCGAGGGCAATCTGGTCCTTGCCGATATAGACGCCGACGGTGAACGACTTGTCGTGATCGGGGCCGGCATCACGCACCAATTTGTATGAAGGTGTGATGCCGGCCTTCTCCTGTGCCTTCTCCTGAAAGGCGCTCTTGGCATCGACGAGATTCCCCTTTGAAATCATCTGATCGGCAAAAACGAAAATGTGCTTCTCGATGAAAAGCTTGGCCATATCGTATCCCTGATCCATGTAGATGGCGCCGATGACGGCCTCGAATGTGTTGGCGAGTATATACTGCCTTGCGCGACCCGTGTCCTTTGCCTCCCCTTTCGAAAGAAGAAGAAAATCGTTCATGGTCAGGTTCGACGCGACCTCGGAAAGAGTGACGGAGTTTACGAGCGCTGACCTATAGGTGGTCAGCTCGCCCTCAGGCTTGTTCGGATATGACTTATACAGAAAGTCCGTAATGATGAGCTCGAGCACGGCGTCGCCGAGGAACTCGAGTCGCTCGTTATGCTCGAGCTTCACGTTCTTGTTCTCGTTTATGTATGACCTGTGCGTGAAGGCCTGGCGAAGATACGCCTTGTCCTTGAAGGTGATGCCAGCCTTCTCCTCGAATCGTGCGAAATTGATGTCCATGCGGAAAGTTATTTATTGATCTGCTGCTTCGGTATAAGCTTGACGGCCTTTGCGATTATGGGGAGCATGTCGTCATAGAAATTAAGATCGGTGATCTCGTCCACCTTGAACCACTGTGCCTTGTCGAGGCCACCGGACTTCTTCAGGGTCAGGGGCTGGTATTCCGCCTCGGCCAAGAAGTAGGTGACCTGCTTGCGGAGCTTGCCCTTCTCGGGATGGGTGGCGACATATTCGTTTGCGGCCACCTCCTTAAGAAGCCTGATGTCGATGCCTATCTCCTCCTTTATCTTGCGCAGGGTGCCCTCCTTGAGCTCCTCGTTCTCATCGATGCCGCCCTTTGACAGGGTCCATCGTCCGAAGACGTCGTGCACGAGGGCGAGATATATGGCATCGGCATGTCTCGAGAAGACGACCGCGCCGCCGAGCTTGAGGATGGGCATCTTCTCGAAGGGTATGTTGAACTTGTCGTCCTTCTTCTTCGAGACGGCATCCTTGCCCGGCTCGCCCATCTCCTTGTAGACCGATCCAAGCACGCCGTTCACGAACTTGCCCGAGTTCTCGCCACCAAAGCTCTTTGCGAGCTCGATGGCCTCGTTGATGGCGACCTTGGAGGGAACCTCCTCGCGGTCGGCGAAGAGGAGCTCGTAGAGGCCCATGCGCAGGATGTTCCTGTCGACGATCGATATCTTGTCGAGCGGCCAGTCAGGCGCCGCCTTGGTGATGATGAGGTCTATCTCGGGACGCTTTGACAGTATTCCGGCACCCAGTTCCTTCATGAACACGACCTCGGCGGCGCCCCCGGGGGCGAATTCGGCGGCATTCCTGTCTATGGCGGCAGAAAGAACAGCATCCACGTTACCGCGGAAATCCCACTCAAAGAGTGATTGGATAACTACTGATCTTGCAAGGTGCCTGTTTGCCATAATGTTCGTTCTCTGATTCCCGACTTTTACCTTATCCCTTGTGGGCGGTACAAGCCAGACATAAGAGCACGGACTATCGAGCGGCGGTTGCCGCCTTCGCCTTCTTCTCCTTTCGAGCGATCTTCTTGTCGAGATTGATCACGGAAATACCCTTGTACTTACCAGTGGTCGCGCTCGCACGATGTCGAAGGTGAACGGCGCCGTCCTTGTCTGCGGTGATCGACGGATTCTTGAGCGCGTGATGAGAGCGCCTGTTTCCCGTATGAGCCCGCGTGTGTCGCATTCGTATAACCATGCGGAACACTATAGCAAAATATGGGGAAAAGGCAATATCCCCACCTGACTAAAGGAAATTACGAAGAAAGCTCCTGCGATGAATGGGTGACGGCCCGAGCTTCCGTATGGCGGCACAATGTGCTGCCGTGCCGTATCCCTTGTGCCTTTCGAGGCCGTATCCCGGATGCGCGACCGCCATCTCGTCCATAAAGCGGTCGCGCGTGACCTTTGCCACGATCGACGCGGCGCTGATGACGGGAATCTTCTCGTCACCCTTTATGATGGTCTCCTGATGGATGAAGGTGGCCGGAGCGTGAAGCGATCCGTCGAGCATCACGGACACGTCAGACGGGCTAACCTTCGCCGCAGAGGCGACCGCCGCAAGCGACGTGTCGAGAGCCTTTTGAATGGCGACTGCGATGCCGATTGCATCTATCTCGCCCGCGGGAATCGAGGTGAAGGCGAAATCAAGCTCCCCGCGCTCCTTCATCGCGGATATCGCCACGAACCACTCTTCCCTTTTCTTTGGCGTGAGCTTCTTGGAATCCCTTATGCCCGCAAACTTCCCCATATCAAAATCGCCCGGCACCATACAGGCGCATACCGTCACGGGGCCAGCCAGAGGGCCGCGGCCCACTTCGTCTATGCCAACAACATAAACAGGGGTTTTCACGCTCACAGTGTAACATTCGATACAAATAAAAGGGCGCCGTTCGCTTCGTGAACGGCGCCCCATACTCATGTAAAAGACGAAACATCAACCACAATGACATTCGGCCCGGCACAGCGTCGAAACATTCTGAGTGCCCTCTTGGTAGAAACAGTAACGACAAATCTCTGCCGCTCCACCACGCCGACGACCTCCTCGTCGCAGACGATTCCGCTGATCTCCCTCTCCCGGAAAATCAACGGAACATCACTCTGCCAATCGCCCTTCAATGTCACACCTTCCGCAAGGGCGTCGTATTCGGGAGCCCTGACCTTCATAAGGAACTCGTAGATGCCGCTCGTATGGGGGGTTTCGCTATATTCGCTTATCCACTGAACGATTCCAGAGAAAAGGCACAAGACGGTGAGGGACAGGCTGACCAGAAAGATATCGAATAAAACACCCTGCGAACCTTTATACTTATTGGCCACCGTGTCCGCCACGATGTTCATGCCGATGAGAAAGTCGACCCCAAAGACAAGGCTGACTGCATAGAGGCAATATTTAATTTTCATAGATGCTAGTTTGTATCGGAAAATACCACAAACAACAGCATCATGTCAAAGACACTCCGTCCTTTATTTTGAGGCCAGAAAGGCCTCAGCCAGAGCTTCCATTTCCGATATCATTTCCTTGCCGTCCACCTCTGCCTGAATAGCCTCCTCCCTCGGAAGATTGACGTGGTAGCTATTATCGATAGCATAAAAATCTATTCCGATGCCTCCCCACTTCGGGTCATCCCTTTCATCTTTCATCCTGGATTTTGGGTGCCTGGCGACAATCTCCCTTATTCCATCCACAAACCTCATCGCTTCGTCCGAATCGTCAACCTGAATGTGCACATATCCCGCAGTGAACCTTCCATGCGTTGCGCCCGGCCGTAGCCTGAGATGTCCCTCGCACGATCCGATGGAGGAGGTGTAGAGAAAAGGCAACTGATTAAGTTTTACGACCAGATTGAAAACGCCTTTGTCTATCTCTCGGTCATCCGCCTCTATCTGAGCCTCCACGAAACGCGATGCCTCCTCCTTGTTTTTCGCAAAGACCTCCTCCATGCTCTCAACCCTTTCCTCCTGCCCTGATCTGAATGATTCGAACATATGTGACGTAATTATACCAAACTATTGATGGCTGGAGCTCTTTCCTAAATTGAGTGACATAAGATACTCGGTCGGTTCGCCAAAGGGTTCGATGATCTTGAAATCAAAATGCTTCTTGTAGAAGTCTATGTTCTCGGGCGTCACCGTGATCTGTATGAGCGCGGCCTTCTTATCCTTTCGTATCTCATCAATGAGAGTAGCCACAAGCTTTTTGCCTATTCCCCGCCCCTGAAACTCGGGAAGCACATTCACCCAGAATATCTGATAGATGTAATAGTCCATCCACGACTGGATATACCCGGCAAAGCCGACAAGCTGACCACCCTCCTCTGCACCGTAATAGACAGGGCTCACAGCAGAGTCGCCGAACATGCTCTGTATCTCGAGAGTCGAGGACTTCTCGTATTCCTTCGAATAGTTCCTGCCGACGATCGCGGCCGCGGCGGCAACATCCCTCTTTGTAAGAAGCCTGATGTTCATTGGAGGCATTATACAATAAAAAAGTGCCGCCTCGTTGAGAAGCGGCACGATAGGACAATTTTTCGTTTAGCCTTATCAGCTTTCGGGCTTGCCAAGCACTGTCTTTCGCCATTATCTCCCCTGCGTATACAACACGGAGGGTATAGTTCGTGAACTGGCTTATTGTGCCCCCATTGGGAGCGTGCTCTGGGAGATACCGTGCGAAGCACGGTACTCCAGCCTTAATTCCGGATGTGTTCCGACATGCTTTCGCCGTCGTACTCAGGGTGGGCCTTTGATTAGGGTTCACCTGCCCAGTATCAATTCGAAACGCTTGCGCGTTGATGGCTCCCTATGAACCCCGTGCTGAAGAGCACGGTTTAGGCTGTTCCCGTTACTCCCAGTCCGACCGAGAGAGGGGAATCGATTAACATCTTTCTTCGTAGAACTGTCCCAAAGGAGATGCTACTCCCGAGACATTATTTTGTCAATTAGGGCGCAATAACCCACCCCTCAACCCCTGTCGGGTGGGCCTTGCAGTACGTCGTGGCGTAGGAAAAATAATAATAAATCTTCAAATTGGTTGTCGAGAGGGAGTCACGCCTACAATCGGTCGAACCACCCTCATTCTCGTTCTCGTCCAGCCAATAGACACTTCCCCATGAATCATAGACACTGGACTCGATCCCCTTATAGACACCACCCCCTTTCGAGATGATCGCCGTGAGAGAGTTCTTGAGCGCGACATTTTGGGGACTTCCGCATCTGGTGCAGCCGCTTCCGGTCAGCTGCAGCAGGGTCTGCCCTGTGTCGTTTCGGGCGACCTCGACCGCCTTTACCATTTGAAGGATTGTCTCTTGGGCGGCGCGGACCCGGGCCTTCTCGCGCGCGTTGCCCAGGGAAGCCAATATGACGCTCGATAGAAGCGCGATGATCGAAATGACCACGAGGAGCTCGATGAAGGTGAAGCCTTTTCGCCTGTTGGACATCATTTTCATTATATATGCCAGACTGCGACATGCAATGGGTTTTGATATACTCTACAGACATGGCCCGCTTCACCCACCTCCACACCCACTCGCACTATTCCCTCTTGGCCGCCCTGCCCAAGATAGACGACCTCGTGGATGCCGCCAAGGCCGACGGCGCGACGGCCCTCGCCCTCACCGACAACGCCAACATCTACGGCGCCATCGAGTTCTACAAGGCCTGCAAGAAGGCGGGCATCAAGCCGATCATCGGCATCGACGCCTATGTCGCGTCCCGAACCCGCCATGACAAGCAGTCCGGCATCGACTCGCGTCGCACCCGACTGATACTCCTCGCCAAGAACGAGGTCGGCTACCAGAACCTCGTCCAGCTCGTGACCAAGGGATACCTCGAGGGCTTCTACTACAAGCCCCGCATCGACAAGGAGCTCATCGAGAAGCACAAGGACGGCATTGTCGCCATCGCCTCGGCCTTCAACGGAGATCTCTCCATGGCCCTTCAGGGAAACGACATCGAGAAGGCCTGCGACATCGCCTTTTGGTACAAGAACGTGTACGGATCCGACTTCTACCTTGAAATCACCCATCATCCCGACATAGACGGCCACGAGACCATCATGGAGCGCACCAAGGAAGTGTCAAAGAGGACGGGCGTGCCATTGGTTGCCGGCGCGAACGTCTATTACATCAATCCCGAGGACAAGCCGGCGCAACAGACCCTCATGCTCGTGAACTCGTCGGGCGACGACCGCATCAGCGATGACGACATCGCCGACTTTTCCTTTATTTCGGACGAGAAGGCCCGCCAGTACTTCCGCGACACTCCCGAGGCCATCGCCAACACCGAGAAGATCGCCAATGAATGCGAGTTCAGGATAGAGCTCGGCAAATGGGTGTTTCCCGACTTTAAACTTCCCGAAGGCGAGACGCCAGACAGCGCCCTGCGCAAGGTCGTGTACGAGGGATTCGCAAAGAGAAAGGTTGAGCAAAGCGAGCCGATCCTCAAGCGCGTCGAATACGAGCTCGAGGTCATCAAGAACAAGGGATACTCGCCGTACTTCCTCATCGTGGCGGACCTCCTCAAATATGCCCGCTCGCACGGCATACTCTCGAACATCAGAGGATCGGTCTCCGGATCCATGGTCACCTATCTTTCCGGCATCACAAACATCGACCCCCTCGAATACGAGATACCCTTCGAGCGATTCCTCAACCCCGACCGACCATCAGCCCCCGACATCGACATGGACTTCGCCGACGATCGCCGCGATGAGATGATCGACTACGCCCGTGCCAAATACGGCGCGGACAAGGTAGCCCAGATCGGAACCTTCGGCACCATGGCCGCCAAGGGATCGGTGCGCGACGTCACCCGTGCCCTGGGATACCCCGTCGAGATGGGCAACAAGCTCTCGGCCCTCATCCCGCTCGGCTCGCAGGGATTCCCCATGACCATAGACACGGCCATCGAGACCACACCCGAACTCGCCGAGTTATACAAAAAGGACGCCGACACCAAGCGCATCATCGACCTCGCAAAGAAGATCGAGGGGTGCGCACGGCAAATGGGAGTCCACGCCGCGGGAGTGGTCATATCCCCCACCGCCCTTACCGATTTCACCGCCCTCCAGTATGACACCAAGGGCGAAAACAAAATCATATCCCAGTACGACATGTACTCGATCGAGGAGGCGGGCCTGCTCAAGTTCGACTTCCTCGGACTGAAGAACCTTTCCATCATCGCCGACGCCCTGGCCTTCATAAAGAGAAATCACGGCGTCGAGATAGACCTCGACACCATGCCCGTCGACGACAAGAAGACCTACGAGATGCTCGCCCGAGGCGAGACGTCCGACCTGTTCCAGCTGAACGGCGAAGGAATGACCAAGCATCTCAAGGAGCTGCGTCCGTCGACCATTCACGACATCAACGCGATGGTGGCGCTCTATCGCCCGGGCCCAATCCAGTTCATCCCCCAGTACATCGAGCGAAAGCACAATCCGTCCCTCATCACCTATCTCGACCCCGCCCTCAAGCCAATCCTCGAGAAGACCTACGGAATCCTCGTCTATCAGGACGACCTCCTCATGATGGCGAACAAGCTCGCGGGATATTCCTGGGGCGAGGTGGACAAGTTCCGAAAAGCCGTGGGAAAGAAGATTCCCGAGGAGATGGCCGCCCAGAAGGAGAAGTTCATCCACGGCTGCATCGAGCACAGCAAGTGGCCCGAGAAGAAGGCGAAGCAGATCTGGTCATGGATCGAGCCGTTCGCGGCATACGGATTCAACAAGGCCCATTCCGTGTCATACGGTCGCGTGGCATACCAGACCGCATACCTCAAGGCCAATTACCCCGGCGAATACATGACGGCCATCATGATCCACGAGGCGGGCGACGTGGATAAGATTGCGGAATCCATCGTTGAGTCAAAGCGCCTGGACATCCCCGTGCTTCCCCCATCGGTCAACGAGAGCTTCGAGAAGTTCGCCCTCATCAAGGGAAAGATAGGCGAGGACGGCACGACGGGACACGACAGCATCCGCTTCGGGCTGAACTCCATCAAGAACTTCGGCGAGGGCATCGCCAAGGTCATCATCGACGAGCGCGCACGCGGGGGAAAGTTCAAGTCACTCTCGGATTTCCTGGGCCGCATCAAGGACAAGAACCTCAACAAGAAATCCCTCGAATCGCTCATCAAGTGCGGGGCCATGGACGAGTTCGCTGACAGGACGACCATGTATGGCAACATTGACCGCCTGCTTGAATACAATAAGGAGAAGGTGAAGGCGGGCGACAATCAGGACTCGCTCTTCGGCGGCATTGCCGGCTCGGATGACATACGCCTCGATGCGGTTCAGCCGATCACCCTGCACGAGAAGCTGCTCTGGGAAAAGGAACTGCTCGGCCTCTACATCTCGGGACACCCTCTCGACAAATACAGGGAGATATTGGCCAAGAGGCCGGTCAACGTCTCGACCATCAAGGCCCAGGTCGCAAAGACCATCGCCGAGGAGAAGAAGCTCACCGAGGCGACCATAGTCATCGGCTGTATCATTGAAGAAGTCCGCGTCATCAAGACCAAGAAGGGCGAGGACATGGCATTCCTGCGGGTGGCGGATCTCACCGGAACCATAGAGGCCGTGGCGTTTCCAAAGACCTTCGCACGATGGAAGGCCCTCATCATCCCCGACAAGCTCGTGGCGGTTAAGGGAAAGCTCTCGGACAGGAATGGCGAGGCGTCGATACTCATCGACAACTTCATGGCATTGCAGTAATGGTCGTGATATAACTGTTCCACCGGCCAAGAATCCGGATGATTGCACAAACGGAATTCCCGTGCACGGGAATAGCCACAACAAGGTCAGACCAGATCCGCACCACGCGCGGCAACCCTGGAAAGAGCGCGAGGAAGCCTCATGCGGGCACCGTAGTTGATCTAGGCATGCCCCCAGTCAAGCAATATCGCGCGCTTCTAAAATCGGTCTGGAGGAATCCAGTATAGATCACCGATTGGGGCGCGACGCTCACACGTCGCGCCCTTTTTCTTTACACGATATCGTTCCAATCAGCCTTGGAAAAGGCCATGTGCTGAATCTGTGATGAAAGAACCCTATCGCGCTGCTCTGCCCCACGTTCCACGATATCAGTTTTCTTATCCAGAGCAGTAAAACCTTCCATCATTTTCGACTCGAGCGCGTCTATCCTACTATCAAGTCTTTTCTCCAGAGAATCTATTCGGCCGCTCAATTTCTGATCCAAGGCACCTATCTTTCCCCCGAGTTCAGTCCTCACGCTATCCATGCCCGCAAAGAAAACATCGACGGTCAGCACGTTGCCCATTGGCGTATCTTTCACCATGTTTTTTCTGGTTAATTCCATTAAAGTGTTAATATGAAAAACATATCACGTGCCGCCGATAAATCAGGTAAATAAAATCTAAAAAACATCATTAGAGCACCCGCTAATGATCTACGCATGCCCTTGATACACGTATCGCGCGTTTCAAGGTCGGACTAGATCGCCGATCGGGAGGCCTGGTGTTGCAAAACACCGGGCCTTTTCTTTGAGCCATTTGACCAAAACGCCCAAACCCGCTACCATGTACCCACCAGAGATTGCCCTGACCACCAATCAGGGGCGCGCCGAAAGGCCGAGGAATCAAGCCCTAATCTGAGTCGTTTCGAAAGAGACCAAAGCTAGGTGGAACCGCGACGCAAGATCGCCCTAGTGAGTTCACGAATTTTCGTGCATTCACTAGGGCGCTTTTTTATCCCCTCAGGGACTTTATCAAAAACAACTCATCACCCATCACATGCCCTCATCACTCCCCGACATTCGACACTCGTTCGCACACCTTCTGGCCGCGGCCATAGAGAAGATGTATCCAGGCGCCAAAAACACCATCGGCCCAGCGATTGACAACGGCTTCTACTACGACTTCGAGTTCGCCCCCGACAACAAGCCATCCGAGAAGGAATTCCTCAAGATAGAGTCGAACATGCGAAAGCTCCTCCCCCACTGGAAGGGCTTCGAGAAGATAGTCGCCACCCCCGACGAGGCGAAAGCGATGTTCGCGAACAATCCCTACAAGCTCGAGCTCATCGAGGGCATCCTGGCCAAAGGCGAGGAGATAACACTCTATAAATCCGGCGAATTCGTCGACCTCTGCCGAGGCGGACACGCAGACCCGCGCGAGATGCCGCTCGACGGATTCAAGCTCGAACGAGTCGCCGGCGCATACTGGCGCGGTGACGAGAAGAACTCCATGCTCACCCGCATTTACGGCCTCGCCTTCAACAGCAAGGAGGAACTCGACGCGTATCAGGCCCAGATAGCCGAGGCTAAAAAACGAGACCACAAGGTGCTCGGCCCCGCCCTCGACCTCTTCACCTTCTCGGACCTCGTCGGCGCGGGACTCCCCCTCTGGACCCCAAAGGGCACCATTGTCCGTAATCTCCTCGATGACTTCGTCTGGTCGCTCCGCGCGAAACATGGCTACGAGCGCGTCGAGATCCCCCACATCACAAAAAAAGACCTCTATATAACCTCGGGACACTGGGACAAGTACCAGGACGACCTCTTCAAGATAAAGACCCGCGAGGGACACGAGTTCGCCATGAAGCCGATGAACTGCCCTCATCACACCCAGATCTACGCCCGCAAGCAGTGGAGCTATCGCGAGCTTCCCCAGCGATACGCCAATACCACCGCCTGCTACCGCGACGAGCAGACCGGCGAGCTCTCGGGCCTTTCCCGCACGCGAGCCTTCTCGCAGGATGACGCCCACGTCTTCTGCCGCATGACCGACGTGAAGGCCGAGTTCCTCAAGATCTGGGACGTCATCCATGAGTTCTACCCCGTCTTCGGATTCGACCTCAAGGTTCGCCTCTCGCGCCGAGACCCCGCCGCGACCGACAAGTACCTCGGCAGTGCGGCCAACTGGGACATCGCGGAGAATCTCCTGCGCGAAATACTGACCGAGAAGAAGGTTGACGCCATCGACGGACCCGGCGAGGCCGCGTTCTATGGCCCAAAGCTCGACTTCATGGCAAGCGACTCGATCGGCCGAGAATGGCAGGTCGCCACGATACAGCTCGACATGAACATGCCCGAGCGATTCGACCTCACCTGCGTGAACGACAAGGGCGAGAAGGAGCGCATCGTCATGATTCATGCGGCAATCATGGGATCACTCGAACGATTCCTCTCTATCCTCATCGAGCACACTGGCGGCAATTTCCCCCTCTGGCTCGCTCCCGTGCAAGTGAAGGTCATACCTGTCCGCGAGGATCATGACGCTCACGCGACAAAGGCTGCCGAGGTGCTTAAGATGGCAGGTATCCGCGTCGACCTCGACCTCTCGCCTGCCGGCTTTGGAAAGAAAATACGCGGCGCCAAGGACATGAAGGTTCCCTACACCATAATCATCGGCGACAAGGACATCGAGGCGGGCAAGGTCACCCTCGAGTCCCGCGACAAGGGGCAGATTGGGCAGATGAGCATCGAAGAAGCAACCAAGACCCTGTTAGAAGAGGCGTCGAGAAAAATAAGCTAAATCGCATGTTTTTCGAATCATCACCCATTGAGGATGCCGTCGAACTGGCGATGAAGGAAAAGTTCACGGCGCAGGAGATACTGGAAAACCCAACTGGCTTTTTCATAGAGAAGAAACCAGGCCCAGAGGAGCTCGCCGAGGCGACGCATATGCACGAGGCGATAATCTCTAATCCGGGACTATTCGTGGGATCCGGAAACGAGGGCTTCGTCTTCGACTACCCCTCAGACAAACAGCCCATGTGCGCCAAACACATCTGGGAACACCTGAGCGTCGAGATGAAGGGAAAGCAATTCGGGCAACTGCCGCCGAGGCTTCAAGAGTTGAGAAAGATACAGGAGCATTTCGAGAAGGTCCAGGAGGGTCGCAAGGCCGCCCAAAAGAGAGGAAACATAGAGTTCGCGGCCTCGAACAGCCCGGAAGTCGAGGCGAGCCTACAGATTGCCGCCCACATGCTCCTCGAACAGGCCGGCTTCGTGGGATCGGTTCCCGACATCAAATCCCTTATCCGCATAGAATCGAAGGGAGAGGGAGAGTCTGATGGGGCGCCGTTCATGTACAGGGAGGTTGCCGACGTGTTCTCAATGGAGAAAGTGCCGGGAAAATCCATCCAGGACTTCATATTGGGATACGAAGAACACCTGGACGCCTTGGAGGCACTCGATCCCGATGATTTCAAAGCCACCCTCCTTTCCATGATAGGGGTCCTTCACGACAATGATTTCACCCACCAGGACATGACGAACAGAAACGTCATGGTTAACTTCAGTACCGGAAAACCCGTCATAATCGACTTCGGAAAGGCCTGCTATCGCGGAGGAAGCTTCAGCAAGGAGGAAGAGGTCGGTCACATCGAGGCCGTGTGTCGAACGCTCGCGGCATTCAAGAGAGACCCTGAAAACACGAGGAAGGAGCTCAAGAGACAGCTTAAACTTGTGTTTTAAGATTTATTATGATATAATATAAAAGTATGATTACCAGAAACCAAGGGTCGGACATTCGCCTGGCCCTCATCAAGGGATCAATGAACACCGAGGGGATGCTTGAGACCGAGGACTATGTCGTGTTCCTCAAGGACTCCCCCGCCCACGTCAACCGAAAGAAAGGCATGGCGCTGGCAGGAAGCCTCGAGCACGGAGGCAACGAATATATCGTATACCTTAAGTAAAAAGGGTGTCCCCTCACCATCAAACAAACGCCCCGGACTCAATCCGAGGCGTTTTTTTATTTCATATTTCACTCAAACCCTACACGTCAATCGTCGCCTTGTGCGCATTTGACTGTATGAATGACTTACGGGCCGGCACGTCGGTGCCCATGAGCATGTCGAACACCTTGTCGGCATCCTGGGCGTCGTCGATGGTCACCTGCTTGAGAAGCCTTCGGGCAGGGTCCATGGTCGTCTCCCAGAGCTCGTCAGAGTTCATCTCTCCGAGACCCTTGTATCGCTGAACATGGAGCTTCTGGACCTTCTTTGCGCCCTTGCCTGCCCCCTCTTCGGTGGCGTCAACCTCCTCCGCCTCCGCGGCGGCCTCGTCGGTGACGATCTCGGCGTCCAAAGGCAATTCGTCCTTTCCGAGCACCTTTGTCTTCTCCTCCTCGGAATAGAAGTACATGACTTCCTTGCCCCTCTTTACCTTGTACAGAGGCGGCTGGGCGATATAGATATACCCGCCGTCAATCAAAGGCTTGAAGTATCGATAGAGCAGGGTGAGTATGAGCGTCCTGATGTGCGCGCCGTCGACGTCCGCGTCGGTCGCGATGATGACCTTGTGATAGCGGAGCTTGGTGATGTCGAAGGTCTCGCCTATCGCCGTTCCCATGGCGACCACGAGGTTCTTGATCTGCTCGGATGCGAGCATCTTGTCGAGGCGGGCCCTCTCGATGTTGAGGATCTTTCCTCGGAGCGGGAGCACTGCCTGGGTCTTGCGGTTTCGTCCGGTCTTTGCGGTACCGCCTGCGGAGTCTCCCTCCACGATGAAGACCTCGGACTCGGAGGCATCGCTCGACTCGCAGTCGGCGAGCTTTCCTGGAAGGGTCATTCCCTCAAGGGCGCCCTTTCGGAGTATCGAGTCCTTTGCGGCCTTGGCCGCCTTTCGCGCCTTGAGGGCAAGGATAGACTTGGACACCATGGCCTTGGCATCCTCGGGATTCTCCTCCATGAAGAGGTTGAAGGCCTCACCGAAGACGGTGGCGGTTGCCGACTGTGCCTCGACGGAGCCGAGCTTGGCCTTGGTCTGACCCTCGAACTGAATCTCCCGAAGCTTTACGGAGATGACGGCGGTGAGGCCCTCGAGCACGTCGTCGCCCGTGAAATTGTCCTCGCTGTCCTTCACCAGGTTGTTCTTGCGGGCGTAGGCGTTGATGGTTCGGGTGAGCGCGGTCTTGAAGCCCGTGATGTGGGTTCCGCCCTCGGGAGTGTGGATATTATTCGCGAAGGCCAGTATGCGGGACGTTATGTCATCGACATATTGAAGCGCGATCTCGACTGACTCGACGCCCTCGGCACCCTTCTCGACATAGAAGATATTCTTGTGAACAGGCTTCTGGTTGGCATTGTTGAAACGGACGAGCGAGACGAGGCCTCCCTCGAAATAAAATGAGTGGGATGGGGCGTTTATGCCGAGCTCGCGGAAATAGACGATGTCGTCAGTGTCTATCTTGCCCGTATACCCGCGCGCGTCGATGACGGAGATGCGAAGGCCGCGGACGAGGTACGCCTGCTGGCGCATGTGGGTGACGATGCGATGGAAGTCGAAGGTCTGCTGTCCGAATATGATCGAGTCAGGCTGGAAGCTGACGACCGTGCCGTGAGCCTTGCTCGTCCCGATCTTCTTGACGGCAGCCTTCCTCTTTCCCTGCGAGTATTCCTGCATGTACTTGCCGCCGTCATTATGGACCTCGACCTTGCACATGATGGAAAGGGCGTTCACCACGGATGCGCCCACGCCGTGAAGTCCTCCGGAGACCTTGTAGCCGGAATCCTCGCCGCCGAACTTTCCTCCGGCATGGAGCACGGTCATGATAGTCTCGAGAGCGGAGACCTTTGTCTGCTTGTGAATGCCGACGGGAATTCCTCGGCCGTTGTCGACGACGCGGACGATCTCGCCCGGGAGAAGGGCGATCTCGATGTCGTTCGCGTGGCCGCCCATGGCCTCGTCTCGACAGTTGTCGAATATCTCGGTCACGAGATGATGGAAGCCGTCGGGACCCGTGGTACCGATGTACATTCCCGGTCGCTTTCGGACGGGCTCGAGACCCTCAAGCACCTGGATGGACTCAGCGCCGTATGAACCGCTCTTCTTGTTATCGTCTTTTGCCATAAGGGTTTTTTGAAGGTTTTAGTCCGTAAATTATAGCAAATTCGGGTATCAAACACCTCTTGACAGTGACTTAATAAATGGTAACGTGTCACAAACGACAGCCCTTTTAACCCAAAAAATATTCTGACATGGAAACGCGCACCAAACATCCCGCGAGTGAGGTCAACCTGAGCCTGCATGAGTCAAAAACCCTGATCGCCATCGAGGAAGGTGCCTCGAAACAAAAACACCACCTTACGCTCAAGGGCTTTCGGGCGCTCAATGCGGCCCTTGTCCAAATCGCCAAAACGAGTTCGGCCACGCCAGTGAGAAAGGATTATGAGGGAAGCACCTTCACCGTCCAAGCGGAGAATGAAAACTTCCGCATCAAGATTACCCCTCGGAACCCATGCCTTCGGGCAATGGATATCTTGGCCTCACCCTGGACGATGGCTGGTCTCGAGCGGCTTGCAAACGCGATGGACCCGGAAATCGAGCCTCTTGATTGGTGTTTCAGCATGGCCATCATCTGACTTCACGCCATGAAAGCCAAAGCCGCCCATCACAGGGCGGCTTTTTTATGGAAAAAGAGCTTGCTCGCAATTATATTCCCATTATCCTTTAGGGTTATTTTTATATCTACGCCTCTATCAAAAGCACAGTCTGAGTTACATCCGCCAATGTCCGTATCCATCGATCATGGCGATTGAGTTGTTGTATGGAAGAGGCAAGCTCCATCCTCATATCCTCGAGGATTTTAGACTGACTATCGAGGGCAGTAACTATGCCGTTTACGGTCTCACGCAGATCGATAACCTCCAACTTCAGTTCCCTGAAATCAGATTTGGTCGCAAACACGGCAAATAGTTTATTTATATCCCTGTCCGTAAGCATATAAAAAGTATAGCAAGCTTGCCCTTAGAGACAAGACAATCGCTATCCCCTTTTTGATATTTTATTTATCTAACCTCCCAGCCTTTCGCGGATATCGCCGCGTAAAGCGCTGACATGTAAGCACCAACCTCCTCATCCGAGAGAGTTTTCTCGAAAGATTGGAATATCATACGGAAGCCGAGGGATTTCCTGCCGTCCTTCTCGAATCGGTCGAAACAGTCGGGGCCTTTGACGAGAAGGGTGCCTGCCGCGCTAGCGAGGACAGTTCGTATGGTCTCGGACGCCTCCAACTCCTCGACGGCGGATGGGACGAACAGGGCGATGTCGCGAACGATGAACGGATATGCGGAAAAAGGCCTGTACCTGATGTCGTGAGACAAAGCCGTGAAGCCGAGGCGCTTGATCGAACCCGTCGAACCGAGCTTCGAGACAGCAGCGTCGAAATTAACCTCGATCAGGGCGCCGAACGGTCCAACCTCGATCTTGCCGTCGAGCTTTACGCCGAACGATGCCTCAAACGTCGCAACGGCCTCCTTCAAGACAGATTCTGACGTGACGCCCTTCCTCTTCTTTACCTGCGAAACGCCTATGCAGAGGGACATTCTCTCCCCCTCCTTTGGAAACACCTTGCCTATCTCGAATATCCTCACGGTCTCGAGGCCGAGCAATTCGGCATTACGCGCGTTGAACGTGAGAGAATCGGAAAGCTTGAGTGATATGCGCTCACGCAAGGCTGATTTATCGCTCGCCAAAGGATAGGCAATCTCAAAGGCACCTTTTGGTACAAGGCTGTACAACATAACCTCAGAAAAGCCGAGTGGAACGAGAATGTTCTTTGCCTTCTCTGCCCAGAAGAATGCCGCGTCGATGGCGACAGGGGTAATGATGGGCGTCTCTTTCGATCCAAGTTTGTCGTATCCGTAGACGCGAACGATCTCGTCGGCGATGTCCTCGGGTATGACGAGATCGAGGCGATCGAATGGTGGGATTATGGAAAGGCTGTCGCCGGCGACCTTGACCTCGCATTGGAGGCGAGTGAGAATGTCGGACATGTCGGCGGCCGAGAGCGAGAGCCCCGTTACCGCGTTCACGTATGGAGCGTCGACGATGATCGTGCGGCGCTGTGCTGGATGAGGATATACGTCCGCCGCGGCACCCGCGCCAGAGCCGGCACAGAGGCCGAGGATGAGGGCCGTGACGCGCTGCATCGCCTCGCCCGCGAGCTCTGGGGTTATCTCATTCTCGAAGCGCTTGGACGAGTCATTACGAAGGTTTGCCCGTGTGGAGGTCTTGCGCACCGACGTAGGGTCGAAATTGGCCGATTCGAGGATTATCGAGACCGTCGACGCCGTCACCTCTGCCCTCTTGCCGCCCTTCACGCCGGCGATCGCCAGGGGCCCGTCGTCATCCGCTATGACGACATCGCTTTCGAGGAGAGCGACTTCCCTGCCATCAAGTATGGTTATCTTCTCGTCGGCACGGGCCACGCGAGCGACGATGGCGCCCTGAACCTTGTTCGCGTCAAAGGCATGGAGGGGCTGACCGAGGGCAAACATGACGAAGTTGGTGGCGTCGACGATGCTGTTGATCGAGCGGGCGCCGATGGCCTCGAGATGTTCTTTGAGCCATGCGGGTGATTCCCCCACCTTCACATTGTCGATCCTGCGGGCAATGTACCTGCGACACAAATCGGTCTCTATTTTGACGCCTGGCAGATAGACCGCGGAGTTCACGATGACTTCGGCGCCCTCCTCGGGTGTGAGGGTCAGCCTCGCAAGAGCGGCGGCCTCGCGGGCAATACCCCGATGCGAGAGGGCATAATGGCTGCGATCCGGGAGAACCTTTATGTCGAACACCGTGTCGTTTCCGACTGTTTCGGTGCCCTCCACCTCAAAGGCGTGCGCGCTAAAAAGTCCCTCCAAGTCCGATGGCTCGGGAAGCTTTTCTTTTATATATGTCTGAAGCCATGCGTATGAGACTTTCATGAAAATGTGTGGCTCTTAGAATTGATTGATGAGACGCAGGTCTCCCGAATAGAGATGCCTGATGTCGTCGACGCCGTAGCGCATGAGGACGAGGCGGTCGACGCCCATGCCGAAGGCAAAGCCCTTCCAGACGGCCGGGTCGAGCCCCGACGCCCTGATGACGTTCGGATGGACGATGCCTGCGCCACAGACCTCGAGCCAGCGGCCCTTCCAGAACAGGTCTACCTCGACGCCCGGCTCGACGAATCCGAAGTACGACGAGCGGAAGCGGAGCTTGGCATCGGCACCGAGGAACTCTTTGAAAAATCGCTCGAGGGTGCCCTTGAGCTCGGCGAGCGACACGGACTTGTTCACGTACAGCCCCTCGAACTGATGGAACTGGGCCTCGTGAGTGGCATCGGTTGCCTCGTTGCGATAGACCTTTCCGGGCATGACGACCTTGAACGGCTTCGGGTCGGCCGCGATCGACTGCATGAACCTGACCTGCACCGACGAGGTGTGGGTGCGAAGGACCTTCTTCTCCTCGCCCGGCTTCGTCTTGACCCAAAAGGTGTCCTGCATGTCGCGGGCCGGATGATCGGCGGGCACGTTGAGGGCGTCGAAGTTGTGGAACTCGGTCTCGAGTTCGGGGCCGGACGCGACAGCGAAGCCCATGCCGTCGAAAATCGAGCACATCTCGCGTATGACGGAGGTTATGGGGTGAAGGTGGCCTTTCTGCGCTTCGGGGTTCATATGAGGCCTTATAGTAGCAAAAAACGACTGTGTGAGCCACCTCCCAGATTCGAACTGGGCGCATCCACTTTACAAAAGTGGCGCTCTACCAAATGAGCTAAGGTGGCAATCCCCGCTATCCCTGTATCTCCCCCTTCCCCTCCTCCACAACAGCCTCCTTAACATCCGCTATCTGCTTGAGATAGAACGATGCGGCCTTGCCCTTGGAGAGGTCCTCCTTCCTGCGGGAAGCCTTCTCGACAATGACCGACGACACGGCATGTGTCCTGCGCAAAAGTACCATGAAAAGCTTTCCGCCGCGAACCACAGCATCATGTGCGGCAATTGATATGTTATGAAAGGTTATGTGCCCAAAAAAGGCATTCACCTTTGAGTGAGCAGTGCGAAGTATGGGATCGAATTTCTCCCTCAGCTCATGCACTTTGGCCACCGCGCCCCGTTTCGTCTCGAGCCGCTTGTGAACCAGAAGAGCGATGATGAGGAGCGCCGATCCCGTCATGATCGAAAGCTCTGGTATCATAAATGGTTTATTTCTCCGAAACGTATCGGACGAAACGGACGATCTCTATCTTCTCGCCGAACTTCTGGACGCCTTCCGAAAGGACGCCTGCGATGGTGAGGTCGGGGTTCTTGATGAACGGCTGCTCGAGGAGGACGCGATCCGAGAAGTATGCGGCGAGCTTGCCCTCGAGAATCTGGGCCTTTATGGCCTCAGGCTTGCCCTCGACCTCCTGTGCGAACACTGACTCAGCGACCGCTCGGTCGGCCTCGGTAATCTGCTCCCTCTTGAGAAACTCCGGCTTGGAAGCCGCAATGTGCATGGCTATGTCATAGGCGAGCTGCTTGAACTCGGGGTTCTTGGCAACGAAGTCGGTCTCGCAGCCAAGCTCGATCATGACACCGACGGCGCCGGTAGAGTGAATGTATGCCTGGATCATGCCCGCCCCGAGGGTTCGGTCACCCTTCTTTGCGGCAGCCTCGGCGCCCTTCTTCTTGAGGATGACGAGGGCCTTGTCCTTGTCTCCGCCGGCCTCTTCCAGGGCCTTCTTGCACTGCATGACGGAAACGCCCGTGGCGTCTCGGAGCTCCTTGATAAGGTCGGTGGTATTCATGGGAATAGAGAGAGTTATCTAAGTAAAAAGCAAAATACTATATGCCCGCAGGCATATAGTATAGCAGATTATTTCTTTGTCTCGGTAGGGGCAGTGGCCGGCTTGACTGCCATGGCCTTTCCGTCGAGATAGGCCTGGGCGAGCTCGTTCAGGAAGAACGCTATCGACGCGGCGCTTGAGTCGTTTGCCGGAATGGCGTAGTTAACGAGGGAGAAGTCACAATCAGTGCTTGCGATGGCGACGACGGGAATTCCGCTCTGTCGAGCCTCTTCGACGGCGATAATCTCCTTCTTTGGGTCGACGACGATGAGAACGGCGGGCTTCTCCTTCATGATGACGATGCCCCCGAAGAGGAGCTCGAGCTTTGCGATCTCTCGATCGATGAGAAGTCGCTCCTTCTTGGTGTATTTGACGAGCTCACCCTTCTCCTTCTCGACGATTCGGCCCTCGAGCTTCTCGACGCGCTTCCTTATCTGGACGAAGTTAGTGAGGGTGCCTCCGATCCATCGTCCTGCGACTACGGGCTGACCTGCCTTGAGGGCTGCGGCGCGAGTTGCGGGAAGGGCCTCGCTCTTGCCTGCTGCGAAGAGTGCCATCTTGCCTGACTGACCGATGGTTGCGACGAAGGCCTTTGCCTTCTCGAGCGCCTCATGAGTCTTCTCGAGGTCGATGATCTCGATCTTGTTCTTGATGCCGAAAACGAAAGGCTTGGTAGATGGGTGTCGGCGCGACTTGGAGAGGCCGAAGTGGGCCCCGACCTTAAACATTGCTTCTACGATTGAATTCTTGTCTTTTATCATAAATATGTGTTTCGAAAGCTTACCAAATAAGGCTTTAAAAGGCAAGGATATAGGCCCTCAGGCCTCCTTTCGCGGAGAACGGGCTCTTGGCCTGGTGGCCAAGGCCCTCACTCTCGCCCCGTCGGGCTCCGAGAGTCTCCTTGAAAGGAGGCCGGAGGGCCATCTTGCGCTTTATCTGGATACCTGTAGTCTGTAATTAAAGAATGAACCTCAAATTAAAACCGGTGGCAATACCTAATCGCAGAATTCAAGTAATCGGAGGGACCATCAAAAAGGATACTTTTATCTTCCCACTATGCTTCATCGACGAGGAAAGCAGGGTCATCCCGAGACTATTTTTCGACAACGCTGTGACAAAAGGCGCGATATATTTCGAACTTACACCTATCGCACGGGAAAACCTCAGATGTAGGCTTGATAGCGAAGAGGTCTTCAGAGCCCTGGCAGAAAACATGTTCACGAGCGAGGGCAGACGAGAAGGTATCCTCGACCTCGCCATCGTCAAGCTTACGAACGAGCTCAGGATTGATCTAAGAAAGTGGCCTAAAGTGCCAACGGCACTCACGCTACGAAATTGCGAGAAAAAATCCACATGCATGTTCGAAGACTGCACGATATTCACAGAGTTTCTCCCGGAACTTTTTGATTTCAAAAAGTGAGTCTCCAAACATTTCAAGGCGTCCTCAACAGGGCGCTTTTTTATGGCCCTACAGAGACCTGCTAAACGCCTCAACCGATTGAGGCGTTTACTATGGCCAAACAGGGCCCTTAGTCCTCATCCGCCCCGCCCTCGACGACCTCGCCGGTGAAGTTGGCCAGGGTGTCGATGATGTTGCCGATCTTCTCGCCCGAGAGGATGGTCTCGATGTTGTGCCATGACTGGCCGATGCGATGGTCAGTGATGCGGTCCTGCGGGAAGTTATAGGTGCGAATCTTCTCGGAGCGGCTACCGGTGCCGAGCTGACCCTTCTTGTTTGCCGCGAACTTTGCCGCGTCCTCCTCGTCCTTCTTGGCCTGGATCATGGCCGTGAGCATCATCATCGCCTTCTCGCGGTTCTTGAGCTGGCTACGCTCAGCGGTGACGCGGACGGCGAGGCCCGTCGGCTTGTGGAAGAGTCGCACGGCGGTCTCCACCTTGTTGACGTTCTGGCCCCCTTTTCCGCCGGCTCGAGAGAACTCGAGCTCGAGGTCGGCAGGGTTTATCTCGACGCTCGTATGCTTGCGAATCGGCAGGATGGCGATCTGGACGGTCGAGGTATGGACGCGTCCCATCTTCTCGGTCAAAGGCACGCGCTGAACGCGATGCACGCCTGTCTCGTAGCGGAGCTTGCGATAGATGTCCTGGCCGTGTATTTCCATCGACACTTCCTTGTAGCCGCCGACGTCTGCCTTTGACTCGTCGAGGTATGATACCTGCCAGCTCTGCCCCTCGGCATAGGTCTTGTACATGGTCGCCAGCTCCTCGGCAAAGAGGGCCGCCTCGTCGCCTCCCGCGCCAGCACGGATTTCCATGATGAGCTCGTTCGGGAATTCCTCCTCCTGCTTGTCGGCGGCCTCGATGGCCTCGACCTGACGGATGATATCGGTCTTCTGTGCCTGGATGTTCTCGAGGTCGGCGGCGCCAAGCTCTTTCATCGAGGCGTCGGCCTCCATGAGCACCTTCAATTCGGCCTCGTCTTTCTCGAGCTTCTCGTACATATCGGCGAGATATGAGGTCTTATGATTCTTCTTGTATTTGGCTATGTCCATTTTGGTGGTTCAAGTATACAGCAAAAAAGGCGGGCTCCCTTGGGGGCGCCTCGCCTTTTTCTTCGCTACGCGGCTTTCTTCGTAGACTTCTTTGCGGCAGAGTTCGCCTGTCGGGCCTTGAACTTCTCCACTCGTCCAGCGGTGTCGATAACGGTGTCGTTACCGGTGTAGAAAGGGTGTGAGGCGCTCGAGATTTCGACATGGTAGAGAGGATACTCCTTTCCATCGGTCCACTTGTCGGTCTCCTTGGTGACGACGGCAGAGCTGATGAGGAAGCGCTCCTTGCTCGAGTTGTCGAGGAAGATCGTAGGGCGATAATTCTTTGGGTGTGTTTCTTTCTTCATATAGAGGAAAACTATAGCGTATGGGCCGTAAAAAAGCAACTTTCGGCAGAAAAAAGCCGCCTCGTGAAGAGGCGGCCGGTCAAAAACAAGAATCAAAGCAAGGGACAAGGTCTTACGCCCGAACGTCTGAGAAGGCTTTCGCAATATGGGATAAAAGTGTTTTCTCCCCTGCGCACGACAGTCTCCTGGGTCATACGAAGCCAGTAGAGATAGCCCGCATCGACCAATAGCACGTCCTCAAAGAGTCTTATGAGCATCTTGATCGCGGCCATGGAAAACGGTTCCGGCTTACGGCTGAAATCGAATCCGTAGACGAGAAAGTTTGAATACCCAAAGCGATGCTGAGGTTCAAAACAAAGGCCCAGGGCAAGACATTTCTTATCCAAATCAGTAATCAGGGGGCCTTTGGCATCAATGAAGGGGGTGATGAGCGCCCCTTGTCTTTCTGGGGAAGGGATTCCAAAACCAATATTCAATTCAGCCATGGGCTTGGATATGGTGTGGTTAAGGCTAAGACGGGCAAGATATAATGGTCTGTCCGAATCCTGTAGACCCGTCACAACCCGACTACCCGGCCGATCTGACCAATCAATATATGTTCTTTGCATTGTGGAGAGCGGTCGCCCATTAACTTCCGCGGAATGCGAAAGCGTCTGGTAATGTACCAAAACTTTTTAGGTGACTCTGCTCCAGAGATTACAATTATTTAACAAAAAGTCAATTATTTGCCTCGGGAAAAGAGATGACCCTCAAGAACGAAGAATCTCTCCCGAATGTCCTTCAAATCGGGCTTTATGTTGCCCTTGATGTCCTCTTCAAAATCGGAGATGGTCTTGAGCTTACCACCAATGCTTAAAAGCGCCCCGACAATTGTCGGTAGCCCAATCATGACAACAAGGGTGTTTATCCATTCAAGCGTGTTCATGTAAAAAAATCATACATCACCCTCACCCAACCACCAATCCCCATTTTTATATTTTATTTAGAATAAGAAATCCTCGGCCAGTAATTTCCCTTCGAAGAGACTCTCGGAGGCCGACGGGCCGAGAGTGAGGGCCCTCGCCAGCAGGCGAGGAGCCCGTTCTCTGAGAAGGGAAATTACTGGCCGAGGATTGGATCAATCATGTTCGCCTGTATCGACTGCGCCTTAGCATATACCTGATCGCCATAGAACGAGTTGGCTGGCTTCTTCGTGTCGCAGGCTCGTCCAGAATAGTATCGACAGGCGGCATTGCGCTCGGCGGTATAGCCGCCCTTTCCGGCACCAAGGTCATCGACGTATATCGCGGTCGCCACGATGGCGTGCTCGGGATTCCACGGGTCTGCCTGATCGGCACCCACGCCCACGGCCGCTCCGATGCGCTTCTTGAAGAGTTCCCAGGTCGAGGCGATGAACTGAGAGGGACCCATTCCCCCGCCAAATCCTCGCCCCACATAGTATTTTGCCCCGGGCGGACAGGATACGGGAGTAGACCTCCAATCCCTGCCAATACGACTCGTGATGACGGCAAAGGGTGTGGTGTCTCGAGGTGCCGCCATGACCCTCTGGAACGAACTACCGCTGTTCTTGCCTTTTCCGTCCCCTGACGCGAGATCTGTGAGGAGGCATGACCCGACGTTCTTTCCCAGATCCGACTCCTGGGTGAGGATTGCCAGGATGAAGGCTGGCCTGACGCCGGTCGCCTTGGATGCCTCCACAGCATAGTTGTAAGCGTCGCCGAACGGTATGCCGTTCGTTCCCTGCAGGTCGAAGAGCGCGGACTTGATCTGGGCGATGCGGGCCTGCTTGTCTGCCACGAACTGCTTGTAGGTCTTGACCTGGCTGCTCTTGATGGCGAGGAGCTGGGCCTGCTCGGCCTTCTTCTTCTCGACGATCTTCTGTTGGGCCTGTATGGAGGCGCGGGCATCCGCCTCCTTGGTCTTGCGGTCCTCGAGGGCGCCCTTCTCCTCCTCAGTCTGGGTTTTGAAGTCGCGGACATTGTCCATGAGCGCGTCAAGGGAGCTCTTGATGGTCTGCACCGAATCGATTTCCACGAAGAAGTCGGAGAAGTTCTTTCCCGAAAGGATCATCTGTGGAATCGAAATGTCGTCGCTCTCGCGCGTTCGCCGGATGAGGCCAGCAACGGACTGTTCGCTTCGAACGAGCTTGGCCTCCAGGTCGCTTATGGATCGAGACTTGGTGCCGATGTCCCTGGTCAGGCCGTCTATGGTGAGAGTGCGAAGCTTGATCTTTGCCTGAGCTTCCCTTATCTGGGCATCGATAAGGGCTATTGCCTGCTCTATGGTCGCCTGCTGGCCCTGAAGGTTGGAGACGTCTTTAGAAAGAAGGTCAACGTCGGCCTGAAGCTGGGCTTGCTCGGCCTTGAGCTTATCCTGGTACTCCTGGGTGCTTTGCGCCAACACCGCCGCCTGAGGGGCGAGGGCGAGAAGGGCGAGGAACACGGCGCAGAGGGTGCTCGGGAATTTTCTCATGAGAGTACATTCTATCACATTCAGGGTGCGATTCGGGCATGGAAAAGCCGCCCTTGCGGGCGGCTTTTCGGTAAAAAATGAGGGTGATGTTACTTCTTCTCCTCTGCCTCGGCCTCCTCTCCGGCGCCCTCCTTTGCCTCCTTGCCCTTCTTGGCGACCTCGATGGTCGAAAGGTCGATAGGTGCCGCGACCTCCTCCACCTCTTCCTTTGGCTCGGATACGGATGCGACGATATCGTCGGCGCTGACGGCGAGAAGCACACCTTCTGGAAGAATGATGTCCTTTGCGGTGATGACAGACTTGAAATCGACAAGGGACGAGATGTCTACCTTGATGGTGTGGGGGAGATCCTTTGGAAGGGCCTCGACCTCGACGTCATGAAGAACCTTGATGAGCGATCCGCCGAGGTCCTTGATGGCAGGAGAGGTTCCGAAGAACTCGAGGGGAACGTCAACCTTGATCTTCTTGCCCTTCTCGAAGACGTAGAAATCAGCGTGAATAGGCTTGCCGGTGACAGGGTGGAGATCCATGTCATGGATGAGGGACTCAACCTCGATGCCCTCGCCCTTGAGGATGACCACGGTAGACTCGCCTGCCTGCTTGTAGGCCTTGATGAAGTCGACGCTCGCAATCGATATAGGGGTAGAAGCCTCCTTCTTTCCGTAAAATACCGCAGGAACCTTGCCGGCCTTTCGGAGGGCGACGACGTCGTCCTTGATGTCTCGTTTCTCTACTTTGAGTGTTATTGCCATAGGTTCTCTAGTATATACAGAGTTTAAAAAAAGTCAAAATCTGAGGCGGGCGAGGGCCTACTTGAGCATGAGGTATGCCGAGATGATCAAGAGCACGACGCTGAATATGACCTGGATCTTGTTTGCGCCCGCGACATCCTTGGCGATGCCTTTTGATATGAGAAAGGCGGCGAAGGCAGGGGTCTTCTCCCCGAAGTCTCGTCGTCCCATTCCGTTGTCCTCGTTGAATTCTACTGACATATGTGTATTCTATTTTTATTAAAAAATCTACTGTACAAGCATTATATCATGTCCTACCTATAAACGCGCAAGGTGGGACATCATGAATTCCTTGGTGTCCCCCACCTTCTTGCCCGGATTGAAGATGTTCTGGGCGTCAAAAGCGTCCTTGGTGGCCTTAAAAAGCCTCATAACCTCGGCCCCATACATCTGAGGGAGATATGGCGTTCTGATGATGCCGTCATTGTGCTCGCCCGTTATGGAGCCCCCGTACGAGAGAACGAGACTGTATACCCTGTCCGACACCTCATCGATGACCCTGAGATTCCTGTCGTCCTTCATGTTCATGAACGGGATGATGTGAAAGTTTCCATTGCCCGCGTGCCCGGCTATGGTGTAGACCAGCTTGTACTCGTCCAATATGGCGCGCATCTTGGGGAGGAAGTCAGGCATGGCGTGAGGGGGCACGACCACGTCGTCAACGAAGGGGGCGGTGCGACTGCCGTGCACATGCTCGCGCAAGAGGCTGAAGCTCTCGCGGCGGATAGTCCAGTACTTCTCGGAATCAAATTCATTCTTGGCGCGACGCATCTTGAACTTGTACGGCTCGAGCTTTTGTTCGAGGGCGATGATCGAGGAATCGACCTCCTCGTTCGTGTCCCCGCAGAATTCGACCAAAAGCACGAGCTTCGGCATACCGCCTGTGATTGCCATCCAAGCCTCGGGCAGGAAGCTCCAGAGGAGGCGGATCAGGTGATGCCTGAGCTTCTTGAGGAGCGAGGGCAGAAACTTCACCGCGAGCATCATGGTACTGTCGTCATAGGACTCGAGGCTCTCGGGATTGAGCGGCAGTATGTCATTGACCACGTCGCCAAGCCGATCGAGGGTCGGCATGAATACGACGAAGAGCTTGGATATCGGCTTTATGGGCACGAGGCGCAGGCGGACCTCGGTGACTATGCCGAGCGTGCCCTGTGATCCGACGATGAGACGGGTCAGATCGAAGGTCTTGCCGTCCCAGACGTTCCAGAGATAATAGCCGGCCGAGTTCTTCGAGACCTTCGGCTTCGCGTCAGCGAGCAGTTTGGCATTGTTCGATACGATGTCCCAGATTTTCCCGTAGAGCCTCCCCTCGAAGTCGCCCTGGGCAATTTTCGCGTCAAGCTCGAACCTGGAAAGTGGTCTGACCACATATTCACAGCCGTCCCCGAAGACGACGCGGAGCTCTTTGACGTATCTCTCGGTCTTGCCATAGCGCAGGGTCTTCTCCCCCGCCGAATTGTTCCCCACCATGCCGCCGATCGAGTTGAGGTTCTTTGAGGCTGTGTAGCAAGGCAGGATGAGGCCCCGCTTGAGCGTCTCAACCTCGAAATCGCGGTAGAAGGTTCCCGGAAGGACGACTGCCTCGCCGCCATCGGCCGTCATGGAGACGCTTTTCGTGCCATGCATATGACGCATGATGTCGACGATGATCGAATCGTTGAGCGGCCCACCCGACATGCACGACCCCGCGGCCCTGACAGTGACGGAAAGGTCTGGGTAGTCTGATTTGTGATTTGAGACGAAGCGCACGAGCTCCTGAATGTCCTCGGAATCCTTCGGAAAGACGACTATCTTCGGGACCACCTCGCAGAGACTCGCGTCATGGCTGTATTTGACGAGGGTTTTCGTGGAATCGTCGAATTCGCCCTTAAAGGTGCCGGCAAGATGCGTCTTGAGAGCGTCGATTGAATTCATGGGAACAGTATAGCGCAGAACTAGAGGGATGCCGCCGCCCCGATCTGAGGCCCAAGAATGCTTTCCTCATCGGGCACGGGAGCCCAGAGTCCGCTCGAGATGATGCTCGCGCTGATGATGACTCCCAGGCCCGCAAGCAGGAGCTGCTTTTTCGATATCGGGGATGAGAGGAGCTTCTGCATGGAATGGGTGAATTTTGCCATATGTTTTTATATTCTATTGAAAATCCTAAGCTTTTCCTCGACGACCCTCTGCATCGCCTCGACCGCCGGCTTCATGATGCGATACGGGGCAACCTCGTCTGGACGGGCGGCGACGGATGCCTTGAGGGCGTCGCGGAATGCGACACGAAGCTCGGTATTCACATGGATGATGGCGACGCCAGCATCAATTGCGGCTGCGAAATCCTCGGCCGAATTGCCTGAGCCGCCGTGAAGGACGAGGGGGATTTTGACGGCCGCCGATATCTCGGCGATTCGGCTGATATTGAGGGCAGGATCCTTGCCGCCCTTGAGCATACCGTGAATGTTGCCAACCGCAGGCGCCATCATATCGACGCCGGTGGCATCAACGAAGCGCTTTGCCTCATCAGGCTTGGTCAGAAACTCCTCCGAGATCCTCACTCCCTCGGGAATGCCGTCCAAAACCTTTGAGGACTTGCCGATGAAGCCAATCTCGGCCTCGATAATAATGTCTCTACCCTGGGTCTTGCCCACGGTGCGCGCGTACTCGACGCACCTCTTCGCCGTCGCCACATTGTCATCAAAAGACTGCTCGGTCCCATCATAGATGAAGGCATCGTAGCCCGCGTCGACAACCTCCCTCACCCGCTCGAAGGAATATGTGTGGTCGGCATTGAGGAAGATGGGACGACCGGTCTGGACGCGGTAACTCTCGACGAGCGCCTTGACCTGGGCGACGCCCATGAAATCACGCTCGCCCTCAGACACGCCGATGATGACGGGAATCTCGCGACCCAGCTCCTTTGAGACGGTCTCCGCCGCATCGATTACCGCCCAAAAGCCCTCAATATTCGAAATGTTGAAATGACCGATGGCAACCTTTTTATCCAAAGCCTCGACGACCCATGCACGAAGGGATTTTACCCCAGAAGACGGCGTGGACGAACCTCTTTTCGCCTTGGTATTGAAAAGTTTGAACATGCCAGTATTTTAGCACAATAACCTTCGGGAAAGATAAAAAAGGCCCCGAGGAATTGTGCTTCCAAGGGGACTTTGGGAATGAGGCTCCTCAATAGCCGCGCTCTTCTTCCTGAACCAACCGCTGAACGACGAGGAGGATTGAGGCCTTCACGAAATCGATATGGCGCGGAATGCTCTCGTTAAGCTGAAACGGCACAACGATGAAGGCTCCCCGATAGACGGAAAGGGGGCCGGGCGAGAAGAAGTCGCAACTTGACCCTTCGCCATAGAACTCCCTGAGCAGTTCCTCGAGACACGACTCGAGGTCCATGCTTGAGGGCTCGACGCCGCCGTCTCGATGGGCTGCATCGATGAGGGCCTTGGGAAGCGCCACCTCGAGCCTCAGGAAAAGCCGACGCTCGCCGAGACGATCCTTCTTTCCTTCGTAGTGAAGCCTACCAATGTCCGGAATGATGACAAATTCCGGGATGCGGGCAGTCTGTAACATATGTTTTATCCTCCATGATAAATGAACGAGGTCAATTTAGGACGAGCTTGACCCGAGTGCTCCCGACACTAGACTGTATTAAATTATACTCCCATAAACACCGTTTGTCAATCATCAGAACCCCCTTCCCCCGCCAGGTTTTTTGCTACAATACACGCATGTTCTCAAAACAAATCGACTTCCTCGCCATAGGCGACATCGTCACCGACGCCTTTATCCGTCTCCAGGAGGCACACGTCACCTGCAGCGTGGACAAAGAAAGCTGCGAGCTCTGCATGAAGTTCGGCGACAAGATTCCCTACGAGTCCCTCACCGTGGTGAACGCAGTCGGCAACAGCGCGAACGCAGCGGTGTCCGCGGCACGGCTCGGACTTCGCTCTTCCCTCGTGGCAAATGTTGGTGACGATCAGAATGGCAAGGACTGCCTGGCTGAGCTGCGCGCACAGAACGTCGACGCGAGATTCGTCGACGTGAGCAAGGGAATCCCCACTAACTATCACTACGTGCTCTGGTACGGCGACGAAAGGACAATCCTAGTCAAGCATCAAAACTTCCCCTATCGCCTGCCGAAAATATCCAGGAATCCTAAATGGGTCTATGTGAGCTCGCTTGGTGGAACCTCATACGAATATCACATCAAGATCATCAAATGGCTCGAGGCGAATCCCGACATCAAGGTTGCCTTCCAGCCGGGAACCTTCCAAATGAGCCTCGGTCTCGAAAAGCTCGGCGCGCTCTACAGGCGCTCTGACCTGTTCTTCTGCAACAAGGAGGAGGCGCAGAGAATACTCGGCACGACCGAGGGCGACATGAAGAAGCTCATGTCCATGATGCGCGAGAAGGGTCCGAAAATCGTCGTGCTCACGGATGGGCCGAACGGCGCCTATGCCTTCGATGGCACCGACGCCTTGTTCATGCCGACATACCCTGACCCAAAAGCCCCGTACGAGAGAACCGGTGCCGGAGACGCCTTTGCGTCGACTCTTACCGTAGCCCTCGCCCTAGGCAAGACGCTCAAGGAGGCTCTCCTCTGGGCGCCGATTAACTCCGCATACGTCGTCCAGGAGATCGGCGCCCAGAAGGGACTCCTGTCGCGCGAGAAGATAGAGAGACTCGTGGCGAGCGCACCCGCGGACTATAGACCGAGGAATATATAAATCTACTTTACGTAACCACTTCTCGGCCTGAAGAGAAGCCTGTCGATCCGCCAGAAGGCCCAAAGCATGAAGGCGCCAACAATCCAGCCAACGATGACCTGCGAAGGATAATGCACGCCGAGATACACGCGGGAGAGGCCAACAAGGAAAATCGTGACGGGAATGCCCACAGAGAGAATGGCGCTTTTCGGGTGTCGCAGCCAGACCCAGCCCAATATGACGAAAGAGACGAGGGCGTGTCCCGACGGCATACCAGAGCTTGATTCGAAGGCATATCGAATGACACTCGAATCGACCCAGAATGGCCGAGGCGCCCATATGAGAGCCTTGGAAAGATAGACTGCGGCGAGGGCCAAGAGGGATATGCCCACAGCCTCGATCGCGACGCGATATTTGCCCGTAAGCACAAGGGCAAGGACCATCGCGGGGATGAGAAACGGCGAATACCCGACAATCGCGGACAAAAACCAGGCAACGCCATACCACTGGGATCCAATCGACTGCACCATGTGGACCATCGCGCCATCGATCTGGTTGAAAGAATTGAGATAGGAAGGCATTGGTCTAGGCGAACAGAAGGACAAGCACGCCGACTATGATCCTATAGTATCCAAAGGGGACGAGGCTCCGATGCTGGACGTACTTGAGAAACATCCGTATGACAATCCAGGCGACCAGAAACGAGACCGCGAAGCCGACGGCCAGGACCGCGGCGTCGTGAGAGCCGAGATGTGCCCCACCCTTGAGGAGGCTATAGGCCGATGCGGCGAACATGGTGGGAATCGCCAGGAAGAACGAAAATTCCACAGCCACGGTCCTCGAGGCACCGAGGAAGAGCGCGCCGATAATGGTGGCAGCCGACCTGGACGTCCCGGGGATGAGGGCGAGGCACTGGATGAGGCCAATCGACAGGGCCGTCCCGTATGTCATCCCGGGAACGGAATGAATGGTCTCCGTCTTCTTCATCCTTTCAGAGATGATGAGGAGGACTCCCCCGACAATCAGCGCCACCGCTACGACGGCCGGGTTGAAGAGCGCCTCCTGTATCTTGCTGCCAAAGAGGGCCCCCAGGACAAGTGCCGGCAGGACGGCGACGACAATCTTCTTCCAGGTGCCCCAGGCTTTCGAGATCGGCCACAGCTTGCCCCAGAACACGATGACGACGGCCAGTATGGCACCGAGCTGTATGACTATGTCAAAGGTGGCGGAAAGGGCCGGGTCGAGAGGAAGCCACCTTCCAACGATGATGAGGTGCCCTGTCGAGGAGATCGGGAGAAACTCGGTGACGCCTTCGACTATACCGAGAAGCGCCGCATGAACAAAGTCAAACATGTTTTTAGATGAAATGTTATCCGGTAATCTGCACAACCTTCTGAACGTTCGCCCTCTTCAGAAGCTCGTTCTGAAGCCTGACGGCGATATCCTCGTCTATGGATGGAATCACGCCTTCCTCGCGAAGATCCTTTGAGCCACCCTCGTCATCCCGGCTTGCCGTGTATATGACGAGACGACTGAGGCCCAGCATGCGCTGACGGAACGTGCGTTCGATCTCTATGTTCTGTATCTGTCGGTATGGGATGGCAACCTCCTGGATGGTCATGATCCCCCTCTTTATGCGGAGGGAGTCATCCGAGCACATGAAGCCGGAGCTCTTATAGAGAAGCCTGCTTGATATGAAGGCTGTGAGAAGGGCGATCAGAGCGATGGCGAAAAAAGCCCACGACACGAGACGAAGCGTGCCCACCGCCTGAACCGGGACAACATGCTCGGCCCGCGCCACGGAAAGGACGAGGGCGAGAAAGAGGAAGCAGATGCCCGTCACGACCCTCTGGGAAACGAAAAACCAGAAGGTCCTACGACCGAGCTCCTGATAGGTCGAATTTGAGAACGTCGATAAAGAATCGTCAGTGTACATAAGGCAATTATACCATTATACTGAGGGGTATTCATATCCCCAATGTTAAAATACATCATCAACTTTTTCGATAAATTAGAGGACAAGGTGCGGGGACATCTGAGCGAGCATCCGATAACCTATGCGCTCATAGCGAGCGTCGGCGTCGTGCTCCTCTGGAGGGGAATCTGGCATCTTGCCGACGAGATACCCCTGATCAGGAACAGCGGCGTCTCGATCATCGTGGGCAGCATCATACTCCTCATCACCGGCGTGTTCGTCTCGGCATTCATAGGAAACAGCGTCATACTGACCGGCCTCCGCAAGGAAAAGAAGCTGACGGAAAAAACCAAGGACGAGATACAAAAGGAGATCGGCATCGAGAAAAGCGCCTTCGGCGAGATAAAGGACACCCTCGCCCACATAGAGCAGGAGATCCAGGAGATCAAGGATCACGAAAAGAAGGACTAGAGGTGATTGAAGGCGAGCTTCCCGGCCAGGTGCCGCTCCGCCTCGATGACGATTCTCTCCATCATGGCAACCGTCTCGACAGGATACTTCCCGACGGCAGACTCCTCTGAAAGCATGACCGCGTCAGAGCCCTCGAGTATGGCGTTGCTCACGTCGGTGACCTCCGCTCGAGTGGGCACAGGCGAGTTGACCATGGACAGAAGCATCTGAGTGGCAGTGATGACCGGCTTCCCCGCCGCCTTTGCCTCGCGGATGATTCGTTCCTGCACAAAGGGAATCTGCTCGAGCGGGACCTCATTGCCCATGTCCCCTCGGGCGACCATGACTGCGTCTGACTCGGCTATTATCTCGCCGAGCGACTCGAGAGCCACGGCGCGTTCTATCTTTGCTATGACCTTCTGGGTTCCCGAAAGGCCCCGTATGAAATCCTTGCAGTCGCGCATGTCCTGGGCATTGCCCACGAAGGATACGGCAACGTATTCAACGCCCTGTTCCGCCGCGAATCTTACAAACACCCTGTCTTCATCGGTAAAAGCCGAGACGGAGGAATGATCATATGTGTGAGAGCCATGCTCCTGTATTCGCGGTCCAGGCAGGTCAATGATGATGGGGATGCGGCGATTCGCCTCGGCGGCGATCTTTCTGACAAGGGAAATCTGCTCGACACGGTCAGCCTTGTCGCCCCACGAGAAATTGAGGCGCACGACGTCGAGCTCGTGCCCTATCATTGCCCTCAAAACCTCGGGATTATCTGAGGCTGGCCCTATCGTCGCCACTATCTGCGCTCGTGAATGTGTCATGCGTTTACGTGTGATTCAACTGATCTAGTCTCCTTGCCTGTCGGGTGTCCCTGCGCTTCGAGATCGTATATGATCACGGCACCAAAGGGCATTTCGACGTCGGCGATCACCTCGTCAGACAAGTTTTCGATGTATTTGATAATTGCCCGAAGCGAATTGCCGTGTGCCACGACGAGGACGTTCTTGCCATCGTTCACGAGGGGGAGAATCCTGTCCAAGAAGTACGGAACGGCGCGGTCATAGACCATCTTGAGCGACTCGCCCTTCGGAATCGGATAGTCCCAGCCACGACGAAGCCTCTTGTACTCCTCCTCGCCGAGCATCTTCTCCATCTCCCATTTGTTCTTGCCGGTATAGTCGCCGTAATCGCGCTCGTTCAGGGCCGTCGAATGCTCGGTCGGCACGCGATAAAGCTCGAGGGCGTTCAGCATGCACGAGAGGGTCTCTATCGAGCGAACCTGCATCGAGGCGAAGGCACCATCGATCTTCATGCCCTTGATGAGGAGGCCCATGTCGGCGGATTTTGCAAAGCCATATTCGGTGAGGTGTCGGTCCCTGGTACCGGTCCATTTCCCGAGCTTGTTCCATTCCGATTCGTGATGTC
Source organism: Minisyncoccota bacterium (assembly GCA_041661645.1). Taxonomy (GTDB): domain Bacteria; phylum Patescibacteriota; class Minisyncoccia; order Phycocordibacterales; family UBA6065; genus UBA6065. The sequence goes on along the minus strand of JBAZUA010000002.1, from coordinate 104,709 downwards.
GCGCCAGTATGAGTTTTCCTGCCATGGTATTAGGGATTTACGATGTTACGAGGCGTCCTGCCTTCAAAAAAATCAACGATGTTCTGCGCGGCAATCTGAGCCATCTGATTGCGGGCCTCAATGCTGGCCGAGGCGATGTGCGGGGTCAATATGACGTTCGGGAGCCTTCGCAGGCCCTTGGATATCTTTGGCTCGAACTCGAACACGTCGAGGGCCGCCGCGCGGATGACCTTGTCGCGCAGGGCGATTTCCAAAGCCATCTCGTCGATGACGGCGCCCCGAGCCGTGTTGACCAGAAATGCCGTCGGCTTCATGAGGCGTAGGCGCTTCTCGTTCATAAGATGCCTGGTCGAGTCGAGGAGCGGCACGTGGAGGCTGACGAAATCGGCCTTCGGGAGAAGCTCCTCTATCGAGGCACAATAAATGGCGGAACACTCTTTCTCGAGGCGCTCGTTCCTGACCACATCCGTATAAATGACCTTCATGCCAAGGGCGCTTGCGAACGAGGCGACGCGGGCGCCGATATGTCCCGTGCCTACGAGCCCGATGGTCTTGCCGTGGAAGTCCGTGCCGACGAAGTTCATCGGCGCCCAGCCCTCGTATCTGCCGGCACGGACGAAGTCATTCGCCTCGACGAGCCTCGTGGCAAGGGCCATGACGAGGGCCATGGTGTGCTCGGCGACGGCCTCGGACGAGAGCTCGGCAGGGGCATTGGTCGCAATGATGCCGCGCTTCTTTGCCTCAACGAGATCGATATTGTCAAAGCCCGTCGCGTAATTCGCGTATAGTTTGACTGACGGCGCCGCGTTGAACAGTTCGGCATCGATCGTATCGGTGAGGAGCGAAAGCACGGCATCATACTGACCCCCGTGAAGAGTCTTAATCAATTCCCTGCGAGGAATGACCTTGTCCTTCGGATATATTTCCACGGAATAGCCTTTGCCGCGAAGCATTTCTACGGCGATGTCCGGAATCTGTCTGGTGATGAAAACTCTTTTGTTCATAGGTTACATACTAGCAAGTATCGATTCCGATTGCTTGGCTTATGTTGGAAAAGCCGTCTCTCTTCAGCAGGGCGACGAGTCCCCTGTTTATCTCGCCTATGGCCTGCGGACCCTCGAACACCATGCCGGTGATGAGCTGAACGAGGGATGCGCCGAGCCTTATCTTCTTGTAGGCATCCTCGGCGGTGAACACGCCGCCCGCACCGACCAGGACGAATCTCTTCCCCTCCCTTTTGTATATCTTGGCAAGTATTTCGTCAGAGAGGTCCATGACCACCTTGCCACTCATGCCCCCGACCCTGGGAACGTCGGCATCGACGATGTTCGGATTGTCGCGCGGCTTTGTCAGGTTGGCGCAGACGATGCCGTGAATGCGATGGCAGCGGGCGACGTCAAGCAATGCCCCGAGCTCGGCATCGGTCATGTTGGGCGAGATCTTTATAAACACCGACTTTTCCGTGGGGATTGCGTCGATGACCCTGAAAAGGGCCTCAAGCTTGTCGGGGGCGACAAAAGGCTGCCCACCCACGGTGTTTGGGCAGCTTATGTTCACCGTCACATAATCGGCATACGGCTCCATGACCCTGAAGGCCTTGGCAAAATCTGCGATGGCCGGGGTCGTGTCCATGTTCTCGATGCAGTTGGTCATGGCTACGCTCATGCCGATAGGAATCGAGAATTTCTTACCCTCAAGGCGTCTGACAATAGCCTCACAGCCGTCGTTCTTGAGGCCGTAATAGACGACAAGGCCCCTGGATTTCGGCATGCGCCACAGACGCGGCTTGGGATTGCCCTCGCATGGCTCGCCCGTAATCGATCCCATCTCGACAAAGCCGAAGCCGACCGACGGCAAAATGTCTCCGAGTTGCGCGTTCTTGTCGAATCCCGCAGAGAGACCAATCGGATTCTCGAATCTCATGCCCCGTATGGTCTGTCCGAGCAGGGATGGATTTCGATAATTAAAAAAAGCCGATGTCACGGCCCGTCCAAGCGAATATCTGCCGAGAAGCACTCCCGCCTTTGTCATCCAGTCATGGACGAGCTCGGGGTCATTCCTGAAAAATATTGGCTTGAGGATGGTCGCGTAGAGCGCGTGAATGGTCTTGTTTCGATAGAGCGTCGCCGTATCGTTCCTCATGGCTAGGCTTTTCGATGATGCTTACGGAAGAAATACAGGAAGACGAGGAAAGCATATGCCGTGAGGGACATCATCGGTATGGTGATGTAGCCGAAGGAGACGAAGAAGAGCTGGGAGCATGAGACGCCGTCGGCGAGGCATGCGGCGAGAAGGCCTGGAGCGAACATCTGGCCGTAATAATGGAAGATGGCTATTCCACCGCCTATGATCGAGAGCACGAGGCTGTAGAGAAAAACCATGTCATCCTGAACCTTCCTGACCTTCTCGTTGTAGAGGGCGATGGCGAACAGGAATGCCTGGGGATAGAGGAAGACCCTTTGCCACCAGCACAGCTCGCAGGGCGGGAAATTGACGATATTCGAATAGAAAAGGCTCGATACGAGCGACACGAAGCTGACGATGAAGCCCCAGAGGAAGGCATGGTCGGCGGCCTTGCGAGACAGGCGGTGCAGCGCCTCGCTCGGATGCCTGAAAATGACCATGGTCAGCACGATGGCGCCCACGAGAATGATTACCTGTATAAACAATGTTCCCCATGAGAACAATGCAGTTGAGATTGTGGCGAGGGGGGTCATGGTCTGATAATACCATAAAATAAAAGCCGTCCGTATGGATATACGGACGGCTTGTCTAGAACAACTCTCACCCAGCGATCCCGAGAGAGTAGCCGCCGAACCTCAGGGTGGCCCTCAGATCGTCGTTTGTCTCCGCCCGACGAATCCGTTGGACGATACTGGGACACGCAAATCGCCCTTTCGGGGGCGATTTTTTGTTCTAAAATATTGGCGGAGAGAGGGAGATTCGAACTCCCGGTACCCTTTCAGGCACGCTACCTTTCCAAGGTAGTGCATTAGACCACTCTGCCATCTCTCCATTTTTTCTATCAAACCCCTACTCAGCCCATTGAGGATATACGATTTTCCCCGATAAGCAAAGCCTTCCGCCTTTTTCCCAGCCCTACCACCTCCCGCTCGCACCGCCGCCGCCCGACCTGCCGCCTCCGAAGCCGCCGAATCCCCCGCCACCCGATCCGCCGCGGCCAAGGCCCCCAAGCAACATACCCAGAAGAAAACTTCTGCCACCCCTGCTCGAGAGAAGTATGATCACGATGACGATGACCAGGATGAGCACGAAGACATTCGGCTCCTCGCCCGACTGACCCGAGGCACCCTGCCCGTCCGCCGTGGCCGATGTCGTGTTGTCCTTCACATACCGCGCCATCTCGGGATCGCCCTCGACCAGCTTGATTATCGCATCGACACCTTTGTCTATGCCGTCATAGTAATTGCCCGTCGAGAATTGAGGCAGGACAATCTTACGCAGGACGATGGACGACGCCGCGTCGGTCACCACAGGCTCCATGCCATAGCCAACCTCGATGCGCACCTGACGGTCGTCCGGCGCGACGAGGAACAATATGCCGTTATCTACCTTCTTCTTGCCTATGCCCCATTCCTGGAAAAGCTTCTCGGCAAAATTCTCAACGGTGTCGCCGCCAAGGGACTTTACCGTCACCACTGACAGCTCGACGCCTGCGGGACGCTCGAAATTACCGACCTTGTTTTCAAGGGCGGCCTTCTGCGCCGAAGTCATCACCCCGGCAAAGTCATTGACGAAGCCTGCGGGCTTGCCCGGGCTCTCATACGCCAAAAGGGGCTGTGCGACGCACAGTCCCAGGAGTATGGCGAAGAGAGTTCTCTTCATGTAGTCAGTGTTAGAAATTTACCACAGGGGCCGTTTCGGTCCCTGCCGCGCCCTGGAAGTAAGCCTTGACGTCATAGCCAAATATTCCGGCAGCGACCGAGCTCGGAAAGCTCTTCGCTATGAGATTGTAGGCTCGGACGGAGTCATTGTAGCGGCTGCGCTCGACAGATATGCGGTTCTCGGTGCCTTCGATCTGGGCCATGAGGGTCTGAACGGCGTCGGATGACTTGAGGGTCGGGTAATTCTCCATGACGACGAGGAGTCGGGCATATGCCGACTCGACCTCGCTTGCCGCCTCGGCCTTCTGGTTAGCGTTTGCAGCACCCGCATAATGAGTACGAGCATCGGCAATGGCACCGAACACGGCGGTCTCCTGCTTCATGACGCCCTTCACGGCGTTCACGAGGCTCGGGATGAGGTCAAAGCGCCTCTGATACTGGGTCTCCACCTGCGCCCACTGTGTGGTTACGCCCTCGGATGACATAACCAGCTTGTTATAGGTGACAAATCCGTATCCGACAACCAAGACCGCCACGACTACCAATGCGATTATTGTTTTCTTCATATGGGTATAAGTATGGACTAAATCGAGCGAAAAACAAAGAGCGAGAGCAAGGCGAACAGGACGGCCCCATAGAGCACGTAGGTGGCGGCGACAAGAAGGGCCGGAATCCCCGACAGTATGTAGAAAAGGAGCAGGAGTATGCCGACGCACTGGAGAACCATCTTGGTCTTGCCCATGGTCTTGGCCGGCACGATCCTGCCCTTGTACCTGTAATAGGCGAAGGAGACGAGCAGTATCTCGATGACTATGATGGCGAGGGCCAGGTAGAGACTGATGTGCTTTGATATGACGATGGTCGCAACCGTGCCCACGAGGAGCTTGTCGGCAATCGGGTCATAGAGCGTACCCCAGGTGGTGACGAGCTTCTTGGTTCGAGCCAGGGCGCCGTCAAGGGCATCAGAAAACGCGGCAAAGAGGAAAAGGATGGTGCCAGCAAGGTACATGTCGAGAGCCAAGAGCAGGGCGACAAACGGGACCGATATCAGCCTGAACTTGGTTATATGGTTTGGCGTGAGGCCTGCGGGAAGAAACGGAAGGAAGACCTTGGCCATGACGCGGTCGATCCAGGTGACCTTGGTGAGATAGGTTACCTTGGCCTCGGGAACGTCGAGAAATCGGTCGAGAAAGGTAAATATAGGGTTCTGTTTCTTGTCCATGGGGAAAAGCCAACTATATCACAAAGGATTTGCAGCCGCATGAGCTTCGTGATAGGCTATACCCCATGAGCACGATTTCTAGCATATTACCGTATGTGCAGATCGCCATTTCGGCCCTCCTTATAATCGCAATACTGCTTCAGCAGTCTGGCGCCGCAAACGGAGGGGCCCTCGGCGGCACTGACAACATGAGCTCGGTATTCCACACCCGAAGAGGCTTCGAGAAGCTCCTTTTCGTCTCCACCATCGTCCTCGGAGTGCTTTTCGCCCTCTCGGCCTTCGCCGCGCTCGTGCTCTAGAAGTCGCCTCTCACACTATACATTCATCAACGCCTGCCCAGCAGGACCTCATGGACCAAGGCTCTCCCCTCAAGGATTTTCTCAAACCAAAGGCTCTCTTTCAATCCCTTTCCATCACGGAAAAGGTTGCCTTTCTCGTGGCTGCGGGCATGTTCGCCCTGGGCGCCATTTCAATACTTCACAAGGTGAGCGACGAGTTTTCCATCGAGATTCCTGCCTACGGCGGATCGCTCTCCGAGGGCATCATCGGCACGCCGCGCTTCATAAACCCCCTTCTGGCATCGTCCGATGCCGACAAGGACCTCTCGTCCCTTGTGTATTCAGGGCTGCTCAGGCGAACCTCGTCGGGAGACTTCATTCCTGACCTCGCCGAGACATATTCGGTATCGGATGACGGCCTCACCTATTCCTTCGTCATTCGGGCAAACGCCAGGTTCCATGACGGAAAGCCCGTGACCGCCGATGACGTCGAGTTCACCGTCCTCAAGGCCCAGGACAATGCCCTCAAGAGCCCCCGCCAGATAAACTGGGACGGAGTGACCGTGGAGAAAACGGGCACGGACCAGATATCGTTCGTTCTCAAGAAACCCTATGCCCCCTTCATGTCGAATCTGACCATGGGCATATTGCCCAAGCACATCTGGCAGGCCTTCCAGAGCGACCAGTTCCCATTCAGCTCCTTCAACGTCGAGCCTGTCGGATCAGGCCCCTACAAGGTGTCGTCGGTGAGCCGCTCCAATCAGGGCATACCGACATCCATAGAGCTCGCGGCCAATCGCTCATACGCCTTGGGACAGCCCCATGTCAGCTCAATTTCCTTTACCTTTTATGCGAATGACAGATCCCTTCAGGATGCAATCCACGGCGGCGCCGTCGAAAGCGGCTCGAACCTCAGCCCGACATCGGCAAAGGCGCTCGCCGACAGCACCCGCATCATCGAGGCGCCGCTGACTCGCGTCTTCGGAATATTCTTTAATCAGAACAACAAGGAGCTCCTCGCCCACAAGCCCGTACGCCAGGCCCTGGGCCTCTCGATCGACAAGCAGGAGATCATCGACAACGTGCTCTTTGGGTACGGAAACGTGGCGAACGAACCCCTGCCGCCGGCGACAAGTACCGAGCCAACGGACAAGGCAACCTCGTCCATCGCAAGCGATCTGGACAAGGCCAGAACGATCCTCTCCAAGGACGGCTGGAAGAAAGTCTCGGATGACGGTCCCCTCGAGCTCAAGGGAAAGTCAGGAACGACCACTCTCTCCTTCTCCCTCTCGACGGCGAACATTCCAGAGCTCGTCGAGGCGGCCAAGCACATCGAGCAGGACTGGGGGGCCATGGGCGCCAAGACAGACGTGAAGATATTCGAGCCAAGCGACCTGAACCAGAGCATCATCAGGCCCCGCAAGTACGACGCCCTCCTCTTCGGAATGGTGACCGGGGCAAACCCGGACCTCTATGCCTTCTGGCACTCGTCGCAAAGGAACGATCCGGGACTTAACATAGCGGCGTACACCAACGCCAAGGCCGACAAGCTCCTTGAGAGCATGCGGCAGACGGGAGACCCCGAAGCGTTCTCAAGCCAATATCAGAAATTCGCGGCAGAGATAGCGACGGACAGTCCCGCGGTCTTCCTCTGGAGCCCAAGCTTCATATACGCGATTCCGGACAAGGTGAAGGGGGTCAGGCTCGGACAGATAACGAACCCGAGCGACCGCTTCCTCGACATCGAGAGCTGGTACATAGACACCGATCGGGTATGGAAGATCTTCATCGACAAAAATTAATTTAACAATCACCACAAACACATGGACTCACAGGACAATCAGCTCGACGCAAGCTTGGACAGGATACTGCCGAAGGAAGGCGCACAGACGGCTGGCCCGGCGACAGGGACAGGGGCGGTATATCACACTCCCCAGCCTCAGGGAGGAGCGCGCCGAGACGGGCCGCGAAGACAAGGCAAAGGATCGCGCGGAATGCGACGTGGAGGGGGGCGACCAGGCGGCCGAGGATTCGGCGCTGGAGCCCCAAGGTCAAATGGCGGAGGCAACAGCTCGTTCGGCGGAGAGCCGATGGAGAAGGCTCGCGCCCCTCAGGCCCCTATTCCCCCAGTCGGCGACAGCATACGCGTCATCCCCCTCGGAGGCGTAGAGGAGATCGGACGAAACATGACCGCCATAGAGATCGGCAACGACATCATCGTGCTCGACGCAGGCTTCTCGTTCAAGGACGAGAGCACGCCGGGCATCGACTATATTCTCCCTAACACCAAGTATCTCGAGGAGCGAAAGGACAGGATCCGCGGCATCATCATATCCCACGGACACCTCGACCATATCGGCGGCATCCCGTACATCATGGATCGCATCGGCAATCCCCCAATGTATACGCGAAACCTCACCGCGATCATGATCAAGAAGCGCCAGACCGAGTTCCCCCACCTCGAGCCTTTGAACATAAAGATCGTCGAGAAGAACGAGCGAGTGAAGATGGGCAACACCTATGTCCGCTTCTTTGCCGTGACCCACACCATCCCAGACTCGATGGGAATCATCGTCGAGACCCCGTATGGCTCCGTCATCGCGCCGAGCGACTACAAGCTCTCCCATGTCGGCGGAGTGCCTGTCGAGGCCGAGGAGGAAAGCTATGCCGTCTTCGATAAGGAGAAGGTGCTCCTCATGCTCTGCGACTCGACCAATGTGGAGAACCCAGGCTTCTCCACCCCCGAGGCCCTCGTGCACCAGAACCTTGACGAGATCATCAAGAACGTCAAGGGACGCATCATCATCGGGACCTTCGCGTCCCAGCTCGAGCGCGTCTGTGCCATCATAAAAAGCGCCGAGAAGTACGGCAAGAAAGTCATCCTCGAGGGACGATCGATGAAGACGAACGTCGAGATAGCCCAGATGGCAGGAATCCTCGAGGTCAAGAAGGGCACGCTCATAAGCTCGACCGAGATTGAGTCCGTTCCGCCAGACCGCATCGTCGTGCTCGCGACAGGCGCCCAGGGCGAGGACTTCGCCGCGCTCATGCGCATGGCGACAAAGGCCCACAAGAACATCCACATCAACAAGCGAGACACCATACTCCTCTCCTCTTCGGTCATTCCCGGAAACGAGAAGACCGTCCAGAAGCTCAAGGACAATATCGCGAGACACGGGGCGAAGATCATCCACTACCGAACCTCGGACGTGTACATCCACTCGACGGGACACGGAAACCGAGGCGAGCTCGAGTGGCTCCACAAGAAGGTCAAGCCCCAGTTCTTCGTGCCGATACATGGAAACCATTACATGCTCCGACTCCATGCCGATTTGGCAATGTCGCTTGGCATGGCCGAGGATCATATCGTCATCCCCGACAACTGCGACATCATCGAAGTTCAGGACAAGGGCACCAAGATAGTGAAGCTCAAGGAGAAGGCACCTAACGGCCTCATGATGGTGGACGGATTCTCGGTCGGAGACATCCAGGAGGTCGTCATCAGGGACCGCCAGATGCTCGCACAGGACGGAATGTTCATCGTCTTCGGCATCATCGACGCCCAGACAGGCAGACTCAGGAAATCCCCCGACATCATCTCTCGAGGGTTCGTGTACCTCAGGGAATCACAGGACCTGCTCCGAGACACCCGTCACATCATAAAGAAGACGATCGAGGACTCGACGAACGGTATGAATCCGATAAACGTCGACTACATCAAGGCGAACGTCACCGATGCGGTATCGCGACACCTCTTCCAGGAGACGGCCAAGCGACCCGTGGTCATACCCGTGCTTCTCACGATATAATAGGCGACACCCATGCCCGAAGAGAAAAAGATTTCCGCCAAGAGAGGGATGATGTACGTCATCGGCTTCGTGTTCAACCTGAGCTACGCCATACCGACCTATGTAAATTCGAGCTTCCTGAGCAAGACATTCGCGGACAAGGGCATACCAGGCGGCGATGCCCTGGTGGGCATCATCTATGCCGCCGGGTCGCTCGCGGCAATCGCCTGCTTCATGAAGATGCCCGACATCCTGAAGAGGTTTGGCAACCTGCGAGTGACAATGGGCCTCCTTGCCCTCGACTTCGCCTCGCTCATGGGCCTCATATTCAGCAAGGGGCCACTCACGGTTGCCATCTCCTTCATAGTGGGCTTCATCACCATCGCCCTCGTCAACTAGACGATAGACATGTTCCTCGAGAGCTTCTCGAGCGACTCCGCCACCGGAAAGATACGAGGAGCCTTCCTCACTGCCTCGAACATGGCCTGGCTCATGGCGCCGCTCACGGGATCCTTCCTGCTCGGAGAGGACCATTACGCCAACATATACGTCATGAGCGCCCTGCTCCTCGTGCCCGCCATCGCCCTGGTCTATGGCGTGCTCAAGGAATTCGTTGACCCTGTCTATAGCAAGGTGCCGTTCTGGAAGAGCGCGAACGAGGTGTGGACGAACAGGAACCTCCGCGGAGCCCTGGTGTCGCAGTTCCTGCTCCAGTTCTTCTATGCCTGGATGATCATCTACGCGCCGATATACCTGCACGAGACAGTCGGCTTTGACTGGCCGTCGCTCGGCATCATGTTCAGCATCATGCTCCTCCCCTTCGTGCTCATCGAGATGCCCCTCGGCAAGCTCGCGGACAGCAGGTTCGGCGAGAAGGAGATACTCTCCCTCGGCTTCGTCGTCATGGCCATCTGCACCTGGCTCATACCGTTCATAACCGACAACAACTTCATCATATGGACCGCCATCCTGTTCGCGGGTCGAACGGGCGCCGCAATGGTAGAAATCATGGCCGACACCTATTTCTTCAAACAGGTCAATGCCTCGAACGCTCATTTGATAAGCTTCTCGAGAACCATGCGCCCCCTCGCCTACATCGTGAGTCCAATAATGGCGAGTATACTCTTCATACGCTTCGACATAAAGATACTCTTCCTTGCCCTCGGGTTCCTCATGGTCTACGGCCTCAGGTACAGCCTCTCGATAGTCGACACGAAATAAACCGAGAGAGAATCAAAGGGTTGGATTTTCCCCTATGACCGCCTTGGCCTCGATCATCTTCTCCAGATATCGCAACAGATTGGCACGATCGAGCTCCGAGAGCGGCTCGGTCGAATAGAGCTTGGCGAAGGTCTTCATGAAAAGGCCTGATACGTCGTTGAAATAGGCAATCTGTATCGGCCTATCGCCCTGTGGCATCGGGCAGTCATGAAGGACGCTTATATGCCTGAGAATGTCATATGTCGGCTTTGTCATAATCGTGGAATATGATGGGGATTATTCGTAAATGATCGGCACGCTCTCGTATTTGCCCTTGCCAACGATAACGTGGTCTATGAGCGATATACCCATGATCCTGCCGGCGCTCGCCAGCTGTTTCGTGACCTCTATGTCGGCAGAACTTGGCGTCACCATGCCCGAAGGATGATTGTGCACGAGGATCACCGCGGCGGCACCGTATTCGACGGCAGGCTTGAATACCTCGCGGGGATGGATGATGTTGGCGTCCAGGGTGCCCATCGACAGAACCTCGTCATGAACGACCTGATGGTGATTGTTGACGTATATGCCGCGAAGATATTCCTTGGGAAGGCCGTGCATGTCCCTCACGTATGCCGATACGTCCTTGGCATTGCGCACGCTCACGTTTCGTCCGCCCGGGCGCTTGTAGAACCTGCGGCCTAGCTCACTTGAGGCAACCAGCTGACAGGCCTTGCCAAGCGGGATGTCCATCTCGTCCGAGATCTTCCTGGGATCATCGAAGGAGGAAAAGCTTTTCTCGCCATATTCCCTGATGATGCGCGAGGCCATGGTAAGGACGTCTTCCTTGACCGTGCCCGTATTGATTATGACAGCGACGAGCTCGACTATGGAGAGAATCTCAGGGCCATGCTGAAGAAGCTTCTCGCGGGGTTTCTCAGCCTCGGGAAGATCGCGTAATTTGTATACGTGCTGGCTCTCGGTATCGAGAGTCATCAGTCGATCGAAGTTTTGTATTGGATATGCTGTTTTCATGGAAGTGCACTAAGTGCATTTCCATGGTAGCAAAAGCGGCGCCGAGCGCCATAAAATATTTATAAAGGAATTTTCACGCACTCAAGGCACATGAACATCGGTATCTCGTTTCGAGCCTTGTCCTCGGCAATCTTACGCGGACCCTTCTCGCTTTCCCTGTGCGACATCCACTCCTCGATTCGCAGTATGGCAAAGCCTGCATTGGCGAGCATCTTGGAATAGTTCTGGAGAGGGCGATGGAAGGAATAGGTGAGGTCTTTCTGCGGGGTGCCGGGATGCATGTCTATCGCCTTTCGGGACTCGGACAGATACTCGTCTACCCTGCGATACTGAGAACCAACGGCGATGTCCCAGCCCCACGAGGTCTTGCCAGGGATGCGGAATGCGGGATGATTGAGAACCACGATGAACCTGCCCTTCGGCTTAAGCGTCCTCGATACCTCCCTGAATGCCTTGGCGGCATGCTCGATGTTCTGTATGGCGAGTATCGTCATGGCGTCATCGAAACTGCCATCCCTGAATATGCCGATATTGTCGGCCGGTGAGACGAAATACTCCTCATTGTGCCCCGCGTGCTTTTGGGCGATGCGTATGAGTTCGGGGGCGATGTCGATACCTGTGACGCGCGCGCCCTTGGCCGCAAGGGCGCGCGCGAAGACCCCCTGCCCGCAGGCAAGATCAAGAACCGACTTCCCTTTTTCGGGAGCCATGATGCGGATGATGTTAGGCAAGATGACCTTGCCCTGATACGAGTCGTCATCGTTCACGACGTCGTCATACCAGCCGGCCACTCCGCCCCACGACGTCTTCATATTATTTCTTTCCCTTTGCAATGGGGGCCTTCTTTGGGGAGGCCTTAGCGACCTTTGTCTTGCCGACAGCCTTCTTCACCGACTTCTTTATGCCCACCCAATGGGACTTCATGCCGCTTATGAAAGACGCGAGCTCGGCAGGCTCTATCTGCTTGAGCGCGTTGTACTTCTTGGCGACCGTGTCGATGGCCGAGAGATACGTGGTTTCAGTGACCTCCTGCGCGCCCTCGAGCCTCTCGAGAACCTCTCCCTTCGCCTTGAGCATCCAGCCCTTTACCTGCTCGCGATTCTTGGGGGCATTCTTGCTGCCATAGAGATAGTATGCGCCAACTGCCGCCGCGGTAAGTCCTGCGAGTCCAGCCACTATCGCCCCGTTATGAGAATGAGATGCCTTTTTCTGTGTCATGGTGTTTGAGTGTTAGATTAAGTGAATAGAGCTATTTCGCAGACCTCTTCTTTTCCACATCCCTCACGAAGAATCCCCTGATGAGATGCGTCACGTGCTTCCATTTGATGCCCTCGTCCCGGATCGCCGCGCGGAGCTTCCTCGAGTCCGCCACTATCTCGCCGCTCTCAACCCTTATCTTATCAGATATCTCGCGAACGTCCCTCAATATCCTGATGACGTAAAAGAGGGCCACGCCGAAGCCGATGGAGAGCGCGACGAGGGAGATCGTCGATATGAAGAAGAATATGTCGGCATGGATGAGAGATTCGTTTGGCATGATCTTTTATATCTTATTTTTTAATGTGAAATGAACCGGCACGTCGACATGGGCATCGTTCCCGGGAAGGCCGCTCGGATTGTCCCTGACGAACCTGACGAATCCGTCGACGTTTCCCTTCGGGTCAAAACTGACGCTCGCGACGAAGGGCACGAAGTCCGTGGTCATCCATTCGCCGTTTGCACGGGCGATTCCCGTGCCAAGCTCGGTGCCGTCGATGCCAATGACCTTGATCGGAAACGATCCCTCGAAGAACCACTGGCCGCGAGCCTGGCCCGAAACGGAGAACGGGGCGGAGAGGCTGCTCGAGGCGGCGGGCTCGTCGATGCGTATGAGGTCGCTCGTGGACGAGGCGGCGACCGTCTCCGCGTAGATAAAGCCGTTGCGGTCCCTGCACTGTCGCGGATAGGACTCGAGAATCTGATTCTCCGCAGCGGCACACGACATGAAATCGGTCACCCTCCTGCCGCGGCCAATGTCGAAGACGAGCGTGCCATAGATGACGGCAGCCGCGAGAACGGCGAAGAGCGCGATTTTGAGATAATTATTCATGGATCAAAGCTACTTTTGTGGAACGTCTTCCGCGAGCACACACCTGGTTGAGGAGGCGAGGTCGACAAGGGGTATCTCCCCGGTCTTCTGAGATCCGTCGGCGAACACCCAGGTAGGGTAGCTCTTGATGCCGGCAGCGACGCACTCCGGAGTCTGACCCTGGCCATCGGGAGTCGAGCACTCTATATACGGAAGCTTCTTGGCAGACTTGCCGAAAAGGGCCTTCTGGGTCTGGCAGTGCGGGCACCAAAATGCGCCGAAGAATTTCGCCTTACTCTCGGCGATGCATGAGGCGAAGGTATCATACTTTCCGGGACCGCCCGAGACCCTCATCGAGTACCAGGATATTCCGCCGATGATGAGGACGACCGCAAGGACTGTCACGATCCACGATGTGTATGTTTTCATATGCCCCATTGTACCAAGGAGCGGGAGGTATTTCTATGCGCTATCGGGGACGCTTTGAGAGCGAAACGTGGGCGTCGACGAGGAATGCGACGCAGACGAGGAATATTGCAAGGAGGTTCATGAGGCTGAGGCCGAGGAGCCAGTTCATGCCGAGGTCGGTCGCCTTGGTGAACCATGGAGAATCCTTCATAAAGGACACTATGTTAAGGACATTAAGGACAGTTCCCGCCGCGAGCGAAGTCGTGCCCTTTATAAAGGACATATTAGCCTCTGCCGAATTGCTGTCCTTTAGATATATACCCCTGCCTATAAAGCCCAATCCCATTATGACTAGCAGAGTTATCACGATTGGGTACCATGGTATCGTCTTGAGGAAGTCCATGACATTGCCCGAGAATGCCCCGAATACGCCCGCGAGGTTGTTGAATATCGACGGATTGGTGCTTGAGGCAGAAGTCGTCGCTATACCTATGGCCCCATTGAAGTCTGCCGAGTTATCCACAGGAGGATTCTGGCTTGGGGTTATCTCGATGGTCGTATCGAGATCGCCGGCCTTATAGAGAGGGTTTTCGTTGCAGAAGAATCGATTTATGTACGACGAGGTCGTTATATAGACGATTCCCGTCGGCGCGGTGACGTTCCAAGGTGCCAGGATTTCGTCACTGTGGGCAGCCTGGAGATTCTTGACGGCCTGCTCGGTGGCATCGTCAAAGACGCCGTTTATCGAGACGTTCGCATTTTCGTAGGTGTTGAGGAACCACTGGAGCTTCTTGACCTCGGTGACGTCATTCTGGGACCCTTTGCGCATATAGGTGACGATGAAGGCAGATGCCGGGCAGAAATTGACTACCGTATCGATTACAGGAGCGGGGGCGCTTGAGACAACGGTCTGTGTGGTTGTCGAGCAGCCGAATCCTACGCATGGGCCATTGCGGCTTCCACCGCCACCGCTGCCACCGCCCGAAGACACCGTGGGTGCGACGTCATTGTCGTAGTTCACGACAGAGACATTCTGCCCTGCCAAACCATTGAAGTTGACGTCGGAGCTTATTGAAGGGCCTACGATGGCCGCATAAGAGACATTGCCGTCGACGATAGAGTCGTCGACGCCCGTTACCGTGACAGTCTGGTATACGTTCCAGGTGGCCGGGGTGAAAGTGATGGACTGAGTGGTGGTCGTACCCTCGGTGATGTCAGAGACGGTCACCGGCAGAGTGACATTTGCGAGAGGCGCGGCCGTGAGAACGACATCAAACGATGCGGTCGCGCCGGCCTCGCTCGTAAAGAGGCCTGTGGTGGTTGATATTGAAAAGCCCACGTTCGTCAGGCCGCCGATGACGTTTACGCTATAGGCGAAAGGCGTCGAGGTTGCGCCGCGAACGTCTCGGGCGAAGACGCTGAAGGTGTGAGGTCCCGAAACTCCCCATGAGTTAGACTGGCTGGCCGAAACGCCCGAAAGGGTTACGGGGCTCCACGACTCGCCCGCTACTGTGTCGATGATGCCGTTATTGTCCCAGTCAAAGCCGTACTGGATATCGTCGGAATCGGCATCCGTTGCGGTCGCCGTGTATGAATATGCGGTGTTCGCAAAAGGGGTGGTGGTTCCCGTGACGATGGAGATGACAGGGGCGTTGTTTCCAGGAATGATGGCTGCGCCTATGACGATAGTGTGAGTCACTGCGGCAGATCGTGCACCGACGACATCCTCGGCATAGACCGAGAAGGTATAGGTTCCGGCAGCGGACCAAGAATGGGAGGTGCTTGAGGCGACGCCCGATGCCACCAAAGAGGTGTATTCGTCGATGATGCCGTCATTGTTCCAGTCAAAGCCGTATCGGAGGGTGTTTGACTCGGGATCAGTCGCGGTTGCCGTGAATATGTATGAAGTGCTCGTGGTTCCGACGACGGGGCTCGTGACGATGAGGCCAGAAGGGGCCAAGTTGCCCGAGCCACCGCCGCCACTCGTTACGACGATGGTGTGAGAGACAGCCGCCGATCGGCCGCCATTTACGTCCTCGGCGTATACCTGGAAGGTATAGGTTCCGGCAGGGGCAAAGGCATGAGAAGTGCTCGTGGCGACGGCAGAGAGGTCAAACGCGGTGTATTCGTCGATAGAGCCGTCATCGTTCCAGTCAAAGCCGTAGCGGACCGTGTCGCCCTCGGGATCAGTTGCGGCCGTGGTGAAAGCATATGAGGTGCCGACGGTTCCCGTTACAGGGCCGGTGACGACGAGACCCGAAGGGGCAACATTTCCAGGGTAGCAGCCGCCTCGAGGGCCACAGTTGGTTATATCGATAGTATGAGATACGGCAGCCGAACGGTTTCCACTCACATCCTCGGCATAGACCGAGAAGGTATAGGTTCCGGCAGCGGACCAAGAATGGGAGGTGCTTACCTGAACCGTCGATGAGGCGAAGGCCGAGTACTCGTCGATGGTGCCGTCATTGTTCCAGTCAAAGCCGTATCGCACGTCATCGGCCTCGGGATCGGTAGAGCTCGCGGTAAAAGAATATGGGGTATTGATTATTCCGGCGGTTGGGCCAGAAACGATAAGACCAGCAGGAGCGCCATTAAGCACGGGGCCGCCACGAACGATGGATTCGATCATGATCTGGCCATCAGCGCCGTTTCCGCCGAGAGCGATGTCAGATCCGCCTCCGCCGGCCGCAGGCGCCACGCCGTTTGCGCCGGCGACAGTCGTCGATCGAAGGCCGCCGGCGCCCCCTCGAGCCCCCATGCCACCGTCAGTCGAATCGATATTGTTTGAAACATTGAAAGAGACGTCGGTCGCGGCAACCCCCGATTCAAGGGTCATTCCCGTCAGGCCAGCACCAGCGAAACCTGTAAAGACAGTGCCTGCGGCAGCGAGAGGATTAACGGCGACGACGGTGGTTCCGGCTGAGCTTGCGCCGCTTACGGTATAGTCGGGACCGGTATAGCAACCTCCGCGAGGCCCGCAGTTATTGACGATTATGGAGACAGAGGCCGATGCGGTTCCGCCGAGGCCCACGCAGCTGAAGGTTGCCGTTCCCGAAGCGCCCAGAGTGACGGCCTCAGAGCCAGAGGCCGCCTTTGCGCCGGTCAGTATGCCTGATGCGGTGCATGAGTCAGTGCCGGTGGATGACCAGGTAACCGTTGTCCTCTGTCCGGCGTTGATTTGACCAGGGGTAGCCGAAAGAGAGATGGTCGGGGCGGCAGCCTGAACTTCGGCGCCACGCTTGCCGGCGGTACCGCCCGAGGCACTCACCAGAATCGTCGACGATCCAAACGATGAGAGAGCTCCGGATCGTCCGACGCCCTCCTCGGACGAAACTCCCCCGCGGCCAACGATGGCCGTGAGCGAATCGCCGGGCATAACCAGAATATCCTTCTCGGCATATCCTCCGCCACCGCCACCTCCGCCGCCCAAGACATGGCCCGAAACGGTAGAGCCGTTTCCGCCCGCACCGCCCGCTCCCCAGGTCTTTACGCGTATCTCGGTGACGCCCACGGGTACGACGAAGGTCGAGGTTCCTGGAACAGCGATCGTCTGAAGGCTCGTTATGACGTCTGGCGTGACGGCAGGGGCCGCCGGAGCAGCAAATACCGAGAAAGGCTGGAATATCGAGAAGACAACGGCAAAAGAAAGCACTGCTGAAAGTGCCCTCTGGGATGCGCTACGGTTGTTCATGAATATATTCACCGGTTGAAAAACTTGACGTCTTGCGTTTGATACTATCTATTTTTATCTTCTTGTCAATGCTTTTTTGTGAAAATATGGCTTATTTAAAGGACATAACCAATGTCCTTTACTGTCCTTTATAGAAACAGTTACCACACAACAGTTTTAAATATTTGTCCTATAAAGGACATTACCTTTCTTTGGCATGCCTTTCGGTGATTTTCCGATGATCCCCTAAACATTGACAAAAGGTCAATTATGTTTAGTATCAATAAAGGGCCGATCATTGTAATTCACTTGCCTCGCCCATCGTTTCAGGAAAACTCAGCAACCTCAGCAACTCAGTCAATCCACCACTCAGCATGAAAAGAAACAAAATCATGGCAGCCATCGCTGCCCTCTCGCTCTGCGCCTCAATGGCCCTTGCGGAAGCCAACGTCAGTGCGGACGTCGAGTATCTTAACAAACTCGTCGTTCTGAACGGTGTCGGCTACGACGGCAACGTTGTCAAGGAAAAGGTCAGGGTCGGCATCGATCAAGGGTTCTACGCGGAATTCCGGGCATCGCACGGAGTCACCGGCAAAGACCCCTATCGCAACGAGCTCGATCTCGGCGTCGGCAAGATCACCTCATGGGAGGACTGGGTTCTCGACGTCGGCGTCGAATACCAGGACCTCTACCCACGCGGCAAATTCGGCCTCTGGGACATGATCGTCGGTCACATCGACATCCAGAAGAACCTTCACCTCGGCGACATGGTCATCAGCCCCTTCCTTCACGCGGAAAGCTGGTATGCCAAGGCATCGACTGACGACGGCGTCATCTCGCAGGCCGGCGTGCGGGCGACGAGGACCATCGGGCGCTGGACGATCTCGGGATCGCTGTCACTCGTGTATGATCCGGGAGTCTTTGGCGGAGCGGCGGGCTATAACGGCCAGATCTTCGCCGAAGTAGCCTACAGGCTCAACGACTGGTCCTCGATCAGCATCGTTGGTCAGCACTACCAGAACTTCATCGATGACCGCCGAGATTTCCGTGAAAATCAGAATGTCGGCGGCATCACATACACCGCAGACATCATGGGGGCCGCGAATGCCCTTCGGTCCTGCTGGTAATCATCTGTTCTTCGGTCACTTCGACTCGAGGCCGCTACTTCACCGTAGCGGCCTTTTCTTTTGCCCAGGCAGTGCTAGAATGACAGCTCGGTTTTCAGAACAGCTCTTTCAACAATCAACGCCTTACGATATGTCCGGAAAATTCTTCATTATATCGGCCAGATTTGCAAAGACGGAGGGTGGCCAACCTGTCATATGCCACAAATTGACGATGTTTTCTCTCTTGAGGACTAAGATGGTCGAGAACATCACGCATGTGATCCTAAGAGATGGGACAGGACAAATCGTCCTAGCACCGTTAGCGTCTATCAATCCCTACCCCCGAGACGTCACCATAACAGAGCCGCACGGTGGCTATCTGCACCTGCATTCGTTCGAGGTCGATTTCTCGGACCTTTCGCCAAGAGACCGCCTCTATGTCCTCCACGGGGACAAGCGCGTCGAGTTTCCCCTCTCGATCATCGAGGTAATCCAGCACAATCCCCTCAGGAACTCGGTCGCAGTCTAATCGACGGCATATCCGAACAAACAAAAGCCCCACCTTACGGTCGGGGCTTTCTTCTATATAAACTGTATCGTCTCGGCTATCTTCTTGAACGTGGACATAAGGGTGTCGCGGTCAAAGACCCTCCTGGTGCCCGGCTCGTAATTCTCGATGGCCGTCGAATGTATAAAGAATCTGACGCCATAGCACAGCTCGTGCTGTTTGGTTACATAGATAGACTCGTCATACCTGTTGCCCGCCCCGGCGCCGGCCGAGATCGCGGAGAGATAGGAGTTGCCGCCGATGGTGACGGGGGTTCCTGTGGACTGGGTGTCCACAAAGTCGGACGGCACGCAGGCGGCACGAGACAAGACCTCGACGCTCACCCTCGAATCGACAGAAAGGTTGGTTCCCGTTGCCATCGAAGCTGGGATGTCAAAGGCGACGCCGGGAATCTCCCTGCCAGGACCCAGGGCATAGTTAAAGTACGACTCGTCCACAGTGAAATCCTCTGGTATCTGGGCCTCGAAGCCGAGCGACGTGTTGGAGTATGCCTTCCAGCCATCTGCGGGAACGACGGTATCGGCGGCCATCTTGGCGTCCTGAATAGAGACAACCTTTACCATGCCTATCCAAATGAGAATGATGGCCGCGACAATCGCCAACAGAGTGAGTTTCTTTTTCATATATCCTTATATTGTACTCTATGTTAGCTTAATTAGATGCGAAAGCTCAAGAAAGACCAGTATGACGTCATCGTGATCGGCGGGGGTCCCGCGGGCATGATGGCGGCCGGACGCGCCGCCGAGCTGGGCGCCGACGTGCTCCTCATCGAAAAGAACGAGGAGCTCGGTCGCAAGCTCCTCATCACCGGGGGTGGCCGCTGCAACGTCACCAATGCCGAGCCCGACACCAGGTCATTCCTCGACAAGCTCCGCGGCAAGGGCAAGTTCCTCTTCTCAGCCTTCGCCCAGCACGAGGTGAAGGATACCCTCGCCTTCTTCCACGAGAACGGCATGAAGACCATCGAGGAGGAAGAGGGCCGCGTCTTCCCCGCCTCGAACACCGCCCGTTCAGTATATGACGCCCTCCTCAAGAACATGAAGGATAAAAAGGTTGAGGTTATGACCGGCCTCCCCGTGAACGACATTCACGCGTATGACGGCAAGGTCGTTGGCGTGAACACCGACAAGGGAACGATAAAGGCAAAGGCATACATACTGTCCACCGGCGGCGTCTCGCATCCAGAGACGGGATCGACCGGCGAGGGACTGGAATGGCTCAGGAAGATGGGACACACCATAAACAAGACCGAGGCCGCCCTCGTGCCGATCAAGATCCGCGAGC
Organism: Minisyncoccota bacterium; assembly: GCA_041661645.1. GTDB lineage: Bacteria > Patescibacteriota > Minisyncoccia > Phycocordibacterales > UBA6065 > UBA6065. The sequence goes on along the minus strand of JBAZUA010000002.1, from coordinate 84,237 downwards.
AGTGGGTCAAGGACCTCTCGGGCGTCTCGCATCAGCACGTGAAATTCACTTTGATGCAGGATGACAAGAGGGGTGCGTCCCGCATTGGCCGCATGGTATTCGCGCATTTCGGCGTGAGCGGCCCGCTCGCCCTCAACTTCTCACAGAATGTCCGCGAGGCCGAGCAGAAGGCCGCCCCCGGCACCAAGATCGAGATATCCATCGACCTCTTCCCCGACTTTGATGCACAAGCGCTCGACAAGAGGGTCCAGGAAGTCTTTGGGGCAAATCAGAATAAGGTATTGAGAAATGGCGTACGCGAGCTCCTCACCCCGGCCCTCGCGCCCACCATCATCGGACTGGCTAAAATCGACCCCGAGAAAGAGGTCAATGTCGTCTCGCGCGAGGAACGCCTCAACCTGGTGAAAACCATGAAGGACCTGCGCATGACCCCAGGAGGATTCCTCGATACCGACGAGTCAATCGTGGCATCTGGCGGCGTTGCCCTCGAGGAGATAGACTTCCGCACCATGCAGTCAAAGGTTGCCTCAAACCTCTATCTGGTCGGCGACCTGCTCGACATCGAAAGGCCATCGGGCGGATACAGCCTCCAGCTCTGCTGGACCACGGGATGGGTCGCGGGAACCGATGCGGCCAAGGCAGCCGGTGCCAAGATTGCCAAGGCGGCGAAGTCAGCTAAGCCGACGAAAAAGCCCTCCTCAAAATAAACAAAAAACACCTCAATTCATTGAGGTGTTTTTCATGGCCCTCTATTTACTTATATTTGTCTATTTATAGCTTCCTGCTGTCATACGCCCAATGGAGGAGGGCCTGGCGCTGTTTCCTGTGGCAGAAGAAATCCCCCGGGCGGCAACTGTGGGCGACCTGTGCCACATGCCTTCGCATGGCCTTCCACCTTTTTATCTGCCGCTTATCCTCGCCCTGAATCCTGCGGCCCATATAATACCTGCAATACCACTGAAACCAGCCGCGTGGGTCGTCCCTGTATATCCAGCCCTTGCGCAGCCACTCGCCCAGGGACTGTGAGGCATTCACGCCGAAAAAGTTTAGCTTCGGGTCATGTTTTATGTGCGATAGCTTTGCCTTGGCAAACCAGCTCGCAGGAAACTCACCCACGCAATCAGTCATGTACCTGCCGCCAAAGACGCCAAGCTCGAGGCATTCGGCGGGAGTGAGGTCCGGCCTGAAGTCGGGATCGAAATCCGCGCCCGGGGGCGCGGACAATTCATATGAATAGCCTTTCTGCATCAAGTCGTTCACACGCACAATTTTTGATGCTCCTGACATATATGAAAATTAGGCGAGGAAAAGGAAGAGGCCGACGATGACAGCGGCGACGGACGAGACGAGCACATATCCGGCCATCATGTCCTTGATTCTGCCAATGACAGCATCATGCTCGGGCTGAATCTTGTTACAGATGTCTTCGATGACGGTGTTGACTATCTCGCCCATGAGAACAAGGGCGATGGTGAGTACCAAAAAGACCCATTGTCCCGGACTGAAGTCGCGCATGAAGGCAGCGATGACGGCGAGAGTGCCAATCAGTATCTCGATCCTGAAGTTGAACTCCTCAACCCATACTGACTTGAGGCCCTTTGCCGCCCAGATGAAGCTTTTAATGAATTTCTGCATATTAGTATTTACGGATAACGCCCTTAACCACGGCGACGATCTTGAGGTCGTATTCGGGGTAGATTGGCTTGTAGTTTTTATTGGCCGGCTCGAGGTAGACCTGATTGCCCTTCTTGCGGAAGAACTTCATGGTCCAGCCCCCATCCACCTCGGCAATGACGATGTCACCGACCTTGGCATTATTGTTCTTCTCGGCGACGACGAGATCACCCTCCCTGATGCCCTCTTCGATCATGGAATCACCCTTCACCTCGAGCACATACGAGTTCTCCTTGTCCTCGACGAGATAGGTGTTTATGTTGAGGGTATCGAGCTCGTGCTGTTCGGTGAGGGTCGGGAAACCCGCCTCGACGAGACCAAGGAGCGGCACCTCGTCCATGAGGCGGGTCGGTGAGAGCCTTCCCTGCTCGTCCTTGGTCACAACGCCCGTTTCGACGAGCTTGTTGATGAGTTTGTAGACGGCGTTCTTGGACTTGAAGCCCGTGAGATCCATGATCTCCTTGTAACCGGGCATGCGCTTGTTCTTGGCATAGAACCCCGTGATCTTGTTTTTGTATTCCGTGAACATTGAGTGGATATAAAGCGTCCTGCCCATTATATCCTAGAGCATGAAGGAAGTTACCATGCCCGCGGTCCTCTGGAGCCAGCTCGTGCTGTTGGCGCGGGTGAGATACTGGAGCTGAGCGATGAGGAACTTGTGTCGTCGGGCGTCCTGCTTGTATGAAACACCCCTGATGATCTTCATGTCGATGTTCCAGTTGAGTGCCACCAGCTCCTTTTTTATCGTCTTGGCCAAAGTCGTTTTGCTCATATGTTTTGCGTTTATATCGTTTAAATTTCGGTCGAAATCTGTATGTAGATAGTATAGGTGAACTAGTGTTCACCTGCAAGGGGTGAGGGATTCCCTGTTGGGGATAACTCTATAAAAGCAGACCGCCCTCCATTTCTGGAGGGCGGTTAAATCTAATACCTCAAGTATAGACTCAGACTTTTCCGATGTCAACGGTTCCGGGAATTACCCTCACCCTCTCAATTCTACCCCTCATTTCACCCAAAAGAGTGTATCCGCAATTCAGGCTATTGCTTGTAAACTCTCTGAGCTCCCATGACAAAAAATTCGCAAAGCTATACACGTGAATAAACTTCCCTTGGGAATGAAAATGTTGGAGCGCCGATCTGAAATCAGAATCTCCCGAAAACAGCACAATTAAATCAATATCTTTTTCTCGACGATGCATGTCCATCACGATTTCCACATCTGTATCACACTTTGTTACATCGCCTACATGTTTAAGATTTTTCCTTATGACGCTATATCCGAAAGTACCCAACTTATCGAAGAATTTCCCTTGGGAGCGGGCTCTCGTCAGATAAGGCTCCGAAACAGCACCCTTATCCTCGCACACATAGTAATTACAAAAGACAGGCGAATACGTCTCGTGCAGAAACGCGAACAACTTCTCGAAACAGATGTCGTAATTGGTCTTTTCGCCCTTAAAGTTCTTTGACTTCATGGACCAGAGCAAATTAGAGCCATCTATGAATATTCCCGCCTTGAGTTTTTTGATCTCATTATTTTTCATGCCGGGAAATATATCACAGAGGTGCTAAAGGAATTATAAAAAACGTATTTTAGGAACGAAAAACACCACCTTTCGGTGATGTTTTTTATTATGCCTGCCTTCAGCTTACAGAATTTGTTGGCTGAACGGGGCTTTCGCCCACAGGCACATTCGTATAATACACAGAAGAAAAGACTCGTGCAAGCTACTCCGTCGTCACCCCCTGAAACTCGTCGGTCTTGTCCGTTTCGCCCTCTGCCTTGGTCACGTGGACGACGCCATCGCGATGATGCGGAGGGCAATATAAAGTGTAGAGCTTGAGGCTGTCCGTCGTCGAGGTGTTGATGATGTTATGCCAGGTTCCCGCGGGCACGATCACGGCCGAGCCGTCGGCGACGAGATGCTCCTCGCTGTTGTTCAGGATCACCTTTCCCTGCCCCCTCTCGAAGCGGAAGAATTGGTCGACGGTGTGCATCTCGTTGCCGATCTCCTCGCTGGGCAGGAGGCTCATGAGCACGAGCTGGGAGAACTGTCCCGTGTACAGCACGCGCCTGAAATCACCGTTCCCGACCGTCAGATTCTCGATGTTTGAAATGTATCCTTTTTTCATATGTCCAGTATACACCAGCGCGCCGCATGTGGAGGAAAACAAAAGGCCGCCGCACCTTGAAGGTACAGCGGCCCGCATAATCCCCTGCAATCTTGAACGATCAAGCAGCCCGCATGTGGAACCCGGCCAGGTCATCGCGATGAATGACAAGGGTCTCGTGAGTCCTTTTGTATTTCTCGGGACTGACGATGGGGTCGTATTCCTCCCAGCCATCCGGGGACGGCCTCAGGAAGACATAGCCGAGGGTGAGCGATATGCCGACGGTCGGCGCCGAATCCCACGGCGTCTCCCATGACGGGGGCAAGAGGGCGGCCGCGACCTCCCTCTTCCAGAGCCTGGCGAACCAAGTGCCGATGCTGCCACCGTCGATGGCAACGTTCTTGAAACAGCTGTCGATTAACTTGCGCGACTGTGCCGAGTAGGCGCTTTCGCGGTCCCGAAGGATGACGTATTGCTCGATAAGCGGCGCCCGCTTTCCCGAGGTGAGCCGTTCCGAGTTGTTGAACTCGGTGATGCGCCGCACGCTCTTCGACCCAGGGCGAAACCCATAGATCTCCTGCGTGTTGGTGTCTCCGATGAAGGCCGCGATGACCTTCCCCTCAAAAACGAGGGCAATCATGCTGCCGACGCCGCTCGACTGACGCCTGATGAAGGCCTTGGTGCCGTCGAGCGGATCGACGGTGAAGTATGCCGAGACGCCCTCCGTGGCGGTAATCGAGAGAGATTCCTCCTCGGCGATGATGCCGATGTCAGGAAAGCACTCCCTGAGGGACTTGATGTATATCTCCTGAGCGGCATTGTCAGCCGAGGTGAACACGTCGTTCATGTTCCCGTCATACCCCTGCTTGACGGTAGCTTCGAACGACTGACGCTGATTCCTGATGATGGTGATGGCCCTGCGGACCAGCTCCTTCATGATGATGCCTGTCGAATGGCCGTTTAACCGGCCGAATGTGTACGCTTCCATATCGAGTGTCTCCTTGAATATTGATTGTTGTCTGACGATGATCTGTGCTGGTTTCAATACTAGGCAGATTCCGAAAAAAGGCAATCTAAAGACAGGAAGCGATCGAAGGGGGACCAATCAGATTGAGGAAAGCCGGATGGCCTTCAATTCGGCACGTAAAGCCAGATAGTCCGGCATCACCCTCGCCACCAGGTCCCAGAACCTCTGCGAGTGGTTGAACTCTCCCCTGTGGCAGAGCTCGTGGACGATGACGTAGTCGGAGAGATGCGGCGGCAACAGGGCGATGCGATAGTTGAAGTTGAGATTGCCCGCGGACGAGCAGCTTCCCCAGCGGCTTCTCTGGTCGCGGATGGCGACCGATCCATAGGTGAATCCGTAGAACTGATTGAAGTGAGCGAGGCGGGCGTGGACGAGGGCTCGGGCGGCCTCCTTGTGCTCGAGGTACTTTGCATGCGCCGCGCGCGATGAACGCCTCAGAGCGCGGCGCACCCTCCTGCGCACGATCCTAAAGGACCAGGGCACGCTTTTCATCCCTAGAGAGCCTCTTGACCCGCGCCTCCTCGACCGAGGCGGATGACCTGTCGGGAAAGACCTTCGAATAGACGAGCCTCACCGGCCGCCTTCCCCGTGTGTACTTGGCCCCGAGGGAGGACGAGTTATGCTCCTCCACGCGACGCGCGAGATCGGTCGTGATGCCGGTGTAGAGGGTGTCGTCGGAACAGAGGAGGATGTAGAGGTGGTACATTTAAAATGAGAAGGGCCTACTGAATACGAGCTGATTTTTCTAAGTTGTGTCGAGAACACAAAATCTGAACATTTTTAGAGTCATTGCTACTGCCACCTTTCGAAAAGGGTATGACGTGATCGAAATGGAGATCTGAATTGGCACCGCAGGTAACACATTTACCCCCATCACGTTTCCACACCAATCTCTTTACATCCGTTGGAATACGACGAGAAAATTCAAACTGTTCTTTTTCTTGAAGAGTTTTTGCATCTTCTACAGATTGCAGCTTAAGAACAAATTTAAAGACCTTCCTTTTTTCATCCTCACTGTATTCGAAACGAGCATCAACAAGACTAAACAAGCCCTTGTCTGCCCAAATATTGGTGTTTATCTTTTCGTAGACCTTTATAATTTCCGGGACATTTTTTCTCTTAAATTTATAAGCCTCCGCAGCCTGAAAAAACTTACCGTTACTTGTGAGCCCCCCTAACTTGGTAAATAAGGGCTGATCAAATTCCTTTGGATGGTCTTGTTCTGCCCGGGTTATATCTTCACCTTCATAAATCAATACCTGTAGGTCCTCATCAAAATTATCGTTATAGGGACTATCCTCCCTCACGGACATCAAGAAAATCGAGTATCCCTTTTCTCTGGGACGAAAATTCATACCCTTTTGAATCGGGAAACCTTCTCTCACCGACATCTCTGCATGTGAAAAAATTTCTTTCATATTTTTATTTAGAAATTTTCCTGAGAGAATCAGCCAGATGTTCGTACTGAGCTCGCAAAAGTGGTGCGGGAGCTCCCGAACCATAATTAACGGACTCAGCAAAAGCACTTGCGTATTCGCCACGCTTCCCAAATTCAACCCGTGAAGGCCACTCAAATGAGTCCCTGATCTCAAAATCGACAAAATGAGGCCACCTCCTCTTATTTACAGGAATATCACCCGATTCAAAGAAAGTACCTTTATCCCCTTTCAATATCATGTAATAGGGATCTTTAACTATAACCTCATACCAGGCTCGAATCTGTAACTTGAGATTTGGATTATTACTCATACCCATCCCCTCGCTGGCATAGCCCAAGATAAACAAGACACTATCTCCCTGCTGAATATTCAATATGTTTCTAAGCGCGTGCTCATTTTGTTTATATGCCCAAAAAGGTGACCTCTTTGAATGTCTCAACATTTTAAAGAAATTTTCATGAGACGTCCCCCTTAAAAATACAACCCAGTGCTGACTAGAACCAAGAGTTTTTATCCCGGCTTGATAGATCAGTGACTCCCTAGTTAATTTCGAAATATTAAACTGAGTCCACTCCAAAAAATCGTTCGGGTCTATGACGATATGTTTAACAGGCAAACCCTCCTCGACATCCCCAAAAGAAACAATGAAGCCATTATGCTTTAAAAGATAGTCTATCTGATTTTGTTTAGTGAGACCCTTTCCAAACCATTTAACTTCGACAGGGACACCTTGTTCTTTATCTTTGAAAAAGATCGTTAGATCTGCACGATAACCCTCCTTTTCCCCAGAATCTTCCGGGGCAATCAAATTGATTGAATCCTTATGATATTCAGCAGGGAGAAGTTTGTTACGTATATCTTTCGGAGCAAAATAATATCGCTCAAAGAGGTACCTATGGATCAATTTTTCATTGAAAGCATTTCTGTTTATCTTTTTCATTTTGCTGCAAATTTATCAACAAACACCCTGATTTGATTAGCGACCGCAACCCCTTTGCCCTTCTTTAAATCATGCTCCCAGACAACGAAGACCTTCCAACCTAGTCCTCTCAAAGTTTTCAGATTCCTTTCGTCCCTCCTACGATTGCCTAGAATTTTTTGAGACCAGAATGCCTTATTTGTCTTGGGCATCTTCGCCCCACATTTTCTGCATCCATGCCAGAAACAACCATTTACGACAACAGCTATTTTTCGCCCTGGAAACGCAATGTCTGGCTTACCCGGAGCCTTCTTCCAATGCAGTCGATACCCCCGAACCGAGATCAATGATAGATGCCTACGCATAAGAAGCTCGGGCTTAGTATTCGTAGACTTGTTCGCCTTCATCACGTTTGATACGGCGACCGAAGTGGCGACAGGGGTTTTTATGCGTTTCCTTATCATTTCTTTAGAATTCCTTGAGAATCTTCTATGGCAAACTCTAGCACAAAATTTTATTTTTTCTTTATCTTTATTTTATTTAGTCCAAGACATACAAAAATAGCCTTATGGTGAGCCACGAAAAACACCTCAATCGATTGAGGTGTTTTTCGTTTTGTCTTTGAATATAAAACTATCGACTCTTCCTGAAAGATCCACCCGGGCGAGGCGCGCCGCCGGTTCGTGGGCCATTTCCCTTGTATGGGCCGCTTGGGCGAGATGCCCCGCCCGTTCGTGCCGCCTTGAAATCGCTGCCCGCCGGGCGAGGATTGCTTCCCTGATATCCGCCCTTGAAGCCGGCGACGAAGGAAGGGTCGGTACGGAAAGGCTTTGGAGCCGATACAGGTCGTGCCACGCCGAAAGCCGGACGAGCTCCACCCGAAGTCGGCCTTGAGCCGAACGAAGGTCGTCCCGAATTGAAGGCGCGCTTTGGGCCGTATGATGTAGACGCGCCGCGAGAAGGACCGTATGAAGGTCGTCCACCCGTTGCCGCAGGCCTCTGCCATGCATGTGCGCCCACTGGTCGTGCCGCGGCAGACCGTGGAACATATCCCTTGGGAGCGCCGCCCTTGAAGGGCTGATTGGTGTGAACCTTGAAAGCACCCACAGGTGCTCGCCTGTCGAACTTGCGAGGGCCGTAACCGCCGACGGCGCCACCCTGACGTCCGCCACCTATCGGCGCGCCAACCGCAGTCGCGGGCAAAGCCGCGCCCTTGTGATGAGTCGTGGCAATAGGCCTCTTAATGAGTCGCTCGATGGCGACGATATCAAACTTCTGATCGGGAGTGGCGAACGACACCGCCCTACCCGACTTGCCCGCGCGACCAGTTCGTCCAATGCGGTGGACGTAATCCTCGGTCTGCTCGGGAAGGTCGTAGTTCACGACGAGCCCAATATCTTTAACGTCGATGCCGCGGGCCGCGATGTCGGTCGCCACGAGCACCTGATACCTGTGCTGCTTGAATCCCTCGAGGGCTTCCTTGCGCTGGCCCAGGGACCTGTTTCCGTGAATCTCGACGGCCGTTATGCCGAGGTTCCTGAGGCCGAGGGCGATATCCTTGGCTCCGTGCTTGGTGCGGGAGAAGACGATGACGGGAAGGGTTCGGTCCTCTTTGGCGAGAAGGCTCGAGAGCAGCGGGAACTTGGCATGTCGGTTGACGACGATGATCTCCTGCTCGACATTGGTGGCCGAGGTTCCCTGAACGGCGGTCTCGATGCGCAAGGGCAGCTTCATGTGCTCCATGGCGAGGGTCGCGATCTCGGCGGGCATGGTGGCCGAGAACAGAAGGGTCTGGCGAACCTTGGAGACGCGCCTCATGATGTCGCGTACCTGAGGGGCAAAGCCGATATCGAACATATGGTCAGCCTCGTCGAGAACGACGATGGACACATTGTCGAGGCGGGCATTGCCCTGCTTGACGTGGTCGAGCAGTCGCCCCGGGGTGGCGATCATGACGGTCGGATTAAGCTTGAGGAGGCGCATCTGTTTGGTGACGGACTCGCCGCCGATGAGGACAACCGAGCTGATGCCCAGGGTCGAGCCGATGCGGTGTATGGTCTCCTCGACCTGAATGGCAAGCTCGCGAGTCGGCAGGACGACGAGGCCGCGGGCATTTCGATTGGCGAGCAATCGCTCGATCATGGGGATGCCGAAGGCCAAGGTCTTGCCGGTTCCCGTCTGGGCGATGCCGATGATGTCCTTGCCCTGCACGCCGAAAGGAATCACCTTGTGCTGAATGGGCGTCGGGACGGTGAACTTGTTGCGATGGAGGACGTCCAGTATGCGCGGGCTTATGCCGAGAGTATCGAAAGAGAGAGGCGCGGCGCCGGCCGACTGAGAGTTTTCATTAGTCATGTATGCACATAACTATAACAAATTTTTGATTGAATGTCAAAAGAAGACCGTCCGCCCTATATGCCCGAACAATTGATGAGCCTTATGAACTCGTCCTCCGTCTCGGGCTTTATCGCCCGAAAGAACATGCCCATACCGTTATCAACGCCCGTGTCGGCCACATAATGCTCTACGGCATAGTGCAAATGCTCCCGAGTGAAGGTGTCGTCAGCAGACATGCCGAAATAATTCTTGAGCTGGGACATCCTCTCGGCAATCTCCATGGGATAAAAGAGATAGTCGAGGATGATCTCCCTTATCTTCTCGTCAGGCTCGTTCCTCTCGTCCTCATTCAGCACCTTTCGATACATCTCGATGTCCCGATCGGTGATCACCTTGTCATCAAATGAAAACGCACCCTGGAAATGCGTCTTGAAGAAATCCGCGCGATACGGCCTCAGATTGTGACCCTTTTCATGGGCTTCGATGTTGCTCATCTGCTTCTCGTTGAACGGCTTGCCGTTCCATGGGGCGAGCGCCCTCATCTCAATCTCGGAACTCGAGGATTGCATATTCGGGTCATCGTTAAAAGATATGTTGGTGACGGAAACCTCCCTCTGAATGGCCTCATCCAAATCCGACTCAATCTCCTCCCGAGAGCGGGCTCTGTACGGGATCGTCTTCACGACGATCTCGCCGGCTTCGTCTTTCTTGAAAACGCCGGGGCTTTCTTCCTCCAATACCTCGACAGGTGAGCCGTCTCTCGATCGCTCGCCCTCGATCAAGAGGCCTATTATCTGCTCCCGTATGACCGGATTGCTCACGCGCTCGAATAAAAGAAGCGAATCATTGCCCTGGTAGTTGGCGATCGCCTCGATTGAGCCCTCATGTATCTTTTCCATGTATTGAAATAGGGGCTATTCCGCCAATCGGTACGTCACTCCCCTGCCCGTCGTACCGACCTGGACCAAGTGCCCGCGCTTCTCGAGATCGTTCAGATATCGCTCGGCGGTTGAGTTTGAGACACCGAGAAGCCTCTCGACGTCGTCATTAGCGACCTCGCCCTTTGCCGAGCGGGCGTATTCGAGGACGCGACCGAGATTCTCGAGCTTCTGTGCCGAATGCACCTCGGCGAAGTGGCCGAGATTGCCGCGCTCCTCGTGTCGATGCCAGTAGAGGAAGACGAACGCGGCAAGCAGGAGGAAGAACAGTCCGAGCAGAGGGTCGATGAAGGCGATGACGAGGGAGAAAAGCGCCACGCCTGTTCCGATGTTCTTTTTTGAGAGTTCCATGTCCATGCCACCATTTTAGCACCGAGCGCAATCCAGGCACAAGGAGGTCCCGGTCGAGAGTTTTGGGTAAGAAAAAGGGGCGGGTCCTGTGGACCCGCCCCTCGCTACGACTGACTAAAGAACAATCTGACCTCTACATGCTGACAATATAGCTAATGAATCAGCCGCCAAAGCCGCCCACGCCGCTGAAGTTGCCGGCCTGGCTCGCCTTGACCGCCGACTGGCTGAACAGGCCGAACGCCTTGCGGATCTCGCTCTGGGTGTTGCCCGGGGTGAGAATCCACTCGTCGCGGATGCCCATGTCGCGGGCGATGCCACGGAAGTCCGTCCTGCCGTCACTGATACCCATGAAGGCAACGATGTGGTTTTCCTGACGGAGCAGGTCGTCCACGAGCGAAGCGACGTCAGAGGCACTGTGCTTGCGCGAGTGCTGGTCCGCGCCGTCCGTGACGATCAGGCTGATCGACTTGGCCGGGACGCCGATGTTCGTGAACTCCTGGAGCTTGGCGAGCACGGTGCCCAAGAATACGACCGACTGGTCATAGAGGGGCGTGCCGCCGTCGGGGTCGTAGTTAGACGGCTCCATCTTGATCGCGCCCGACAGCGGGCGGTAATCATAGAGCTGGGTTCCGTTGAGATACATGCACATGGCCTGCATCCCTTCGTTGGCCTTGGCGCCGCCAAGCGATTCGAGGATCAGGTTATGACCCGTTCGAACCGCCTCGCAGTTGCCGGCGACCATGCGAATGGAACCCGAGTCGTCGATGAGGGTGTTGACGAGGGTGACCTCGCTCGCAGCCACGTTGATTGCCGGATTGCCCAAACCCGCATTGATCCGGTTGGCGATGTCATCGACAACCAGGATGTGTGCGGAGGTTTTCGAGAGGTTTCCCTCGTTCTGAGACGCCAAGAGAAGGCTCTTGGCGTCCGCGCTCTGACTTGATGGTGATGCCATGATGGATGGTTTCCTGTGTTTTCTGAGGTGGTGTTGTGTTGTTTAGAGGCTGACGTCCGGCCAGCTCTCGATGGGATCAGTCGAACGAACGACGTGCATGCCGGCAGCGCGGAACTTGTCGAAGGCGGCGTTGGCCGAATCGGTGAAGTCCACGACGCCGGGAATGACGACGGGGGAGGTGCAGTCCTCGAGGAGATACACCTTCCTGGCGAGCGTGGGGTCGACGGCGTTGATCTCGGTGAGGAGGTCTTCGATCGTCCAAGCCACGCAATGGCTCTTGGCCTGGCCGGCAATGATCACGATGTCGTGGTCCAGGAGGACCTTGAGGAAGCGCGAGTTCTTCTGGGCGATCGGAACTCCGCCGGGGCCGGTGAGGACCTCGGGGCGCAGGATCGAGAAGTTCTCCGTCACGGCATTGCCACCCTTGATCTCGAATATGGTCTTCGAGGTTCTCGCGACGCTATGGAAGAAGACGGCCTCTTCCACCGAGGACACCAGCGCATGGCCGATGCCGCCGATCATGGCGTGATAGGGCCAGACCGTCAGCGCGAACTTCCCCGCCTTGCTGAGCTCGCCCGCGTAATGAAGCGCGTGAGCCTGCAGTGCGGGATAGCTGTTGCCGATGGCGGGCGCGATGGAAGGGTTCACCTTCCAGACGCCGTTCTTGATATCCTCGAGCGAGATGGTCGGGCAGAGGGCGGCATTGGGATGCTCGCCCTTGGCGTTGATCCAAAACGTCTCGTGGAAGATCTGCTGCGCCTGATGGGTATCAAGCGTGCAGGCGATGGTGCTGATGACGCCGAGGTTGTGATAGACGAACTCGCAGAAACGACGATTGTCGTCAATTGCGCCGGTTCCGGAACGACCGCCCACAAAGAGCTCGAAGCCCTGCAGGCAGAACGTGTTCTGCGCGTCGATGATCATGAGCGCGATGCGGGTCTTGTCGGTTGCGGACGGCTTGATGCCGTGTTTCTTGGCCCAGTCACGAGCGGCCGGCGCGAGACTGTTATAGTCGACGCGCCAGGGATCTTGACCGACCTTTTTGGGATCGAAGTGCCCGGGAACGGGCAGTTGCTTGGCAGGATTGCTGATTGTAGCTTGCATGTGTTGATTTCTCCGTGCTGTTTTTGTTTGTTCACGAGCGGTTAAGCTTCATGAGAGTGATTTTCTGACCTTGAACGACAAACAGTCCCTCCTTCCCCGCGAACAGATGATGTCCGGGGGAGATGAAGGGTTCCGTGTCGGGAAACTTTTCGATGACCCGTATGGTCCCCTGCTCGACGCCGATGCGGACAAGTCCGTCTTCGGTGGCTGACAGGAGGAACATTCCGGCCGCGCACTTGCTGCGCAGCGTGGCGAGCCACGCTTTCTCGTCGTCCGCTCCTTCCGGGGCGGACTCGTGCGCCATCATCGTGCCCTGGGCACCTATGACCGCGCAGTGATTGATGCGTTTGCCCGCCTCCTGCTCACTCCAGAGGAACCAGCAAAGGTCCTTCGAGAAGAAGCAGGTCGAGTCGATCAGCTGACCCCTCATCGGGGGAAGCTTGACCGAGTCGTTTAGGGCGCGACCCGCGCAGTCAAAGACGAAGCCAATCACCAGGCGACCCGCCCGGTAGAAGCCGAACCCGAACTTGGGCCCGACCCAGAAGAACGACTGGTCGGCAAGCACCTCCCCGATATGCTCGGGAGCGACGCCGCCGCCGCGAAGGAGCCTTCCGCCCGAAAGCCAGAAGCGATGAAGCTCGTTGGCGTCCATGACGGGAAGATTCAGGAACGTGTCGACGACGGCAGACTCGACGGGTTTCCCCGCCTCGAACGCCGTCACCTTCTGTCCCTGGGCCACAAGAGTGACCTTCCCCTGAATGCGAAAGCGGAGATGGGGGTCAAGGCTCGATCTGATGATGACCGAGCCGTCCTCCCGAAGGTATTCCCCGTTCTCGTGATAGACCCACTGAAGCGTCCCGTTTTGGGCCGCGGCGCACACGATGATGGCGCCAGGCCGACGGAACATCTGAGTGATGCTTAACTTGCCCTTGATCATGGTTGACTCCTTTACCGACGCAGGCGCGGGAACGTTTGGCTCGCAGATCGGGCAGGCGTGACGCGCATGCTCGATCGAACACTTGCCGCATCTTCTCCAACTGAGCGCCCGAATGAGCTTCGGAGGGAAAGCCCCTCGCTCGTCTCGCTCGAACACCCTGTGGAAGTGGTGCAGCAAATCGTCCGACAAGACCCCGTAGGGAATCGCCGGCAGCGGATACTTCACCTCATCCCGGAAGACCGAGATTCGGCGAAGCGACCGCGTCTCATGTGGCACCCGCTTGGTGGCGTCCTTGGGGCGGTAGATACCGCCGTAGGGACCCACACAGAGGAGCGATTGCATCAGGAGCACCGAGAAGGCAAACCAGTCCGATGCCTCGCCGTGAGGCTTGATGAGCATCGGCGACTTCCCCTGCGGATCGCAGAGGGTTGGGTCGACGAATCTGACGGTGAAGGTTCCCGTGAGGAAACTCCCGAACTGGAACGAGTCGGCGTCGATCATGAAGATCTCGCCGCCGCGAACCATCACGTTGAGGTCGTTGAAGTCCCCGATGACGACCTTGGCGGAATGGATACCGCTTACGACGTCGTGCATCTTGGAGAACAACTCGCTCACCGTCCCGTTGCTCAGGCCGGCATTGTGGAAGCCGGGTTCGCTCAGCTGAACCAAGCGATCGGCACCGCCCACCATGTCCATGGCATAGCCCACGATGTTGTTCCCCGACCTGTCGGTGAGGAGCTTCCTCGGAACCACCACCTGAGGCGGCAGCCCTTTCGGAAACATCGGGAGCTTTTTCTGATGGACCCTGATCCGCGCCACAGCACCGTGCTGCTCGTGCGGGAGCCCGTCATAGTCGGGATGGTCCGACTCCTTGAAGACCTTGAGAGCCATGCCCTGATGGAGATAGATCTCGGCCTCGCCGCCCTTGCCCACGGACTTGAGCCCGGAGAGCAGGATGCGGCCGCCGTCCATAAATACCTCTTTCATGTGATTCCTTTGGTTTTAGGCTTCGACCGACGAATGACCGCGAGGGTCACGTCGTCGGACAGGAGTCCCGGTTCGTGTTGCATGACGCGCTGACCCCAATCGGGCACGGAACTGGCGTTGTTTACCAACGCCAGAGTCCGGCGAACCTGATCGGGATTGGTGAAGTAGTGGTCCTGTTCCCAGAATTGGGACAAGGGCCCCACGATGTCTTTCTTTCCCGGCAGACGGGCCTCGGCGGCATGGACGAAATCGCCCAGACCGTCGGTGCCCACCAGGATCGATTCGACGCTCTCGGTCAGGACGGCGACAGGGACCTTGAACTTGCAGGCTTCAGGGTCAGAGTCGTGCTGATCAGAGCGCAGGAGTCCATACCCCACGTATGCGGGCTTGTTTCCCTCGGCCGGCTCCAGCCTTGTCACCTGCCCGTTGAGGCAGTAGACGCCGTCGCCGATCGAGAACACGAACGCGCCATGAGGCGTGACCACGAATCCGATGAGGGTGAAGAGGAAGTAATCCATGACCACCCTCGGCAGACTCGCGTCCATGGCCGATGCGATCACCCGAATGTGCGAAAGCGCATCCTGTCTGACGTCCTCCCAGTAGGGAAACGTCAGCGAATCGCCGCCCTGATCGACCCGTTGAAGGTATCGAGGAAGGTGGCGAAGGATGCTCTGCGCGACGATGGATGAGGCGATTTTGGCGCCCACCTCGTTGTGAGAGACCTTGCCCTTCTCCGCGCCGCTGCTGCAGCCGTCGGCGATGACCGCGATTGCGATACCGCTCGGCTCCAGCAGGTTGATGACGCAGAGCGCGTCCTGATTGTTCCTCCAGCCAAGGGGCTGAAGGTGGGCCCTGCCAATGACAGTGCCCCGAGCCAGTGTGAATGGGCTCATAAGTTGGTCTATCCTTTCGTTATATTGTTGTTCTGTTGGTTGTCTGTTTCTCTAAGGCAGAAAACTCTCTTTGACAAACAAATTACACTAGCTATTTGTCAAGGAACTTTCGTTCCAGAAACTAACATTTTTTCTCAAAAAGTCAAGGTATGCCGCTTGCATTCACCCTGGGGTCTCTGGTACTATCCTTAGTGTACTAAAAACACTAAAGACTCCTGCCCCAGATACTACAGGAAGGCATATTTAGTGTCAAGTTTACAATATATAAGAACATGAAATTCCTGGACCCAACAATAACAGTCGACGTGGTGATCTTCACCATCGAGGACGGTACGCTCAAGACGCTCATCATACAGCGCGCCCGAGAGCCGTTCGCCAACTCCCCCGCCCTGCCGGGAGGCTTCCTCCTCGCGGGCGAGACAAGCAAGGACGCCGCCCTGCGCATACTGCGGGACAAGGCAGGCGTCGATGGCGCCTACCTCGAACAGCTCTATACCTTCGACGACCCATCAAGGGACCCGCGAGGGCCCATATTCTCGGTGACCTATTTCGCCCTCGTTCCCCCGGGAGAGATGACCATCAGGGAAACCGAGCACACCCAGAGGCCCCGGCTGATGTCCGCCTTCTCCCTCCCCAAGCTCGCCTTCGACCATAACAAGATAGTCAGCTATGCCATCGAGAGGCTCCAGTCGAAAGTCGAGTACACCAACGTCACCTATTCCCTCCTCCCCAAGCTCTTCACTCTCACCGAACTCCAAAAGACCTACGAGAGCATACTCGGCAGGACGCTCGACAAGAGAAATTTCAGGAAGAAGTTCATGGAGCTCGGGCTCGTCGAGGAGACAGACTCATTCTCGAAGGGCGGACGGCAGAGGCCCGCGAGACTGCACAGGTTCACCTCCCGAAAGCCGTCCCAATTAAAAAAATTCTTCTAAACCAATATGAAAAAGCCAGCACAGAGAACAAAGACCGCACAGACAGCAGACAGGCACGGATTCGTCCGCGTGGCGGCGGTCGTGCCCAAGCTCAAGGTGGCCGACACCGAGTGGAACGCCAGGGAGATACTCGCCCTCTCCAAAAAGGCTGCCCGGGAAGGCTCGGCGATCATCGTATTCCCCGAGCTCTGCATAACCGGATACAGCATCGGTGACCTTTTCCATCAGCGCCTGCTCCTCGACAAGGCACTCGTCGCCCTCAAGTCTATACGAGACGGCTCCGCGCAGATTCCTGCGACGATAGTGGTCGGCCTGCCCCTCATCATCGACACCATGATATTCAATGTCGGCGCGGTCATAAGCGGCGGCAAGATTCTCGGCCTCGT
Source organism: Minisyncoccota bacterium (assembly GCA_041661645.1). Classification (GTDB taxonomy): domain Bacteria; phylum Patescibacteriota; class Minisyncoccia; order Phycocordibacterales; family UBA6065; genus UBA6065. The sequence goes on along the minus strand of JBAZUA010000002.1, from coordinate 67,243 downwards.
GCCAAAAACAAGCATTCCCGGCTACAAGGAATTCTACGAGGAGCGATGGTTCTCTTCGTCGAGGGACCTCACCTCGCGCGAGATCGAGCTCTTCGGCGAGACCGTGCCCGTGGGAACCGACCTCCTCTTCCGCTCAAGGGAAAACGCCCAGTGCGTCCTGGCCCTCGAGATCTGCGAGGATCTCTGGACCCCGCTTCCCCCAAGCTCGTTCCACACCGTGGCGGGAGCGACCATTGTCGCCAACCTCTCGGCCTCGAACGAGCTCGTCGGCAAGGCCGAATATCGCAGGAGCCTCGTGGCAAACCAGTCGGCACGCACCGTGTCGGGGTACGTCTATGCTTCTTCGGGCGTGCACGAGTCGACAACCGACGTCGTGTTCGGCGGACATGCGATGATAGCCGAGAACGGCATGATGCTCTCCGAGACCAAGAGATTCAACAGGGAGAGCGAGATCATCGTGTCAGAGATAGACATCGAGAACTGCGTCCTCGACCGCATCAAGACCACGAGCTTCGGCGAGAGCAATCAGGAGCTCGGATGCCGCGAGTATCGCACCATAGAGACCAACATCACCATGGGCCTCAAGGACGGCAATCTGAGAAGGAACATGTCGAGGTCGCCTTTCCTGTCATCAAGCGCCGAAACCAAGCGACGGGTGACCGAAGAGATCTTCAGCATACAGGTCGCCGGACTGGCAAAGCGCATCGAGTATTCGGGCATCGACAAGATCGTACTCGGCCTGTCAGGAGGGCTCGACTCCACCCTCGCCCTACTCGTCGCCATGAGAACCTTCGAGAAGCTCGGGCTTCCCCTCAAGGACATCCGAGCCTTCACCATGCCAGGATTCGGAACCACCGACCGAACCAAATCGAACGCGTACAAGCTGGCCGAGGCGGCGGGAATATCGCTCGAGGAAATCTCGATCGCGCCAGGCTCGACCCAGCAGTTCAAGGACATCGCCCATGACGGCGAGACCCAGGACATCACCTACGAGAACGTGCAGGCCCGCTATCGAACCATGATACTCATGAACAAGGCCAATCAGCTCGGCGGCATGGTGCTCGGCACCGGAGACCTGTCGGAGATTGCCCTTGGTTGGTGCACCTTCAGCGGAGACCATCTCTCCCATTACAACGTGAACGCGGGCGTCCCCAAGACCCTCGTGCGCCACGTCGTGGAACACGTAGTCGAGAGCGAGAAGAACAAGGCCTTCGCCGACACCCTTCGCGACGTGCTCGACACGCCTGTTTCCCCCGAGCTCAAGAAAACCGGCTCGAAGATATCGCAGAAGACCGAGGACATCATCGGCCCCTACGAGCTCCATGACTTCTTCCTCTATCACTTCGTGCGCTGGGCGACCAATCCCCGAAAGATAGCCTTCCTCGCCGCGCAGGCCTTCGGAAAGGACTATAGCGAGAACGAGATAAAGAAATGGCTCAGGACATTCATCAACCGCTTCTTCAGGAATCAGTGGAAGAGGTCAGTCATGCCCGATGGACCGAAAGTCGGATCAGTGGCACTCTCCCCTCGCGGAGACTGGAGAATGCCGTCTGACGCCGAGGTCAATCTCTGGATCAAGGAGCTCGAATAATCGGCACGAACGTGAGAAAGCAGATAGCCATATTCGGCGGCGCATTCAACCCTCCCCATCGCGGGCACGGCGAGGTCGCGCGTGCGCTCAGCCGGCTCGATGGCATAGACGAGGTGTGGGTGATGCCGTCGGCCAATCGCTGGGACAAGGCCATGTCGGTGTCCGGCGATGACCGTCTGGAGATGGTGAGGCTCATGATCGAGGATGATCGCGCCGCAATGCATAAACCCATGCGGGCATTCGATCACGAGGCCCGCAAGCAGGGCCTGTCGAGCACCTTTGAGACGAGGCAGGAGCTCGAGGCGCTCTATCCCGACTGCGACTTTCATTTTGTCTGCGGTTCGGACGTCATACCCGACATAGCCTCCAAATGGGTGCGCGGACAGGAACTGTTTGACTCCGCCCGATTCATCTTCATCGAAAGGCCTGGTTCGAAACCCCTCTCCGAATGCCTCCTTCCCAAGAATCACCTCATCCTGCCGATGGCCGGCGACATAAGCCTTTCAAGCACCATGGTGCGCAAGATCGCCCATGACGGGGACGAACTTTCCAAACACGTTTTTCCTTCCGTGGCGAGGTTCATCCTCGACAAGAAGCTGTATCGATAGAACTAATTGACTTTCCTAGAATAAAGTGTTAAATAGGGAACGAATCCCCTCTAACGACGACGCCATCAGCGTCATCACACTCCAGCACCTACACACATCAAATATCCACATGAAAACTCCGCTTGCAAGCGAAGGCAGCTTCATCGTAGACTCGCTCCTCGACACGGACTTCTACAAGTTCCCGATGGGCCAGTTTATCTTCAACCATTACCCCGACACCGAGGTAACGTTCGAGTTCATGAACAGGACAGGCACTCCCTTGGCACGACACATCTCCGAAAGCGACCTGCGACGGGAGCTTGATCATGCGATGGCGCTCCGCTTCAACAACAGCGAGCTCCATTACCTGCGAGGGACCAACGAATACGGCGAGCGCATGTTTGGCGAGCCGTATCTGCAGTTCCTCAAGGGTGTCTCCCTGCCGCCCTACGAGCTCAAATATCGCGGCGATAACATATCGCTTCGGTTTCCGGGTCCGTGGAGGGCAAGCACGTATTGGGAGATTCCCTCCCTCAAGATCATGAACGAGCTCCTCTATCGGGCGCATCTGGAAAATCTCACGAGGTTCCAGCGCGATGCGCTCTATGCCGAGGGCCAGAAACGCCTCGAACGGAAGATTGAGATCCTGCGTCAAAACAGCGAGATCAGCTTCTCCGACTTCGGGACGCGACGGGCCTTCAGCGTGGCATGGCACGACTATGTGGTCGGCGTGCTGGCGGAAGAGCTTCCCTCGGGACAGTTCCGCGGGACGTCGAACACTCTCCTCGCCATGAAATACGGGCTTCTCCCCATGGGCACCAATGCCCACGAGATCCAGATGGTCATGGCCGGGCTTACGAACGGCGACGAGGAGCTCCGCGAATCGCCCCACAGGTTCTTGGACATGTGGTGGGACGATTACGGCGAGGCGTTGGCCATCATCCTGCCGGACACCTTCGGGTCGCCCTTCATGATGAAGACCATCTCCGAGAAGAACCTGAAGCGCTACAAGGGCTTCAGGCAGGACTCGGGCGATCCTCGCAAGGAATGCGAGCAGTGGATCGCCCTCTACGAGAATCACGGCATAGACCCGCGGTCTAAGCTCGGAATCCCGAGCGACGGCCTGGACCTGCGCAAGATGCTCGAGCTCACCGACATGAATCGGGAAAGGCTCATCATGAGCCATGGCTGGGGAACCAACCTGACCAACGACCTAGGTGTCGACCCGGTCTCGATGGTGACCAAGGCTGTGATCGCGAACGGTCGCGGACTCGTGAAATTGTCGAACAACCTCGCCAAGGCCATGGGGCCGGAGGAGGAAATTCGCCGATATAAGCAGGTCTTCGGATACGAGAACAAGTCGCGGGTGAAGACGGTATATTGATTGATGCGAATCGGATTCGCGTCATCGGCGGGCACTACGGTGCCCGCCTTTTCTTTTGTGTTTCGGGAATAAAAAAGGCGCGCAGCAAGCTGCGCGCCGACCTAACCCACTAGACAACTCAACCCTGAATGGCCGCCATAATCATCCCGAGATTCGACCAGTCCATCTGCTGCCCGCTGATGCCGAGAAGGTCCCTGATGGTCTTAACCTCAAGGTAGACCCGCTCGCCAGTCTCATGACTTTCGGCACGAACGCTTCCGACCCTCAACCGAGCATCTCTCATCTCGGCCTCGGTGAGCTCGACGGCCCCGACAAGCGCCCGGTGAACCGAGAACGTGGCGAGAAGCTGGCGGTCCCCGACGATATGGGCGCGCTCGGGTGAAATCTCGATGCCCGTCTCCTCCCTGCACTCGTCGCACATGACGACGCTCGGCTCTTGGCCCGACTTCCACGATGAGCCTCCGGGCAACTCGAGAACGAATCCCTTTGAATTGTTGACGGTGCTGCGGAACTCGCGAACCAAGACAACCTCGGTATCAAGGAGCGTGACGCCCCGCCGAAAGAGGACAAGTGAGCAGATGTCGGGACGGGCGAGTATGATCTCGTTCGACTTGTTCCGACCCTCTGCCTCGACCCAGATGTTGACGTGCGCCACCCAGAGAAAGACAAACTTCTTCTGGGGACCCGCCCGACAAATGACCTTGACGCGAAAGCCGTCGAGTCGATTGCCGGCATCGGAAACAGTCCGACGATACCAACCCTGAAACGAGGCCGTCTTCCACAGAATGAGCGGGACCAAGGTCTCGCTACCCGTGCGCACGGCGCCGTCGCCGATAATTTCAACCGCCCGACGAAGAGCCTCCCTGAGGTCGGTCTCACAAGGGGCCGCCTCCTTTTGACCGTAATACGAGAGATACCGGACATGTTGGGCGCCCTCAGGATGACCGAGAACCGCCTTTCCGCTGTCATACCACATCCCCCATTCCACGTTAGTGGTGAGGGCGGGCATCGTCTGCATCTCGCGAGGGACCCAGAACAGGGTGATGTCAGCAGAGTTGAGATACTTCTCTTCCCATTCGACCTGATCGGTATAATCCCGCTTCCACGTGCTGTCTCCAGCCTCGGGAACAAAGACCACGCCGTCAAAACCAAGCTCCTCGAGGAGCCTGATGGCTTCAGGGCGCCACGAAGGAACATCCTTGTCCCGCGGCGTCGGACCGGCAAGAAATATGGACTTGCCGTAACTTTTTGGTGCTTCTTGCAATGCGTATACAATGATCATGGTTTTATAGATGGTGTTTCGTAATAAAAGCTACAATAAATACACAAAAAGTCAAGAGCATGGTATGCTTTTGAAATACACACAACAAAGCAAACATCAATGAATCAGCGCATCAAAATAGGCCTCGACCTTCACGGGGTCGTGGACACCAGGCCCGATTTCTTCAAGACCCTCACCAAGCTCCTCGTGGACAACGGACATGAAGTACACATCATAACGGGAGCGAAGTCTGAGGCAGAGATGGCGCGGATACGGGAGCTTGGCATATCTTTCACCCACCTCTTCTCCATAACCGACCATCACATCAAGGCAGGTACGGCGCTCAGGTGGGACGAGAAGGGCGACCCCCATCTCGACCCCTATCTCTGGGACAAGACCAAGGCCGAATACTGCAAGGAGCATTCCATAGACCTTCACCTGGACGACTCGGACACCTACGGATACTTCTTTAAGACCCCCTATGGTCGATTCCACAGCAAGGACTCGCATCGGATCACCAAGACCAAGCTCTAGGCACGACGAACATGGGCAAGAAAAAAGCCGCACCCCGTAGTGCGGCCTTGAATGCGCCCATCATCGGCCCGAGAGCTGTTGCTGGTGACGCTGGGCGGACTTGTCCGCCGCGACGAGCTCCTTGTAGAAGAGACAGCTCGCAATGTCGGTATGATCAGGACCCCGCAGGATGTCCTTCCCCCTGTTGGAGTAGACGACCTGCCACCCTCGACGGACACCGACGAAGTTCATGGCGAGAAGCTCGGGAAAATCCTCGTGAAGGGCGATGTGGATGATTGCCTTGATGGCCTCGATCTTCTTCTGGGTGATGAAGGCGTGCCCGCACGCCTTGCGCCAAGGGAGAGACTCCATGTCGACCTCGCCGCTCGGGATCGCATCGAAGCAATCCTTCAGCTCCTGATTGAGCGCACTGACCTGACCGCAGAGCACCCTGATCCGGGGACCGCAGATGCCGACGAAATGATCCTTGGAGGGATCGAGTATCTCGAGCATGCAATCCGATGCGTCACGGGGATTCCGCGTCGCGAGGATGAAGCCGATTTCTGACCAAAAACTTGTGGCCATATAAGTGAGTAAGAACGGGGTTTGCCTTGTCCAAGCCGGAATGGCCTAAACTCTGAAGACACTCTACGTAATCTTGTGTGAAAGTCAACGCGGCATTTCAGGCAAGAAAAAGAGGGGTCTCGTGGCCCCCCTCCAAACCTATCAGCGTGAAAACCTATCCTTCCTGCCCAACATATCAAAGACCGCCGCATCGCTGTTAATGCCCCGAGCAAAGACAATCTGCCAACCCCTCCGCAGGGCGAAGCGGGCCTCGAAAATGCCTGACTCGGGTACGTGAACCCCCACTGAACAGTTACGCATCAGGAGCTGAGCGAGAGGATGCAGGACGTCGAGCATGTGAGAGGTCATCCTGTATTCATACTCATAACCGATCGGCAACTCCATCTTTCTGAGAGGCATCTGCTTACGAAGGAGCATGGTGCGATTGACGAGATCCGCGAGAATTCTGAGGTGATCGGTCGCGGGCCCAATTAGCTCTTCGGAAGGCTGCCTCTCGGGAAACCTTTTGTCTGAGAGCGTGACGGAGCGGGGGTATTTGCCGGAAAGAAACATATAAAACTCAGTCTTTATCAACCCAAACTCATCCCTTACCTTTTGTGAGACCATGTGATGAACGTTGTCCTGCACCGGAATGGCGAAGGACACTGTCGTCACCATACTCCCCCTCACCTGAAAGTCAATGCTAGGCCTTGGGAGCCAAATAGTATCCCAAGATAACGCGGGCCAGCCTTATGCTGAGGAACGAGACGCTTGCCCCCGCCCGGCTCTTTATTGGAGACAAGAGTATCGGCGAAAGAGGTAAACCGTCCTCGCTCACCTGCCCCGCGGACTCCATCTTGGCAAGCTCCTCCTCGAAGGCCTTTTCTATCTTCTTCCAATGGGCTAGGCTTATTTCCTTTTTGAGATATTTGATGTCGGGACAGATGCCCTCCTCGATGAGCTTCTCGATATGGGCGACTATGGTCTCGCCTGTAACGCCGCGCTCAGCGGACATTTCGCCAAGGCCCTTCTTCTCCTCGATCAGAGCGAGGGTTTCCTCGAAGGTCGAAGGCTTGTGCTCCTTTGGGGCGGGACGCGCTCCCTTTAGAAATAAATCGTGCGCGTCCTTGAGTGCCGCCGCCGTCATCTCTTCCAGATCAGACTGCGCCTCGTCAGAAAGCTGCTGCAGGTCGGCGTCGAACTCGAGCACCTCGCCGTGCACCTGCAAAGCCGTCTCGTTCATGCCGAGTATGGTGAGGCCGTCGAGCGAACGAACGCGGGAGAGCGCCACATATCCCATGCCAGGGGCAAAGGATTTTGAGAGATCCACCTCGACGGCGTCGAGGGACATGCCCTGACTCTTGTGCACGGTGATGGCCCAGGCGAGACGCAGGGGGTACTGAAGAATTTCGGCCTTCACCTTGCCGTCCTCCTCGATCTTCCAGCTCGCCCTCTCTATCTTTATGACCTTCCCCGTGGCCGTGCGAATGGAGGGATCCTGATTCTCCTTGCACGATATGACGATGCCCAAAGTCCCGTTCACATAGCCCTCCTCGAAGTTGTTCTTGACGCACATGACGCGGGCACCGACCTTGAGACGGAGCATCTCGGGCGCGAGGCACGACTTTTTCAGAGTTTCGGCGAGCGCCTCGCGCCCATGGGTCTCCATGAAATACTCCACCTCCTCATCGCTCTTGAGCTTCTCGAGTTCCTTCTGATTGAGCGTGTCCACGTCGGCATTATGGGTAAAGAGGCGCGTCGGCTCGACGGCCAAATCAATCTTGGCGTTGAAGCGCGATTGCAGATACTCACGGGCGGTGTCGGTGACGTCGCCACGACGTATCTCGTTCAATATGGAAAGCACGTCGTCATCGTCCTTCTGGCGGAACTGCTCGGAGAGATAGCAGACCGTGAACTTGGCCTCGGCCCACGAGTCTGACTTGTATATGAAGAGCGATTCGGGCTCGCCGGGACGCGACACGGGCGGCAGCTGGAAGAAGTCGCCGCACAAGACGACCTGCACCCCGCCAAAGGGCCTCACGTTCCCCTTCATGTTCTGGAGGACCTTGTTCACCAGGTCAAAGCGGAAGTGATGAAGCATGGACACCTCGTCGATGATGAGCACCTTCACCTTCTCGAAGCGCCTGGAGAGATAGGACTTCTCGAACATGCCCTCGAGGTCGTGCTGGGTGAGCGACGCGGCGATGCCGATGCCCGCCCACGAGTGTATGGTCATGCCGCCCATGTGGGTGGCCGCGATTCCCGTCGAGGCGGTGATGCCCGTGTCGATCAGGTTGTCGCGCAGGTATTTTATGTACGAGTTGAGGAGATGCGTCTTTCCCGATCCGGCCGGGCCGGTGACGAAGACGTTCCTCCCCGTCTTGAGTATTTCGAGTGCCTGGGCCTGGGTCATGTAAGGGTGATTGTATCATGGGCATGTTTGGAACGCGGCATAAAGCCCATACAAGGAAACAAAAAGCCCGCCGATGGAATCGGCGGGCTCGCAATCTTAAAGAACGAACAATTTGAGGTCAGATTTCCTACTCGGTCCTCACGGCGTTAATGTGCGCGAGGTTCCTCCAATCCCTCTGGGCCTGTTTGAAGTATGGCCTCAGATTTCCGTCCGTCAGACCGAAGAATTCACCACCAGAGACGAGGGTGTTCATCGTGCCCCGCAGATCCATCTCGGCCTTCGGGCGAACCCTCTTGCCGTTCAGCCACGTGATAGGAGTCACGTTCTGAATCTCGACGATGTCCAGGCAGATCTTCCTCATGTTCGAGGCGAAATCGTCCCGAATCGAATCGTTGCCGGCGAAATGCTCGCATCCGCTCATGATCCACAAAGCGTTGACCAACCGCCGGATGGTTAGGTCGCAGCAATTGAACGTGTAGTCGGCATCTTCAATGCGCTTGTTGACGCTGATGTGGAGCCTGTATAAAAGCCAGGCAAAGCCACAGAACATTAATACGAACGGATACCCCGTCCAGAGAACAGCCCAGCCCTCCGAGCCATCGCCAAACAGGTCGGCGATGAGAATAGCCATCATGAGCATCACGAGCGCGGGACTCAGATCGTCAAAGAGACGATACAGGCGGATGCCCCGCGAATGGAGGAAGGTCTCGGCCCGATCCATATCCTCGAGGGCGGAGTCGACGCTTTTGTGCGTCTGATTATACAATGCGATCAGCTCTTCGGCCCGAGGGCCCATGACCTGGCGCACGTCGGCAAGGCGATTTTTAGGTTTGAACGAATCCCGCCACGGATCACTTTTGTTTCTTTTCATCTATCTGGTTTCCTTTCAATGCCTCAATGGCGTATTCATAGGGCGTCTGTGCCCCGCAAGGCCCCGCGGTTCTGGCGTGGGGTCGATGCTGGATGAATACGAGCAAAGTTGAGGCGGACTTTTCTGCTCCATATATCACCATGTTTATAGATAAAAAACAAGGAAAGGATATGTTTGACAAACATTAACCGTTGTATATACTTTGGTTATATGAAAACCGTTTTGAACATAAAGATCGAGAAGACGCTCAAGGACACCGCGCGTGACGTGGCGACGAATCTCGGACTCTCCATGAGCACCGTGGTGAACAACTACCTGCGTCAGTTCATCGACGAACGTCAGATAACCTTCCGAGAGCCTCTCGTCCCTAACAAGAAGACCGCCGCCCTCCTGCGCCGCGCAGAGAAGGACATAAAGGCAGGCAAAAACCTATCACCCGTCTTCGCGAACGCGAAGGATATGGACGCGTACTTGAGGAAAATAGCCTAGAAACAGCACATGCCGTCCATACTGCACAAAAGCTTCATCAAGCGGTATTCGAGGATGGACAAAAAGGTCCAGATGGCTTTCATAAAGAGATTCGACGCGTTCTCGAAGAATCCCTTTGACCCGACGCTCGAGAATCATGAACTTCACGCGGAGTGGTCACATCACAGGAGCATCAACGTGACTGGAGACATTCGAGCCATCTACAGAACCGATGGTGGAATCACCATTTTCGTCGCGATAGGCACGCACAGCGAGCTCTACGAATAGCCTATACCCTGAACTCCTCCCCTTCCCTTTTCTGCACCGCGTCCTCGTCGAGGCCGAAGTGATGGGCGATCTCGTGCCAAAGAGTCTCGTAGACGACGTCACGCACCGACAGGTCGCTTTCGACAGCCTCTTCCTCTATGGGAAGCTTGTATAGAAAGATGACGTCGGGAAAAACCAGGCCCGCCTCGTAGTTTCGCTCGGTCAGGGGCACGCCGCGATAGAGGCCGAGCAGGTCCATGTTCGATTCCAGGCCCATATCGAGCATCGTCTCCTCGTCCACCACGTCCTCGGCGATGACGGCGACGTTCTGTACCTTCTGGCGCACCCATTCGGGCAGACGGTCAAAGGCCTGGGCCACCAGATTCTCGAAATCTTCCCTGCTTATGGGATTGGCTTTATTCATGGCCGTTTAGTGACTGACTTCAGAACCCTCGCGATACGTTCCGCGATTCGCGAGTATCCCGCGTCGTTGGGATGGACGGCGTCAGACATGTATCTGCCGTCACCGATGATCCCACCCAGGGCATCGGGCACGTATGCCGAACCGGTCTCTGCCACGAGAGCCTCGAAGCGATCCTCGAAATTGTCCCGAAGCGCCCCGCCGCGGATGCCGATGACGATGACCACGGCGCCGCTCCCCTGCAGGCGGGTGATGATGGACTTCAGGTTAGAGAAAGTCTCATCGACGGGCACCTTCTGGAGATAGTCATTCCCGCCGAGGAGGATGAGGGCGACCGCCGGCTCGCGCGCAATGACCGAATCAAGGCGCGCGAGCCCCATCGCGGAGGTGTCGCCCGACACGCCGAAGTTCTCGACACTCTCCCCTACGACCCTCGAGAGAAGCACCGGCAGGTCATTGCCCGGACTCGCCCCGACTCCCCGAACCAGGCTGTCGCCGAGAAACACCATCGGCCCGGCCTTGGGAGGATAGTTGCGGATGTCTGGCGACCTCCCGAACACGAGATATGCGCAGACGACGAAAATGACCGCGACGGCAATCTCTATGGCGAGGGCAAGCTTCTCTTTGCTCATGCCACCATTCTAACCCAGCCTTTATTTTTTGGGCAGATTATGCTATTTTCTTTGGACAAGCGGCGAGGCCCAGGATCGCCGCTTCGCACGTCACATATTGCCAGATCGTCTAACGGTAGGACGTCGCTCTCTGAAAGCGAAAATTTTGGTTCGATTCCAAGTCTGGCAACCAAGTTGAGTTTAGTTTATATCGCTCAGGACCCGTCGTCTTTTGAGAGATAAGTAAAAGGCACCATCAGGGTGCCTTTTACTTATAAAGTGATAAGCTGACTAAATCCTTTCAGGATTAGTTTATCCGTACGCAATACCTGCATCTCATCATTCAAAATCAGCGATTCAGGACAAGCATTTATTCGTTTGAATTTTAAGTAGGTAACAAATTTTAGACGCTATTTATGAATCTCATATATCCATCAAAAAACGAAATAATGTCTTTCTTTAAGACGCATAGTGGTGGGTACATAAAAACAATCCGAGTCTGCGAACTTATGATCGCACACGATCATAACAATATTCAGCCAGAAGAAATTCAGCATATTAAAGGTTTTTTACATCAATTAAAATCCGAGGGATTTCTTTTAATTGAAAATGAAGGTGGTGATATTTACCACGAAGGCTTTTCATCAACACCAGATAGAATAGATAAATTTTTATCCAAAGATAAACAACAAGACTTTACTGACTTAACAAAAAGAACTTTTGAAGAGTTGGAGGAAATCGTACGCAGGAATGACAATCCTGATATAAAAACCAGTCTCCACAATCGAGCTCTGTTAGAATTAGAACTACGTGAAAAAAGGAGCCTGAGGCTGTTACTTAAAAGTGACCAGAATACTACCGAGCGCGGTAAAACAATTAAAAATAGATTTAAAACAGATGATGTGTTTTTGGAATCAAGAACACAAGGCGATGACCATCACTTTATTTTGGGTAGAAGAAACGGCGACACCCAGAAAGCGCATGTGATTGTCGATAGAGAGAACGGGTCAATAAGATTAGAAGATGGTCGGCAGGAACCTACAGAAATAGTTCCTCTAATTGAAACTACTATTACTTTTGCAGATGGAAGAAAGGTGCTCTCAACGAGAGGAATTTTAAAAGAGACACCGACCAAGAATGATGATTCTGTGGGCCTTGCGATTGAATTTGAAAAACTCGAACTAAATCCCGGCTCAAGAACTAATGATGGCGTAATGGATAACTTCACAATCACGGTCCATTTTTTGATAAAAAATCACTCTAGTAAAAAAATAACCCTGAAGAACACTTATTCGTCACTACAAGTTCCAGATGGCTATACCGCTTCACAGTTTGGCAATAGTATTAAATCTCAAGAAGATATAGCGAGAGAAGATTTTATTTCCCGTACGGTTCAATATTCATTATCCTTAGCAGGTCGGCATAGCGGCGGCGCAAACTCACAAAATCCAATATGGGAAGCAAGCAAAGCTAAGGTCTTGGCAGATATTGCTTCATTGAAGTTCTTATTAAGACTAGCCTCTGAATCAATTTCGCTCGCAGGTTCATCAAAAATTGACATGACCTTTGATATTACGGAATCAATCCTTCCCAACATCAAAGTTTAGGGTTATTTCAAATAAGACAATAAATGAAATGCTAGATAATTATTTCAAACAGGCAGCCTCACTCGGCAAAACAGCTGATCGAAGTGCTGCGTGGCTCGAAGCACATAAAGAAATATCGGATGACATACGCAGAGCTCTAAACGGGTCTCACGAACTTCTATTCGCCATTCCAATATTTGGCGGTACAGGTGAAGAATTTACCACAATCCATCCATGGCACCATGTATTCTTTGAGGCCGAGCAAGATATAAATTCAGGCATATTGTTGCTTCTAACAGGATTCTATAAGGACAGTTTCCGATCAATAAGGAGTTTTATAGAATTACAGGTTTTTGCTTTGTATCATTTTGTAAATGAGGACAGGGATAATTTTAAAAACTGGCTAGATGGAAAGGCCAACACGCCCACAATTAGCGAAATGTTAAAAGCACTGCCTGCAAAAAATATTGAATTCAAAACTCTCAATGATAAATTGCAATGGAACATCGAAATTCAATCTCTATACAAGGAGTTATCGGGATTCATGCATACCCAGGGAGCAACGCACACTCATACGGCATTAAGAAATAGCAACGTGACCGAATTCAGTGAGGTTGGCTTAAAAGTAGGGCTAGATTTTCTACTTAAAGCCCTGCGATTAACAGCAATGGGCTTTGTAGTTAATTTCCCAATGTCGTTTCACCCCCTCCCTTTATTTGATAAATTTGCATTCGGCTTTCCTGCCGGAGGGTTTCTCGAGAAGGATCAGGTTGACAGAATTAAAGATATTTTTACAAACAATACTTATGAAGTACTTTCAACCATATGTTTAGCGAACAGCCACGCCAATTCATTAACAGAGGGCATAATGAGTATGCCTGATTTAACCGAACGAGAAGTACTGCAGAGTTTAGAGAGAACTCTCGAGTCTGAAGAGTTTGCGAATATTAGAAAAGAGATCCGGACGATGATAAAAGACGGTGAATTTAGTAAAGCTGTTGCCTACATACAGGCTACACAACGGGCAATGATGCGTACTATGACCATGGTTCTATATAATCCATTTTATGAATCATCTGGCCGTAAATAATCGGCAATGGCCATAAACTTATATCATCCCAAGGCAACTTTCTTTTCTTTAAGAACTATCTTGCTTTTCAAGCAAACCAACAGATCTCTTTTCTCAAAAAGATTGCCCTCCCTCAAAAGATACTTTGCATAATTTCTGATATCCATATCCTTTGCTGAATAATCCTCCTTCTTCCCACCGAGAATCCCGACGCTGAACTTCTTGTGCCTCTCGATTTCAGATTGAAGCTTTTTCCTCAGACCAGACTGATCTAAGTCTACGTCGTCCATCAGTTCGAGTAATTGCCTTATAAGCTCGGCCTCCTCCAGATATCCGTTCCCGCAGTCCTTGTCCCGAATCTTCGTGCACCCGTAGTAGATGTACTTCTTCACCGTGCCGTCCGCGAGGTTTTTGTACTTATCCTGTGCGGTTATGCCTGATCCGCACAGCCCGCATGACATCAGTTTTGTGAACGCGAACTCCTTGTTCGTGTCCCTCACCTTCCTCTGGCAGTGGAGTTGCTTCTGTACCTGATCGAAGAGGTCTTTCGAGATGATGGGCGTGTGCTTTCCCTGATACCATTTCCCGCTGTTCTTAGGGTACTCGAATATGCCGTAGTAGAAGTGGTTGTGGAGGATCATGAACACGTTGCTCAGCGTCAGGGGCTTTCCGCTCTTCGCGGTGAACCTCAGCTCGTCCCTGAGCCAGAGATAGGCCCTCTTGCCTCCCCAGCCCTCGTAGGCGACCCTCTCGAACACCTGCTTGATGATCGGTGCCTTTACGGGGTCGACGTGGACCACGCAGATTTCGCTGACGTTCGAGCTGTTGACGTATCCCGTTGGTGCCTGCGCGGGCCACAGACCCATCTCGCACCTCGCCCTGAGGCCCCGCTTCACGTTGACGCTCTTGTTGTCGTTCTCGAGCTTCGCCTGCGAACAGAGGATCATCAGGAGGAACTTGTCGTTCGGGTTGTTCGAGAACTTCTGCCCGTAGGTACGGATCTCGACGAGGAGCTTCTCGTCCATGAGATCGACGACCGAGCCGAGGTCTCCCGCGTTTCTGGAGAGCCTGTCTGGGTGCCAGACGAGTATGCCGTCGAACTTCCCTGATCTAACGTCCTCCAACAACTGCTTGAATACAGGCCGTTGTCCCGAGGCCTTGGCGGAATGTGACTCCTTTCGAGTATCGACAATTTCGAGACCCTCACGTTGCGCGAGCGAGAGCATCTCCTTGATCTGCGAGTCAATCGACAGGATCTGCTTCTCCTCCTGCTCGGTGGACTTGCGGGCGTAGAGGCAATACCTTACTTTCGCCATCGGGGCCAAGGTCGATTTGCCCATGAGGGCGGTGGCTTGTATTTCCATACATCCATTAATGCCAGAGACAGATAGCTTTGCTAAGCCTCCGCTTGTTGGCAACTACCTTAACAAAGCCTTATTTTAGCGATAGTATGAACACACTGAATCAATATTCAGTAAATACAACATAGTTACCTAACCCCACACGGCAACGTGTCGGCACGGTACGAATACAGTTAGTCACAAGACGATAAAGAACCCATCATTAGGGGTCACGTCTTGTGCTATTTCAGGGAAACTTGAGATATGAGCCTCGGCTCTACCTAGTGGTGGGCTTTTTGTATTTACCCGCCACGATATTAATAGCTTTAGATATATAACGTGAGCACAAATACAAACTCGAAGAAATTAGATGGGGCAAGCAAAAGCCTGGAGAAACACCCCTTCCTGTGGTGGATCGGAGTGAGCATCGTCCTTTTTATAATTATCGGCAAGTACAGCCTCTTCATTTCTTTCGCACTGCTCCTTCTCGCCGCACTCATACGCTCGCAGAAAAAAGCCTCCGAGAGAAAGTCATCTCTCGTTGCAGAGGCCGACAAATACGTGGAACTGGTCAGAAGCTCGAATTCACTACCCGTCATCGAGACAAAGGGCGCGATATTTCTTGATCAGGACGAGCATCTGTTTTTAAGGGAAAATGTTGAGCTAAGGGAAACCAGATCGGTGAGAAAATCATCTGGTGGCTTTGGAAGCGTCAGAATTATGAAGGGCGTGAGCGTCGGGCGATACGCCGGATCATCGAAGAGCTCTCTCGAATGGGCGTCGCTTGATAGAGGCGAGGTATTTGTCACCAACAAGAAAATTGTCTTCATGGGTAGTAAGGAGAACAGGACCATCCCCCTCAAGAAGGTCCTTGGCATTGAGACTCTATCCGATGCCATCGAAATTACCGTGGACGGCAGAAGCAAGGCCGTGCAGTTTCCCGTATCCAACCCTTACATATGGGGCATTGTCATGAACATAGTAAAGTCAGTTCCCAATCCGTTGGATTTGGGAGACGCTAAACTAAACATACAACTAAGCTAGGCCTAGAAGATCTTATTCCTCAGACCAGCGGTAATCGGCATCACGCCGCTGAAGGTGATGTCGAAATTGGGCCTAGGGCGATTCCGTTTGACGACCTCTCCCACGACGATGGAGAACGCGTCCACGAGGTCATCGTGCCTCTCGGAGCCGAACCCCGTCAGTTGCATGAGAAGCTCCTCGGCCCCACTTCTTGGGAACAGCACGTGTCCCGCCTTAACGGGCACGCCAGTCACGACGAGCCTCGTCCGCTTGTCGCCACGGGACGGGATTCCCTCCACGGGGATTCCAGGCTCCCTACGGAGCGTCTCGGGGAACACCTCCAGGTACCCATTGTTCTCGACGTATATCTGGGCGTTGCGATTGTTATGCGCGTGCCCCTTGGAAAGCATCTTCGCCGTGTCGATGGATATAGAGAAGTCCATGCGGTCGTTCACGGGATTCGGCTCTATGTAGATCCTCATGTCCTTGCCGTAGCCGAAGACGTGGGCCGTCACCATGGCGGTGCAGTCCGCCCGATCCCTTTCCGATATCGCGAGGTCTATCCCGACGGAGGCCCCTCGATACTCGTTTTCCTCGCACCTCTCGGGCATCTCATCGTAGAACGCGATCCACTCGGGGTGTATGACACGCGATGCGTCGGACACGGGCAGGAGCAGATACTCCATGAGCCATGCGCTCTCGTTCGCTACGCTCTGGCGCAACTGCTCGATCTTCTCCTCGCAATCGAACTTCCCGGGCCACAGGCATCCGCCGTCGCTGTCGATGAGGGGAAACGAACGGTAGACGCCTGACAATTCCTTGCGCTCTATCTTGCGCTTCAACTGCATCACGAATGAGTCCTCGTGCAGGAGGTTTCCGACGATTACGATCCTGGTCCCGATGTCTCCCAGCGGGACGATCTCGCGCGAGAACCAGTCCGACACCCTGGAGCGCCCCTCGTGCGTCTTCACCGAGTTCACGTCCTCGATGTCGTCGAGGATTATGAGGTCCGGGCGGTACTGTCGGTGCCTCGCCCCTCGGATGCTCTGGTCCATCGACGCCACCATGATACGCGCGCCCGTGTTCTTGAATACCAAGGATGACATCGCCCACTCGCCGACACCGATATCTTCTCGAAACGGCCCGAGGTCGCTCTTCAGCGTCTCATTCTGCTCAAGCTCGTGTTTCAGGTTTGCCATGTGCTGACGGGCCTGGGACTGCGTCTGGCATACGATGAGCACGAACTTCTTCTGCTGCACGCCGAGGACCGCCCAGAGCGAGTAGGAGAAGGTGACGAGGGTGGACTTGCTCGATCCCCTGAACGAGACAATACAGGCCAAAGTGTTCGATGCGTCCTCTGTGATGCGGAAGATCTCCTTCTGGAACTCCGCTATGGGGTATTTCACGTAGTGCGAAAAGAAAACGTGGAAGAACAGCAGGTGGCTCTGATATGTCACCTGCTGGCGGACGCCTCGGTTGGTCAGGATTAAATTCAGTGCTTCTTTGTCGAGTAGGTTATTGTTCATTTTTTCTCAAGGCTAAATCTGCTAATTTAAGGGCATTGGTGACCATCTCTTTCTGATCGGGCGGTAGCTCCTGAATCGTCTTTACGGATCCCGCTATCTCTATGCGCTCACGGAACTTCGGGTTTCGATGACGCAACCAAAAGCTGACAGCAGACCAGTTCTTTTCTCTTATCATCGTCAGCAACTGGCTTTCGCTCATGTCGTTCACCAGAGCCTCGCCCTCCTCCAAGGCCTTGTCCATTTCCTTTTGGAACACGGCATCTTCGTTCCTCCATCGATATACGCTATTCCTCGATATTCCAGATCTTTCACAGGCGACCTGAACAATGGGAATTCTCCTCAGTTCCGCCAAGAACCCGTTTTTGATTTTATGCTTCTTCATGGATGATCTTCGCCTTAACGCCAGTAAGCTTTTCGTATCGCCTTATGGCGAGGTCGCAGAAGGCTGGTTCGAGCTCGACCGCGTACACCCTCCTTTTCAACTGCTCTGCCGCGATCATCGTGCTCGCCGAGCCGGAGAAGCTGTCGAGTATGATGTCGCCCGATTTCGTGCAACGCCGAATGGCCTTCTGGTGAAGCACGGGAGGCTTCGACGTGGCGTGCTCGTATTCCTTTCCAGACAGTCGCTTCACCATCCACAGATCCAGATGATCCAAGGCCTCGGCGAGCAGATTGTTTCCCGTGGTGATTTCCTTGTTCATCACCTCGTTCAAATTTTGAACGCTCTTCGATATGTACGGTTTGCCCCTCACGCCATAAGTGCACGGTTCGTAGCACTTGTTGAACGCGACGCCCGGAGTCGGGTTTTGCGCGTTCTTGATCCACAGGCAGACGCGCTTGTTCTCGATCTTCAACTCTCGGTAGAGTTCCTGAATGAGGCCGATATACTTCTGGTCCGACCAGTAAAAGACATGGGCGTTTTCCTTCGTAACCGACAAGGCGTTCACCATGCTCTTCTTCAAAAACTCCTTATACTCTGATTCCGAACGGTCATCGTTTACGTTTCCGCCGTAATTCTGCCTGCCACTGATGCCGCCACCGTAATTGATCTTGATGTTATATACGGGGTCGGAATAGATCATCGAGGCCCTTTCCTTGCCGAAAAGCCTTATAAGAACCGAGGGGTCTGTCGCATCGCCACACGCAAGCTTATGATTGCCGAGAATGATCAGGTCGCCGAGCTTTGTCTTGGGCTTTTTTATCTTCTTGAGCTCGCCTTCGACATCGAACTCGTCATCCGCTGTTTCCAAATCCTTGTCCCAGAGATCCGATAGCTCAATTTTATCGAACCCGATATCTGCCAGAAAATCAAAGTCGAAGGATTTGAGCTTGTCGAAATCCCAATCGCCAGTGTTCTTGTTTAGCCTGATGTTCAGCTCTTTCTCCTTTCGCTCGTCTGGAATATTCAGATAGACCACGGGAACTTCCGTGTACCCGAGATCCTTGGCGATCTTCAGGCGGAAATGCCCTCCGATGACGACGTTCCTCCTTTCGGGAGAGCCGTTCGCGAGGATGGGGTCCACGAGACCGAACTCCCTGATGCTCCTGGTCAGCTGGGTAGCGGCCGCATCATCCCACTTTCGCGGGTTGTATGCGGCGGGCTTCAAGAGGCGCGCGGGCACCAGCTCGATTTTTATGTCGCGCTCGAAAAGACCCGCATGTAGCATTGTTTTTTTCTTCATATTTTTAGGTGGTTACCTTGTATAAACTGGCAGGCAAAAAATCCAGAAATGGTTTCTAGATTTTGACGCATCAGCTCAAGTACTGCTTTCCGCTGATCAGCTTTCGCCTAGCGAGGTTGTCGCTCGGCATGTTTCTGTCTCTGAACAGCTTCTCCAAGTCGGGTGCTCGGCCCTGTCTGGTTTTCGGTCCCCTGGTACTGCCGAGGGAATTAGTGTTAACAATATTATACAGCAATTTCGTCAGAAGAAAAAGAATGAATATAGTGCTATATTTTAAGTACCCCAATAGCCCCTCTGACGAATTCTTGCTCGGAAAATGGACAAAACAACTTCATCAATTCAAATCAAGCCCTTAGAGAACTCTACTAGTCCAGAGCAATACAATTTATATCGAGCCGCATTAGAATGGGATCTTATCGATCCTATTGTTATTGAGAAACGAGAGGATCTAAAATCAACAAGCAGGTGGAAGGACAAAATTGAACCCTACAACCATCAGGTGTCTAATCTCATCACGTTCTGTCGTCGTCTTCCCGTAACCCTTTTGGCTGACGACGTTGGTCTTGGAAAGACGATTAGTGCAGGTCTGGTGGCAAGCGAATTGATCGCACGCGGCCGCCTAGAAAAGATTCTGATAGTTTGTCCCAAGATCCTCGGCAAGCAGTGGCAAGAGGAACTAGAGACTAAATTCGGGATTCCATCGGTAATCCTGACAGGAAAAGACCTTGCGGACGCAAAACCGCCCGGTGAAGTCGGGGCCGTGATCACCACATACCAGTCTGCACGCCTCTATCTCGACCATCTTTCGAAAGCCGGATTCGACATGCTCATATTGGACGAAGCTCATAAACTCAGAAACCTCTACGGGGTTGATCCACCACCCCAGGTCGCCCAGAAATTCCGTAAAGTTCTATCTGATCGTGTTTTCAAATACGTTCTCATGCTCACGGCCACCCCTATTCAAAATCGACTGTGGGATCTTTATTCATTGGTAGATCTTTTGACCGTGGCGCGTGGTCATGAAAATCCGTTCGGAAACGCAGGCGCATTCAGTCGAAAGTTTATCGATGACGATCGCACTCAGGCTCGCAAATTGAACCCAGAGATGAAGGATGAGTTCCGATCCATTGTCTACGGATATATGTCTCGAGTTAGACGTGCAGATGCCAATCTGCACTTTCCAGAGCGAGTGGTTCAACTCCATACCGTCGAACCTACCAAACATGAAAAGGAGCTTATTAAGATCATTGGCGCGTCAATTCAAAAACTGAACCGTCTCGCCCAGATTTCTATACTTCAGGCTCTCATAAGCAGCCCTCATGCCGTTTCCGCACAGCTAAAGGCTATGGCAAAAAAAGAAACGGTTCCTAAGGAACTCGCCGAGCAGGTTAAAGCGATAGTTGATCGCGGTTTCGTGACGTCAAAGCTAGAGGGTTTGGGCGCACTGGTCGACAAACTCAAATCAGAACAGCCAAAAGATTGGCGAATGGTGATCTTTACCTGCCGACGAGAAACCCAGACGACAATTCAAGCCTTTCTTGAAGAGCGAGGCGTTACCTGCGATGTCATTAACGGCGATTCAGCGGGCCGCAATCAGGATACGATCAGCAAGTTCAAAACGAAACCGCCAAAGATTCACGCGATCATCTCTACCGAAGCTGGTTCCGAAGGTGTTAACCTTCAGGCTGCGAACGTGCTTGTAAACTACGATCTCCCTTGGAATCCAATGATCGTAGAGCAGCGAATCGGTCGTATACAACGCCTTGCCTCAGAACATGAAAAGGTTTGTATCTTTAATATTGTTCTCAAGGGGACATTCGAGGAATATATCGTTGGACGCCTTATGGAGAAGCTACAAATGGCCTCTCATGCTATTGGTGATGTTGAAGCGTTGCTCGAAGCATCGGGAATCGATGAAGAGGAAGACGGAACGAATGGCTTCGAAGAAAAAATCAGAAAGCTTGTGGTGGCTTCTCTTGCCGGTAAAGACATCGAAGAAGCTACTCGAAAGGCAGCTAAAAGCATATCAGACGCCAAGGTACAGCTTGAGAAAGAAGAGAAAAATATAAACTCACTGCTCGGAGATATGAGAGGAGATGTGGGACCCGAGGTTCCGCAATTGCCACCTTCCGTTAAATCCATGGAGGCCCGTGATTTCACGTTGAAGGCTCTCGAAAGCATAGGTGCTAAGCTGTCTCACGAAAAAGCCTCTGACCTTCATATATCGGAATTAGACGGAAAGCGAGAGTTGATCCGTTTTGAAAATAAAACGGATGCAGGAGGTGCGGGAACTCTATTTACTAGCACACTGTACGGTCCTGGCACGCCCTCTTTTGAAAGGCTGGTACGAAAAATAACAGGCAAAGGACTGCACCTTGTTAAGGATGCGGATACGAATTCGTCCAAACAGGCCGACATATTGATTAAAAGTTGGGTTGAAAAATTTGGCGGTCAGCTTAAAGGTTTTGATACGAAGAGCACGTCGTGCTGTTTTAGCGGTTCCGCACTCGTGAGGGCGCGCGTGACTGTTGCGCATGATAGCTACGAAAGATTGATCGAGGTGATCTGCTCTCCAAACGAGCATTTTAGCGACGAGACGAGATTTGGTTTTGATTCAATAAATAATCCGTTAAAAGAACCCTCGTCGATCGGCGTGAATGTGAAGAATCTGCTTGAAAGGGCAAATTCTGATTCTGGAGTAATGGAATTTTGTAGATTCTACAGGGAGAGATTGGCTGACGAGATTAATTCCGCCGGCTATGATCAGCGAAAGATTAAAAAGATAGAGAGCGATTTTACCCCCACTCTTGAGTTTTCCCTTGTTGGCTTAGAAGGGGCGGCTCGAAGAAAGTTGAAGGTATCTGTCTCATACAGCATCGATTCTGATACTAACCAGACAAGCAATCTTACGATTATCCCTTCTGCAAATGAGATCGTCGATGGGCCTATCATGGGAAAGTGCTCCCAGACCGGCAGAACAGTCCCTGAAGATTGTCTGGCTAAGTGCGAAATAAGCGGCCTCAAGGCATTACACCACCTGCTTGCGAAGTCAGACACCAGTGGAAGACTGGCTCTCTCTAATCATATGGTTACTTGCGACTTAAGTGGTAAGCGAGTGCTTGAAGATGAGGTCAAAAAATCCGCCATCACAGGACACATGATCGTAAGCACCCTTCTTAAAGAATCGGACATGAGCGGCAAACAGGCAGAACCCGAATTCTTCGGACGTTGCCAGTTTACATTGACGGATGTTCTAAAGACAGAATTGGCGGTTAGCCAAGTTTCAGGAAAGAAATATCGTACTGACGAGGAGTTACGCTCTGCCGTATCGGGCAAATCAGGCCATAAGCAAGAGTTTACATTCTGCTCCGAGACCAATAAGCCATTATTGCCAGGTGAGGCGGAAAAGTGTGAGGTGACTGGCAAGATTGTAATGCCTGGAATGCTTGAAAGCTGTACGGTATCGGGAAAGATGGTGCTCCCTGACCTCCTTGAGAAAAGTGCCGTATCTGGAAAGAAAGCACTGAAGAAATTCTTTATCTCAAGCAGTATTTCCGATGCTAGAATGCTCGAAGAAGAAGGGGTGAGGTCCGTTACTGGTGATTTCTGCGCCCCTGCCGAAGCGAAGGCGTGTGCATGGAGTGGGCGCAAGTGTCATCCGAATGATCTTAGGGCCTGTCACCTAACAGGCGTCTCTGTATATTTTGAATACGTCATCTCTGGTGAACAAAATCGCCTGGAAGTACTCGTGAAGCTTCTTGAGGGAACTAACCGAAAAGCGGATAAATCCGAAATATGGCCTTCTGCAATTACAGCAGCGTCAAAGATCTTGGGTAAGGGAAAGTGTCAGATCGAAGCGGCAGAGATGTCTCCCGATGGGAGCAACTTGGCAATCTGCATGGAAATCAGGACCATGCTAAGGCTAGTAGTTCGACACGCAGGATTTATTTATTCAATCAAGGACGGAGTAGTTATCGGACGAATCGCCAAAGGCCAGCGACTAAACAATGGGTGGCTTGAAAATTAACCCGCTCCTATGAGCATATCAAAAACAATATTTCTCGATTATCTCTATTGCCCTAAGAATATGTGGCTCAAGCTCCACAAGCCCGTTCTGCTTGAGAAATTTCAGCTCTCTGATTTTGAAAAACATCTGATGCAGCAAGGTAACGAGGTTGAATCCTGTGCCCGCAACTTATTTCCCGGTGGCATAGCAGTGTCTTCAAACGGTGAAGGCGCATGCCATGAAACCGTACGTCTAATGGATTCTAAGATGCCCACGATTTTCCAGGCGACCTTCATTGTTGATGGCTTCATTGCGAGAAACGACATGCTTTCATTCAACAAAGTGACTGGCGTATGGGATCTGTATGAAGTTAAGGGAGGAAACTCCGTGAAGGAGCATGACGCTGATCATAGCCATATCGACGATGTTGCTTTTCAAGTCTCTGTATTGAAGCGAGTTGGAGTTCCGCTCGGAAGCTATTACATAGTCCACCTAAACAAAGAGTACGTCCGCTCGGGAGACCTCGACATCCCAAAGCTTTTTATTGTTGAAGATAAGACGGAAGAGGTAAAAGCCGTCCTTGATGGTGTTGAAAAGCAGATGGCGGCTGCCCGTGAATATTTGAACCGCGCAGAGGAACCTTTGGGTAGCTGCGAGTGTGTCTACCGCGGCAGGAAAAAGCACTGTGCGACATTTCAGTATTCCAATTCGCATGTGCCTGAATATTCAGTCCACGACATATCGTATATAAGTCAGAAAAAGCTCAACCTTCTTATTGAAGGCGGTATCTTTGATCTTAAGGATATTCCTGAGGAGTTCGCACTTTCAGAAAATCAGAGAAATCAGATTTTAGCTCACGAGCGGCAGGAACCAATAATTGACAAAGGGTCGATAAAAGATATTTTAGGCAAGTTGAGCTTCCCACTTTATTTTTTTGACTATGAAGCATATGGTCCAGCGATTCCGGCATTTAATGGATTCAGCCCCTATAAGAGAATCCCTTTCCAATTTTCCCTGCATATTCTGAAGAGTCCAACGAGCAAACCAGAGCACGTGGAATTTCTACACGAAGACCTAAGTGACCCTTCGGAGCATGTGGGACGAATTCTTAAAGAGAACTTTGTTCCCGGCGGTACATTTATCGCCTGGCATAAGTCATACGAAGCGGGCGTAAATGACGAAATCGCCTTACGACTGCCTCAATACAAAGAACTGTTCGGAAAGATTAATGATTCCCTCTACGATCTGAAGGAGATTTTTACCGCTCAGCACTATATTCATCCGGATTTCCGTGGAAAGACATCCATTAAAAAAGTACTTCCTGCGATTGTGCCTGATTTGCGTTATGGTGATATTAACATCCGTGAGGGTGGACAGGCCGCGGATGCTTGGTGGACCATGGTGTCGTCCCTAATTTCTCCTGAGTCGAAACAGACTATCATTAAGGATCTCAAAACTTATTGTGGTCTGGATACCTATGCCATGTATGCCATCTGGAAACATCTTTACGACATAACACTATAAAATAAACTCACCGCTTCACATGCAACCAAACAATCTACAAAAAATCCTCAACTCCCTGATGGCTTTCCTGCAAGGATTGCGTGCGAAGCCGTTTGTAATCAACAAACCTGTTCTATCAAAAAATCCTGAAGCAAAGGAGACGCAAATGATTGTCGATGTACCCATAGAAATTAGACAGGAAACCGTCCTTCAACCGATAAAGACCAGCTTCCTTATTTGCCCAATTAGAGGAAATCATACTGACGGTAAGCCCCTTACTTCGCGAACAGTAAGAATAAGTGCTGTTGTTGACCATTCAGGAACGGCGATCGATCCAGAGAGTACGAAGTTTTGGGGTAAACCTGCAAAAGACCAGCGAGTAAAAGCTTTCAATGGAGAGGTCGGATTCGGTAAACAGTGCCCTGTAGAACCCTGTGGTTACCAAAAAGAAAACCAGAGTGAGTTCTTTGCAAATAAGGAGATCAACTATGTAGGGGTGGGATCCGATGGGGGCAAATGCACTTTGCAGTATGACGGTCACGCGGGATATGATTTTCCTTATTCTCCAGGGACACCTATTATTGCACCCGCAGATGGAGAGCTGCACCGAGCGATCCAAGGAAGTGATTTGATATATGGCGCCTGCTGGGAAAAGGATCATTCGATTTACATTAAACATGACAACGGTTTTGTTACATGGTTCAGGCACTCCACAAAACTAACCGATGAATTGGAAACTTTGATTGTAAACAGTCAGGATAAATCTTGCCGCGTAGAAAAAGGTCAACTTATCGCACAAAGCGGAAACTTTGAAATGTGGAAGACGGGAGGAACGGCTGCTCACGTGCATTTCGAGGTCAGAAATCCCGATGGTAAAATAGTAGATCCTTATGGCGACAAACTATGGGAAGATTAGGTTAATTCAGAGACCATGGAGAAGCACTTAAAGTCCAAGCAGCACTACATAGATCTCTACGACCGCCACACCGTCAAGCGGTGCCGTGAGACAGAACAGTCTTTCGATAGAGACGACACGGACTTACCTGTAGACGATAAAATCGACAAGAAAGAGGCGGCTCGGATAAGGAGGGTCGCTCTGGATTGGTACCTGCACATCCAGATGGGAGAAAGGTACCTGAACAAGGAGAAGACAATCCGCGACTGGATGGACGCCGACAAGGAGAGAGACGAACTGTACGAATCGGCCCGAGCGCCAGAGGACATCCGATGCCTCGCGTGCAGGAACCGCCTGAAGCCCACGTTCAAGGAGCTGTGGCCCGAGTCGGGAAAGCCAGACCGAGTGCTGTTCATGTACGACTGCGCTAACGAGTGCGTGCCACGCCGAGCGTTCTTTTCGGACGGAGAAGAATGGAGGGTAAAGCCGAGCCTCTGCCTGCACTGCAACGCCCCTCTCAAGAGCGAAACTGACGACGACGGTAAGAGGCTTCTCACGACGCGCACCTGCCCGAAGTGCGGGTACGCGGAGAAAGACGAGATCGAATGGTCGCAAAGGAAGGAGGAAGAGATCGACGAGAACTTCTCCAGGGACCGCGACCGCTTCTGCATGAACGACGAGGAGGGCAGGAAGTTCCAGGAGGAGAAGTGGAACATGGAGCGGGCATCGGCGTTCATAGAGGAATTCAAGAAGAAGGAGGATGCCCGCGCGGAGAGGCTCAGGCAGAACCCGAAGGGTTTCCATCTAGAGGGAGCGGGATACACCTGCTTCGTCTGCGGCGACCATACCCCCGAGGGCGACAACTGGTACGACGAACACGGCATCAAGTGCCTCGTCTGCCAGAAGGCCGTCGACGGCGGGGAGATACCCGCCTCCCTCGCGAGCGACAAGGGCAGCTGGTACAGCAAGTTCGATCTGGAATACTATTTCAACGTCAAGGGCCAGACGCTGAGGAAATGGCTCCGAGACGGCATCATCAGGGCGAGAACGGTCAGCAAGTACGGCGAGGGCGTCCACGTCGAGCTTTTCCTGCTGGAGGACAACAAAGGCTTCCTCCCGCCGAAGGATCTCGTCGAATCGAAGTCCGTGAGGCAGAGGAAGGACGGCAAGGACTGGACGACCGTCGAGAAGTGGTACAGGCTAGTCGATCCGCGCGAGCACCTTAAGGGATATGGAATAATGGAGCACCTGCGCGTCGTGCCTCCAGAGGAGGTTAAAGCCCGCGAGGAGGCGAAGAAGAAAGAAACCGAGGAGAAGATCAGTCGCAAGAGCCTAAAGAAAAGATAAACCCATGAAATTCATAAAAAACCTACTGTCAGAAAAGATAAGGGCGAACAAGAAGAATCTGAAGACGTTCTCCGTATTCGTCCTGTGTGTTGCGGCCGTCTCGACCTTCATGATCGCGACGCCGTTTTTCACGGCCATCGGGCCCACGGTGTTCCTGATCGTCTTCGGGACGTTCTTCTCAATTCTCTGGTTCATGGCGGGCTACGCCGTCTTCCGATCCCTCCTCGCCGCCAGCGTCGGCCTCAGCCTGATAATCTACATCGGCCAATCCTACTGCGACCTGCCCGAGGCCGCACGGACGGTGAATGATTCCGTAACGACACTCATAGGCATCGGCTGGCTGTATGTAATAGCCCAGTTCGGGCGCTCAATGTTCAGGGAGCTGTTTGGCGACGAGCACGCCAAAGAGGAGTGGAGACGTAAAGGAATCGTGAATGTCTTCAAGGAAGCGAACCAGGGCAGGCACTCATGGCTCGCCCTCGTTACCTACGGCCTCGGCGCGAGTCTCATCATCTGGCAAGTCTATTCAGTGATAAACCCTATTATCGACGGGCTGTGCGTCTATAATTAGTGACAGTCGAGTGTAATATTGAAGAAGCTTGCGTGTCACTATTGTCACTTTTATAAACCAACCGAAGAAATGGAAAACGTATATTATATTGCAAGACTTTTAACCAGTGATCAGCTCTGGTTTACAATCCTACAGGCAGTCATCTTGATAACTTTGATATTCACTGGCTGGATAGACCTAACCCGAGGGAAATCGGCCATCGTGACCAGAGGCAAGGAGAGCAGAGATTCTTTCGCGGTATGGGCCGGAGCAATAATCACACTTTTAATTTCAGCGGTGTTTCAGATTACTTCCTTTCCTGCTAAGCATAAGGTCTTTTTCTACCTATTCGATCTAATAGCGATTACATATCTTTGCTTTTACAGCTCTTGGTTCACAAACTTTCTAGTATCTCTAAAAATAAATTTTGAGAAGCGAGAATACTAAAAATCATCGCTTAGGATAGGTCGGTTTGGTATACTGAATTAATGAAAACCATATTAGTAGACGCGGTAGATTGCTTTGTTTCAGATCAGGGAAAAATCTTCGAGGAGATGCGCGTACTGCTCGATTCGTATCCCAACACAAAGATAATCCTCACAAACGCACCCGATGATAAATTCGAGCAGTTCGGATTGAACAAGGTGCCATTTGAAGTCTTCACCCTCAGACGCAATCCCATGAAGACCGATCCAAAGTACTTCGAGCTGATGCTCGGCCATTTCAAGTTGAGCAAGAATGATGTCGTTTACTTTGAGCACAGCATAGAGGCGGTAGAGAGTGCTCGATCTGCGGGAATCAATACCTATTTCTACGATCACGGGAAAAAGGATCTTATCGGCTTGAAAGCTTTTCTTGATGGTAGCTTGAAGGCTTAATCTGATTTCCAGCATGACCAACATCAACGCCTCTCAAAAGACAGCGATCCTGAATAAGGAAGGAAAGATTTTGGCCATACGCCGCTCGGCGACTGATCCAAGCAGGCCTCTTACATGGGACCTCCCAGGTGGAGAAGTTGAGGAAGGCGAAGACCTAAAAGTGAGCATGTTGAGAGAAATACAAGAAGAGGTCGGTATCGAGGTCAAAGATCTACAGCTTGTTGACGCAATAGGCTCATATAACAAGAAGAAGGAATATTGGATCGGCATAGGATACAAAGCTTATGCAGTTTCCACGAACGTAGTCCTAAGCTATGAACATGACCAGTTCGAATGGCTTACTAAGGAGGAGTTCCTTGCCCGCGAATCGTCGGCGAAACTTAAAGAACTAGTTTCCAAGCTATAAACAGGTCGCTCAGGACGGGTCGATTTGATGGAGTGACCGACGACCGAACCACCTTGCCCTGATTGGCACAGTCTGGTTCTATCCCGAGAACGCCAACAGAGTAGAAATATCGTCGGTTTTCGGTGCTTTCCTCATAACCTCAAACACATCTTTAAGCTTCAACGAAGCCACCTTTTTGTCTTTGATGGAAAGGTTCCAAAGTAGGTTTTTGAGAATCGTGTGTTTTTTGGCGTCATCTCCATCCAAAAACTCTTTCTTGGCTCTGCTGGCCGTTAAAAAGACTTCCTTGATGGGTTCCAAAGCTACGGCAGTTTGTTTCGACTGGGCCTCTTTCAACTGCTTCGTCAGGGCGATTCGCTCGTTCTGCATTGCGAGGCTTTTCTGGTCGTACAGCTCTTTTGAAATCTGTTCTGCGAGGAAAGTGTCGAGTATCCTAGATTCCTTCGGCTTGAGCGATTCTAGGCTCGTTTGAAGACCGTCTATTATCCTTTCCGAATACGTGCTATCGATGCCCGTTCTTTCCTTCGCCGACTGATACATGAGCTCTATCTTTCGCTCGGTAAAATCGAGATGTCCGAATATCTCTGACAGAACGGAATAAAGCTTAACCTCCCTGAGATATGTCTTGTGCTCGGTGCAGATTTTCTTGCCGTTGGTGCAGTAATAATAGTGATGACCCTTCTTGAGCGAGGACGTGAGGGCGCAACCGCAATTCCCGCATCTGAGGAAGCCACGAAGCGGAAAGAAGAGAGTCTTGGATTTTGGGCGGGCCTTGTCGTTCAGGATGTCCTGCGCTCGGTCGAAAGTCTCCTTGGAGATAATTGGCTCGTGCTTTCCCTCGTAATACTTTCCGTCCCTGACCATGAGGCCCGTGTAGAAGGGACTGGATAGAATCCTGTGAATCTGGTTTATGAGCACTCGCTTTCCTGACTTAGACCGCAACCCTTCTTCGTAAAGAATTTTCTCAATATCTCTCAGGCCATGAGTACCCGATAGATACAGCTCGTAGGTACGCAGGACGTACTTTGCCCTAATTGGGTCGATGACGATGGTTTTGTCCGCTTTGTTATTCAAGTACCCGAACGGGGCGTGATTCGGCCAACCGCCACGGGAAAGCTTCTCTCGATTCCCTCTCTTCACGTTCACGCTCAAATCCCTGATGTACTGATTCGCCATTCCAAGTTGAACGGCAAGCATGAGGACGTTATCGCTTGGAAGATGTATTGATTCGTAGGTTCTTATTTCTTTAATGACAGACCTTTGTAGAGAATCGATCACAAGTCCTCCGTCAATGAAGTTCCTCGCAAGTCTATCGAGCTTCCAACAGAGAATCGCATCGGCCTTTCCCAAGACAATCATCTTCACAAGCTCGTTGAACACTGGCCTACCGACAGCCTTTGCCGACACGCTTTCCGAAGTGGACGAGTATTTGCTTGTTTATAGCCACACCGAAAGTGTAGCCAGTTGCTAACCATGGTTCTACATACTATAGTGTAGCATACAAATTAGTATCCCATGCCAATTATCGTACCAACAAAACAGACTATTGCACTGGCGGAGGCGCTAAGGAAAAGAGGTGTTGAGGTCAAGACAGAGTACTGGGATGGACATAAGCATGTTGATTTATACATCCCAGATGCAAAACTATTTATTGAGATTGATGGAATACAGCACTATATCGATTCAAAGCAAATCCTCGCAGATCTAAAACGTGACCACTACTCTGATGGTGATGATATCTTAACTAAAAGATTTTCAAACCAACTTATCGAGACACGTGTTGAAGAAATCGCCAGAGCAATTAGTGAAATAGTTAATGGTGCAAAACTTAGAAACCAGATTAAGTAAATCAAGGCAGCAAAAAAACTCCGTCGTGGCTTCCAGGGGCCACGACGGAGTTTTTTATTCGTTTAAGTTACCGCTTAACTGGAGCAAGACCACTCCACCTCCAAGTACTTGTCTGACTGACGAGCACCTCACCCGTCTGTCCTGTGCCCGCCAAGGCGCGTGTTGCAGCCTCTAGGACCTGAGACAAAGAAAGATGGGTCCCACGGATGACATAAGTCGCCCTCGGAAGATGGTACTCAACAGCATTATCCGCCACGATCGTTCTGCTGAAACCCTCACCCGCCATCTTGATGTGAAGAAGTGAGAAGTTCAGAAATACGTTGCTGTGCATTTCAATTCTAACTGTGTATGAATACATTAAACTTTGACTGAATTAGCCTTTTGGCTATACTGGTTTAGCCGAAAGGTCATGGGATGCGAGGCGACCTTACGTTGAGGCTTCACTCGCTTTCCATCGTGAATAATCTGCAGGGGTGTATTGAGCACCCAGGGCTGCCGTCTAAGAAATTAGACGGCAGTTCTTTATGCTCAAAGACTTACTCTTTCGTCAAAGAATCAAGAACCGACTTTACTATCTTCGCCTCATCGACAGTTATATCTCGAGGGATGATAATAACGAACTTCTTATCTGGTCGGAGGGCGAGTTCAATCTTATGCATACCCACCTGAGCTGATACAGACGGCACATCATCTTGCGGATCAGAGCTCTCTCCCGAAGAAACTTTTTCCTCCTGCTTCTTCGGGCTTCGAGTTATGAGTTTTGGAGACCAACTTGCCATCTTGGTCGGATCGATGCCATACTTCTCATAGTCGCCGAGCACCTTTACTATTCGAGATTTATAGGTGGCGAGTGATCCTGCGCTATACTGTTTACCGTTATTGGTGGCAACGCTCTGATAAATTTGTTCAATGTTCTGCCTGAACACATCCAGAGAAGCCGTTTCATCTTCATTCAGCTCGGCTTCAAAAAGTTTAAGGGCCGCCCTAAGCCCCTGCGCTGTGCTTTCGGGGTACTTCCTGCTTCTGACCGCTCGGTCTATGAACTCATACAGATCGAGGAATTTCTTTGTGGACATGGTGTTTAAATGATTATTAGTACCTACAGAATAGCACTTTTAAGCGTCTAAATCAAGATAAAGTTACGATCGTCTATGTACTTTACCATTATATGGCTCTATAAAGGCATATTTTAGAACTTAGATTTTTCAGACGGATATACGATTCTAAATAAGTCAATAGTTTATCTGTTTTTAGCGTCTAGAGGGTATCTGGTAATCAGGGTTCCAACATCGTCCCAGACGGCCAACAAACAAAAGAAAGGCCCCGTCGCATGACGGGGCCTTTCTTTTGTTTGTCTCACGGAAGCGGGTCCAATGGACCCGCGTCTTGGAATCGAAAGGGTTCTCCCATATTTCTGAGGAATTCCAATTCCGAAGAAATGGGAAACCCGTACTGACCCTGTAAGGGTCGATGGAAAGGGTGGCAAAAAAACACCCACAGGTCGAAAC
The DNA here is from genome assembly GCA_041661645.1 of Minisyncoccota bacterium. Lineage (GTDB taxonomy): Bacteria > Patescibacteriota > Minisyncoccia > Phycocordibacterales > UBA6065 > UBA6065. The sequence goes on along the minus strand of JBAZUA010000002.1, from coordinate 35,125 downwards.
CTGTGGGTGTGAGAACGTTTAGCTCGTTGAGCAGACTTTCATCTTGGGAATGCGGCCCTTTCCGAGAATCCAGTCATCGAGGTCGCTGACCGTGAACCAGCCGCAGTTATCGTCATCCTGGTGCCAGGGATTGAGCCAGAGAAGGAAGAGACCATTCCCTTCATCTCTCCACCGAGGCGAGAGCGCGAGATACTTTTTCCCGGCCGCCTTGAGGCGCTCCTTGATTCCCGATGCGTCCACGGCGTCGGCCAGGTTCAGGCGCGAGGTATCGGCGGAAGCGAAACCCTCAATGCTTTCCTTCGGCATGGCAGACCTCAGAATTAAATAGAGGCCTGGCATGCAAAAGCCCTTGCCGGACTGGAAGATGACGATGTCCTTTGCCTCAAAAGCCTCGTGCAGGCGTCTCAGGAATGGGGCATGCTCGCCAGCGATTCGAATCGCGAAAGAGCTGTCGTCCCACGCGCCGGAAACTCCTTTTCCAGGAAGAAAGCCAACCATGTGGTCGATGTGCTCATTCGAGATGTCCTTGTAGACCGTCTCATTGGGCGGACACAGGAGGTATGAGACATTCCCTGCCTCGATCAGCCGAAGTTTCGGATGGCTCCTGGTAATCGTTCGGGCATCGATCCCGCAGACTTCCCGGGTCAACTCTTGGGGAATGCCGAACGCCTCCCTTAGCCCACCATGCCCATTTTCGTGCTCGCTGCAGGGCTCTGATCCAAACGAGATGCCGACTACGATATCGCCCTGTGCTACAAAAGCGCAACTTGAAGTGTATTCCATGGAATGATCCTCCGTATTTGTGTGGTTTGTGTGAAGTTTTTTCAGGGTTCTAGCCTGGCGGTACAATATCATCATATTCCTATATGTCAATTACCGCTTTCAGGCAGAAAGGTTCCAACATCGTCCCAGAGGGTCAACCAAGTTGAGTTTAGTTTATATCGCTCGGGACCTGTCCCCTTAGCAGAGTTGTCGAAAGTGATACAATTGGAACATGAAAGATTTAATAACCCTGATATTAATAGTCTTGGTCGGTTGGGCGGGATTCTCTTTACTGAAGGGCGATGAGTATGTTGGTTTTTATTATCCAGACGCAAGCAATCTCTCAAATGATATTCAGAGTTCATATACCTTTGATTCAATAGAGGCCTGCAGAAGCTGGGTTGGCGAACAGGTCTCGAAACACAACCCAACTGACTCTGATTATGACTACGAGTGTGGCAAAAACTGTGACTTGTCCCAGGGAAAGCCATACATCTGTGAAGAGACTCTTGAATAACTTGTTTTGTGACAAAAAATAACTCAAAAGAACCCCTCCATGTTCGTGCTCTTCAGTGGGCTTTTGACAGAGGTTCCCTGGGATTCAAAATTAATGAACTCAAGGAGGCTATCACTAGTAATGAAGATGAGTGGATATGGATAAAAAGAATGATGCTGGGAGAAATCCAAGGAGAACCGCCACTAATCGCACACCTGGGTACACATCACACTGGTAATGGTGAGTACCTTTATTTCGTAACAAGCTCAGGTGCATCTACTTTGGTGAGCTACATCGAACTTAGAGAAGCTAAGAAAAGTAGTGATCGGGCAAAATATATTGCCATAAGCTCATTAGTTATTGCGATTCTAGGCAGTGTTGCCGAAATACTTGTACAGATCTGTTTCTAGCAATCGCTCAGGACGGGTCGATTTGGTATGATTTTAAATGTCATAGAAGCATTGCTGGTTATAGCACCGTTTGGTTCTATCCCGAGAACGCCAACTCGCAAAGCAAAGGCACATCCCTATTTTCGAGAACCTCCATCCGAGAAAACCGAAAATCGGCCTCAACCCCTTCTCAGCCTATTTTATCAGCGAAAGATCGCCATCCAAAAACGTCGGCTTCATGCCCATGACCTCCTGCTTGTAGGAAAGCTCCGAAGATACCTGATTCAGGATGAAAATCCTCTTTTTGAGGTAAAAAGCCACGCCTATCTCGATGAGGGTGTTGCCTCCCACATACCCGCTGATTCCGCGCTTTTCGTTATTGATGACGAGGATGGCATCGGCCCAGTCGATCTTCTCATAGTGATCCCTGATAGCCCCCTCTTTGAGATTCCATATGGCATGCCCAGCGGGAAACGCGTCAATGCCGCCGTTCTCCTCGATGAACTTGCCGAAATACACCTTCTTTCCTGCCCCGAATTCCCTGGGAACCTCGAGGGCCAGTTCGGGAATCTTCACCTCGTGCCCAAGCCCCGCGAGCTGGTCCCGGGCAGACTCCATTTCTTTGTAAAATCCGATGCTGCCACACAGGGTTATTTTCATAGAGTTAGATTAGCTTCAGTTCCTTGAAAAATTCATACATGACCGGCTCAAGTCCCGGACTCTTATCCCATTCCTCATCTGATATCTTACTCCCGAGACGCGCCTCCGTTTTTCCTGCCAAGAGCCTAATCTCGTCTTTGTCATACCAATTCGCCCGCTTCGTCTCGTCTTCGCTTCGCCTAAGCTCTCCGACTCTGGTGGTGTCATAAAGCCTCCACTCGTGCCACGTGCCGCCATCCCTCCTGCAGGGATTGTTTTTCCTGCCCTCAAAGATGAGTTTCATGGGACCGGCATCAAGCCCGACCTCCTCCTTGAGTTCCCTCGCGGCCGCAATCTCGAACGTGGCGTCGCCATCGACATGGCCGGCCGGCACGGCAAAGCCGTAAGGCGGTCGAGCCCGCTCTATGAGCAGCAATTTATCACCGTCCCGCACAAATACCCCGACACTCGTATGGTCGCATTGTTTTGCCATATTACGGTTTTTTAGCTAAGTCTTTCGATGAAGTAATCGATTTCATACTGGGATTATATAACGATACCAGGCAAACCAGAAGATATGTCTGGTACAATAAAACATGCCAAAACGGCATTACACCATTCATGAATTCAAGCATCGAAAACATCGACGATCTGGCCCAGACGCTTTGGGACTACCATCGCCTCAGTCAGGCTCCGGAAAAAGCCGACTGCATAGTCGTGTTCGGCGGCCGCGACATCCGCACCGCGCAGAGAGGGGCCGAGCTGTTCCTTGGAGGCTTCGCCCCTCTCATGGTCATGACCGGCGGATACGGGCACAAGACAAAAGGATGGAGCAAATCGGAGGCAGAGACCTTTGCGGACATCGCCGTCTCCATGGGTGTCCCGGCGGAAAAGATCCTCGTAGAAAAAGAATCGGCGAACACGGGAGACAACATAATCTTCACGAAAAAGCTCCTGAGGGACCGCGGCATAGAGGCAAAGAAAATCATCGCCATCCAAAAGCCCTACACGGAAAGGCGCCTTTCGGCCACCCTCAAGAAACAATGGCCAGAGGTGGAGTCGATAGCGGCATCCATCGAGCTTTCGTTCGACCAATATCCGACCGGGGGAATATCAAAGAGCGACTGCATCAACTCGATGGTGAGCGACGTGCAAAAGATATTCGTCTATCCAGAAAGGGGCTTTCAGGTGCCCATCGAGGTTCCCTCTCACGTTATGGAGGCGTATAGAAAACTGATCGGGCTTGGGTTTAATAAAATGTTGGTCAAATAAAAAAGGACCCCCTCGCTCCGAAAAGCGAAAGGGCCCTACAGACGAGGTCAGATAGACCCGATGACCAGCCGACGGAAACAGGTCCTGACCGAACGACACCAGGATCTCACGAGGGCTCCCTTCAAGCTGAAGAAAAGCCAGAACCGCAGACGAACAAGCCTCCAGGTTCCCATCTTTTCAAACAGGGGCATGAACTCATTGACGAGAGCCTTCTTCATCTCCTTCTTGCCCAAGGGCAAGTCACAGCGGTGACACTGCACCGCGCCATCAAACAGATTCCCCTTACACTGGGGACAATGTAATCCGCTAAAGGCCATGTTTATGGTCCTCCTTTCCACGACAGTGAAACATAGCCGAGCGAGAAAGGCAAGAATGTCATTTGACACAACCACCCTCCCGAGTAATATCTGGATAAAGCAACAGATCTTCGACACCCCGTCGACGAGACTCGCTCAAACCACATCATTCGAACCATGAGTGCAAAGAAAAGCGCAGACAAACGGGCTTTATTGTCCCTCTTCGACAAGACAGGATCGGAAACATTCGCGGCCAAGCTCATCGAGCGCGGATTCGACATAATCTCGTCCGGCGGCACGGCAAAGTATCTGTCCGAACGCGGCATCGCCGTCACCGACATCGCCGAGATCACCGGCTACGGGCCTGTGCTCGACCACCGCGTGGTGACCCTGGCACCGCAGATTCACGGAGCGCTTCTGGCGACTCCCGAGATGTATACGGAGCTCGAGGAACTCGGATGGAAGACCATCGACCTCCTCTATGTCACGTTCTATCCCCTGGAGGAGGAGCTGGCCAGGCCCGAGGCGACGTTCGCCTCATGCATCAAGAAGACCGACATCGGCGGCCCGACCTTGATTCGCTCGGCGAACAAGGGCGGGAACGTCATCGTCATGACGGACCGCGAGGACGAGGGAAGCGTCATCGAATGGATCGACGCCGGAAGCCTTGATCGGAGCAAGTTCCTCTTCAACCTCCGGGCCAAGGCGGAAGTCGCCGCGGCAAGATATATCGGCCTCTCGGCCCGGGTCTATGAGCGGTTCGGCTACAAGGCGCGCACGGACTTCCCGAAATACATGGTGAAGATCGGCGAGAAGACAGTGCTTCTCGACCTCCTTGCCGCAGGACGGGCCTTCAACAGCATGACCGCGCCCGTGAGGATCAGGAGCACGGTGATCGAGAACGATCTCACGTGCAGGCAAATCACCGACGAGGAGCGCAAGCTCATCAGTCAGCTCGCGGACGATTACGATGCCAGCAAATAGCGGGCATTCAGGGGCGGGACCTTGCGGTCCCGCCCCTTTTTATTCCACCCCTCTTTATTTTGCTATACTGTCTGCATGAACATGCACGGCATGACCGCCCCAAAACTCATCAGGATCATCAGGCTCGTCCTGTTTGCCCTCATCATCATCGGCATCGGGCTCCTGTTCAGCCAGGCCTATTGGGTGCCGAAACTAGTCGAGAGAATCATCACCTATCAGGGCGTCTATGCCGGCGAGGCCTGCGGCGGGAACAAGAAGGACGCCATGAAATGCGCCGCGGGATATCGCTGCGAGCCGGCGCCGGGGGCCCGTCTTCCCTTCGGAGACGTGGGAGGCATCTGCATGGACGACCAATAAAAAAGCCGCACCCGTGTGCGGCTTTTGCTTTCATGCCTACCCAGTCAGCGACGGCGGCTTCGGCGCGGTCGCGTCAATATCGATGACCGCAGGCCCCTCCGAGCTGACGTAACCCGCCAGGAACTCGGCGATGCCTGCGGCGAACTCCGCCCGAGTGATGATGAGCGCCGCCGGCCTGAAGCTGGCGGGAAGCTCTGAGGACCTGTGCTGGGCAGACGCCCTTTCGATCTGCTTCTCGCGTATCGGAAACAGGGCGATGACAATCGACACTTCGCTGTTCGTTAGGCCCTTCGGTATGCGATTCGGGCTGAAGAACATATGAAGCGACCTCTCGTCGTCCTTGTTCTTGACCGCGCCCGACTCCCAGTAGCCTTCAAGGGTATCGTCCTGATCCCTTGGGTCCAGATATTTTCCGAGATCAAACTTATCCCATCCGGGTATACCACCAAGCATGTTGTGTTCCTCCGATTGGATTGTTGCTGTTCAGGCCTTGATATTAGGGAGTTTCAGGTAAAAGTCAAAGGCCGCCCTTGCGGGCGGTCTCCTTTGCGCCATTCCCTTATTACCCCTTTTTATCGAGAGAGAGCGGGCCGCCGCCGAACATCCATGACGCGAAGGTCGCGACGGTGAGGCCGAAGTCGCGGACGCCGAGGGCGCCATAGCCAACAGTCACGGTTATCTCGACCAGATGCAATGCGAGGATGAAGGCGAAGAATCGGGTGTAGAAGCCGAGGATGAGGGCCGTTCCACCGACGAGCTCGAGCGCGCCGTTCAGAAGGACAAGGGTGTGGGCCGACATACCGGAGAGACTAATGACATAGTCAGGCACGAAATCAACCCAATTCACGGTATGGGCAAACTGGTCGTATCCGAACCAGAGAAAGACCGCACCGAGACCGACTCGAAGCATCGTGGGTGCGTAGTTTTGAAGTGTATTCATGTGCGTACAATATTAAACCTTTTTGCCCGCCTTGTCGCCAAACAACTTGCCTGGAAATCCCGTGGACACCTCGGCGGTATGGTCGGCATAGAGTAGTGCGTATTCAAACGAGAATTTGGTGCGTAGGGCGACGGGATCGGCAAAGAAAAGTGCCGTGGCCAAGGCATCTGCAAGGGCCGTGGTCTCTGCGACGGTCCACAGCGCGAGAATGTGCCGAGGCGATGTCGCCGTGTTTGGGTTCATCACGTGATGGTACTTGTCCCAGGCCCTCCTGTTCCCTGCCGACCCACAGACACTCGCGTTCGCCACGGTCACAATGCCGACCATCTTGTCGGGGTCAGTCGGATCCTCGAGGCCGACCCTCATAGGCTCGCCTCCCTGATGCGCCATGTCCCCTCCCGCCTCGACGATGAAGGACCTGATCCCCGCCGCTCGCAACAGGCCAGCCACGATATCGATGCAGTATCCCTTGCCTATGGCGCCGAAATCGAGCATGACGGGCTCCTTGGTGACAAGGGTCGGTGCACGATATTCCATCACCTCGTCCCAGGCTCTTGGCTTTCGAATCTCCTTTTTCGGCACGAGCGAGTACGAGGCGTCATATCCCGCGTCAGAGATGGTTACGCCGATGAGAGGGGTCATGAGCCCGTGCGTCAGGTCGTACATCTCGCGATACAGTCTCATCATCGGCTCGGCATCGACAGGCAAATCGCGCGTCCCTGCGGAGCGCGCGATGTCTGCCACTATCGAATCCTTCCTGAATCTCGAATACGCCTGCTCGAACTTCTCGACTCGCGCCCTGACGGCCGTCTCGAGAGCCCTAAGGGAGTCCGCCGAAAGTTCGTCGACGATGTCTATCGTCCACGCCGTCCCGATGGCCTTGAACGAGAGGGACGCCGACATGTGACTAGGCCTTGGCCTGAACCTTTATGACCTCGAGCGCCGCATTGAAGCCGGCGGGGGTGAGCGACGAGCCAGAGACCTTGGTGAGCTTGAGAGAGTCAACGCCCTGTCCGATGACGGCCGCCTTGAATCCGGAGATGAACTTGTCCTGATATCGAACGGACTTGTCGTCTCGGGCCTGATTGACGGCGGAAGCTGAGGTCACGACGTCGTCCTTGATGGTGAGGGTGATTGAGATGCTCTCGGCGCCCGCAGGGGATCCGTAGGTGCCGACGGCGGTATAGACGCCGTCCTTATAGGCAAGGGTCGCCTTTGGCTTGTCCGCGGGAGCGTTCGTCACCGTCGAGGTTGCCGATGCGGGGGTCGAGGTCTCAGGGCTTGAGGTCGCCGAGCTATCCGCAGGGACCACGAAGCTCTCGTCATTGCCCTTCGTCGTGAACCATACGCCTCCTCCTATCACCGCCAGCGCCGCCAAGAACGTGAAAACTTTCTTCATTATATGTGTTGATTGAATGACTTCTTCTAAATTATCCAGCCATTATACATCATAATCCGCCCCCATACATTGACTATATTTTAAGAAAATGATATAATTGGACTCAACTAAAAACTAACATATGAACGATTTCAAAAACAAGGGCGCATTCGGGGGCGGACGACCGAGCTTCGGCGGAGGAAGGGGCAATGACCGCGGCGGATTCTCCCCTCGCAAGAGCTTCGGAGGACGACCAAGCTTTGGCGGCGGCGATCGCGGCGGATTCGGCGGCGGACGACCAATGGAACTCCATCAGGCGATCTGCGCAGACTGCGGAAAGTCATGCGAGGTTCCCTTCAAGCCAAACGGCCGAAAGCCCGTCTACTGCAAGGAATGCTTCGCGCGAAGCGAGGGTGCGGCAGAGTCAGGGTCACGCCCACAGCGAGACGCCTCGTTCACCCCAAAGCCCTTCTTCAAGTCCCCTGCCCCTATGGGCGGCGACAAGCGCATCGACGACCTCAAGGTCCAGATGGACAGCGTGAACTACAAGCTCGAGAAGCTCATCAAGATGCTCGAGGGCTCGAAGCCCGAGGCAAAGACTGTTGTTGCGCCAAAAGCAGAGGCGACAAAGGCTGAGACGAAAATCGTCACCGCCCCAAAGGTAGAAAAGGTCGCCAAAGCCGAGAAGCCTGCCGCAAAAAAGGCCGCTCCAAAGAAGAAATAATTTTGCTTTCTGAGCGAAAGAGCTATAAGATATACACATGGCAAAAAGAGCAAATTCAAAGGGAAAGAAGTCGCGATCTCACAAGACCGCAAAGCGCCTCGCTGTAAAGCACGCACGGATCACCGCGCGAAAGGCAAAGAAGAAGTAGCGCTTCCCGGCGCGAAGGCGGACACAGGCCCAGCGATGGGCCTTTCTGCTATACTGGTAATCTCATGAACAGCCTCGCCCACCTACTCCCCACCTTCGAGCATCTCGGCATGTTCGGCTATTGGTTCGTCTTCCTCATATCGTTCCTCGAATCCCTCGCCCTGGTGGGGGCATTCGTGCCCGGTGCCCTCGTCGTCGTCTCTGCGGGGTTCTTCTCGTCGCAAGGGTATCTCGACATAGGCGACCTCATCTGGTTCGCGGCCATCGGCGCGATACTGGGCGACGGCGTGAGCTACTATCTCGGCACCAAGGGCGAAAGGTTCTTCAAAAACGAGAACAGGCTCCTGAAGGCAAGCCATCTCGACAAAGGCAAGGCCTTTTTCGCCAAGTACGGCAGCAAAAGCGTCTTCATCGGCAGGTTCGTCGGCATCATACGCCCTATCACCCCTTTCGTTGCAGGGCTTTCAAAGATGCCCTTGCGCTCCTTCCTCTTCTGGAACGTGACGAGCGCCTTCCTCTGGGCACCGCTTTACCTGTTCGTCGGATACTTCTTCGGCGACGCCTTCCTGCAGATCGAGAAGTGGACCGGGCGCGTGAGCATGATAGCAATAGGCATCGCCTCGATCGCCGGAGTCGTCTGGTTCCTGTCGAGGAAGGAGAAAAAGTACGTGGGGGAATCAAAATAGCGGGATGAGACATTGGGCGCGGCAAGAAAAAAACGGCACTCGCGTGCCGCTTTGTGTTTTCGCCGTCACTGCCCCGCCGCCGAGGACATGAGCTCCTTCATCCGAAGGTCCTCAACCCTGATGTCGGGGCCCTCGAGCTCACAATACTCTTCATGAAGCCTGAATCTGTCCAAGACGACGTTCTTTCCCTGTGGGCCACTCATCCAGTCGTCGCCGTGCTGGCGACGGCCTTCGGAGATAAGCCTGTCTATGACGGACATCTGGTCCCTGACGAAAGAGAGTCGTCTCTGACGGGCGCGGGCAGCCGATCCCTTTTTCCAATTCGAGACGAGAAGCGGCAACATGGCCGCGACGAAGATCGCAATCAAGATCACTGTCAGTGCATATGTTTTCATGGTTCTGCTATTGAATGTATAGAAGCTCGCGGGCTTTGTCAAAAAACGGCCCTTGACTGGGGGTGAAAGAGGTCTAGTATTCAACTCAAACCGAACAGAAACCTCAACAAAGGACCTATGACGCTCATCATACGTGACCAGCTCGTCAACCCGCCGACGTGGTTCGCCTCGTTTCGGGACCTGACCCTGTATTGCAGCTCGAGAATCGATGATTCCATCGTGATAGAGGCGGAGTACCCTGACCCCTATTACCGATACATCAAACCGCGAGGGGGCATGGATTTCATCAAGGACTTCGTCCGACCCGGCAGCGAGGACGGCCTGCGCCTCGATATAGCGCACAACTATCCCAGGACCATCGTCACGGATCGAATCGTTCCGGAGAACGTCCACAACCTCATCAGGCTCATCAGGGAGTGCCGCGGACTGAGATAGACAGAGGGCGCCCGCGCGAGCGAAGCGCCTTTTTTTCATGTTGACCGCGGCATTTGCTATACTAAAAGCCAATGAGCAGAAAGACTCTCATATACATATGCATGGCGATCGGCTCGGCCATCGGCGGATTCCTTCCCTCCATCTGGGGAGACGGTGCGTTCTCGATGTGGGCGACCGTCCTTGCGGCCGTCGGCGGCTTTGCGGGCATCTGGCTCGGGTACAGGCTCAGTCGCATGATGTAGGCGACAGGAGTACAATGGGTGCATGCTTACAACAATTGCAATAATACTTCTCGTTCTCTGGCTTCTCGGAATAGTGACCGGTTACACCATCGGATCATTCATCCACATCCTCCTCGTTATCGCCGTCGTAATGTTCCTCGTCAGGATCATCCGCGGGCAGAATCCGATAGCGTAATCATCGCCCCTCGCCTATCTAACTTTGCCCTAATGCCTTTATTAGGGTAATCTCTTTAGACATGGCGAAAAACGACACGATACTCAGCTTCGACAATGTCTCCTTCGAATACGGCCACAACAAGCCGATCCTCGTCGAGACGAGCTTTTCCGTACGTCGCGGAATGAAGGTGACCCTCATGGGACAGAACGGCGCGGGCAAGTCCACCCTCTTCGGCCTCATCGCCGACGAGTCAAAGCCGGAGTCGGGCACCATAAACCGCGCCCAGGGCATGACCATGGCGACCGCGCGACAGGTCATCCCCCGCGATGACCTCGACCTCACCGTCCGCGCCTTCTTCGAGAAGTGCTTCGACAAGAAGATATACGACATAGACCCGCGCATCGACGACGTGCTCGAGGCAGTGAACTTCAAGGCCCCCCACGATCGCATCGTGCGATCGTTCTCGGGCGGACAGCAGGCACGACTGCTCCTCGCCTCGGCCCTCATACAGAATCCCGACCTGCTCCTCCTCGACGAGCCGACAAACAACCTCGACCATGCCGGCATCGAGCACCTCACCCACTTTCTCAAGAACTACAAGAAGACCGTGGTCGTCATATCCCACGACGCCGAGTTCCTCAACTCCTTCACTGACGGCGTCCTCTACCTCGACGTCTTCACCAAGAAGATCGAGCAATATGCCGGCAACTACTTTGACGTGGTCGGCGAGATCTCGAAGCGAATCGAGCGCGAGAACATGAAGAACGCCCGCCTCGCCAAGGAGATTCAGGACAACAAGGACCAGGCCAACATGTTCGCCAACAAGGGAGGCCAGATGCGACTCGTGGCAAAGAGGATGCGAGAGAAGGCCGAGGAGCTCGAGGAACAGAAGGTGGACGTGCGCAAGGAGGATAAGACCATACGCGCCTTCACCATCCCCTCTCAGCCGGAATTCGTCGGCGAGATCATCAAGATCGTCTCCTACAAGGTCATACGCGACCACAAGGCGACCGAGCGCAAGACGAATCTCGTCCTCAAGCGCAACAAGCACCTCATACTGAAGGGCCCGAACGGCATCGGCAAGTCCACCCTGCTCGAGGCCATCGCCAAGGGCACGTCCGAGGGATCGATTATCACCCCGGGCATCCGCGTCGGATATTACAGGCAAGACTTCTCCACCCTCGACTTCAACGACACCGTGCACGACTCGCTCATCGAGGTGACTGAAAAGAAAAGCGAGGAGACAATGCGCGCCGTGGCCGCGGGATTCCTCATCACGCCCGAGATGATGGGCACAAAGATCGGTAGCCTGTCAGAGGGACAGAAGGGCCTCGTGGCCTTCGCCCGCCTCGTCCTCGAGAAGCCAGGGCTACTCATACTCGACGAGCCGACCAACCACATCAACTTCCGTCACCTTCCCGTCATCGCCCAGGCATTGCACGACTATCAGGGGGCAATGATACTCGTCTCCCACGTGCCCGAGTTCGTGGCGAAAATCCGCGTCGACGAGACCCTGGATTTGGATAAATAAAAGCCGGCCAGTAACTACTGGCCGGCTCGCCTTGCGCGTTGCAGACGCTGATACTCTCGATACATCTGTATGACGCGCTTCTCAGATTCCGTCTTTCCTGCATTGAACCGGATGATGCCGCCAAGCAAGCCCATCTTGCCGTGAATAATCGACGGCTTGACTGTGCCCTTAGTAAGGCCAACATGGAGAAGCCCCCGAATGTTCCGCAACATGTGGCCGGGCAGGAACAGCCTGCCTTCCAGCGTTAGGCCGACACCGTTCACCACGGCCGCACCCTTGCGCAAGTCGATGGTCTCGGCCTTCCTGTCGCTGATGCGGAAGCCGACGGACTCGACGACGGCACGCAGGGACTGTCGCTTCCTGTGTCCGATGGGAGTCCGAGACGAGAACATCAGGTCATCGAGGTATCTCGTATAGACGATGCCGTGCCCGGCACAGAGCGCCCTCAGAGTCCGATCAATGTGAACCTCGCAGTAGATGTTGAACAGATCAGGTGAAGCAGGGCCTCCCGTGACGAGCCCGCCACCCTCATCGAAGAAGTTGGCGAGAAGAAATTCCCTGGTCTCATCCTTGGATGCCGCGATGTCTGGACTGACGCTCGCGAGGGCGTCCAACATCCTGTCGATGCGCGCCGACTGATACGCCGAGCTGATGTCGAGCAGCACCACATACCTATTGAAGGACCGCCGTCCCCTCTTGAGGTGCCTCATGACGCTCTTCACGGCGGAACTCCCCTCACGACAGGCCGTGGCGCTCGGCATGTCTATCTCAAGGTCTCGCAGATGCTCGATAAAATGCCTGTGCACGACCCTCATGGCCTCGTTTGGCGAGCCGATGACACGAACCTTGACTCGCTTGCTTACGGGATTCAAATCCCGGAACCTGAACATCCTGAAAGCAGGAACAGAGATATTTGTTTTCATAGATCAATTTCCCTGACATTAGGCCCTGGAAAAAGAAAAAGCAAGCGTCCCGAGGGATCGCTTGCCGAAAGTCAGCGTGGTCCAGAGAGACATGCCGACAACGAGACTATTGCGCTGAGGTACAGGGATTCTTGGTTGTGCTGCACAGACCAGAGAGAACAAGAACGCCGAGAGGCGATGCAAGCCCTGACCGATAATTGACACCCCCTTGGCAGAGGGCACCTATCCCCCACATGGTGAAGGAACCTAACGCCCCATGACAAGGCCGCCCGCCGACACGACTCATAGACTCTGGACCACGTTTTTAACGAGGCTGTCCCCAGTAGCATGCCATATGCACCGAGAACGGGACCCTACCGGACATCCTAACTCGCCCACCGAGAAAACTCAAACGCGGCAAACCAGGCTTAGATATGCCCTAATCAAACGCTATTTGATATACTTGACCCAACAAAAAAACACATGAGCTCCACCACCCTCGTCAACATATTCCTCTTCGTCTCGTCCATCGGCATAGTCTGGTACTTCGCGGGAGTCCTCATCGAATCGGTCACCCACCTCGCCCGACGCTTTAAAAAAACAGGCTTTACCGCCGCGTTCTTCCTTCTCGGCTTCCTCACATCAATCAGCGAGTTCTCGGTCGCCACCAACGCAACCCTCAAAGGCGTGCCCGAGGTGTCCGTCGGCAACCTGATCGGCGGGTCATTCGTCGTGCTCCTCTTCATCGTTCCCCTGCTCGCCGTGCTCGCGGGCAAGATAGAGCTGCGAAATACCCTGTCGCGCCGGAACCTGCTCCTCGCCCTCACCACCGTCGCCCTGCCGGCGCTCCTCGTCATCGACGGCAACGTGACGCGCGTCGACGGGCTCGTCTCCATACTCGTCTACATAACCCTCGTCTATTCGATCTATCGCCAGAAGCAGGACATACCCGACACGGCGGCAGTCAAGAGGCCTTTCGACATCAAACGCCCCCTCATCACCGACATCGGGCGCATACTCCTCGGCGGCGTGATGATCTTTTTCGCCTCAAAGGTCCTCGTCGACCAGGCGGTCTTCTTTGCCCTGCTCTTCGGCGCGCCGACGTCCCTGGTCGGCCTCCTGCTCCTGTCGCTTGGCACCAACATCCCCGAGTTCACGGTGGCAATCAGGTCCGTCATCAAGAATCATTCCGACGTGGCCTTCGGCGACTATATCGGATCATCGGCCGTGAACACCTTCATATTCGGCATGCTGCCCTTCGCGAGCGGGGCCTTCCTCTTCAACACCGGCGAGACCACCTCGACCACCATCCTTCTCGTCATCGGCCTCGTCGTCTTCTTCCTGTTCGCCCGATCGGACTCAAAGCTGACAAGGCGCGAGGGCGGAGTGCTCCTGGTCTTCTATCTCGCCTTCATAGCCCTGCAAATAGGCGAGCTCGTGAAATACGCGACCCAGTAGCTGACATGACCGTTTTGATCCACGAGATGATATGATTATCCCAGCACAACAATCATTATGATCTACGCAAAAACGATAAGGGCTTTCGTCAGGACGTCGCCCGTTCTCGTCCTCATCCTGTCCGCACTGGCATTATCGGGCATCGCCCTTGCCGCCACGTCATATCAGGTGACAAAGACGGGAGGCAACCTCACCGTCAACGAGTTCAGCGTGTGCAAGAAGGTCATAAACAACAACTCGAAGGACATCTTCGTGCCGACCAAGACCTCGAACGAGTGGAGCCTATTCAGAAACAATGCCCCAAACGTCGTGCTCGCGCCCTGTGGGCCGATAGCGACCATCCTCTGGGTCAACGGGCAGTCAGCCCCGGCCGGATCGGTTGCGGCCGGTGGCGGAGGGGTGACCATCCTGGTCCCCCTGGGCGCAACCACGATGACCGTGCAGCTGAAGGGCGGAAAGGGCGGTGACAACGGAGGAGCGTCGGTCGGCTATGGAGGAAATGGCGGAATGTCTACGGCAACCTTCAATGTTACGGCCGGCAACCAGATACTGATGAAGTTCATATCCGGAGGCACCACGGTGACAACCCTCGCCCAACGCATCGGAGGAGGGGGCTCCCACGTGAGCAACCTGAGCGTCGCCAACGTGTGGGCGACCGTTGGAGGAGGTGGCGCCGCCACGACCGTCGCCACCTTTGGGGGTAGCGGAGGGGGTATCGGCATCGCCGGAGCAAACGGAGGAAGCACTGTCTCCGACAAGGGCTTTGGGGGGCATGACGGCGTGGGCGGCATCAGGAAAAGCACTGCTTACAACGGAAACAACGGAGGTGGGTACGGCGGAGGCGGGGGGACGGGAGGCGCGGGAGGGACACTCTACTTCCCCGGACTGGGCAACATGCCGAACGGCGCGGGGGGAGGCGGGGGGTACGGCGGAGGCGCCTCAGGCAACGTGGCGGCGATTACAGGATCGGCAAGCGCTTCAGGCGGAGGCGGAGGGGGCGGAGGGGGCGCCGGATACACCGGTCTCACCCAGACGGCAACCGACCTGACCTCATACACGACGGGCGCGATTGAGCTCATATTCAATTAAGCGATTAACGTTGACAGTAGCCTAATTTAGGTATATAATAGCCACATAACTAACTCTCTGCCGGTTTTAAGGCTGTTTCCTACAAGGCTTCATCTAAACCCCACGAGACTACATACTAGTCGCATTTTTACATTAATGACTAGGGGTTATAGACAAGCACAATGCCAATAAACAAGAATCTCAGGCCGGCCAACCATAGCCGAGCCTTCGACCGAGGCTCGTTCGGAAAGGGTGCCCCGGCACGACGACCCTCATCGAGCGCATCCCACGGATCGTCTCACTCATCACCGCGACCCGCATCAGGCGGATCTTCGTCATACTCGTCCCGACCATCGTCGGGTGGATATGCGGGCTCGGCGCCAAGGCGCGCGCCCTATCACGGAGGCGGTTCATCACGCCCTTCTTCCTCATACTCGTCTGCCTCCCGCTACGGCGGAGGGGGCGGCGGATATCGCGGAGGCGGAAGCCGAGGCGGTCGCGGAGGAGGCTTCAGCGAGCGCATCGACCACACCCGATTCATCAACAAGGCGACCATAACCGAGGAGGTGGTGAACTTCGTGCCCGAGCACGCATTCGCGGACTTCAAGATAGACACGACCCTCAAGGCGTCGGTCATCGCAAAGGGCTACACCACCCCTACCCCCATCCAGGACAGGTGCATCCCGCACATCCTGAACGGCTCAGACATCGTGGGCATCGCAAACACCGGAACCGGAAAGACCGCAGCCTTCCTCATCCCCCTCATACACAAGGTGCTCCTCGACCGCAAGCAGCAGATCCTCATCATGGCCCCCACCCGAGAGCTGGCCATCCAGATCGACGACGAGCTCAAGACCTTCGTGCGCGGCATGAAGATCTTCTCGGTGTGCTGCGTCGGGGGCATGGCCCTCGGCAAGCAGATCAAGGACCTCCAGTATCAGTACAATTTCATCATCGGAACCCCGGGACGCCTCAAGGACCTCATCGAGCGTCGCATGATTCGCCTCCCCGAGTTCCAAACCGTCGTCCTCGACGAGGCCGACCGAATGCTCGACATGGGATTCATCGCCGACATGCGATCGATCATGGCGGGCATGCCCAAGGACAGGCACACCCTGTTCTTCTCGGCTACCCTCTCGTCCGACATCGAGAAGATCATCAAGGACTTCCTCAGGGAGCCTGTGCGCATCTCGGTGAAGACCCAGGACACCGCCAAGAGCGTCGATCAGGACGTCGTCCGCGTCGGCCGAGGCAACAAGCTCGAGGCACTCAAGGAGCTCCTCGCCCAGAAGGAGTTCGCCAAGGTGCTCATATTCGGAAAGACCAAGCACGGCGTCGAGCGAATCTCGCGCGACCTCATCAACCTCGGATTCAAGGCTGAATCAATACACGGAGACAAGAACCACGGACAGAGGCAGCGCGCCCTCAAGATGTTCAAGGAGAACAACCTTCAGGTGCTCGTGGCTACCGACGTCGCGGCGCGAGGCCTCGACATCCCTGACGTGACCCATGTCATCAACTACGACATCCCCGCCACCTACTCTGACTACGTCCACCGCATCGGGCGAACCGGGCGAGGCGGAAAGAGGGGCAAGGCACTGACGTTTATCGAATAATATTTAAAGGGAAAGGGGCCGCGGAACGAAAGTTCCGCGGCCCCTTTCCGTATTACTATTGTCTGATTGAGTCTATGAGGGATTTTATCTGATCCTTCACCTTTCGCGTAAGCTCGAGATTCATCCCCTTGGGGTCGGCGACATTCCAGCGAATCAGCTTCGACGAATGAGAGAGGTATTCGGGCAGGATCTCGCCATCCTCGATGATGACGATTACCTTGTCGGCATCCTTGACCATCTGTTCCGTGAGCTGCTTGCGGACGGCTCCTGACACATCAATCCCCTCCTTATTCATGACGTCGAGAACTTCCTGTATCTGCGGCACAAGCTCGCCGATAGGCTGTTCTGGCCCACTGATTTTAATTCCCGCAGAAGACACCTCAGCCTCCGGAAATCTCTTTCTGAATAGCGCCTCGGCAATCTGGCTTCGTCCCACATTACCCCTGCAGACAAAGAGTGTTTTCATAGAGAAATGATTTTATTTAAAAACTCAACCCTCTTCTCCGAAAGATACTTCACGGTCTCATTATCCAAGAAGTGGTCAGTCCTCGTGCTTCCCTCGAGATAATGCTCCTTCTCAATCCATAGGCTATGGATGATACGCTGGTAATAGATTTCCAAACCTCTCGCTAGTTCAGGCTTGCTGATGGGGTTTTCTCGATTGTATGCCTTTAAATAGGCGGCAACATGGGTCAATCGATCATCGGAAAAAGTCCCGTTAAGGAACATATAATCCGCGGAGCGCCAGAACTCAAATGCCCGAGGGCCCATCACCGCCTTCTCGAAATCGAAAACATATTTTATCTGCATGGCGTCATCGAAGAACACGTTCTGTTCGTGAAAGTCGCCGTGAAGGAGCACGAACGGATCAATGAGAAGCGTATCGACATCAACCCCGTCTCTCTGAGAGACGACCATCTTGAACTCAAGGCCTTCCAGGGCCTTCTCGTCAAAGTAATCGAGGGATTTCTTTGACCTTATAATGCCCAGGATTTCTTCCGCACCGACCTTGAATCTTTCCGGACCCTTATGTTTGAATGTCCCCCGAACTGGAAAATTGCACTTGGCTCCAGCTTTGTGAAGCTTGGCAAGAAATGTGCCGAGGGCGCTTACGGCCGCGGACGGCATACTTCCCCGATTGTGATGCACGCCTTTCACAAAAGGAAAAAGCGCATAATACTTTCCATCGATGGAAAAATACGTATTTCCCTCGCTGTTTCTGAGAGGAAGAATGACAGGTACGCCTTCAGACGAAAAGAAAAACTTTATTTTATGAATCTCGGCGACTTGTTCCCCATCATCAAACCTATATCCCTTGAGAAAATATCTCTCGCCGTCAACCAGCACGGAATGGTTGACGCAGAGAAAACCAGCCTCAATGCGACTCAGGGAGACGTCTCCTTTGAAACCGAAGAGTTTTTTGAGTGCCGATACGATTGAGTCCATAGGGACACTCTATCAAATCATGCGCCAGAAAAGAACCGGCGACTCTATTCATACCTCAAAGCCTCAATAGGATTAAGCTCCGCCGCCCTCTTCGCCGGATAGTAGCCGAAGACGATGCCGATGAAGGCCGAAACGCCGAAGGCCAGGGCCACCGAGCCGAACGAGATAGATGTGGCGATGATGTTGAGATACGTTATGGCAAAGGATATGGCCCAGCCCAGGAGCACGCCAATGGTCCCGCCGACGACGGTGAGGGCAACGGCCTCGAACAGGAACTGGCGGCTGATGTCCTTTTTCTTGGCACCAATCGCCTTGCGCAGGCCGATCTCGCGGGTGCGCTCGGTGACGGTGGTGAGCATCATGTTCATGATGCCGATGCCACCGACGACGAGGGAGATGCCCGCGACGGCGCCGAGGAGTATGGTGAATATTCCCGTGACGCTGGACGCCGTCGCCACGATGTCGTTCTGGTTCATTATGCTGAAATCTGCCTCGGTCGAATCGACTATCTTGTGACGCTTCAAGAGAAGGTCGGTGACGTCGAGCTGGGCCTGTGCCATGACCGTCGAGTCCACGGCCTGGACGCTGATGGACGAGACATGCTTGCTGCCCGCCAGGAACTGCTGGGCGCTCGTGAGCGGCACGAATATGGTGTCATCGGCGCTACCGAAGCCCGAGCTGCCCTTGGCCGTAGTGACGCCGATGACGACGAACTCCATGCCGTTGATGCGCAGGGTATTCCCCACCACATCCGTCGCCCCGACGCCAAACAGGCTATCGCGCGCGGTAGGCCCAAGCACGGCGACCTTGGACAGCGCCTTGAGCTGAAGGTCGGAAATGAAGTCACCTTCCGCCATCTTTATGTTCCTGACGTCCGGATAGGTCGGCGTCGTGCCGTCCACCGTCGTGTTGGTATTGGTACCCTTTGCCACCACCTGATACCTGCCCGAAAGCTCGGCAGTGACGGACTGCGCCCCTGAAATAGACGCCGCTATGGCCTGGGCGTCCTCGTAGGTGAGGGTCTTGATGGAACCACCCGCGGACCTCACCTGATAGCCTCCTGCCGTCGCCTGGGCGCCCGGGGAGACCATGATGAGGTTTGACCCGATCGACTGTATGCTCGCCTGAATGGTGGCCTGGGCACCCTGGCCAATCGAGACCATGGCGATCACCGAGCTGATGCCTATGATGATGCCGAGCATGGTGAGGCCCGTGCGAACCTTGTTCGCGACCAGGGCCGAGTATGTCTCATGGAGTATGTCGAGTGGTTTCATAGTGATGATTGGATGTTAGGCAATATGGTCTAAACAGTTCGCTTCACGTGATCCTTGGAGTCGGAGAGGATCATGCCATCCTTGATGAAGATAATGCGATCCGCGTGTTCGGCGACGTCCGGCTCGTGGGTGATGAGTATGATTGTCCTGCCGAATTCCCTGTTCAGCTTTTGGAAGGTGCCGAGGACTATCTGCCCCGTCTTCGAGTCGAGGTTTCCCGTCGGCTCGTCGGCGAGGATGAGAGATGGCTCGTTCACCAGGGCACGGGCGATCGCCACACGCTGTATCTGGCCTCCCGAAAGTTGGTTGGAGAGGTGTTTGAAATGGCTCTCGTCCATGCCCGCCGCGAGAAGTGCTTCCCGCGCCCGCCTCTCCCTCTCCTCCTCGCTCATGCCCGCATAGACGAGGGGAAGCATGACGTTGCGCAGCACGGTCGTGCGCGGGAGCAGGTTAAACGCCTGGAAGACGAAGCCTATCTTCTGGCGGCGAATGTCGGCGAGCTCGTCGTCAGTGAGAGTCGAGACGTCCTTGCCGTCGAGGTGATATGTCCCCGAGGTCGGCGTGTCGAGGGCGCCCAGTATGTGCATGAGGGTGGACTTGCCCGATCCGGATGGTCCCATGATGGCGACGAACTCGCCGTCGTGCACGGTGAAACCAACACCCCTGAGCGCCTGAAAGGATGCATCTCCGCCGCTGTCGTATGTCTTGGTGACGTCTTTGATTTCGATCATGTGTTTGGGGTGAGTGGGGCCTTATTGACCAAGGGCCTTGGTGGCGCTACGAGTGGCATTGGCGCCCGTAGTCCTCCCGCCGGCCGCCGCACCGCCGAACAGTGACGAGGCCGCGGTCTTTGTCGCGGCGGCCGTGGACACGCTCACCGTGGAAGAAATGTACTGGTCACCGACATTCATGCCCGAGATGATCTCGGTGAGGCTGTCGCCCGTGAGTCCCGTGACGACCAATACGTAGCCGGTCGGCGTCGACACATAGCTCTCCCCGGCCTTCGACTTTATGAGGCTCGAAGGAAGCACCACGACGTCCTCGCGAGAGGCGGCGATGATGGAGGCGCTCACGGTCATGCCCGGCTTAATGCGGTCATCGTTGGTGTCGAAGCTTATCTTTGCCCCATAGCTCACTACACCCTGACTCACCGTTCCGACGACATCTATATCAGTGACGGTTCCAGTAAGGGTAAGACCTTCGATGGCATCAAAGGTGAGATTTGCCTTCTGCCCCTTCACAAGTTTCGCCGCGTCAATCTCGTTGAACGAGAGGGCAACGTTCTGGCTCTTGGTGATGATGGTGGCAATCGATCCGTTTACCGAAGCCTTGTTGCCGACTTCCGCGACGACTTTGGATACGATGCCGTCGAAGGGCGCGCGGACGGTGTGATCGGCGAGATCCTGCTGCGCCTGAGTCAGGGCGTCCTTCTGCTGGCTCAAGGTGAGCTCGGCAGACTTGAGGGAAAGCGATGCGCTCGCCGAGCTGTCCTTTGCATCCTCGATGGCCGTAATCGAGCTCGACACGCTTGCCACGTCCGCATTGACCTTGCCTATGTATGAGGCGAGGAGGCTCTTGTCCGAGGCTATCTGAGAGGGAGGGTTTGACGTTCTGGTGTTTATGTAATCGATGGTGCTGTAGGTTCCAGTAAGGGCGGACGAGAAATCCCTCAAAAGAGCGTATGTCTTGTCGAGGAAGGCCCGTATCTTGTCGGGATCGGAGTTTGCGGAGAGGGTCTTGTAGTCGGCAAAGCTCGAGTCATACTCGGCCTTTGACTTGTCGAAGAGCACCCCTGCCTGGTATTTGTAAGTCACGGCATCGGTGCCGTTCGACATCGAGCGGACATTCGTGTCCGAGAAATACGGTGAATGCGCTGGCGTGTAAAAGAGATTGCCCACCTCAATGAACATGATGGGAAGGTCAATGAAGGTGTTGGTAACCGCATCGTAGCCCTTCTCATAGGCCTTCCTGAGGTCAGATACGGACGAACCATCTGCCTGGTCGCCATTCTGCTTGAGGGCCTTGTCATAGGCGATCTGGGCATTGGCAACCGAGAGTTCGGCATTGGTGACGGCCTTCACGGCGGTCTTGCTGTCGATTCGGGCAAGCGCGTCTCCAGCCCTCACCTCCTGCCCTGCCGAGACGCTCACGGAATCAATGTCTCCCGACACATTGCTCGTCACGTCGGTCTGGGTGATGGCTGTAACCTGTCCGCTTCCCGTTACCTTTGATATGACAGAGCCCTTCTTGGCAACGCCGATCGTTGTCTTGACGGCACCCATTGTCGAACCGAACATGGAGTAAATGCCGTAGCCCCCGAGGCCAATGGCGATTAGGATGAGAAGCGTCACCTTCTTGTGACTCATAGACCAAGCCCAGACAGTCTTAGGATTCGCCTTGCTCAGAGGTAGATTCATGGAAATATATTATATTTTAATTCTGCTGTGGAGGCATGATTCTGATAAGTCGAGCGCTGATCTGTCCGGCCTCGTCCGGCGAGCCGAGAACGACCACCTGGTCGCCCACGACGAGATCGGCAGGCTCTAGAGTTTCTCGGAAGCGCCTAATATCCGTGTCATCACTGACGACCACCACCCTCTCTATGCCGTCGGGACCGACCACGATGAAAGACGGGAGATTGAGGCTCGCGATACGGCCGGTAGCGCCATGGCCGCCAGGAAGGTTCTCGGCGAACATGAATCCAGGGGGAGGCATCATTCCCCCGCGGCCCTGCGAGCCAAAGCCCCCATCGAACATTCTGTAGAAATTGTTTCCGAGCTCGCGCGAGAAAGAGGCCTTCCTGTAACCCACAGCGACGCCTGCCTGAAATATGAGAAGGGCGCAGATGAGGGCCAGGCCCACGGAGGCAAAAACCCTGGCCCCCCTTGAATGGGGCTTAATCGAATTAACGATATGGTGAATCTTTGAGTGTACGTTCATATAAGTGTGCTATGCGTGACGATTAAGCGTATAGAGAGACGGACCTAGACTGCCTGACGAGGCGAAGCGTCGACCATCCGAAGAAAAGCGCCGCCGCCATGATGCCCGCGACCGCAAGGACGGGAGTGGCTTCGACGAGGGACAGAACGAGCTCTTTCGAGTAGCCGAGAAGTCCCGTTCCGTCAGAGAATATCAAACCGAGGTATCCGTACATGCCCGAAGCGGTAAGGGACTGGGCAATGTAGGAGAGAGAGCCTGCCACCGCCGCGACTGAGACGATCTCGACAGAGAGGGAGATTGCCATTCGCATGGCGAATGACCTCTTCTGCTCGCGCGCCACGCGCGCGAGCACCGAGCCCCGAAGCGATTCGGGGGCCTTCAGAGGGAACACTGCGCCGAATGGGTTTTGTGAGTTTGCGCTCATGACTGTTATATACGTTATAGATCAACCTTTTGGTGCATCATCGCCTGCCTCGAACCACCAAGCTCGACTCGAAGTTTAAGCAGGGCGCGCCTATACCTGCTCTTTATCGTGTTCATGGGCCTGTCGAGAATCAAGGCGATTTCCTCGAATGTCAGGCCCTCGGAGCCATGCAGAAGCACTATTGATCGATCAACGGCATCCACCTTCCCAAGGACGGCATCAATGGCCCGCCTGAGCTCGGAATCCTCAGCGACGATGTCTGGCAGAGGGGAATCATCGACAATTGACTCGGCGAACGAAGAGTCATCATCTCCGCGCGCGTCAATCGAGGCGAAGGGGACGTCCCTCCTCCTGCGCAGTATGTCGACGGCAGCATTGCGGGCGATGGCGAATATCCAGGCTCGAAACGACCTGTTTTCGTCAAAGCGGACAATCCCCTTCCAGACCTTTATAAAGGTCTCTTGTGTGGCATCCTCGGCAACGGTGTCGTCCCCCGAGAGGCGCCTCACGAACGAGAAGATGCGGTCGACGTATGCATCTACAAGCCGTTCAAAGGCTGCGGAATCACCGTCTTTATATGCGCGAATGAGATCCAGGTCATTCATAGTGACGAATTGTACACCAGGAAACGCATTCGTGATAAACTAACGGGGTGAAAATATTCTGGAACAAAATATCTAAGCCTTCCCGAATGTTGACCGTAGCCTTGTTCGTGGCGGTCTTCATTATCGCCTTCGGCCTTGGAATGAGCTATGGGTCGCCCGAGAAAAGCCCGCTTCCCAACGCAAAGCTCGATCCAACCTCAGCCCAGTTCATCGTCTACGAATGCGTAGACGGCAAAAGTGTCTGGGCGACATACAAGAACGAGTCAGTGACGCTTTCCCTCAGCGACGGAAGCAACGTCACGCTCCCCCACGCCCTGTCGGCATCAGGGGCACGCTATGCAAACGCCGACGAGTCCTTCGTGTTCTGGAACAAGGGGACGACGGCCTTCATCGAGGAAAATGGCACAGCAACCTATTCGAACTGCAACCAGAAAGATCGAACCGGCCCCTAAGGCAAAACACTCATAGACCATTTGAAAGGCAGGGGCCTCGGCCGCGCGTTCCCAGGACATGGCGAGGAATGAAAGAAATCGAACGATCGGACAGGTGGGCCTCGAGAACCAGGCCGTCTCTCACGGCATCCTCCCAGTACTGGTCGAACATGAAATTCCCCAGGGAATAGTAGATTGACTTCCCTTTATACACCTCATGCTCCTGTATGACGTGGGGATGCGCCCCGATGACCGCATCGGCGCCAGCATCGATAAAGGCATGGGCAATCGCCCTCTGGCCATCCGTGACGGGAACATACTCATCTCCCCAGTGAGAAAAGACTATGATCGCATCTGAATTCGCCCGCAGGCCCTGTATCTCGGCAACTGTCGCCGTGGCACTGTCGACGCCAAGGAACTGATTGAAGCCAACAAGGGCTATGCCAAGGCCATTCACGTCTTTGACGAGGGACTTCTGGGCTGGATCGATGGGATCCCCGAAATGCTGCACGCCCGCGGCGGTCAGATATTCCCTCGTGCTCTCGACTCCAAACCTGCCGAAATCAAATATATGATTGTTCGCGATCGAGACCGCCCCAATGCCGCTTCGCCTGAGAAGCTCGGCCGTCGAGGTCGGAAAGGTAAATGTCGTGTTCCCCGCCTCGCCGGGAAGCGTCCTCTGGCTGAGCGACGGATTGTCGGTGATGGTTCCCTCGAGGTTCCCCACGGCCAGGTCAAAGCCCTTGATATAGTCGATGACGCAGGCGAAAAGGTAATCCCCGCCCCGCCTCTCCGACATCGAGCGAATGGTGCGATCAAACATCATGTCGCCCACAAAGAGAATGCTTGCCTCCCGTGCGATAGCGCCGTCCCTCCAGAAAAAGACGCCGGTATTGAGACTCGTGGGACGCGCCCATAACGCAATTACCCCCGCTGCGAGGAGCGACAGGGCTGAAAGGATGACCTTCTGTGTCATGGCACTAGAGCTTGAGGTACTTTCGCACCGCGAGATAGCTTGAGACCGCGCCGAGGGCCACGCCGCTTCCGAATATGACGATGAATATCTGGCCGAAATTGGTCAAATAATAACGGAATGTGTCAAAGCCGCCGAAGAACGTATGGGTGACGGATGAGACCCAGTAGGCGGCAGGATAGAGAAGCAGGAGCGTCAGGAGAGCTGAGACTGCTCCATACATGATGCCCGCGACCACGAATGGGCCCCTGATGTACTTATTGCTCGCGCCAACCAGGCGCATGACGGATATCTCCTCTCGAGCGATATAGATGGCGAGGCGAATGGTGTTGAAGGCGATGAGCATCGATATGAGGACGAGTATGAGGGTGACCCCGAAGGCGATCTTGGTGCCGCCGTCTATCATCTTGGACAGGGTGTCGATGGCGGTCTTGTTCTGATAGTAGTTTATCCTGTCCACGAGATTATCCTTGCCCGAGCTTTCGGAATCGAGGAACGCGGCGATGCCCTCGTACTGCGATGTCTGCCTTGCCTTTATGTTGAGTATGGCACCGAGAGGGTTATCAGAAAGCTCATCGAGGGCCTGAAGGGTTATCTCGTCGTTCTGATGCTTGTCCTTGAAGTTGGCGAGGGCCTGATCACGAGTCACATACTCGACCTTGGCAACCTCAGGCAAGGCCTCAAGCTTGTTCTTGAGGGCGAGGATGTCTGGCTCCGCTGCGCCCGTCACGAAATAGACGTTGACATCAACCTTGGACTGTATTTCCTCGAGGGACGATCTGAGAAGGGCTCCCGAGAACATGATGCCACCGAGCACGAAGAGGGTCACCGTGATGATGAGCACGGACGAGAGGGAGACGAAGCTGTTTCTGGCGAAGGAAACGAAGCCTGACCTCAAGATGCGCTTTGTGTTGATCCAAAACATGGTGTTTAAAGTATTATAGCCAATTAGAGCGCATATTTACCATCCTTATCGTCCCTGACTATCCTTCCCCTCTCCATGGTGACGACACGTCGTCCGATGGACTCGATGACGCCCTTGTTGTGGGTAGTCAGTATGACGGTGGTGCCCAAGTCATTTATCTTCTTGAGTATCTGGACAATCTCATAGGTGTTGACTGGATCCAGGTTTCCCGTCGGCTCGTCGGCAATGATGATGTCAGGCTGATTGACGATGGCACGAGCGATGGCGACGCGCTGCCTCTCTCCTCCCGAGAGCTCGTGGGGGAAGTTCCAAATCTTGCGGCCCAAATCGACGAGACCGAGCACGTGGGGGACGTCAGACGCGATTTCCTCATCGGTGCGACCCGCCGCCTCCATGGCGAACGCTATATTCTCGAACACAGTCTTGTTCGGTATCAGCCTGAAATCCTGAAACACCGTCCCTATGCGGCGGCGATACCCAGGCACATCCTTGCGACGGAGCTTGTTGACGTTTATTGACTCGAAATGGACCGTTCCCCGGGTGGGAGCTTCCTCCATGAGAATCATCTTTACCAGAGTAGTCTTGCCCGCGCCCGAGTGCCCAACGATCGAGACGAACTCCTGGGGCTTTATGTGAAGCGTCACGTCATCGAGGGCGATGGATTTGTCGGCGTATATCTTGCTTACTTTGTCGAACTGAATCATGTCTCCCTATTGTATCACTTTATAGGGACTTTTCAGCCTCAAGAAAGAGATCTATGTCACCCTCGAGCACGGCCTCCACATTGGAAGTCTCGGCACCAGTTCGGTGGTCCTTGACCATCTTGTAAGGATGAATGACGTACGAGCGAATCTGGCTTCCCCACTCGATGTCAGTCGTCTTGGATATGTACATGCCGCTCTCCTTGGACTTCTGCTCGTCCTGTTTGAGCTTATAGAGCTTTGCCTGAAGTATGTCCATGGCCTGCGAACGATTGTCGGCCTGGGAACGCTCGGAATCGACGTGAACGGATATCTTGGTCGGGATATGGATGAGGCGCACGGCAGTCTCGCGCTTGTTGACGTTCTGGCCTCCGGGACCCGACGATCGGGCGAACTCGACGCGCAGCTCCTCGGGCGGTATGGATACGTAGGTGAACTTCTCGAACTTCGGTATGACCTCGACGAGCGAGAACGAGGTGTGGCGGAGCTTCTTCGAGTTAAAGGGCGATATGCGGACGAGGCGATGCACGCCCGACTCGTTCTTCAGGGTGCCATACGCCCCTTTGCCCGACATCTCGATGGTGACGTTGCGATAGCCACCCCGTTCATTCTTGTTCTGATGGACAAAGGAAACGCCCCAGCCCTTGCGGTCGGCGTACTTAAGATACATCTCGAGGATAATGCGGGAGAAGTCCTCGGCATCGTCGCCACCCGCCCCCGAGAATATGGTGACGACGGCATTCCCCCTCTCGTACTTCTCGGTCTCGGCGAGCGCCGATTTGAGATCGTTCAATTCCCTGAGTATGTTCTGGGCCGTATCCTTGTTCTCCCAGAAGGCCGCGTCGGCCATCAGAACCTCGATCTCCCCGATTCGTTTGCGTGGATCATTCATTCTGAGCCAGAGGCGGGAATCGAACCCACGTCCCTACTTTACGAAAGTAGTGTTCTACCACTGAACTAATCTGGCATTCGCCATACCTCTTCTCGCTGTCTGAGCCGACGTCCAGGATCGAACTGGAGACCTCGTCATTCGTTTACACCTCACCTTGCGGGAGGACTAGACTGTATCTTTCTCCGCTTGCGCGGAGACCCTTGTCAGTCGTTCGGGCGCTTATAAGGCGCCACGGTCTTAACCCAGAGGGTCTTTAACCGTAATTCGGGATTCACTGAGGCGTTACCGCCCCAGTGGGCAGGGTTTTTACGAACCCACCAATGACGTGCTCTACCAACTGAGCTACATCGGCTTGTTTACTTTATTCACCTATTAAAAAGAGCGCTTCACAAGAATAGACTATTTAATGAATTTTATCAATCATTTCACACATATTCGGCCACATAGCAAAAATCCCGACATCTATATGTCGGGATTTCATGCGTAATGCGCGAGTGATGGGGATCGAACCCACGACCTCGTCCGTGACAGGGACGCGCTCTAACCAGCTGAGCTACACCCGCATTGTTGATAACCGAACGCGCCTTTTAAGACGCGTACGCAAACCATTTAAGCATATAACGCCAAAAAAATCACGTGTGTCGGCAGATGGACTTGCACCATCGACCTTGGCTTTATGAGTGCCATGCTCTAACTACCTGAGCTATGCCGACATTTAACTGTAGTTGCCTACAGGCTGTAATCCTAGCAGAATCGGGTTAAAACTCAAAATGTCTTTGCCTTTAGGCCTGTTTTGTGGGCAAATAAAGGAATCCCCAAGACTTTGAAAGAAACTGTCGAGCCACTCCGTACTATCAATGTGTACTTTACAGTAGTGGACTGACGAACGCCGAACGTCATTCCCCTCTATGCAAAAAGCGCCCCTCTGGGCGCTTTTTGCTTTCCATATTCGAAACGGGGTCATCTAGAAGTAACGCCCCGTAAAAGACCCTACTATGCCGCCCGCAACCCTGACTTGATGCCCGCGATCTTCACCATGTCAGATACCTTACCCTCGGTAGACCCAGTCTTCCTCAAAAGGTCCTCCGTGCTCTGAAGGGACTCCAGATAGCGGCGATTGGCGGCATTGGACAGCTTCACATAGGCCAGGACAGAGTCTATGGCGACGTCGGCGCGCGCGCCCTTCCCGTCCGAGCCGGCAAAGGCAGACTTGATGAGGGCGCCCGCTTCCGCAAGGTTTCCGCTTTCGAGCAGCCCGTCGAGTTTTTTTGAATCAAAATCGTTCATGTTTTTTTATTTAGATGCGGCTGAGATTCGGGCGAGGGCGAATCGAACGAGCAGTCCACGAGCCTTGTCCGCAGGAGATATCTCATCGGCAACCTTCTTGAGGGTGTCGAGGATGAAGGCTCGAGCGACATCGCCCTCCTTGGTCCCTATTTTCTGCTTGCCGACAAATGCCTCAAGCGACTTCATGAGCTTGTCATATGCCTTGGTGCCGAAGGGCGTCTTCTCGATGACGTTCTTCAAATCAGCGGTCACGCGCTCGTCGATGCGGACCTCGATCTCCTTCTGAAGTTCGGCCTCCTTCCCCTCTACATAGTTGATGCCGAACCGAGGTTCACCGCTCGCCTTCTGAAGGTCCCCAAAGAACACCATGGCCTTCTCGGGATCCGACTTGATGAGGGCTGAGAGCCTGTCGGATGCCTTCTTCTTTGCCAGGTCCCTGAGTCCCTCGTTCGTGCCCACGCCCGCAAGGATCATCTCGCGAATCTCGGCGAATCGCTCCTTGGCGTCAGCATGCTGCTTTTCGAGTTCTCCCAAAGCGTCGAGCTGGGCAGACCTTGCCTCTATCTCGGTCTTTGTCTTCTCGAGCTCGGCTTCTATGGCGTCGCCGTCGAGCTCTATCGAATAGTCATTCTTTACCGTGAGGCGAGCCTCGTGCCTGCGACGCGAGCCTGAGTTCTCGGTCACAAAATTCTCCATCTCCTTCCTCGAACCGACTTCCGGCTCTCCCGGGTTTTTCTTCAGCCAGTCCTTGGCAAAATCGACTGCGTGACCAAAGGTGAACTTTTCATAGGAGGCCGCCATGCGCGATCCCCATGAGCCGCCACCGGTGAAGAACCTCTCGGTCTCCGCCGCGGTCTCAAGGGTCTCCTGCTTCTTCTTGAGCTCCTTGACGCTCGCCTCAAGGTCGCCGCTCTCGGTGAGCTTGGCAATCCTCTTCTCGGCCTCCGCCACCTCGTTCGTCAGAGTCTGAAACTCCTTCATGGCGTCGAACAGCTCGTTTATCTTCTCGGGATTCTCGTGGGCGATCTCCTCGACGCGGCCGCCGATATGCGGCTCGAGCTCCGCATCGGTGAATTCGATGCCGAGATCCTTCAGACCCGCCTCCGACCTGATCATCGAGGAGAGCCTCTTTGAGGTCTCTGCCTTGTTCTGGAAAGCCTTATAACGCACCTCGAGTGCCTCGGCATCATTTGCGTCGAAGCTCTCGGCGTCCTTGAATTGCGCCAGAAACTCGACGAAACCCGCCTTGTTCATTGCCTCAACGCCATCAAATTGTTCCTTCATGCCCTTATTAAAGCGCTTTCCGAGAGAATCGGCAAGCACCTTGAGGCTATAGTTTTGGGGCAGCCTTAACCTCCTCCTTCCTATACTTGGCCATGACCTCGGCTTCCACCTCGGCGCGCGGACGACCGAATGTCAGATGCGAGAGTTCTCTGAGCTTTTCCGCAAGAACGGCGTCGCCCTTCTGCGGCGCAGGCACGCCAATGTTAAAGGGTTTCTGCGGGATGCCGCCGGCGAGCATCTTCACGTAGGCATTGTAATTGTCGACATTCATGATGTCCTTTGCGGTGAACACCGGCGAGAGCTGCCTTTCGAGATATTCGGCGTCCTCGGCGCCGACGCGGAAGACGGCCATCGATCCCACGTTGCCGAAGACGGCATCCTTTATCTTTGGGTCGAGCTGTGCGATGAACTGATGGGCGATGTTGAGGGAGAGTTTGTACTTGCGCGCCTCGGACAGGATGGTGGCGATGGAATCGGTGGTGATGTTCTGGAACTCATCGATATAGAGATAGAACGGCGGAAGGTCCTTGCCGATCGAGTCGACGCGGGACAGCGCGGACATGAGTATCTTGCCCACGATAATGAGGCCGATGAGGTTCGCGTTGATGTCGCCGAGACGGCCCTTTGAAAGGTTAACGAGCAGGATCTTCTTGGAATCCATGACCTCGCGGAAGTTGAACGAGGACTTCTCCTGGGCGATGACGGGGCGCATGATGTCATTCGCCAGGAAGTTGTCGAATTTGGACACGATATACGGCACGACATTCGCGAGCGACGCTTCCCCGCCGGCCTTTGACGCCACCTCTGTCCAGAACTGAACGACCAGAGGGTTCATGCACTTTGACAGCTTGAGCTCACGGAACGTCTTGTTCGAGAGCACGCGCGACACATCCACGAGCGTCGAGCCTGT
The DNA here is from genome assembly GCA_041661645.1 of Minisyncoccota bacterium. Classification (GTDB taxonomy): domain Bacteria; phylum Patescibacteriota; class Minisyncoccia; order Phycocordibacterales; family UBA6065; genus UBA6065. The sequence goes on along the minus strand of JBAZUA010000002.1, from coordinate 4,159 downwards.
TGACGGATCATCTATGGTGAGGAGCACGGCATTTCGGAAGTACTGCTCGAACATCGGGCCTCCGGCAGTCTTCATGTCGAAGAGCTTGTTGAATATGGAGAGCATCTCGTTCACCACAAAGGTCTTCTGCTCGGGGAATCGGGTGTCATATTCGAGCATGTTGAGGGCCATCGGCCTATCGACGTATGCGGGATCGAAATAGATGACGTCGCCTGCGCGCTCGGGCGGGACGAGGGCGAGAATGTCCTGCACGTCAGAGCCATGCGGGTCGATGAAGCACAGACCCTTGCCGTCGCGCATGTCCTGGACGATCATGTTCTTGAGCAGGGTCGTCTTTCCGGTACCGGTCTGGCCGATGACGTAGAAATGGCGGAGGCGATCCTCGGGGGTGAGGAATATCTTCGTCTCGCGGCCGCGATCGATGTTCACGCCCAGGAACGATCCGTCCTGAGGCATGTCCATCGGCGCGGGTGCGCTGCCGGCCTTGGCGAGCTTGACCTGAGAGGTCGATGCCCTGCCCGTCGACGGCATGTGCATGATCGTGGTGAGCTCCTTGAGCGACATCGGCAGGGCCTGTCTGTCGTTGAAGGCGCGATAGCTGAAGTCCTCGAGGGCCTGGCGCAGGCCGCCCTTCCTCTGCCTGTCCCATTTCAGGGCATTTCCGTGCGTATCCTCGAACTGATTGAAGGCTGACTCGAGATCGGAGAGAATCGCGTCCGCCTCGGCCTCGGTGGCGGATGATGCGATGATGCGGATATTCGCCTCCATGACCGGGGACGATATCTTGTGCTCGATCGACTCTATGGAAAGATTGTCCTCGGGACGGGGGCCCGTCGGCTGAATCTCCCCTTCCTTCTTCTTGGGTGCGGACTTGAAAAAACTGCCCGCCTCTCTGAGGAAGGCCGCGCCGGTCGAATACCCGATGTCTATGGCCTCCTTGAGCTTGGCACCCTTGTTGATCTTGGAGAGGGCGTACTTGTACTTGCCGAGATAGAAATCCCCCACAGGCTTGAAGACGACCTGAATGGCAGCGCCCTCGCCGTTCTTGTCTATCTTCGAAAAGCTGTTAAGCAGGACATTAAGGGGGTCGAGGTCGAACTTGTCATAGGTCTTGAGGGAGAAGATGTGGTTTTTGACCTGCTTGGCGACAGAGGCGGCAGACGCGCCCTTGGCCTCGAAGATATTGTAATCGTCCTTCTTCTCGGAAATGCGGGCATCCGGGAATATGGACAGGATCTGCTTCTCGAAGAGGTTTCGCCTCTCGTCGGGAACGGCGCAATAGAAGACGAACTCGTTGCTGCCGTTCGCCACGGCCAGCTCGAAGGCAAAGGTACCCCCCTCGCCCACCGACATCATGCCGGCATAGAACTGTTCCATGGATGAGACAAGCTCCTTGAGGCCCTTCTGAGGAGCATCCTTGCCTGGCTCCGGCAAGGCAATCTCGTACAGGGTCGTGTGCAGGGACTTCCAGAGCGACGACTTCTCCTTGAGCCCGCCGATCTGAAGCTTTGACTTGAGGTATTGCACGAGGAAGCGGTGAAAATCGTCCGAGAGATGGGGATCATTGAGCTTTTCGAGGACCGACAGCACGTTTGATATGCCCTTCTCGTACATGAGGCCGACGAGCTCCTCGATTTTCGAGTCATGTTCCTCAGGGGAAAGCTCGAGTACGATGGCGTCGGACTGCTTCTCGGTCATGGCCATCTTCGGGTGCAGGACTTCGGCAGGAGCCTTGTCCGCATATGCCACAACAGTCTCGCGGGCGATGGCCTCACGGGTGACTTCCCTGCCGCTTTCGGCCAACGCCCTTTCCTTTATCGAAATCTGCTCGCGAAGATAAGCCAATTCCTGTTCCGGGGTCTCGAATTTCTGATTCGACAGGTGCGGGGAGAATGTTTCCATGCACTAAAGTATATCCCATAGTCAGGCCAAAGAAAAAGGCCCGTACCTTGCGGTATGGGCCCTGACAATATCTTAGTCAGACGGTGATCTTCGCCAGACTGCTGTTCTTGTATGACTTGTCGTCCGTCACATCACGAACCATGTCGATAAACGGGGGCAGAACGGTCCTGTCGTTAACACTGGTCCTCTCCCTCTCGAGGAAGTAGAGTCCCTGATGCACCCCCTCAAACACGTCTGCCTCGAAGTATTGCGCGTTCCAGACAAAGCAATACCGCGTCTTCTTGATGGTTCGCCGTTTCGGGTCGGCCCGCTCGAGAAGCGCAAGGTATTCCTTGGCATCGATGAGACGCTCGATCTCGATCCTGGCCCCGTCGGCGGCAGGCTTTTTGATCGTGTGAAAATGCGAGGAGCATCCGATCCACCTGCGCACCCTCACTCGCTCTTCGGCACCGGCCTCCTCGGGGACGAGGTATGTCTGCTCGATGCCGATGGCCTCGTATGCAACCGGCAGCCTTGCCGGGTCGAAGCCCTTGAGCAGATACTTTTCCTCGATCTCGAGGGGGACGGGGTATCCCAATATCCTGAACACCTCGGCGAGCGCATGACGAATCTTCCTATCGAACGAGACGCTGTTCCCTTCTCGATCGACATTCGCCACCACGGCAAGGTGCGGGTGGCCGAGCCATGCCTTCATGCTCCTTCGATCAAGCTCTCGAGCCTGCTCAGGAGACTCGTCCCGTGCCGCGTTGTTCGCGAGAGTATAGAACCCCTCTGCCCCTTCTGCCGCCGTGACCATGTGGATCACACCTGCGTATCTGGTCCTGGCCGACTCAATGTCCATGTCGAATTCGAAAAGGACGTCATTCAGCGCCTCTGCCGCGCCCTCTTCGGGCAGATATGCGGACGCGCCGACGATGCCACGATCGCAGAGGAGAACGACCCTCTTACCGAACCTCTCCTGAAGACGCTCGGCCTCTTTCATCCAAACCGCCTCGTTACTTATCTGCAGGCGGACAACGGCCCCCTGGAAAGGGCTCATTTCCACCGCCTTTGGTGTGATACCGCTTAGGATGAGGAGCGTCGCCGCCTCGGGGACAATAAGCGTCATAATGCCCACCTGGGCAAGCTCAGACGTGATGTGTGCCATGCCCGCCGTCTTGCCCCCTGAAGGGCCTCCGTCGATTGCTATCCGAACGATTGGTGTGTTCATGAGTTATGGTAGTTGTGTTTTCGATTCAAAGATCGTCTGACCCATCGGCACTATAGCAAAAAGTTCCCAAAAAGGCACCTTATCAAGGCTAGTTTGCGGGGGCGGGGGCGTCTGACGGCTCTGGAGCGGGCTGACTGTCAGCGACAGGGGTATCTACTGGGGTCGGAGCAGATTCTTGAACGGATGCTGGTTCGGGCACGGGAGTTGGCTCTGGGGTTTCGGAAGGGGTCGTGGTCGCCTCCAGCGTAGGTGCCTCAACGATGGTCTCGGTGACAGTCGGGGTCACCGTGGGCACGGTAGTCGTCGAAACATCTTGCTGCGTCGAGGTAGAAGTGGTGGATGTTGAAGTTATGTCGGTCACGATAATCGTCGCAGGGGTGCTCGACGGCGCAACATAGACTGTGCTCTGCGGCACGCTCACCCCGTTCCTGTTGAGGAGCTCCCTCAGCTGGTCCTTGGTGATGCAGACGTCGTCGAGACAGAGCTCCTTGGTCGTCACCTTCTGGACGAAGATCTGGGCGACGCCGTTATAGAGGGACGAGAGCGTCTGAGAGAGCTCCTTGATGGCGTTGACCGCGGCGGCGAGTATCGGCCTGTCGGCGAGGCTCAGATGGCCGTTCGCGCTCGTAACGACGGCCTCGGGTATCGCCGACTGCACGTTCTGGGCCGAGAATCCGGTGTAGGCGTTTATGGTGTCATAACCGGTCTCGGGCTTCCAATGATAAGTGATCGGGTTCAATCCCTGAATCGCGGCGAGGCCGCGGGTGAACTGGCCGCTTATGTCCTTGAGCCTCTCGTCGGACGACACCGTCACGTTTCCATCCGCGTCGGTGATGAGGCTACCTCCGGCGCTGCCGAGAGAGGCGAACCGTACAGTGCCCGTGTTGGTGAGCTGGGCGGTCGGAGAGGACGTGCCGATGCCTACGTTTCCCCCCGCCTTAATATTGAGTCCACCAGTACCACGACCGTCTGCATCAAAGCCTAAATTGAAATAACCTTGCTCGTTAATCATGTTAAACCTGTTCTGACTATACGATGCACCGGTGT
>JBAZUA010000001.1:0-263169 GCA_041661645.1 Minisyncoccota bacterium | reverse complement strand
ATCAAGGATACCCGGCATTCAATCTAATAGCTCGCTTCATTTCTTCACGAATAATACTAATACTCCGCGTATAAGTATTGATACGGCGGGCAACGTCGGCATCGGCACCACCACACCTTCCGCCCAGCTCACCACCACGGGCACCATGCAGTTCGGCGCCCTCGGCAGCGCCGGCGCCAGCCTCGTCACCGACGCGGACGGGAACGTGACGGTGTCGTCGGACGAGAGGCTCAAGGACGTGCAGGGATCGTTCACACGGGGCCTCTCCGCGATCGACGGCATAAATCCCATCACGTACAAGTGGAACTCGATGTCCGGGCTTGATACGCAGGGCCTCTACACCGGATTCTCCGCCCAGAACATTCAGGCCAACATCCCCGAGGCCGTCGGTACCGACAGGCGCGGCTATCTCACCCTCTCCGACAGGCCGATACTCGCCGCCGCGGTCAATGCCATCAAGGAGCTCGACATCAACCTGGCAAGCACCACTGCACGCATGGCGGGTATAGAGTCGAGCGTGTCGACCCTCGGCGCCCTTATCTCGAATCTCGTCTCGTCCATCGCCGAGAGTATCACGACCAAGAGGATAACGGTGGGCGACCCGTCGAACCTCGCCGCCTCGGGCATCACCATACTCGACAGGGCGACGGGGCAGCCCGTCTGCATGTATGTGGAGAATGGCGTCACCAAGACGGCGTCAGGGGCTTGTGGTTCCGGCACGGTATCGTCCCCACCCTCACCCTCGCCAGCTGTCTCGTCCAGCGTATCAACCGCGGCCACAGGCACCTTTACCGTGACGGGAGACAATCTCTTCACGAGCGAGTCCGGCGCGACCGCCTCATTCACCGTTGTCCTTGATTCAAAACCCCTTGCCAACGTGACCTTGCCCGTCACGATATCGGATGCGTCCGAGGGACAGCTCTCGACGACCCTCCTGACCTTCACTCCAAATAATTGGAGTGTCTATCAGACGATTACGGTTACGGGTCTCGATGACGCGGCTGTCGACGGCGACGTTTCCTACACCGTGACCGTCGGGGGTTCGACGAGCGACGATTTCAACTGGAACGGGGTGGCGCCAAAGGTGGTTCGCCTCGTTAATTACGACAATGATTCGACGGATGTGCCCGCCGTCAGCGCCACGTCATCGTCATATGACGCGCCTGTCGCCACGACGACCGTCATGGCCACCACGACAGATATCGTCGTCGCAACATCAAGCCCCGAGAGCGCCCCTCTGACGAACGAGGTCATTGCCACCACCACAGAGTCAAGTGTCGATACGATGTCGACATCGACCAGCGCGGCCACCACGACTGATCCAGTAACCCAATAATCAGTTCCGCACTTCTTGTTTTCGGGCCGATTTTCGGTATACTATCCCCATGACCCCAGAAGAACGTCGAATGCTTACAGAGACTCGCGAAATCGTCGAGCAGAATGCCGTCATATTGCGAAGTCTCCATAAATCAAAGCAGTTCGAGATCGCCTTTCGCGTCCTCTATTGGTTCGCGATCATCGCTCTCTCGCTGGGGTCATACTATCTCATACAGCCATATGTCGATACGCTCAAAGAGGTGTATACGGACGTGTTAAAGTAGGGACGTGTCGGGCGGGGCCACATCGCTTGGATAGCTCAGTTGGTAGAGCATTCCCCTGAAGAGGGAAGGGTCCCCAGTTCAAATCTGGGTCCAAGCACCACATAAAAAGGTTCCTGAAGAGCACGGATATTTTCCTGGTGGAAAATTCCTCGAGCTTGGCCCGTCGGCCTCGCTAGTCTCTTCAGGAACCTTTTTATGTGGCGTGTTTAAGAAGACTTTACCCGTAGCTTGCTCTGCTTCGACTTGTCGATCTTTGGGAGGGTGATGGTGAGGAGGCCATGCTTCTCGACGGCCTCGGCGTCCTCGACCTGAATCTCCTCGGGGAGCATGATGGTTCGGGAGAATGATCCCCAGTAGAGCTCGCGATGGAAGTAATCCTGTCCGCGGGCCTCGCCGTCCTCCTCTCGCTTGCCCCTGATGGTCACCATGTCGCGGGTGATGTTGATGTCGAGGTCCTCTGGCTTTACGCCGGCGACCATGGTCTGTACGACGATGTCATTTGAGGTCTGGTAGACGTCAACGCTGAGCTCGCCCTCGGATTCTTCCTGCTCCATTGGGCCGATTCGAGTCTCTTCCTCTCGCAGGTCAACCTCGATGGAGGACTCGTCCTCCATCTTTACCGTTCCGGTGAGCCTCTCGAAGAATGATTTTTTTGATGGGTTCATGGTGTTTCTTTTACCTGTGCCTTTTTTATGTTCTCGAACAGAATGAGGACGACGATTGCGAGCATCCAGATGACGGAGAATGCGAGGAAGGTTCTGCTCCCGTTCTTATCGTCTATTATAAACAGGTTGAATGCCGTATGCAATCCGATGGCGACGGAGAGGCCCAGTATCCTCCAGGCCATCTTAAACACCTTGCCCCTGAAGAACTCGCGGGCGATGCTGTATCCGAGGATGGCCGAGCAAACGACGTGGAGCATGCTCGCGCCGATGAATCGTGTGTTTCCGGTGATGAGCGCCCTGAATATGTCGCCATCGAGCATGGGGCTCAGGATGAAGAGGGTGTTCTCCATGGCCGAGAATCCCAGGGCTGCCGTGATGAGGTATATGATCGCGTCTACCGGTTCGTCATAGTCGACGGTGTAGAGCACGAGCGCCGCCACGACGATGTATTTGAGAAGCTCCTCTATGGTCGCCCAGATGAAGAGTGTCGAGGCGGTGAGGCCGAGGGCGTCGAAGGCGAGCTTCTGAAGGGGATATGCGATGGCGACGGCCGCCATGCCGCCGAGGAACACGAGGAGCAGGTGTCCTCGGGGCTCTGGGTGCATCTTGTCCTCGCGCGTCCAGAACCAGAGCCAGAAGAGGGCGGGAAGGATGCCGGTGAGGACGGAATAGACAAGCGCCGTGATGGAGGGGTCTGTGATGCCTAGGATGGCCATGTTTCGATGATGAGGGGAAGCTTGCCGGGAACGGGCATGTCCTTCCAGATTTCCTCGGTGACGAAGGGCATGAACGGATGGAGGGCTCGAAGGGTTCGCTCGAGGGTGTGGAGGAGGAACTGCTGGCGGGAGAGCCTCTCTGCCTCCGTGCCGCTCGCGAACACGGCCTTGCTCTCCTCGAGTATGGCGTCGGCGAAGTTGTGCCACACGTAATGATAGAGCTTCTCGCCCACGAGATAGAGCTTGTATTCGTCCATCTCCTTCGTGATCTCGGCCATGAGGGCGTCGAGCTCGATGGTGAGGGCCGTGTCCTTCTCGCTCCATGCGGCGAAGGATTTGTCGACGGAAAGTCCCTCGGTCGACGAGAGGACGAAGCGGGTGATGTTCCAGACCTTGTTGGCGAAGTTCTTGTATCCCTTGATCTTGCTCTCGCCGATCTTTGAGTCGTTTCCTGGGCCTGTGCCGATGATGAGGCCCATGCGCACCGCGTCGGCGCCATATTTAGCGGCCATATCAACGGGATCAATGTTGTTTCCGAGGGACTTTGATATCTTTCGTCCCTGCTCGTCGCGGACGATGCCGTGGAAGTAGACGGTATTGAAGGGAATCGTTCCCAGGATGTACTGGGACATGAGTATCATGCGGGCCACCCAGAAAGGCAATATGTCATAACCGGTTTCGAGTACGGTGGTGGGGTGATAGGTCTTGAAATCGGAAGTCTCCTCCGGCCAGCCGAGAGTCGAGAATGTCCAAAGGCCCGACGAGAACCAGGTGTCGAGGGTGTCCTCGTCCTGTTTCCAATCATCGCCTGACGGCGCTTCAAGTCCGCAGAATATCTCCTCCTTTCCAGAGACGTCTGTTTTATACCAGACAGGGATTCGATGTCCGAACCATATCTGTCGTGATATGCACCAGTCGCGGAGATTCTCTATCCAGTGAAGGTACACTCGCTCGAAATTCTCGGGGATGATCTTGATACCGTCTTTGCGAACGGCGTCGAGCATGAGCTCCTTGAGGGTTCTGTTTCCCCTGTCGGCGATCTTTTTATTGACGTTCACGAACCACTGCAGCTTTGGCAGTGGCTCGACTATGCCGCCGGTTCTCTCGGCGGTAGAGAGGTTCTGGGGAATCTCCTCCTCTTTCTCGAGAAGGCCCTGCTCCTTGAGCCAGGCGACGACGATCTCGCGCGCCTCGGTGGTCTTTTTGCCGGCGAGGAGTGACGAGGCGACTGACATCTTAGCGTATTCGTTGATGACGGGGACTATGGGGAGGTCGTGGCGTCGGGCGATCTCGTAGTCGACATGGCTGTGCGCGGGCGTCACGCCGACGGCGCCGGTTCCGAACTCGGGATTTACCTCCATGTCGCCGACGATTTTCACGTGTATCTTCTCGCCCGCGAAATCGATGTCGTATTCCTTGCCGATGAGGGCCTTGTATCTTGGGTCATCAGGATGCACGGCAACGCCCGTGTCGCCGACCTTGGTCTCGGGGCGGGTGGTGGCTATCGAGATGGGGAAGTCCTTGGAATATTTGAAGGTATAGAATTTGCCCTTGCCCTCGGTGTACACGATCTCGTCGTCAGAGATGGTCGTCTGGCCCTTAGGGTCCCAATTCACGACGCGGTATCCGCGATAGATGATGCCGTCATCGTACATTTTCTTGAAGGCTGTTCGCACGGCGAAATTTCGCTTGTTGTCGAGGGTGTACGCCTCGCGAGACCAGTCGAGGGAGGCTCCTATTTTTTTGAGCTGGTGGACGATGCTGTCATGGCTCTGCGAGGCAAACTCGTTGATGCGACGCAGGAGCTCCTCGCGACCGAGGTCGTGTCGGCGTTTGCCCTCTTTTTTGTATATCTCGGTTTCCACCTTTGACTGGGTGGCGATGGCGGCATGATCGGTTCCCGGAATCCAGAGGGTCTTGAATCCCTTCATGCGGGCGTAGCGAACCATGACGTCCTCGATGGCGACCATGAAGGCGCTACCCATGTGAAGTATCCCCGTCACGTTCGGCGGCGGGAGGACGATGGAGAAGGGGACCTTGTGTCGCTCGGGCAGATTGTCGGGGTTGAAATAGCCCGAATCGATCCAGCCCTGGTAGATGGCGTCCTCGGTCGTTGCTGGGTCATAGGGCTTGAGGAATTTCTGGGGGATGTTCGGCTCCTTGAAGGGCTGATTCGGGGCTTTCGTGTCTGGGTTCATATAGGTGGCTCAATGATATCAAAAAAAGCCCATTTTTTCACGCTTTAGGCCCGTGGGCCGATGGGAAGGGTACCGAATGCCTTGAGCTCGCTGCCAGGAGCAAGAGCCTTGTCTCGGCCATAATATCCGGCAAGGGCGATCATGAGGGCGTTGTCTGTGGAGTGGTCTATTTGCGGCACGAGCATGCGAAGGCCGCAGTCGGCTGCCAGGTTCTCAAGCGCCTTGCGTATGTGTGAGTTGGCGATGACGCCGCCGCCCACGATGACGGTTTCGATGCCGTAAGCCTCGGCCGCCTTGCGCATCTTTGCCACGAGCACGTCCGTCATGGCGTCCTCGGCCTCGCGGGCGATGCCTTGTATCGTGTCGGGCGTCAGCGCCCCGGCCTTTTCTATGAGTCTTTTCGTGAGATAGAGCACGGCAGTCTTGAGGCCGGAAAAGGAAAAATCGTAATCGTCGCTGGCTATCATCGGTCGGGGCAGCGGCTCGGGGCTTCTGATCCCCTGGGCGCGAGCCTCGGCGGCGAGCGCCGATATCTTCGGTCCGCCGGGATAGGGGAGGCCGAGCGTTCGTGCGATCTTGTCGAAGCACTCGCCGACCGCATCGTCGCGGGTCTGCCCGATTATTTTGTAGGAGCCTATTTTCTCGACGAGGACGATTTGGGTGTGGCCTCCAGATATGAGAAGGGATAGGGCGGGATACACCACGCGTCGGTCGAGCAGGTCATATGTCCCGAGAATCTCGCCTGGCTTGTGATCTATCTTCTCGATCAGTGCGGCGAGTATGTGTCCCTCCATGTGATTCGAGGGTACGAGCGGAATGTTCCAGACGATCGACAGGGCGCGGGCGAAGTTAATGCCGACCCACAGGGCGGGGGTGAGGCCGGGGCCTATGGTGACGCTGATGAGGTCGATGCTCGGCTTTTGTATGGTGGGGATGTATGCGTTGAATGCCGCGAGGAGCTCGGGCTCGTAGGTAAATGTGCTCGCGAGCACGGGCTCGAGGTCGGGGGTGAATGGGTGAGATTCGGCGATCGCGACACCGGCCTGCTCGAGGGTCTTGGCGAGCACGGGTATCAGGTTCTTGGCATGCTCTCGCTTGGCGAGGTCGGGAAAGACGCCACCGTAGGGTGCGTGGACGTCTATCTGAGTGTGCACCGTGTTGCCGAGTATGCGGACGTTGTTCGACGCCTCGCTTGCCTCAATGAGGCTTATGGCCGTCTCGTCGCAGGAGGTTTCGATGCCGAGTATGTGCATGGTGAGAATGGGGAACTAGGGGAAGCTGTGCGCGCTGAGGGGATTGAACCCCCGGCCCTCTCTACGTCAAAGAGATGCTCTACCACTGAGCTAAGCGCGCATATTGCTGTCTTGCCCTCCCAATATCTTATTGCAGAAGGCCCTACTAAGATATACCAACTTCCTTTGAATCGCAACATTTCCGCAGGTTATGAGGCATACTCCTTTGTAGGTTGGGTAAGTCTCTCTTCCAATGGTCCTTTTGTCGACAAATATCCCCTTGAATCTATCCAATGGAACCCCAAGCTCTTTAGACCAAAAGGCCTTCATATCCTCTGGTTTTTGATCAGCTCGAAGGTGTAGGTCGAATCTCATGCTCTCTGTGTTTAGCCCATAAATCTTGGCTACGGCCGCGAGGAAAAATTTGAGGATAAGCGGATCCGAGTTTCCTATGCCTGTCGAGATGGTTTTGAAGCCTTCTCCCATATAAAGCATGGCGAGGGCGAGTTCAAGCGCCGTGTTTCCGCCTAAATCGATTTTTGAAAGTGATTTTTCGGCTGAGATGCGGGCCGCCTCAAGTCTCTTTGCCTTTTCCGTGTTGTGCCATTCAACTGCTTTTTTGCGAGCCTCGATCAGGTGTCCTTTTTTCTTCTGCCTGAGAATCGCGCGAGCCTCTTCGGGTAATTCGATTTTCCAGAACCAGCTATTCTGTGTCGATTTCGGCACGCCAAACCTCGCCTCGATCTCGTTCATCGAGGCGCCCTCTTGTCTGAGGGAAATGACCTCCTCCTTTACGTGCGCCCACCGTGATTTCATGGGGGCATGATACACGACGGGCATTCAAAGAACCGCCAAGAAATCTTAAACAAAAAATAAAGGAAAGTATCCGGCCTATTTCGCCTCCGGCGCGCCCTTTGGCTTGTCGAGGAGCTCGCTCAGCTTCTTGATGCCGAAATAGACGACGGCCGCCACGATGACGAAGTTGATGAGGAGGGATATGAACTTCCCATAGGCGATGATCGATCCGTGCACGTTCAGACTCAGGGCCGAGAGGCTGTTGAATCTGCCGAGGAAGAGCCCGATGGTCGGATTGATGATGTCGCTCACGAGCGAGGCGACGAGGTCCGATATCGCCTTGCCGAGTATGAATCCGATGGCGAATCCGGCCACGCCCTGCGTCCTGATGAAATCCACGAAGCCCTTGAGTTGCTCTTTAATCATATGAATGGTTTATGTCTTTCCAGTATAGCGCGCCGCATGAATAATGTTAAAATAGAGTCACCATGAAAAAAGCAAAAATATCGTTTTGGATCGCGACTTCGCTTATATTCCTGCTCGAGGGCGTCATGCCCGCGCTCACCTCGCAGTCACAGATGTCAAAGGACGGCTTCACTCACCTGGGCTATCCTCTGTATTTCGGCAACATGCTCACCGTCTTCAAGGTTCTCGGCGCATTGGCGCTGATTCTCCCGTTCGTCCCAAAGAGGGTCAAGGAATGGGCGTATGCCGGCTTCGCCATCGATTTCATCGCGGCCTTTGTCAGCATCGCGGTCGTCGACGGTTTTGGTGTGGCGTATTTCCCGATCATCGCGATGGTGATACTGGTCGTTTCGTACGTGGGGTATCAGAAGATGGGGAAGGGTGGGGTGGTGTCGGCATAAAGGGTGGGGAAGAAAGTGTAAGAAAAAGGCGCCGTTCGTACGGCGCCTTTTTGTTGTTGGCGGTGTCTCAGGGATTCGAACTTTCCCAATGAGACCTTGTAAGCATATTTTAGCACCATTTCATGGCTCTAAATAAGGTCTACGGGTCACAGACGCATTACTTGACAATATACATATAAAAGAGTTATAATATATAAAGTTAAATCAGTACATTAAAACTCGTTTACCATAGCCCCGAGCCTCTCACAGGAGTTTCAGGGCTATGGTAAACCACAACGGTTGACCAAGCACAATCCCATGCTACCTCTCATAGGGGATAGCTTCTGAAACGAAAAGATTCGTCATGAAAACTACGATTACGTCTGGTCAGCTAGCAAACTTCCTCCAACTCCTCGAGCAGCATAAGATGACACCCGAAAGGTTTCAGGACATCTTGGAGGTAGGAATTTTTCCGGCTATCTTTGATCCTGCGGCCCATGTCAAAGGCAACCACCATGCGGTGGTCGGCATCGAACGAGGTCTCTTGACTCGTCTCGAGTTGAAAGGCATCGAGGGTGGCGAAGCCCACCTCATCAAATTTGGCAAGATGATGCATCGGCCCGAAGAGATGATAGAGAAGCTCGGAAAAATGGGTCTCCGCCCCGCGAATCGTTTCGAAGTTGAGATGTTTCGCAAGGAGCAGCCGCTCGCGGCCCGTCGAGGCCCCATCTTCGGCTACGACGGCGACGAGAGCGACGTCCCTGGAATTGGTTTGCAAAATGATGCTCAGAGCTTCATCTGGGACAGAGATATGACCGAACAATATCTCGTTCTTGCAGTTTCGACGGTTTGACCGTCCACGAAAGCCTCCTGGCTCTCGTCGGGCGGTTTTCTTTTGTCTAAATCCATAGGCCTCAGGGTCTGCCGATAAAAAAGTCTGACTGCGGAGAGGGGGAGATTCGAACTCCCGAGACCCTTTCGAGCCTGCCAGTTTTCGAAACTGGTGCATTCGACCACTCTGCCACCTCTCCGTGACCGCAACCGATGCGCTCCACATACTCTCACATTTTTGCGATTTTTACAAAATATTGCTATATTTGGCCGCAATGGCCCTATCGTCTAACGGTTAGGACACGGCCTTTTCAAGGCTGTAATCAGAGTTCGATTCTCTGTAGGGTCACAACGCTTTTTTGTAGTAAGATAGGGGGATATAAATAATAACACGCATGTTCACATTCATCAGGAAGCACAAGACGATTATCCTTTCAGCGACCGGAATAGCCATCCTCGCTCTCGCGTTCGCGACCTTCAGTTCAGGCTCGAAGGGGGCGGGCGAGACAGTCGTCGTCGCCAGGCATGACCTCATCAAGACGGTGAAGATAAGCGGCAAGGTCGTGGCCACGGACAGCGCGAGCCTCGGATTCGAGATCGGAGGCACGGTCGCGGGCGTCTATAAGAGGGTGGGGGATTCGGTGAGCGCGGGCGACGTGCTCGTGACCCTCGATTCGGCCGCCCTCAACGCCGACGTGCTCAAGGCAAAGGCTGACCTCGCCTCGGCCCAGGCAGAGCTGGTCCGACTCGGTGGATCCGCCCAGCTCGACTCAAAGACGGCGGCCGCCCAGGCCACCCTCGCCCAGGCCATCGACGGCGCCTATAGCAATGCCGACGACGCGATTCGCAACAAGACCGACCAGTTCTTCACCAATCCCGACACGGTCAATCCCGAGATAGTGAACGCCTTCAACGACACGGACGATCTCGAGGCGACCATCAACTATCAGAGGCTCATCGTCAAGGAGACGTTCGACTCCTGGAGGGCGCATCGTCCCGACGCCGAGACCGCTCGAAAATATCTCGCCACTATATCCTCCTTCCTCAACAACGTATCTCGGGCCGTGAACATATTCCGGGCAGACGGGTCATTGTCCCAGGCAAGCATCGACAAATACAAGGCCGATGTCGCCCTGGCCCGCCAGAACGTCAACTCCTCTCTGTCGAATCTCATATCGGCCGAGGACAGCCTGAATCAGGCGCTGTCAGACGTGCCCGTACAGCAGGCAAAGGTGAGCGCCGCGCTTGCCATGGTTCAGAGCCTTCAGGCGAACCTGTCTCGCACCACAATCGTGTCGCCGATATCGGGGGTGGTCTCGGTTCAGGACGCCAAGGTCGGGCAGGCCGTGTCGCCCAATCAGGCGCTCGTCTCCGTCATAAGCAGGGGCTACCGCATTGACGCCTATGTTCCCGAGATTCTCATCGCCGGAGTGTCGGTGGGGAATGCGGCAACCGCCACCCTTGATGCCTATGGCTCATCAGTCTTTTTTCCGGCAAAGATGTTCCGCGTCGATCCGGCCGAGACCATCCGTGACGGCGTCTCAAACTACAAGGTCGAGCTCGCCTTCGATGCGGCTGACGAGAGGGTGAGGTCGGGCATGACCGCCAATGTGACGATCGAGACCTTCCGCAAGGCGGGCGCGCTCGTCATCCCGCTTCGCTCCGTAGTCTCGAAGGATGGGTCGAATAGCGTCTTTCTCAAGACCTCCGATGACAGCGTCCAGAAGGTCATTGGTCTCGGTATGTCTGACTCTGAGGGCAATGTCGAGGTGCTTTCGGGACTCGTGGAAGGGGATTCCGTGCTCCTCAATCCGACGGTCGCAAAATAATCAATCATGCCGCAATTCATACGCATAGGATTCTTCCTGGCCCTGCGCCAGATCCGCAGGGCGAGCGTCTGGACGACGAGCCTCATCGTCTTCGTCATGGTGCTGACCTTCCTCAACCTCGTGGTGGTGTCCGGCGTGCTTGTTGGCCTCATTCAGGGGTCCGTCGATGCTAACCGTGTCTACTACACGAGCGACGTCATACTCTCGAAGCTCCCCAAGAAGGACTACATCGAGCAGACCCCAAAGATCCTCTCTATCGTGTCGGCATTGCCCGAGGCCGCCGCATACACGGCCCGCTATATCGAGGGCGGCAGTATCCAGGCGCATTACAAGGAGGCGGCAAAGACCGAGGACATCGAGAGCGCCGCATCGAGCTTTGTCGGCATCGACCCTGCGGCCGAGGACGGCGTCACCCACCTGTCCAAGTTCATCGTCGAGGGCGAGTACCTCAAGTCGGATGACTATGATCAGATTCTCATCGGCGCGAACCTCCTCAAGAAATACCTTCCGATCGAGTCCCCTGGCTTCACCACGCTCTCTGACATCAATATCGGCGACAAGGTCCGTATCAAGGTGGGCGGCATCACCCGCGAGATGACCATAAAGGGCATCATCAAGTCCAAGGTGGACGAGCTTGGCTTCCGCGTGTTCTTCGTTGACAGCCAGCTTCGCGGGCTCATCGGGCGTGACGACTACAACGTGGACGAGATTTCCATGAAGCTCAGGCCCGGAAGCGATCCGATCGCCGTGCGCGACGGCCTCATCAGGTCGGGTGTCGCCGAATATGCCCGCGTGCAGACCTTCGAGGACGCCCAGCCAAAGTTCCTCCAGGACATCAAGGCGACCTTTGCCCTGCTCGGCAACATGATCAGTTCGATTGGCCTCGCGGTCGCATCGATCACAATATTCATCGTCATCTTCATCAATGCCATCACCCGCCGCAAGTTCATCGGCATCATGAAGGGCATCGGCATCAGCGGCACCGCAATCGAGACCTCATACGTCTTCCAGTCCATCTTCTATGCGGTCCTCGGCTCGTCGATAGGCCTTGCCGTCCTCTTCGGCCTCCTCCAGCCGTACATCGCCGCCAACCCAATCGACTTCCCGTTCTCCGACGGCATCCTGGTGGCGCCTTTCGGGGAGACCATGTTCAGGATACTGCTCTTGGTCATCACCACTCTGGTCGCGGGATATATACCGGCCCGCATGATCGTCCGAAAGAACACCCTTGATTCCATCCTGGGGAGGAATTAGGCCGCCTAAACAAACACATCTTATGAAACTCATCGAAGTAAAAAATCTCAGGAAGACCTTCACGGACGGGGACAAGCAGACCCATGTGCTGAAGGGCATCGACTTCTCGGTGGACGAGAGGGAGTTCATCGCCATTGTCGGGCGATCGGGCGCTGGCAAGTCGACCTTCCTCTACCAGCTCTCGCTCCTCGACGAGCCGACGTCGGGCGAGATATTCGTCTTCGGCAAGGACACGCACAACATGACCGCCGAGCAGAAGACCGTCTTTCGCCTCAATCAGCTCGGCTATGTCTTCCAGGACTATGCGCTCCTGCCCGACCTCACCGCCGTCGAGAACGTGGCGCTGCCGCTCATGATGCAGGGCAAGTCCAAGGCCGAGGCGTATCGGGAGGCGACCGAGTCTCTTGTTCGCGTCGGCCTCGGCAATCGAGTCGGAAACCTGCCAAGCCAGCTCTCGGGAGGCGAGCAACAGCGCGTGTCCGTGGCCCGCGCCCTCGCACACAAGCCCCGCGTGCTCTTTGCCGACGAGCCGACCGCAAACCTCGACAACGAATCATCCCGCACCGTCATGGCCCTCTTCAGGGAGATATACGAGCAGGGGCAGACTATCATCATGGTCACGCACGAGGAGGAGTACGCCAAGATGGCCAAGCGCGTGGTGCGCCTCGATGATGGGAAGATAGTCAGCGATCAGAGGGATTAACCCCAGTGCCCGCATGGTGGTTGACATATAGCTTATATATAGCTAAGATATATATATGAATACACAGGTAGTTTTTAACATAGACAGCAAGCTTAAGGAGAAGGCCATGAAGAAGGCTCGTAACGAGGGCGTCCCTTTTGCGTCCATTCTAAAGCTCGCCACCAGGGCGTTCGTCGAAGGCGATCTCGATGTCAGGCTTTCTCGAAAGGATGATTTGAATCCAAGGACTCGAAGGTCACTCATTCGGGATATAGGGGAAACCAAGAAAGGGAAGGGCCTCTCACCGGTCTTTGAAAACGCAAAAGATGCGATAGCCTATCTCAAGGGCCTTTAATTTTATGGCTCATGGTTATTCGCTACAAGAAACGCTTTGAGAAGGCTTTCAAGAAGCTTCCGGAAAACATACCCCATTCTGAACAATCACTCGTTGGGCGGAGCGCTTAGGAATTGCAGGAGTACTAATATAACGGGAGATTATAGGGCGATATTTGAGGATTGTGATGTCGCTGTGATTTTCATGGACACCGGCACCCATTCCCAATTATATCGTTAGCCTGATTCTCTAAGTCGTTTATTTCGCGTTCAGATATATGTAGATGTCCTCGAGCGCCTTCACGGCGTCTCCCGCCGCGATGTTGTTCTGGTGATAGATTCCGTCGGTGCAGTCCCCTGCGGCCCAGACTCCGGCGGTCGATGCCGCCTGGGTGCGAGGGTCCACGACGATGCGACCGTAGGGGTCGACGGTCACGACGTCCTTCGCGAACTCCGTCGTCGGTATCGATCCGATCTCGACGAATATTCCCGTGGTGGGGAGCTCGGTGATCTCGCCGGTGGCCTTGTCCCTGTATGAGATTGACTTGGCGAATTTGTCCCCCTTTACCTCGGTCGGTATCGCGCCCTTTATCGCGCGCACCTTTGGGTTTGAGAGGACCTTCTTGACGGTGATGGGGTCGGCCTTGAACTCGTCGCTGCGGTTGAGGAGGGTGACTGACTTGCAGTAGGCGAGGAGCTGGGAAGCGCTCTCGAACGCGGCGTTTCCGCCGCCGATGACCACCACGTCCCGGTCCGTGAACATCGGCCCGTCGCACGAGGCGCAGTAGGTGATGCCCTTGTGCTCGTACGTGTCGCCACCGGGGACCTCGAGCTTGCGCCTGTGGCTGCCGGTGGCGATGAGGACGGTCTTTGCCGAGTACGTGCCGCCATCGGTCGCTACCTCGAATCCTTGGTCGGTTTTTGTGACCTTCTGGCACAGGACTCCTGTCTTGATGTCGACGACGTCAGATGCGTATGCGCGAAGGTGTGCTTCCATGTTCTTTGCGAAGTCCGCGCCGGAAATCTTCACTGTGCCTATCCAGTTCTCGATGCCTTCCGATACCGTGGATTGGCTGTTCCAGTCTTTGGTGATGAAGATGGTCTTGATACGCTTCCTCGAGGCGTATACCCCCGCCGCCACTCCCGCTGGCCCGCCGCCGATGATTGCTAGGTCGTACATGTTGATGGAAAAGTTAGTCAGGTAATTATAGCAGGGTGGGGGATTTCTGCAGAGCTGTGTAATTATTGACTTTATGTGTTCTGGAGTGTATAAACCAGAGGAAGCTGGCTCTTTGAGAGATGTTGGGTTATTGGAGAAAAGATACGAAAACACGTCGTCTTCGCATACTTTCTCACGCTAACTCAACTCAAGTATGATTACTAAAGCAAAATCAGGACCAGTTACCGAGGCTCGCGCCCGTGAAATCATGGGCAAGAACTTCTTTGGGATGGATGAGGCGGTCAGTCACTTCTTTGTGGTTCCCACGGAGGAGCAGTTTGAATTCCTTTCCAAGGTTCCGTTTTCGGAAGAGACCCTGATGGAGTGCAAGGACACACACCTTCTTGTTGCGGTATTTCCGATGTCCATCATTGATATCAAGAGGTTGTATGCCAATCTGCCCGATCAAACCCTGTTTTATCCACGCGACTGGTATGATGCAGAGCCGTTCGTCAATGACAGGGGCGAGGTTGGCTGGTGGCTGTTCAGAAAGCTTCCTGTCGCCGGCTCGATGTCGAAGAAGTGGGAAGAGCAGTCGGCAGTTCTCTCGAAGGACGAGGACACGCCGAGTGCTCGGATTGTGGTTTATTCCGCGATCGGCCACTTCCTTAAATCGGGAGAGCGTCTTTTCGAGAGTGTCTGTGTTCGTTGCGCCGATCTAGATTCGCAGGGATTTCGCGTCCTTGTCGGACGTTTTGGTGCCGAAGGTTTCCGCATCAACGCCTGGCGTGGTAATTATGTGAGTGACGATATCGGCCTGGCGGCTGCCCGAAAGCAGTGATTTCAGTCCTTTTGATGATACGAAGCCCCCGACACGAGTCATCGCGCGGGGGCTTTTTCTTTCCAAAACAAAAGGTGCCTTACGGCACCTTTTTTATGCAAACTATTTTTTTCGTCTGAGAAACGCCGGCACCGCACCCCAATCGTCATCCTCTGACTCGATGGTAGGAATGGCCGCCTTTTTGTCCTCGATGACCGTCTTTGGTTCGGCCCTCTCTTCCTTGGCTGGAGCTGGCGGAGGTGTGACGGTATTGTGGATCTTTCCCTTCGGCTCGTCCTTGTGCTCGAGGGGAACGGAAGACGAGAAGAGGGACTTGCTGCGCACGACGGGTGCCACGGCCGGGGCGTCGCCGAAGCCGGAGGCGATGACGGTCACCTTAACCTCGCCCTTCTTGAGCTTCTCGTCGCGGACAGTTCCGAATATGACCTTTGCGTTAGGGTCGATGGACTCGGTGATGACCTTGGCTGCATCCTGTATCTCGAACATGGTGAGGTCGTCGCCTCCTGCGATGGAGAAGAGTACGCCCTTGGCGCCGGCGATTGATACGTCGAGGAGAGGGGAGCTAATCGCCATCTTGGCGGCGTCCTCCGATCGCTTCTCGCCAGATCCTGTTCCGATGCCCATGAGGGCGGTGCCGGTGTTTTCCATGATTGACCTGATGTCGGCGAAGTCGATGTTTATGATGCCGGGGGTCGTGATGAGGTCTGAGATTCCCTCTACGGCCTGTTTGAGCACCTCGTCGCACATGGCGAAGGCCGCCTTTGCGGTGGTGTTGCGGTCGATGTTGGCGAGGAGCCTGTCGTTAGGGATGACGATGATCGCATCAACCTCCTTGCGAAGGCTTTCGAGTGCCTGGTCGGCGAGTCGCATGCGCTGTATGCCCTCGAAGAAGAAGGGCTTGGTGACGACGGCGACGGTGAGGGCGCCGAGTTCCTTGGCGGTCTTGGCGATGACTGGCGCGGCGCCCGATCCGGTGCCTCCGCCCATTCCTCCGGCGACGAACACCATGTCCGCGCCCTTGAGAGCCTCCTGAAGCTCTTCCTTTGTCTCCTCGACGGCTCGTCGTCCGAGATCAGGGTTCATTCCGGTGCCGAGTCCCTTGGTGAGATTCTTGCCGACGTGTATCTTCTTCTTTGCGAGAGAGTGATGGAGGTCCTGCGCGTCGGTGTTGACCGCGATGAAGTCGACTCCCTTTACCTTGGAGTTGATCATGTGGTTAAGCGTGTTCTTTCCGGAACCGCCTGCGCCTACAACCTTTATTCGGGCGAATGTCTCTACTTCAGGAATGATGTGTGGCATGGTGGTTTACGGATAAGGCCTGCTTGTTAAAGTGGGTACATAATACCAAAAGCCCCTGAAATGACAACACGTTTTTATGGTAGAAACTGTTTGAGCCACTTGAGGCTGTTTTCGACAATAGGGCTATTTTTTGGGGCCGTCCCAGTCGCTCCCGTCTCGTCGCCGTTCAAGGCGAGCATCGAAAGGCCGTAAGCCACGGAATAGGGCGCCTCCTTGTGGCTGATGATGCGCGCAGGAATCCTGAGAGAGTCCTTGGCGAGCTCGTCTATGAGCGGAATTCCCGCTCCGCCGCCGATCAGTATGATGCCGGCGGGCAAAAGCCCATTCTTGTCTATTTTTTTCAGGTGGGCCTCGATGAGGTCGAACATGTCATAGAGTCGCGCACTGACTATCTCGTCCAATTTCTTTTTCGAGAACTGAACGTGGGCGGGGGTGCCGCCACGCTTGAGCGATTCGGCTTCTTCTATCGGTATCTTCAGTCCGAGGGCGATATCGTTCGTGATGTCGGTCGAGCCGAGGGGGAACACCTCGAGTGAGATGGGCAGGTTGTTTTCATATACCACTATGGAAAGGGTTTCGGCGCCGATATTGGCGAGGACACAGCCCGCTACCTTCTGATTCTTCGAAAGGGCGACGAGGGCGGCGGCGACGGGGGAGGCGACGATGTCTATGACCTCTATGCCCGCCTCGGTTATGGTCTCGACGAGGTCGTCGAGATGCTGCGAGAGGCAGGTGACGAAGAGCGCTCGAACCTCGAGCTTGTTTCCCTTCATGCCGCGCGGCCTTCCGAAGACAGGCTTGCCGTCTATCTTGTATGAGAGGGGGACGGTGTGGACGATGCGCCTGTTCAGGAGGGCGGAGGCTGGGATGTTCTTTTCCGCAACCGCCGAGGCCTTGTCGATGTCCATCTCGGTCACTTCCGAGTCGCCGCGGGATATGGACACGGACCCCGTCCCCACCATGCTCGAGAGGCTGATGCCGCTTATGGATATGACGGCTTTCTTCACCTTTATGCCCGAGGCCTTCTCCACGGCGGCAACCGCCTGAATGACGCTCTCGGCCGCCTCTCCCGGATTGACGATATATCCGTGGCGGATTCCCTTTGACTCGGCCGATGCGGCGCCGACGATCTTTGGCGTGGCTCGCTCACCCTCGGGACGAGTCTCTGTCAGGATTATCTTGACCTCATGGGTGCCGATGTCTATGCCGGCTGCTATTTTTGTGCGCATGAAAAGTAGTGTGAGGAAACCGAGGCGCTAGATTCCGAATTTCTTTCGGAAATCAGCCTCTGTTCTCTCCATTCTACTACCGTGTTCCATTCCTTTCAAATGGCACAGTGCGTGGACGTATAGAAATGCGATGAAATTGAAATGGGTTCTGCCAAAGTCGGGTGCCTGCCTCTTGGCCTCGATGGGGTTGATGAAGATCTCGCCGCTCTTGTCGTCGAGCTCGAAGGCGAGCACGTTTGGGACGTAATCGGCGCCACGGTGTTCCATGTTGAGCCTTCTCGCGGCGGCATCGCCGACGAAGACGAGCGAGAGGTCATAGTCGGCCCCGAGCACCGCGTCCTTCATACGAGCAAAAGGCAAGCGGGGAAGCTTGCCTTTTGTCTTGTTCGAGAGAGAGAATTCCCTCGTCATAGGGTTATCGTCCGCGTCGAGGCTCCTGAGGGGCGATCTTTCCGAGCTTGATCTGCTCCGCGAGGTCCTCTCGTCTCGTGATGCCTGCGAGGGTCTTCATCTTCCTTTTGTACGAGGAAAGGGTTCGGGTGTGGTACCTGTCTCCGCGAACGCGGGGAAGGATGCCTGATCCCTGAACGCGCTTGGTGAAGCGCCTCAAGAGGCTAAGGGGGTTCTCGCTGCCGTTTTTGGTTACTTCTACATTTGTTGCCATAGACGGACAGAGTATCATAGGGGCCTAAAAAACTCAAGATACCAGCCTTTCCTCGAGTTTGACGATGCGGATTTCGTGATTCTGCCAGTTGCTCCTGACAATGGCTTTGAGTGAGCCCACCTCGTTTTCTACATAACCGAGTCTTGATTCAACTTCACCCAACCTTGATTCTACGCCGTCGAGCTTTGATTCCACCTTGCTGAGTCTCGATTCGACTTTGCCCAAACTGCTTTTAACATCAGTCACGCCTTGCCGGATATCGTTTATCTGGGCCTGCGTGTCGGCGAACCCGCGTCCGACCATGATGGCGAAAGCGTCTATCTTTGAGTCTATCTTTTCGTCGACGATTCGGCATACCGTTTGGATTATCCGTGGGACGGCCTCATCCAGTGCCGCGGCAACGACTTTCGTTACGATGATCTCAACATCGTTTTTCGTCGCAAACTGGTCGTTGGGGATGAGATTGTCTCTCGACATGCGGACAGTATAAAACGGGTGCCTCGAAAAGCTCATAAAGTAAAAATAAAGAGGGAGGGACGAGACGGTTGACTTTTGCTAAAAATAAGAGTATAATCTATAGAATAGAATCAGCTCTTTGATTCACCCAACTCAACAAAAGGAGGTTCCATCGTGAACCGTTACATCGGAATTATCGTCTGTCTGGTCAGCATGTCCATCGTTCTGTCGCAATACTGGGCGGCGGCACGGAGGGGTTTCGCGAGGAATTTCCTCAAGCATGGCGGCATGTGGGGTGACTTTCTCATCGTCTCTCCCTTGCTTGGGCTTGTCGCCCAGAGGTTCGGGGGCGCATGGTCCGTGAACGAGTGGTCGGTCGCCCTGACTGTCTCGGCTATCGTCAGCTGCGGCATGGCCTGGATGTGGGCAAAGGATCCGACCCCGAGCTCCCATACGTCAGGCGGGCATCAGACGCTCGCGGGGTGGATCCATCTGGGATACATGATTCCGTCGCTTGCCGCGATCGGGCTCCTGTATTTCCGTCTGCCTCACGGCATCTTGGCATCGTTCATTGTGCCAGTGTCGGCCGCGCTGATGCTTCACATGGTGTTTGGAACCCATATGGTGATGGGTCTCCTCATCAAGTGGGGACTTGTCGCCGTGGATTCGTCCGATCGGGACTATCTGCGGGACAAGGGCGCCTGGTGGACTCTTGGGGTCACTGCCGCCCTGCTCGCGGGGATGACCTGGCTTGTTCTGGCCCGTTCATCGTAGCCTCGTAGATTTCAAATGGCCGTCGCGTAAGCGTCGGCCATTTTTTGTTTTTGGGGCCTTTGATTGTCTGGCCGTTCGAGGGTACAATAGAGGGTATCATTTTTGATATATACATATGAGCACGCATCATCACAAGAGGTGGCACCAGGATAGGCCGGTCAGGATTGCCCTCGTGTCCGGTTTCTTCAGCACGTTCATCACGCTCCTTAATGCCCTGGCGAACGCGCTCATGAGGAGGTAGGGAAGCGGTCCCTGTCATAGAACAAAAAACCGCCCCGGGGCGGTTTTTTGTTCGTATCCTCTGCCTACACTTTGTATTTCCTCAGCCTTGCCACCACGTCCCCGAGCCTGACCGTGTCTTGTGACCTGGTCGACGTCTCGCGGACGATGACGCTGTCCTCCATGGCCTCCTTCTTGCCCATGATGACGACGATGGGAGCCTGGGTCTTTTCGGCCATGCCAACCTGTCCGGCCATCTTGTCCTTGGCGAGCGATTGCATGACGGGGATCCTCGCCTGGCGGAGCGCCTCGATGAGGCGGAGGCTCTTGAGCTTTGCCTCGAAGCCGAGCTGCATGAAGACGATCTGTGGATTCAGAATATCCCGGACGGTGCTTGTCTTGACAGCGTCGCTCTTGATGGCCTTCTTGCTCACGGCGATGGTCACTCCCACGGCCGGAATTTCCTTCTTGTGCCCGAGGCGCTTGGCCAGGGTGTCATAGCGAATGCCTATGGCCTTGGGATGGCCCTTGGGGTCGGACCCGCGTATCTCGAATATGGTCTCGCCGCAATAGTCTCGGTTGGCCACCAAGCCATTGTTTATGATGTAGGGGACGTCGAGGGCCTCGAGGTACTCGAGCACCTCCTTGAAGTGCACGCGTGACTTTTCGGAGAGGAAGTTGATCGACTTCGGGCACTCGATGGATAGCTTCTTGCAGGTGTCGTCGTCGCAGGCGAGCATGCTGAAGACGTTCTTCTTGAAATGCTGCTTGCAGTCGGCGGAGAGCTCGCTCATGTGCTTGCGATAGTATGCGGTGAGCTCTCGGGTGAAGCGGCTGAGGGATTCCTTGTCGCCGATCGAGTTTATCTCGACGTGCAGATCAGTCTCGCCGGCGTCGGAGAGAATGGCGAGCGATGCCTGGAGCAGTATCGCCTCGGCGATGGATTTCGAGGAACCGATGATTTCGAGGCCGTGATGCGATTCCTTTGGGTTCGCCTTGCGCCTGTCGCCCACGAACGGTTTCTTGTAGGAGAGCATGATTGGCTGCGAGAGGCTTGCCATCTTCTCCCGCTCATAGAGGTGAAGCAGGGCGATCTTCTCCTCGAGCCTGATGGTGGCGCCCTCCTCGTGATTGTCATGGTCGATGATGACATCGCCTTCGGATATGGCCTTCGCCTCGGTGCTATCATGGTTTGTCATGTGGGGCAGTGCGAGCGGGGTAAAGCCATAGAAGAGGCCAACCTCGCTTGCGGAGTCAAGGTGTTCGTACGAGACGTATGCTGGATGCTCGAGTTTTTTTGCCTTTTGCGACCCATTCTTTTTGATGTGTGCGTCAGTCATGTGTTTCTATGGTTGATTACTGTGCTGGTGCTGTTGTCCCTCCTATCATGCTCGAACTCGCCACTGCCCCCGGAAACGTCCCCATCTTGCCGAAGGGGAGAAGCCTGAGCACAGGCCGCCCGATGATGTCGCTTTTCGGCAGCGCTCCCCAGGCCCGCGAGTCGAGGCTGACTATCCTGTTGTCTCCCATGACGAAGTATTCGTCCGTGCCGAGTGTCACGCTCGTGTTGCCGAGCGTTCTTGATCCCGTGTAGGGCTCGTTTAACGCGATGCCCGCAGGGTACTCGGCGTTTTCTATGGTTACCGAGTCGTTCTTGACGATGACCGTTTCTCCGGGGAGGCCGATAAGTCTCTTTATGAAGTATTTTGAGGTGTCCTCGGGGTACCTGAAGATAAGCACGTCGCCTCGTTCGGGGGACTTGAAGCGGTAGGATATCTCGTCGACGATGAGGTATTGCCCGTCCTTGAAGGTATCGTCCATGGATCCGCCGTTCACGACGAATGGCTGGGCTATCCACGTGCGCACGGGTAGGACGATGATCAGGGCGAAGAGGGCGTATTTGAGGACCTCCTTTAAGAGGGTCTCCTTCTTTTCTTTGCCCGCATCGTTTGATGTGTCCATTTGGTGCTTGATTATTGGTGTGTGAAGTGTAGCCCGAATCATAGTGTTGACACAATGGGCATTCGTATGTTCTGGCACAAAGGCTCCCTCTGGAGGCCGGGCTTTTCGCTTGGAAGCTAAAGCCCTCACTCTCACCCTCGCACCGTCGTGCTCCGAGAGTCTCCGTCGGGAGCCTTTGTGCCAGAACATCGAATGTCTTATACTGTCATCATTATGATAATCATTGGACTAGGAAACCCGGGGGCGGAATACGAGGGTACGCGGCACAATGCGGGACGCGAGGCTGTGATGAAATTCGCCCAGAAGATGAAGTTTGACGACTTCAAGGCTGACAAGAAGTCCCAGTCGCTCATATCGATTGGCAAGGTGGAGAAGGGGAAGGCGACCCTCGTGCTTCCCGAGACCTTCATGAATAAGTCAGGCCTCTCGGCGGCAAAGCTGGTGAAGGGCCCAAAGAAGATGAAGGATTCGACAGGCAAGTCCATAAAGGCCTTTCCGGAACTCATCGTCGTTCATGACGACCTCGACATACCCCTGGGTAAGGCCAAGATGTCCTGGGACAAGAGCGCGGGCGGGCACAAGGGCGTTCAGTCCGTCATCAAGGCGGTGGGCACCCAGGCCTTCTTCCGCATCAGGATTGGTATCGTCCCGCCAAAGGCGAATGGCCAGCCAAAGAAGCTCGATCACGATTCCATAGTCGAGAACTTCATCGTCGCAGACTTTAAGCCGAAGGAGGCGGACGATCTTAAGAAGGTCATAAAGAAGGTGGTTGATTGCCTCGAGCTCGCGGTTTCAGACTCTCCCGAGCGAGCGATGAGCGAGTACAACGCGGAGTTCAACAAGTAGGTCGTCCCTCTGGCGACAAGGGCGATTGACTTCATCCGCGGGAGGCGTAGGCTTTACGGTGGCGTTCTTAACCTATCAACGAAAGCTTACTCGTGAGAATCATAGAAATCATCTATCCGGTCCTGGTCTCCCTTATCGTGGCGGCCGTCATCACCTGGTTTATCGGCTGGGGAAGGCACCTGTGCGACAAGGAAAAGCTCTGGCGACACGTTCTCGGCAGATGTCTCATTGTCCTCTTCTTTCTGATCATCGCCTTCGGCGTTCTGTGCACCCTTGTCCTGATCGATATCAGCGCGCTGTTCTCCGAAGGCTTTGGCGGGAGGTGACTGTCTCAGCTTCCTGACATCAAAAGCGCCCCATTCGATGGGGCGCTTTTCTCTTGAGAGTCAGAAAGAACTAAAGTGGTGGGCAGGCGACCGAAGGCGTCGCCTGCCTGCTGCGAGTTTGGTTGAGTGTCTGTCCTCAGGCTTGTCGCAGGCCATAAGTATAGCAAAATGATGTTGGGTGGAAAGGGCTAGGGTGGGAACAGCGGATGTCAATCGACGCTGTTCCCACCCTCTGAGTGCTTTTCCTCGTGCTCTTCGCCGGACGGATCCTCCGAATCGCTTGATACCAAGCTGGCCGTGTACCTATTTCATGTGAGGTCACAACGAGCCCCTCAGATCAAGACATTCTGCCCCTCCATCTTAGAGGGACATCGGCCGGGTGGGGACCCTGGTGTGGTCAACCAAACCGTGCAACCTTAGTCGCCTCTTGCTCCTTCGCAATCATCCTTCGGGCATGATCACTTGGCGATGTGTCGGGATTTCGAGCATCTGCGTCCATTCAAAATGGTACCTTTTCTAGGTCTCTAGTCAACCTGTCCGGGCCAAAGTAAAACACCTCAATGGGTTGAGGTGTTTTATGTGGCTTACGTGAGCCGTTCTATTGAGTCCTGATTACTTCTTCTCTCCCGCGAAGGCAAGGGTCATCTTCTGGCTGCCAGCATCGAAGAGGGTGATCTTGAAGCTGTAGGTCTTGCCGAGCTCGAGGTTCTGTCGGAGCTTCTCCTCGGTTCCGAATTCGGAAACGTGGACGAGGCCCGCGATGCCTTCCTCGATCGAGGCGAGCGCGCCGTGTCGATTGAACTTGATGACGACGCCCTTCACGATCTGCTCCTTCTTGTACTTCTTGCCCGCCTCTACCCATGGGTTTGGCTTGAGGGCCTTGATGGAGAGGGAGACCTTGCCGTCCTTGATCTCGATGACGCGGACCTTGACCTTGTCGCCTACCTTGAAGCGGGTCTTTGGATCCTCGACGAGTGCCCAGTCAATCTCTGAGATGTGAACGAGACCCTCGAGACCCTCGTCGATCTTGACGAAGACTCCGAAGTCAACCATGCCGGTGACCTTTCCCTCAACGTCGTCGCCGACCTTGAACTTGGCGACCTGCTCGGTCTTGTCCTTCTGCTCAGAGTTCTTCTCGGAGAAGATGAGCTTGCCTTCCTTGGGGAATGCGCCGATGATCGATACGGCGAGCTTGGTGCCGACGAGCTTCTTGAGCTCCTCGAGGATGCGATCCTTGTCACCGTCCTGAACGCGTGGGTAATGCTCGGGCTTGAGCTGGGAGGCGGGAAGGAATCCCTGGATGCCCTGCCACTCGATGATGAGTCCGCCCTTGTTTGCCTCCTTGATAGGGAGCTCGAGGATCTTCTTCTCGACGATGGCGAGCTCGGCCTCGGTCCAGATGAGGGCCTGTCGGGCCTCCTTGAGGGAAAGCTCGATATAGCCGTCTTTGTTTGACGCATCGACGATCTTCGCAGCGACCTTGTCGCCGACGTTGATCTTCTTGATGACGTCTCGGGCGACGATGTACTCGCGTCCGTAGATGATGCCGGTACCGAATGGGGGGAGGTCTATGAAGACGCCCTTCTTGTCGATAGCGATGACGGTTCCCTCGATGAGGTCGCCGACATTTGGTGGGGTGGCCGTGTCATTGAGCAATTTGCCCATGAGCGTGGTCGGCTCCGCCTTCTTGATTTCTTCTGCCATGATATTAAAGGTCCGTTTCGGTGCTTCCTCTCGATGCTCGTTGCAAGTGGTCCTGAGAAAGGGTTACCGAAGCCGGTGAAAAATAAAAACTGACGAAAAGTCAGGTAGGGAAGAGGTTAGCATGAAAGGGCCTCGCGGTAAAGTCCTTTTTGTGAAAGTAAAAGGGCCGGCGACCTTTGGTCGCCGGCCCGCATGTGCTTGTCCGAGGGATGGGCTCAGTCCCAGCCACGTTCCGTGGGCTCATTAAGTCTCCTGTGGGGAAACCCGATGGTTGTCGGAAGGCCCCACTGCGAGGCCTTTTCGTTTATCTTGTCGGGCGGGATCGCCTGTGGTGGTTTTACGGGCACGAGCTTGTTGTATCCGAGGACGTGGGCGTAAAGCCCGTCCGAACGCTTGTCCGTATGCCAGAGATAAAACGTCTCGGAACCCTGGGCGATGGAGTTGAATGGTCCTATCCAGCCGCTTTTCTTGGTGTGTGTGTCGAGGCAGGTCGGGCAGAGCAGATGAGGCGTGGAGAAGTCCCTCAGATATTCTGTCTCTGTCCCGTGGTCTCCCATCCTTATGATCTTTGATCCCGTGAAGAGCACGCAGACCATGGACGAGGCCGGCCTTTCTTCTTCGCAGAGGCTGCAGAATGATACGCCCCTGCGTTCGGCTTCGTCGATGACGAGGGCCGTCACGGATTTGTTGTATTTTTCCGTAATCTCGACCTCTAGGCATTCCTCGGTTCTCAGCTTTTGGTAGAGGTCTTTTATTTCCCCCACCATGCTGTTGGCCCGTTCGGCCTGTCTGGTCATTTGCAGTTTAAGGAATTTGACTTCCTGTAGTTCGTTTGATTCTGTTACGGTATTCATTTGATGAGCATTGGGTTTCCTGTTCACAAGACTACTCTTATGAGGGGGTCTGTCAATCTGGGTGCAAAATATGGAAATCACCCATGTCCGCAAAGGGTTTTACACGATAGACCCATTCAATCAGGTGACTCGCTCCTCGAGTCTGGTAATGCGACCTTCGTGATCACGCCAGTTGCTGCGCACGGCCGCCGTGAGGGATGTGACGCCGTTTTCGACGTTCGTCAGTCCGGTCTCTACCTTTGTTAGTCTTGATTTGACGTCGAGCATATCCGTTTGAAGGCTGTATAGGGCTGGTTCTGTGCCGTCTTTGAATTCAAGCATATTCGTTTTGAACTCATGCATCTCATCCTTGAACTCATGCATTTCAGCCTTGAATTCGTTGAACTCTTCCTTTGTCACCATTCTATCGTTGATGTCGTCGAAGCTGCGTTTCATCATGATGGCAAAGTTGTCGATGACTTCCGTGACAATTTCCCTCACGTCGCTTTTCGTGGCGAGCTGGCCGTATGGTTTTGATGGTGAGTTCTTCCTCTGCATGAGCTTATTTTGCTATGGGATGGAGTGAAAACCTATAAAGAGAAAATAAAAAATAGACATAGGCAGTAGGCGTGCTCGTTTGGCAAGTGACGAGGATGTCTCAAACAAAATAGCCACACCCTGCAGGAGTGCGGCTATGCAGCAAAAGCTCGTCGGATTTAGGCTTGGCAGCGCCGTCGCCACTTCGTACACGCGTTGCGACGCGTGCGGTTGGACACTTGTGGCGGGGTTGTCTGCCGGATTCGCCCCTGTCCCGTTCGCGCTGGGACAAAGGCTACTTAGGTGCCCCTGGACCCGTTCGCTAGATGGGCCTGTGCTGAGGTCCTGCAACCCCCGTCGTGCCCGCACGACGGGTTTGGCCTGTTCGAGGGCGCTCACGCCCAGGAATTCGAGTTTTCTTTGTTTCCAAGGAGCTTAGGCCTTGGTCCGTATGCTACTACTCGGAAAACCCTTGTCAATCTGGATACAAAATCGGAAATGCTCTATACTTCCCGCATGGTAATCACATATCAAGGCGGTCATTTTTTCAAGGTTCAGTTTGGCGACATCACCCTTGCCGTCAATCCGATATCAAAGGACTCGAAGCTCAAGTCGAGCCGCTTCGGCGCGGACATTGCCCTCGTCTCGGCCAATCACGCCGACCTTAACGGTGTCGATCAGGTGTCATTCGGCGGAAAGGAGGCCTTCGCTGTGACCGGCCCTGGCGAATACGAGATAAAGGATGTCTTCATCAAGGGCTTCTCCTCCGAGACCAATCACGGCGGCAAGCCCCTCATCAACACCATATACACGGTGCAGCTCGAGAACATGAACCTCTGCTTCCTCGGGGCTCTCTCGACCAAGGACATCCCGGGCGAGGCGAACGAGGAGATCGAGCAGATCGACGTGCTCTTCGTCCCTGTCGGAACGGCGGGGGACACTCTCTCGCCAAGCGACGCCTACAAGCTCGCGGTCAAGCTCGAGCCAAGGCTGATCATCCCTGTTGGCGATGACCCCGCGGCAATAAAGGCCTTTCTCAAGGAGGCGGGCGAGGAGGCCCAGAAGCCGCAGGACAAATTGACCCTCAAGAGGAAGGATCTCGATGGCAAGGACGCGGACGTGGTCGTTCTCGAGGCGCAGGCGTAATGAGACATGCGGGCAATCGTCCCGCGACAGAGGCAATGTTCAAACACATAGAAAAGCTGAGGAATAAGTCAGACGCGGAGAAGCTTCGCTTCATATTCGGCGCATCCGCTACAGCCACTCTCGTTATCGCCCTCTTTTGGGTAGTTGCGCTCGTCTTCAGGCTCGAGAACGGGGGCCTCTCCTTCGAAATCAATACGCCCCAGAACAATAATCTGAAGGACATTGGCTCGAAGATAGGGGGTTCCTGGGATCAGTTCTTTCCGAAGGATGACGGTGTCAAGGTTTCCACGACTTCACAGGCCACGACGACGGATTATGTCGCCCCTATTGATACCGTGCCATCTGATGATGTGGCCGCTCCCGTCGATGGTCCTTATCCCGCTGATATAAATTAAGTACAAAAAAGCCCGCGCGGTGAAGCGGGGCTTGTGTAGGTCTTGGGGGCCTTATTTTTTCTCCGACTACGGCTCTGATCTGTAATAGACGATCGTGATAACATGTTGCTTGTGGGACGAAGTTCCCACCGCCGTGGGTGTCACTGAAACAATAATGGTGGTCTTGTTGAGACCGTCCAGCCAGGTGTTCGCCTTATTGACGGCTTCATCTGGATAGCTGTCTGAAGCGAACGCTTTGATCTGCAAGGTGGATTTGCCTGTGCCGTTCACCAGGCCTATAGTCGTGTCTGCGTGAGCGGTGCCGGCCGAAGCGAGGCATGCGAGGAGGATAAGACTAACGAAGAGCAGTTTTTTCATACTTTTATATAATACACTATAATACATATATAGTCAAGTACTGGCCAAATGCCAGAAATGCTATACTTTACGCACTAAAAACAACGCATGAGCCCTAAAAACACCCCACCCGAGCCAAAACTGCCATTCGAAGTAAAGGGCGTCGTGGCGCGAAACATCGTCACTGAAATGCGCGAGTCGTATCTCGACTATGCCATGTCCGTCATCACCGCCCGAGCGCTGCCCGACGTGCGTGATGGACTCAAGCCTGTGCATCGACGCATCCTCTATGCCATGCATGACATCGGCCTCACCGCGTCCGCAAAGACCAAGAAGTCGGCGACCATCGTCGGAGACGTGCTCGGTAAGTATCACCCCCACGGCGACGCGTCCGTGTACGAGGCCATGGTCAAGATGGCCCAGGATTTCTCGATGCGCTATCCGCTCGTCATCGGACAGGGAAACTTCGGATCGATTGACGGAGACGGAGCCGCCGCATATAGGTATACCGAGGCAAAGATGTCTCGCATCGCGGGCGAACTCCTGCGCGACCTCGAGAAGGAGACTGTGGACTTCCGACCGAACTACGACAACACCCGCAAGGAGCCATCGGTTCTCCCGACTGCCGTGCCGAACCTTCTGTTGAACGGTACTCTCGGCATCGCCGTTGGAATGGCAACGAACATCCCTCCTCATAACCTGGGCGAGGTTCTCGACGCGACCGTGCACCTCATGGATGACGGAGATGCGACGACCGAGGATCTCTTGAAATACGTGAAGGGTCCCGACTTCCCGACGGGAGGCACCATTTACAGCGAGAAGGACATTCAGCATGCCTACGCAACCGGAAAGGGAGGCATCCTCACCCGTGGCGATGCCGAGATCGTCGAGAACAAGGCCGGGATTTTCCAGATCATCATCTCTTCCATCCCGTATCGCGTCGTGAAGGCAGACCTCATCATGGCCATCGCCGACCATGTCCGCGAGAAGCGCATCGAGGGCATCAAGGGCCTTCGCGACGAGTCCGCCAAGGACATTCGCGTGGTGATCGATCTCAAGTCAGGAGCACATCCCCAGAAGATACTCAACTTTTTGTACAAGCACACCCAGCTCGAGGACACCTTCCACATGAACGTCGTCGCCCTCGTCAAGGGCCGACCGGAGACCCTCTCCCTCAAATCCATCCTCGAGCATTTCATCGAGCATCGCGTCGAGGTGGTCAAGCGCCGCACGATATACGACCTGCGCATCGCCGAGGCCCGCGAGCACATCCTGCTCGGCCTCAAGAAGGCCCTCGATCACATAGACGAGATCATCAAGCTCATCAGGGCGTCAAAGGACGTAGAAGAAGCCAAGGACGGCCTCATGAAGAAGTTCAAGTTCTCGGCACTCCAGGCCCAGGCCATCCTCGACATGCGACTGCAGAAGCTCGCCGGACTCGAGCGCAAGAAGATCGAGGATGAGCTCAAGGCCGTTCAGGCACTCATCGAGGAGCTCAAGGCCCTTCTCGCCAGCCCAAAGAAGATCCTTGGCGTCATAAAGTCCGAGCTCATCGAGATCAAGGCCAAGTACGGCAACGAGCGACGCACCAAGGTCATCAAGCACGGCGCGAAGGTCATCAACGAGGAAGATCTCATACCTGACGTGGAGAGCGTCCTCGTGCTTACCCAGGGCGGATACGTCAAGCGAACCGCGCCGGACGAATACAAGAAGCAGCGCCGCGGCGGCGTTGGCGTGGTAGACCTCGACACCAAGGAGGAGGACTTCGTCACCAAGCTCGTCACCACCAACACCCATGCCGACATCCTGTTCTTCACGGACAAGGGAAAGGCGTATCAGATAAAGATGTACGAGCTTCCGGAAGGCAAGCGCGCCACCAAGGGTAAGGCCCTCGTCAACTTCCTCTCGCTCGCCGATGACGAGAAGGTCACCTCCATTCTTCCGATGCCGAAGGAGTCAAAGCAGTCTGCCGAACTATCCCTCATGATGGTCACCAAGCTCGGCACCGCAAAGAAGGTCAAGGCCGAGGGCTTCCATGACGTGCGTCGCAGCGGCCTCATCGCCATCACTCTCGACAAGGGCGACTCGCTGGTGTCCGTCACCTTCGTGTCAAAGGGCGACGACACCTTCGTCTTCACCGCTGACGGGCAGTCGATTAGATTCAAGGAAAGCGACGTGCGCGAGATGGGCAGGTCGGCCATGGGCGTACGCGGCATTGACTTGGGCAAGGGAGACAGCGTCATCAACGCCGATCCCGTCAGAAAGGACGCAAAGAACGCCCGTGTCATGGTCATATCAAAGAACGGTTACGGCAAGACCACCGAGGCATCTGAGTACAAGACCCAGAATCGCGGCGGATCGGGAATACTCACCATGAAGGTTACCGACAAGACGGGCGTCGTCATCTCGGCCAAGGTTATCACCGAGGAGGACAGCGAGCTCGTGGCCATGTCCAAGAAGTCCCAGGTCGTCCGCGTCGAGCTCGACGAGATACCGACCCTCGGGCGACAGACCCAGGGCGTGCGCGTCATGAAGCTGAGGGAGGGGGATTCGCTCGCGAGCGTTGTTTGTCTCTAAGTTTCGGATAAATTCACATATGTGGGAAAGCGGGGCAGATGTCCCGCTTTTTCTTTGCTATAATGAAACCACTATGACTTCAATATCACGCTTCGCCCTCGTCTCATCGCTTCTCGTCATTCTTTCGGTGCCAGCGGCCACATCCGCGCAGTTCATTCCTGTGGATACGGCTGGTACGGCGGAGGGCGGGACTGTTTTCACCAGCACCGCCCCGGAGCCTGTCGGGCAGGCAATCATACCCACCAACGATTTCTCGAACTCGAAGATGGACAACTCGACTTTCTCACTCGGCTCGGGCGGCGGTAGGGGCGGTAGTACAGCCTGCGACAGCCTCACCGACGGCGGGTTTGTGGGCGTCGTCGACTGCATCATCGTGTACATTAATTATTTCATATATCTCATCGTGTCCCTCACCGTGATCTACACGATCCTTGGGGCGTTCAAGATGCTGTCGAGCGAGGAGAAGAGGGAGGAGGGGAAGAACGCCATCATCTACGGCATCGTCGGCCTCTTCGTCATGATGTCCATATGGGGATTCGTCAATATCCTTGAGGGCACCTTCCAGCTTTCAGGCGACGCACCGATGACCCCGACACCCCTCGAGAGGACGTTCTAGGGCCGTTTCTTGGGAGTCTATCGCTATTGACTTTCAACAGTATTGTGATACAATTAGGAAGAACAGTTCTCAACAACTACGGGCGCTAAAACTGTGCCCGACTGTTCATTGAAAG
Organism: Minisyncoccota bacterium; assembly: GCA_041661645.1. GTDB lineage: Bacteria > Patescibacteriota > Minisyncoccia > Phycocordibacterales > UBA6065 > UBA6065. Next base: position 232,154 of record JBAZUA010000001.1, on the reverse strand, counting down.
GGGATTTATCCTATGGAAAACAACGAAGGTAAGGAAAATGAAGCCCAACGCCTTATGGCGCGGGCGAAGGTGAAGTCGCGGATCGTCTGGGTGAGCCTCGGTGTCATCCTCACTGTCCTGGTCATGTATGTCTCTTCTGCGGTGAGTCCCATTGTGAAGGAGGTTCAGGCCGCTCGTGCCAAGGTGGCGGCGGCCAAGTCGGAGGCCAAGCCCGTTTCGGCGCCGCTTCCGATCGTGATCGTTCCGGACAAGCCGTCGTCGGCCGTCTCCAAGGTGGAGCCTGCAAAGGCAGCCCAGAAGGAGACGCTGTCGGTTCAGAATGAGGTCGTCGCCAACCTGGCGAAGGCAATCATCGACAAGGACAAGGAGAACGCGGCCCTTAAGGTCGAGTTAGACAAGGCGAAGGCAGAGGGCGATGCCCTCAAGGCCGAGGTTGCAAAGCTTCGCAAGGATTTCGACGCCCTGTCTAAATCCGTGATGATCGCTCCAACCCGCATGCCAGCCCAACCTGCCTTGGTCATGGTGAGCACCTGGGACGCGAGTCCTCAGACAGACGCTGTTGACCTGAGCAAGTTTGTCAGCCATCCGTTCGCGGCTGGCAAGAAATCCTGTGAGGTCTCGACAGAGCAGCTCATGGCTGGCGTCGCGGTCTCGGCGACACCAGGTCTTCGGATCAAGGTCAAGTTCAGTCAAGACCGTGGTTCCTGGAGCGATTGGGGCGGTCAGACGACCGACCTGGCCGCGGTTATACGTGATGGCAAGATCGTCTTGCCGTTCACGAGCGACCGGGTTCAGTGGGTGCAGTTCTACTGCAAGGATCAGCCCATCGTGGTCGCGGTCATGAAGCAATAATGACCGCTGTTAGGTATCAAGGAGCCCAGGCACAACCTGGGCTCTTTTTATTTGCTATACTAGACGCATGTTCAGCGACCCTGGCCACAATATACAGCAGCTCGGCATCTCCGACGGCATGATCGTCGCCGACCTCGGCTCAGGATCGGGATTCTATTCCCTTGAGGCAGCCAAGGCCGTCGCCCCCATGGGCAAGGTATATGCCGTCGACGTCCAGAGGGACATGCTCGAGCGGCTCAAGAAAGAGGCCCAGAGATTCCATGTTCGCAACATAGACGTCATCGTGGGAGACCTCGAACGACTCGGCGGCACCAAGATCCGCGAGGGTTCCTGTGATGTCGTGATCGTCTCGAACGTGCTTTTCATGATTGAGGACAAGAAATCCTTTCTCTCGGAAGCAAAGCGCATCCTCAAGCACAAGGGTCGCGTGCTGCTCATCGATTGGTCCGCGTCGTTTTCCCATATGGGGCCGCATCCCGAGCATGTCGTGTACAAGGATGCCGCCATCAAGCTTTTGACCGAGGCAGGCCTGGTCTTTGAGAGGGAGATAAGCGCCGGCGCCCAGCATTATGGTATAATTTCCCGAAAACAATAATGACTCGCTTCCAACTCATCCTGACCGGAGTTCTCGTTATGGCGGCCCTTATCGCAGCGGTTCTCTTTTCCGTTCAGAAAAGCAGCAATTCGAATAGTGCCGTCCAGGTGACCATGTGGGGGACTATCGATAACGAGACATTCACGAATTTTCTATCCAAGGCGGCCCTTGCGAACCGTGACACCATGAACATAAGCTATGTGGCAAAGAGCCCTGACACCTTTGAGGCTGATCTCGTGGCGGCCCTCGCCCGCGGCAAGGGTCCCGACATGATTCTCTTGCCCCAGAACCTCATCGTGAGCCAGCAGGACAAGTTCTACACTATACCCTTTACCTCCTATTCGGAGAGGGCCTTCAAGGACTCATTTATAGAGGAGGGGGAGCTTTACCTCGTGCCGGACGGCATCATAGGCCTGCCGTTTTCCATTGACCCAATCGTCATGTACTGGAACAGGAACATATTTTCGAATGCCAACGTGCCCATGCCCCCATCGTCGTGGACTGACTTCTATTCGCTCGCGCCGAAGATAATCCAGAAGGACGCGTCAGGCAACATAAGCCAGGCCCTTATCGCCTTCGGAGCCACGAGCAACGTGACGCATGCCAAGGACATGATCTCCCTCCTCTCCCTTCAGGCAGGCACCGCCATTGTCTCCCGCGACCAGTACGCATCTCTGCGCAGCGTGTTTTCTGATCAGGGCAATGGTCTGGTCCCTGGCGAGCAGGCGGTCAATTTCTTCACCGAGTTCTCGAATCCGGTTAAGCCGGCGTATTCCTGGAATAGGTCCCTTCCTTCCGATAGGGCAATGTTCCTGTCAGGTCGGCTCGCCGTCTATTTCGGCTTTGCAAGCGAGCTCGCCGACATCCGGGCGGCCAACCCGAACCTCAACTTTGACGTCGCTCCCGTACCGCAGATTCCCGGCAGGAAGGTGACCTTTGGCAACATGCAGGCCGTGACCCTGCTCAAGTCCTCGCCGAACCTCCTTGCCGCCTATACCGCCGCGGTGACCCTCACCGGAGATTCCCTTCAGACCGAATGGGTCGGCGCGAGCGGCTATCCGCCCGTGCGCCGAAGCCTCATCGCCGTGCCACAGGGCAATGCCTACAAGTCAGTCTTCTATGACAGTGCCCTCATATCGCATGCCTGGCTTGATCCAAGTGAGAGCGGCACGTCGGCCGCCTTTACCAAGCTCATAGAGAGCGTCACTTCGGGCAGGTCTCGAACCAGCAACGCCGTCCGCGACGCCAGCACGGAAATAGACAATCTTCTTAGAACCAATATATGAAACATGTAAACAAAGCCTTCCTCGCGTCCCTCTTTATCCTCGTCCTGGCGGGATCGGCCCTCTCGACCACCGTGCCGATCGTCGCTTTTGCCGAGACAGCGACTGCGGTGGGCGGCTCGGCCGATCCGAAACAGGCTGATTTCCAGATTGTACCGTGCACGGGCGTGGCCCAGAAGGATGCTGATGGCAATGTGATCTCGGGCAGGGACTGCGACTTCAACGCCCTCATCGAGATGGCCAACAGGATCATCAAGTTCCTGCTCTACCTCTCGATTCCCGTCGTGCTCGCCATCATCATGTACACGGCGTTTCTATACCTCATGTCGAACGGCAATCCAGCCAAGCTCGAGAAGGCGAAGCACATGTTCAGGTACGTCGCCATCGGCCTGATATGGATTCTCATATCATTCATATTGGTGTACACGGTGCTCGACAACCTTCTGGCCGGCCAGATAAAGACCGATCAGCAGGGCATCTGGAATAGCTATTTTAAGAAATAATTCACATGAAGCATCACATCATCGCCTTCGCCCTTCTTGTCTCGGTCGCCGTGCCGGTTCTCGCCCTGGCTGCTGACACCCAAACCACAGGAACGCCCGTTCAGACGACTTCGGCACCCCTGCAGACCACGGGCACGCCCCTCCAGACCAGCGGGACACCAGTGACACCGGCCAAGGTTCCGCTGAAGGACACCTCGGCATCAGTCAAGCTCGAGAATCCCCTCGGCGACAAGGTGAAGACCATTCCCGACTTTTTCTACCTCGTCATCAACTTCGTCTACAGCCTGAGCTATGCGGTCATCGCACTCTTCCTCATCATATCGGGATTCAAGTTTGTCATAGCGCAGGGGAAGCCCGATGCTTTGGAGGATGCCAAGAAGACGTTCAAGTACACGATCGTCGGCGCGATTCTCCTCATCGGGGCGAATGTCATAACCGAGGTCGTCAGGACCGTCATTAACAAGTTCGTAACCACATCAATATAGCGATGAAAAAAGCATTCATGGGCGCGGTCGTCCTTTCTCTGCTGGCGGTGATGGCCACTCCATTTGCCGTGCTGGCCGCCAATGCCAACACGGGTTCCGTAAGCGCCTGCGGGCAGCTCGAGTTTGGGGCCGAGAATCTTGTGAACTGCATCATCGGATTCTTTGACTACTTCGTATATCTCGTTGTCGCCCTCTCCGTCGTCTATGTGGTTATCGGCGCCTTCAAGATGCTCTCGAGCGAGGAGAAGAGGGAGGAGGGGAAGAAGACCATCTATTACGGCGTCATAGGCCTCTTCGTCATGATGTCTATTTGGGGTTTCGTGAACATCCTCGACAACACCTTCAGACTCAGTCAGGATGCTGACTCGGTCGACATACCAACCCTCATACCAGACTAGGGGCAGGTACGGAATCTTATCCCCATGCCCTATGCCATATCTGGTTTTATTGGTATAATCAAGGGGCATAACGGCATTAGCAGATTATAAGGAATTTAGAAAAACGTATGAAAAAAATCGGCATTATCGCAGCATCGTTCGCCCTTCCGTTCATGGCGGCGGCCCAGGGCACCACCAAGATAACGGATGTGTTCAGCATATTCGGTTTCATCAGCAAGATACTTAACACCGTTCTTCCCCTCATCATCGCGGCTGCGGTCGTGTACTTCATCTACGGCATCGCAAAGTACGTGATGTCGGGAAGCGAGGAGGCAAAGGCGGCGGCAAAGGACAAGATCATTTACGGAATCATCGGCCTCTTCGTCATGATCTCGGTCTGGGGACTCGTCAACATCCTCGTCAGCACCTTCGGTCTCGATACCCAGAACAGGGCGGACAACGTCCAGAAGCAGCTTCCTTCGATCCCTAACATCTAGCAAGTCTCGTCCCTATGGATGCACAAATAGTCCAGGATTTTTTTGAGTTCGTGGTTGATCCCGCGATCAAGCTTATCTTTGCGGTAGCCATCGCGTATTTCGTCTATGGGGTGTATAGCTATGTGCGTAACTCGAGCGAGAGCACGGCCAGGACCGATGGGGCGAATCACATCCTCTACAGCACCATCGGCCTCTTCATCATGATCTCGGTGTGGGGCATCATAAGGATCATCGCCGGAACCCTGGGGGTCTAGTTCAGCGGGTTGGATTGGCTAATGTCGTCCGGTAAAAAATAGGCAAGAAAAAAGAGCCCGTGCATGAATGCAGGGGCTCTTTGCTATGTGAACGCTTCCTTCTTATCGATCTTTCGACTGATAGAGCAGGTTTACGTTCGACTTGAATCGCTCGCTGACGACGGGTTCGGTCCAATCAAGGTTGCCGTTGGGCTTGCCTTGCTTGGAAACGATCTTTCCGTCCGCGAGCAGGCACTCGTACTCGACTTCCGCCGATCCCGGTGCGATGCTGATCATCTTGCCGAGCGTGGGCACCCATGTGCTCCACGTGCCGGCTTCTACCTGTCTCCAGACCCCGCCTTCGGGATGGTCGCTGGGGATGACGCTCTGCCGGTCGGCGATCGTCACCTGTGCCTGTATTGCCTTCTTGGTCTTGGTGTCTTGGTAGACACAGCGCGTCATGATCAGGGCCACGATGACGCAGCCCCATATGACGAACTTTCCGATGTTGTGTTTTTTCACTATTTAGTTTCCTTTCAGGGTTTGGCTTGTTGTTGCTGCTGTTGTCCGCCGCGGGGCTTTTTGCCGCCGCCCGGGTTTTGTCCTTTTCCTCCGCCGCCGACTCCGTGCAATCCTCCCCAGGCGAGGTGCTGCAGTTGCTCCAGCCCGTTGACCTTGAGGTCGTAGAGCTTGAACTCGACTCCGGGCGTCTTCATGATCATCAGCACCGTGTTCTTGGCCTCCTGCAGGGTCAGGCTGTTGTCGTTGTTGTCCCGGGCTATCTGCATGAGGTTCTTGACCGCATTCGCAAACACCTCGGTGTCGACGCCAATCTGCTTTGCCTTCAGGACCGCCGGGTCCTGATCGATGTCCGCCAGCTCGGGGTCGCTTACCGTGACCCCGTACTTGAGTTCCAGGTCGCTTTGTTTTGCGCCCCCGAAGGCCTTTGCGACGATCGCGCTCAGAACAGCCTTGTTCGTCGTTGTGTCCGACGCCAGTCGCCTGCCGCACTCGTCAGACAGGACCTGGTTCGTGTGTGCCCTGAATTGCGCAACGATGGTCTTCCAGTCGAATCCGGCAAACACCTTGAGGTTTTTCGGATCGGGCGAGATGACCATGGTCCATTTGGCGAAGAGCACAACGCTGTCGAGTGACGTGTATGTCTCTGTCCCGTGCTCCTCGACCAGCTCGCGCTTCACCAGGTCGAATTCCTGCTCCTGGAGCTCTTCCCAGACATAGATCATGTTCCAGCCCGCGAACAGTGTTTTTGTTTCGCCGTTGAACATGTTCATCCCGATACGCGCTTTCTGAAAGTTCACGTATATCAGGGTCCTATTCACGCTCCATGATACGATGAACGCCCACGCCATGAGCCCGAGGGCCGATGACACGAGCGATTGATAGGGGAACTCGAAGGCTCCCAGAAAGGCCGCCACGGCCAGTTCGATGAGGACAAGCCCGACGATCCATATCGCCGCGTTTATCCATAACTCAATACTTTTTAGCAGTCTCATAGTTTAACTCCAGTCTGATTGTTGGTGTTGAAGTTTTCTCGGGAGGAATTAGGCCTCTCCTTGAAAGTTTTTGTCTGTCAAAGGGGTTTATGCGCACCTGCGCGTCCCCGTGCATCTACCTGTATATAATAGCACTTTATAGGTCAAAAGTCAAGTGTGGGGGATTGTGAAAAGAGGGCTTTGGCGGGCCGTTTTTGGGCTGGTGAAGGGGCAAGAAAAAAGGCCTCGGGTTCAACGAAGTTGAACCCGAGGCCTTCGAAGGCCATCAGTGAGTCTTTCTTGCGGACCGCCTTGCGGCCTGTCTCGCCGCCGCATGTTCCTCGGCATGCTTCTTTGCGGCCTCGATTATACCCTCCATTTCGCTCAACTTAAGGGGCTTCGCCTTGAAGTTGTGCCTGAGCTTGTCGCCGGCCGTCAGATCGAGATCTGTCGTTATGAGGCATCGATAGGTTCCCGGGTGGCGAAGCGCCATCTTGTTAAGGAAATCGAGACCCTTGCCATCAGGCAGGCTGTTGTCGGAGAGGATTATGTCAAAGTCGATTTTGGCGACATTGGCTTTTGCCTCCGCTATCGTTTCTGCGCTGGCTACCGTGTTGATGCCGAGCGCGCTGAGCATGTGGCGATACAGTATCGCAATGTCCCTGGTGTCCTCGACGATGAGGACAAGGGGTTTGAGACAAGGAGCTTTTTTCATCTCCAAAACAATATCATTTAAAATAGAAAAAGTCAATCTTGTCGTCCTTGCTGTGCGCGAGAGAGGACTTGAACCTCCATGCCTTGCGGCGCCTGCTCCTAAGGCAGGTGTGTCTGCCATTTCACCACTCGCGCGTTAGGGACATAGTAGATGACATCGAGGGGTGGGTCAAGACAATAAAAAGCCGGCGTTCTTTTTGGAAAGCCGGCTTGGAGGGCGTTGTCGTATTTTGACGGGATCAGGGTTTCCTCTTCAAATTCTTGATTACCGAGGCTTTGAGCAGCGGACTCTCGTCTTTGCTGTCCTTGCGATGGAGGGCGACCTCGAACTTATACCAATCGGCCCCTTCGAAGGTCCTTGCGAATGTTCGGACCCTGGCCAGTGAGCGCCTTATCGCAGAGGCGTCACCTTTTGCCTTGAATTCCAGTTGATAACAAGAGTTGTCGCACACATGGGTGCTCCCGTCTCCTTTTACGAAATAGCCTTCGTAACCAGAGAGTCTGTAGGATGTAAGTTGCATATGGTTCTTCTTCGAATACTCCATTTTTTTAAGATTTTGTCAAATAATATTTTGACACCCTCTTCTGTGTATCAGAAAGGCCGGAATGAGTTTTCTCATTTCGGCCTTTCGTTCGTTTGTCCTCCCTGTAGGAATCGAACCTACGACCTTCTCCTTAAGAGGGAGCAGCTCTACCAACTGAGCTAAGGGAGGATATTGCGCTGTCTGGGGACGAAAGCCATCTTAACGCATATCTGTCTTTTTTTCCAGTTTTTATCTGCGATATAAGTCTTGCTCCCACCGAGGTTGGTCTAAAGGCGTGCGAGGTGATAATCTTCTCGGTATCGGGTTAGTGGCGGAACTGGTATACGCGCACCACTTAAAATGGTGTCCGCGAAAGCGGATGTGGGTTCGACCCCCACCTGACCCACCTTGTATCGAAGAAACGTCCTTGAGGCCACGGCGAGAATCGAACTCGCGCATAGAGATTTTGCAGATCTCCGAATTACCACTTTTCTACGTGGCCGTACTAACTAGGCGCCCGCCGCGCCCCTGACTATCTTAGTTCCCATTGGTGAGCGCGTCAATTTTCTGGCGGCTCTTCTCGCCGCGGTCCACCTCGAAGTCGAAGAAGGGAATGCGCATCAGGCGGGCGTTATCCTTTACGAACTCGCGGAAGTTACCGCGTTGCCTCTTCACGAAGTCGAGGGCGGCCGCCTCCTGGCTCTCGGGGAGCACGGTGAAGAAGATCGTGGCAGTCGACGCTTGGTCATTGGTCTCTATCTTGGTGACGGTGATGAGTGACGTTCGGTTAGACTCGCGCGAGAGGAAGCGGGCCGCGAGGTCGCGAAGTATCTCTTCGAATCTGCCTTGTTTGAATGATGACATGTGTGTGGTGGCTGCGCGCGATTATTTCTCGACGATGGTAAATGCCTCGATGACGTCGCCCGCGGCAAGCTCCATCTTGGCGTCGATCATGGCGCCGAACTCGAAGCCGTCCTTGACCGTGCTGGTCTTTGACTTGGCCTGCTGGAGCTCGCGGATGACGCCCTCGCCGATGACGGTCTCGCGGCGGACGATCTTCACCTTGGCGCCGAGCTGTATCTCGTTCTCGATGACCTTGCCGCCGACGATCTGCTTGTCCTTGGTGGCGCTGAAGAACTTGAGGATTTTTGCCTTGCCGATGATCTCCTCGCTCTTGACCTTGGGCGTGGTCGCCTTGATCTTCTCCTCGAGCCATTCCATGAGCTTGTAGATGATGTCGAAGGTGGCGTACGAGATGCCGAGGCGCTCGATCATGGCCTTGGCCTGACCATCCGCCTTCACGTTGAAGCCGACGACGAGGGTCTCGGTGCCGCCTCCCGCGGTCTTGATGTCTGACTCGGTGATGTCGCCGATGGATGCGTAGACGATCTTCACCGCGACTCGATCGCTCTGTATCTTCCTTATCTCGTGCTCGATTGCCTCGACCGATCCTGCCACATCGGCCTTGATGATGATGGGGAGCATCTTCTTTGAGGCGTTGGGATCATCCGTCTTTCGCGCGGCGAACACCGGCTGGGCCTTTTCCTCGGCCAGGCGCTCGAGGTATGCCTCGAGGGACTTCTTTGACATGAAGCAGGTGAAGGTGCTGCCGACGGCGGGAACCTCGCTCCAGCCCACGATGCGGATGGGGCTCGAGAAGGCGGCCTCGTCGATTTTCTTTCCGGCGAAATCCTCGAGCATGCGGACGGGGGAGAAGGCCGTGCCTGCGGCGACGAACATGCCGGTTCGCAATGATCCGTTCTTGATGATGAGGGTGGCCGAGATGCCTTTCTTGGGGTCGCGATGGGCCTCTATGACGACGCCCGTGGCCAAGGTCTCGTAATCGCCCTCGAGGTCGCTGACCTCCGCGGTGAGGAGTATGAGGTCGAGCAGGTCGTCGATGCCCGCTCCCGTCTTTGCCGAAACCGGCACGTATGAAATGTTTCCGCCGTAGCCCTCGAGATATATCTCGTTCTCGGCGAGGGAGATCTTTGCCTTCTCGACGTTTGCCGCCTCCTTGTCGATTTTGGTGATGGCCACGATGAAGGGGACCTTGGCAGCCACGATCTGCTTGTAGGCCTCGATGGTTTGCTTCTTGACGCCGTCCTCTGCCGATACGACGAGAATGGCGATATCGGCGGTGTTGGCACCGCGCTCGCGCATGCCCGCGAACGCCTCGTGTCCGGGGGTGTCGATGAACGTGATCTTCTGGGGACCCTCCTTGGTCTCGCGCACGACCTCGTAGGCGCTGATGCGCTGGGTGATGCCTCCGGCCTCTCCGGCTACGATGTTGGACTTGCGGATGTAGTCGAGCAGCGTCGATTTGCCATGGTCAATGTGGCCCATGACGGAGACGACTGGCGGACGCTTGGGGTTGTTGAGTTGTAGTGACATGGGCGTTTCATTGAATTGCTACTTGGCGGCGAGCTTTGCCTGGGCAGATGATACCGCCTGGGTCTCTTCCTCCGAGAGATTGATCTGCGGCTTGAATCCCACGATACCCTTGGCGAACACCGACACCCGCTCGCGGGAATAGAGACTCGAGATGACCACGCCGTCGCCCTTCTCGTCGAGCATGGCGGTGGCGAAGCTCTGGTTGCCGCCGAGGCCGTCTCCCTTGAAGGCGTTGAAGCGAACGGTCTCGATGGCCTGGTTGCTTCGGCGGACGCGCTTCTCGAGGTTCTTGAAATAGCCCTTTGATTCCTCCTCGAACTTCCTGAGGTCGACGATTGCCTGTCCGAGCCCGCCGATCGCCGCCTCGAGGCTCTTGCCGTCCGCGCCGCGGGTCAGCCTTCGTACTTTGAGCTCGAGGCGCAGGAGGGCGAGACCGACTACGAGGACGAGGGCGATAAGGATCAGGGCGAGTGTTTCGACGGGGAGGGTCATTTGCCCATCTTAGCTCAAAGAGGGCCTAAGGGCAACGTTTATTTTTATTTTATCTGGTCTTGATGGGGTGCTGTTTGACTAATCATGAGTCGAATGGCAGAGTGTTGGTGTACGGGTCGGGCCTCTCTGACCCTGCGAACGTTTGCCAATCGTTCTAATAATAGGGCACGTATTGCGAAAACGCACCGCATTGCACATTGTGAATAATATAGTATTGGGGTTTTACGAGAAGGTTCTCAAGCTTCTCCAGATGGAAGACGGCCGCGCCAAGAAGACTCTCTTCAAAAAGATTCTGGCGGATGTGCCAAAGGGTCTGTCGTGGAAATGTGACGAGCACAAGCTCAGGAAGATCATGAGGTCCCGCTATGATCTTACCCAGATCGGCAAAAGGCCTTGCGGGGCATCCAGGGAATTCATGGTCGCGGTTTTCAGGGACGTGTCCCCGATCGACACCGATCATAAGAGGGAGGTGTTCAAGAGGCTTCGTGCCGCCTGCGGCATCGAGAGGACGATGTTCTTTGTCTTCGCGAGCAGTGTGGTCAAGAGAAAGGGCGGCGGCGCGACCTTCACCATCGAGGCCACCTCACTAGAGGGCTACCTTGATGTCTCCAGGTTTATCGGCGATGGAGACCTTCGTCATTTGATAAGCCTTCGAGATGGCGGTATCGTCAACTAGTCCCATTGGTAAGCATGATTCAACCGCCAGCTCAGTGCTGGCGGTTTTTCTTTGTTTTGCATAGTATGAGTGGACAATGTTTGGATTCAGGAAAAGACGCATATACGCAGACTGGGCGGCCACCACGCCGCTGCATCCTCGCGTCGCCAAGGCGATGTCGAAGGCCCGTGCCTTCTGGGCGAACCCATCGGCGATACATGCCGAGGGCGTCGTCGCGAAGAACGCGTTGAGCGCATCTCGCGTCGCGTGTGCCATGATCCTCTCGGCTAAGTCGGATGAGATGTATTTCACGAGCGGGGGAACCGAGGCGAATAACATGATCGTGCGTGGAGTGGTTGAGGCTTGTGTGGCCGAAGGCATGCCGCTGACCGACATTCATATCGTCAGTACGGCTATCGAACACTCGTCAATACTCGAGACACTGCGTGATCTCGAGCGAAGGGGCGCTTCTGTCACTTACGTGGGGACAAATGAGGTGGGCATCGTCAGTGCGGATGAAATGCTAGCAGCCATTCGCCCGAACACCGTTCTCGTGACCTGCATGCTTGCCAACAATGAGATTGGAACCATTCAGCCTATTTCGAAAATAGGCGCGGGCATCAGGAAGATTCGAGCGGCCAAGGTGGGTGAGGATGGCGCGTTGTTTCCGGTATTCCATTCAGACGCCTCACAGGCACCGCTCTGGCTTGCCTGCGATCTCGAGGGGCTTCGCGTCGATGCCCTGACTCTCGACGCCCACAAGATGCAGGGCCCAAAGGGCATTGGGCTTCTTGCCCTGCGTCATGGCACGCCATGCAGGCCGACGATGCTCGGCGGCGGGCAGGAGCGTGGCATGAGGCCGACCACCGAGAGCGTAGAGCTCGCGGCTGGATTCACCGAGGCCCTCAGGATTGCCCACGAGGGCAGGGAAGTGCGGGTGAGGCAGGCGTCCTCTATCCGAGACGTATTCGTCGCGGCGCTCGGAAAGGCCTTTACAGACATCATGTTAAACGGCTCATTCGAAAAAAGGCTTCCGAACAATGTGAACCTATCATTGTCAGGACTTTCCGATCCGGAATTCGCCGTGCTCAAGCTCGATCATGCGGGCATCGCCTGCTCCACAAAAAGCTCTTGCCTTAAGGGTGAGGAGTCGTCATATGTCGTCTCCGCACTTGGTGGTCCTGACTGGAGGGCGAGAAACACCCTCAGATTCTCCCTTGCCCCCGACGCGACCCTCTCCGACATACATAAAATAATCTCCGCACTCAAGGAGCTTCGGTAGCATGCGTGAAGGAGACTCTCGGAGCACGGCGGTGCGAGAGTGAGGGCCTCGGATAGCAAGCCAAGAGCCCGTTCTCCTGAAACGCATGCCAGGGGAGGTGATTTGTAGTATGATTATTTTATGGAGCATCTCACCAGACAACAGATAGTCTTGCTCGCCCTCCTCGTCAGCTTTGTCTCGTCCATTGCCTCAAGCATCGTCACGGTCTCTCTCACTGATCAGGGTCAGCCCACTGCCACCCAGACTATAAGCAGAGTCGTCGAGCGCACCATAGAGAAGGTGTCTCCCACCATCGCCACCTCCGCCGCCCGTGAGACTGTCATTGTTAAGGACGATCAGGCTGTCACGGATGCTATTGCGAGGGTGTCGAGATCGATCGTCAGAATATTCGTCTCAAACCAGGGCGTCCCCGGGGCCTTTGTCGGCCTCGGCGTCATCGTCTCTCCGACGGGAAGGATCGTCACCTCCTCCGGCGTTCTCGGAGAGGCGCCTCTGGTCGCCAAACTCTCTGGCGGCAACGTCGTCTCTCTCGTCTTCGTGTCGCGAGACGCCGCTCGCGGACTATCCCTGTTCCAGGCGGATCAGAGCGCCAACCCCCTGGACGCCCGAGCCTATTCGGCGGTTGCCTTCGCCGACTCAGGTGCGGTGAAACTGGGCCAGGCGGTGGTGGCCGTGGGCGGAGTTGCTGATCCCGTCGCCGCCACGGGAATAGTCTCGTCGATTCGCGGTGCCGGCGACGGTATGACCCTCAAAACGAGTCCTTTGGGCGAGGACTTTGATTCTTCGGCAGTTCTTGCTAATCTTCTGGGTGAGGTCGTGGGCATACAGAATGACAGTCCTTCAGACAAAGCCTTTATTCCTTCGAATATAATCAAACAATATGACACCACCCCTTAATCATTTCACCACCAAGGCCAAGGAGGCCATCAGGCGGGCCCACGAGCTCGCCATCGAGCGGGGGCAGAATCACGTCAACCCCCTTCACCTCCTCTCATCCCTCATCATTCAGGAGGAGAGCATGGTTTCGGCCATTCTCGAGAAGCTCGAGGTCGACACCCTTCTTCTCAGCGACACTCTCGCGGAGTCCCTCGAGGGCACCCAACAGGGGGCGACGCTCTCCCAGTCGTACCAGATATATCTCACGCCCGAGCTTGCCCAGGCCCTCGAGAACTCGTCTAAGGTCGCGGCGTCCCTCGGCGATGAGTTCATCTCTACCGAGCATCTCTTCATCGCCCTCCTCGAGATGCAGAGCCCGGCCCTCGATTTGCTCACCCGCTTCAAGATAGACAAGGCAGGCGTGCTTCGCGTGCTCGAGGAACTCCGCACGAGCAAGAGCAACGAGCCCTCTCCCGCCAAGAAGCCTCGCGCCCTCCTCAAGTACACCCGCAGCCTGACCAAGCTCGCCCTCGAGAATCGCCTTGACCCCGTCATCGGCCGCGACAGCGAGATAAACCGCATCATCCAGATACTCTCGCGCCGAACCAAGAACAACCCGATGCTCATTGGAGAGGCGGGAGTGGGCAAGACCGCGATCGTCGAGGGCCTCGCCCTGCGCATGGCCCAGGGCGACGTTCCCGAGTCCCTCAAGGACAAAGAACTGGTCTCGCTCGACCTCGGCCTTCTGGTCGCGGGCACCAAGTACCGCGGCGAGTTCGAGGAGCGCCTCAAGAACATCATGAAGGAGATCGAGAGGTCGGACGGAAAGGTGATACTTTTCATAGACGAGATTCATACCATCGTCGGCGCCGGCGCGTCCGAGGGATCGATGGACGCATCGAACATGCTCAAGCCTGCATTGGCTCGTGGGGAACTGCGTGCCATCGGCGCGACCACCCTCAAGGAGTATCAGAAGCATATAGAGAAAGACCCGGCGCTTACCCGACGCTTTCAGCCCGTGCAGGTCGTCGAGCCTACCGTCGAGGATGCCATCGCCATACTGCGAGGCCTCAAGGAGAAGTACGAGCTCTATCACGGCGTCCGCATAACGGACGACGCCATCATCGCGGCCGTGAACCTCTCGTCCCGTTACATAAGCGACAGGTTCCTGCCCGACAAGGTGGTGGACCTCATCGACGAGGCCTCTTCGGCATTGAAGATCTCTCTTGAATCCAAACCGCCGCTTCTCGAGGAGACCCATCGCAAGGTCATGCGCCTCGAGATCGAGCTCGTGTCCCTCAGGAAGGAGGCCGAGGTGAGCAAGGACCCCAAGACCCCGAAGCTTCGCATAAAGACCATCGAGAAGGAGATTGCCGACCTCAAGGAGCAGACCCAGGAGGTCGAGCTCAAGTGGAAGACCGAGAAGGAGCTCCTCACTGGTATAAAGTCCCACAAGAAGGATCTCGAGAGGCTCCGTATCGACGCCGAGGCGGCCGAGCTCAAGGCCGATTTGGCCAAGGCCGCCGAAATCCGCTACGGCAAGATACCGATGCTCGAGAAGGACCTCGACGTCAAGATAAAGAAGCTCAAGAAGATGCAGACCTCGCGTCGCATCCTGAAGGAGGAGATCACCGAGCAGGACATTGCCGACGTCGTTTCCAAATGGACGGGCATTCCAGTATCCAAGATGCTCGAGGAGGAGGCTCGCAAGCTCATGCGCATGGAAAGCGAGCTTGATCGACGCGTCGTCGGACAGCTCGAGGCGGTCAAGAAGATCGCCGATACCATTCGTCGCGCCCGTGCCGGCATCGCGGACCCGAACAGGCCTATCGGCTCGTTCCTGTTCCTCGGACCGACGGGCGTCGGAAAGACCGAGCTCACCAAGGCCCTCGCCGAGTTCATGTTCAACGACGAGAAGTCACTCATTCGCATCGACATGTCCGAGTTTATGGACAAGCACTCGACCTCAAAGCTCATCGGCGCGCCTCCGGGCTATGTCGGCTATGAGGAGGGAGGATCCCTCACCGAGATGGTCCGACACAAGCCCTATTCCGTCATCCTCTTCGATGAGGTCGAGAAGGCCCATCCCGAGGTCTTCAACATACTCCTGCAGGTGCTCGACAACGGCCGCCTGACCGACACCAAGGGCCGTGTCGTAAACTTCAAGAACACTGTCATCATCCTCACCTCGAACATCGGGTCCCAGTTCATCGACAAGATGGAGAAGCTCGGCTTTGCGTCCGACACCGGCACCAAGAACAAGTACGAGGACGTGAAGGCGAAGGTCATGGAGAGCCTCAAGGACTATTTCAGGCCCGAGTTCCTCAATCGACTCGACTCGATCATACTCTTTGACGTGCTGTCGCCCGAGTCTATCAGGAACATCGTCGGCATTCAGGTGGAGCAGGTGGTCAAGCGGCTTGCCGAGAAGGAGATCAGGCTCGACATCGCGCCCGCGGTGCTCGAATACCTCTCGAAGGAAGGCTACAACCCGCAGTACGGCGCGCGACCGCTCAGGCGACTCATACAGGAGAAGATACTCACACCCGTCGCGGGATTCATGATCTCGCAGGCCGTGGGCAAGGGCGGATCGATACAGGTTGGCGTCAAGGCGGGTGCGACCGGCTCGGCCGTCGAATTCACCTTCGACGTGAAGAAGGGCAGGAAGGTCATTCCCTTGCAGACCTTGGCTGAGAGCGTCGAGGCGGAGAAGGAGAAGATTATATAAGGACGGCTGCGTGTCTGAATGTTGCTCGATGGCAAAAATGTGCTACATTACTACACGCAGCGACATGCGCCGATCGGATAGCGGCTATTCCAGGAGACTGTAAATCTCCGGCCCACTGGGCATCGGGGGTTCGAGTCCCTCTCGGCGCACAACATCAAAACCGGCTTCGGCCGGTTTTATGCTACTATTCTCGCTATGAAAAAGAAGGCCATGAAGACGCCCGTTCCGACCCATCGAACCTGGGTGGAAATCGACACAAGGGCAATCGAGGGAAACGCCCGCACCCTCAAGGTGCTCCTCTCGGGCGAGGTCGCCCTCATGGCCGTGGTAAAGTCGAACGCATACGGACATGGAATGGTTGTTGCCGCAAAGGCGGCGCTCAAGGGTGGGGCGAACTGGCTCGCCGTCGACGAATTGAATGAGGCGCTCGAGCTGCGTAAGGCCGGCATCAAGGCCTCCGTCCTCGTCCTCGGCTACACCTTGCCCGCATTCTATAAAGTCGCGGCGGCAAAGAACGTCTCTCTGACGATATCATCGCTCGAGTCGCTTCAGAATTTGGCAAAGACGAAGCTTTCCAAGAGACTCCGCATCCACATCAAGTTCGACACGGGCCTCCACAGGCAGGGCCTGCTCGAGCCCCAGATACAGCAGGCCGTTCGCACTATCTCCGCGGCAGGCTTTCCTGCGGTGATCGAGGGCGCGTACACCCACTTTGCCGCCATGGAGACCCCCACGAGCGAGGCATATTCGAGGATGCAGATCGGCAAGTTCAAGGCGGCCGTCGAGAGGCTCAGGGAGAAGGGGTTCACGCCCATCACCCACGCGTCGGCAAGTTCAGGCATACTCTTTTCCGATGATTTTCATTGCGATATGTCGAGGGCGGGTATATCTCTCTACGGTCTTTGGCCGTCGCCCGAGATACGGAGACACGCCAAGGCGATACATCTCGTTTCCGCCCTCTCGTGGAAAACCATCGTCACCGAGACCAAGTTTGTGCCTCGCGGGTCAAAGGTCGGCTATGACCTGACATATGAGGTCGCGCGAGACTCCCGCATCGCCGTTATCCCCGTCGGCTATTGGCACGGCCTGTCGAGAGGCGTCTCCAACAGGGGTCAGGTGCTCATTGGGGGCAAAAGGGCAAACATCATCGGCAGGGTGAGTATGGATATGGCCATCGTTGACGTGACTGACATGCCCGGCGCGAGAGAGAGCGACGAGGTGGTCCTGATCGGCACTCAGGGTTCCGAGACGATTTCCGCCGACGAGATGGCCGAAAAGGCCGGCACGATCAATTACGAGGTGGTCACCCGCATAAATCCCCTCATACCGCGCATTGCCCTGAAATAGCCGATTACGGGCGCGTATTGCGGTTTTATGGAGGCTGTGATACTATCCTCCTACAACATTTTCATTCAATTTATGTCACAGGACTCACTCATCATTCTCAAGAACAAGGCCACCGGCGAGGTCTACTACACCCGAAAGAACAAGAAGAAGGTGGAGCGCAAGATCGAGCTCAAGAAGTACTCAAAGCTTCTCAGGAAGCGCGTCGTCTTCAAGGAGGCGAAGAAGTAGTCGCGAAAGGGCCGCCCGAAGGGCGGCCTTTTTCTTTGGTCTTTATAATTCCTTTATCACCCTTTTGCTACGATTGTGGCATGAAGGCAGCGCAGAAAATGAGGGCCATGGAGCTGAGGAAACAGGGCTATTCTCTGAATGAGATAGTGACTGCTTTGGGCGTGTCTAAAAGCTCGGTCTCGACGTGGGTGAGAAATGTGGTCCTTTCGGCGGAAGCGAGGGAGAAACTGCTGGCAAAATCCGTCGTTGGACAATTGCGTTCCCAGGAGACCCTTCGAAACAGAAGGCTTGGCAAGGAAGACGAAGCTCTGAGACGTGCTCGGAAGATGGTTTCGAAGGTGCGATTTAATCGGGACTCCTCGCTTTTTCTCTGCGCCATGCTTTATGTCTGCGAGGGAACTAAGTCACCCTATTCGGGAGTGTCTTTCATGAATTCTGACCCTGGACTCATGAGGCTTTTCGTAAACACCCTCCGTGCCTCCTTTTCTCTCGATGAGGGTAAGTTTAGGGTTCAAATGCATCTTCATTCATATCATGACGTGTCGGCCCAACTTGCCCTGTGGTCGAAAGTCACCGGGGTGCCGACGAGTCAATTCATAAAGACTTTTCAGAAAAAGAATTCCGGCCTCTGTAGAAAAGAGGGATATCAGGGATGCGCCAATCTTCGTTATCACGATGTAAGAATTTCTCGGGAACTAAGGGCTGTTGCGGCAGAGTGCTTTAAACTAGATTTGACCGTATTTGCGGGCCCACCAGGACTCGAACCTGGAACCTCTCGTTTGGAGTGAGATGTTTTACCATTGAAACTATAGGCCCGTTCGCAAAAGCATAGCACAAAAACCCCTTATGCCAAGCATCTTGCTTTTGAGCGGGCACCTGACATACTTCTGGATATGACCGACAATTCACGCATCAACATATTGCTCGATGTCGACCAGTACCGGGGTCTCCTGGGCGTTCTCGACATAGGGCTTCTCATACAGGAGACCGTTCACGGGGCTAGGGCCGGGGAGGCCGACGGCACCGAGAGTCGCGTCGCCCTCAAAAGCCTTGTCGCGCTCGAGAAAATCGTCCTCGAGTCGGCCATCGGCACCGATGCGGAAGATTTGGTGCAGGAAGCGGGCAAGAGGCTCCTGCCCGCCGATGACATCATGGACGGGACGGAGGAAATCGTTGATGAATACATCGAGGATCAGTTCTGGCTCGAGCTTTCCGATCGCCTGGGCCAGCGCGACTTTCTGGAGAATGTCTCGGAAGGGGATGTCGACTCGATAGAGACAGAAGACGGTCTTCTTCCCGAAGGCGTCCGCGAATATTACAGCAAATATGACAAGGAGTTCGACAAGCATGGCCTCGATCGCCTGAGGGTGGAAGGGAAGTAATTCGCGCTCCCGCGCATAAAACATGGAACCCCTCGCATCAAAAATCAGACCGCAGTCCCTCGCCGAGTTCATCGGCCAGGAGCATTTGGTGGGCGTCGGAAAACCTTTGCGCAAGGCAATCGACGACAGGCACCTGCTTTCCTTCATTCTCTGGGGGCCTCCAGGCGTGGGAAAGACCACGTTGGCCCGAATATACGCAAAGGCACTGGATGCGCGCCTGTACGAGCTTTCTGCCGTTTCTGCGGGCAAGGAGGACATCAAGCGCATCATGTCCGAGACTGATCTGCTCGATCAGCGTCCCAAGCTCCTGTTCCTCGATGAGATACATCGCTTCAACAAGGCCCAACAGGACTTTCTTTTGCCCTTTGTCGAGAGCGGACGACTAACCCTCATCGGCGCCACGACCGAGAACCCGAGTTTCGAAGTCATTCCCGCACTCCTCTCGCGCTCGCGAGTGTTCGTGCTGAAGAGTCTCGAGACGAAGGACATCGAGGCGATCGTGAAGAGGACGAAGATAAAGCTGCCGAAGGCTGCGCTTGACTGGCTTGTCAATCTCGCAAACGGCGACGCGCGCATGGCGCTGACGGCCCTCGAGAACGCCAAGCGTCTGTATGGGACGGTGACTCTCGAGACTCTGAAAAGCACGTTCGAACAAATTTTCATACGCTTCGACAAGAAGGGCGACGAACATTACGACACCATAAGCGCCTTCATAAAGAGCATGAGGGCGAGCGATGCCGACGCGGCCCTGTATTATCTGGCGCGCATGATCGAGGGCGGGGAAGACCCGAAGTTCATCGCCCGCCGCATGGTCATATTCGCGTCAGAGGACGTCGGACTCGCCCAACCGACGGCGCTCGTCGTGGCGAATGCGGTGTTCGCGGCCGTGGAGAGCATCGGGCTGCCCGAGGCGGCGATCAACCTTGCTCACGGCGTTGCCTATCTCGCGTCGGCGGCAAAGGACAGGTCCGCATACGAGGCCTATTTCGAGGCTCTTGCCGACGTGAAGGTCACAGGCAATCTTCCGATACCTCTCAAGATCAGGAACGCGCCAACGAAGTTGATGAAGGGCCTCGGCTACGGCGCGGGATATGAGAAGTATTCCGCCGAGAGCTTGTTGCCGGAAAAGCTGAAGGGAAAGAGGTATTTGAGGAGGGGCGAGTCCGGCAGGGGCGGCAAAGGGAAGTCCGATAAATAATGTGATATCGTAGAGGGGTATTGCGAGATTGGTTTAGTGGTAGAACATGTGCTTCCCAAGCATAGGGCGGGGGTTCGATTCTCCCATCTCGCACACAATGCATCTAAAGATAACGGTCACGACGGAGACGAAGAAAGAGTCGGTGAGGGAGAAGAAGGCCGGCGAATATGCCGTGGCCGTCTCCGTCGCGCCCGAGCGAGGCCTTGCGAATGCGAGGGCGCTTAAGCTGCTGAGGGCCCATCTGGGGCCGTCCAAGAGGGTTATACGGATCGTGAGCGGGCATCATTCTCCTCACAAGACGGTGCTCGTCGAGGAGTCCGTCTGAGTTCCAGGCTTCTCCCTCCGTATGATCACCTCGAATCGTGTCCCCGATCCAGGTCTGCTCTTTACCCGTATGGACCCGCCGAACTCGCCCTCGACTATCTCCTTGGTGATCCAGAGTCCCAGTCCTGTCCCCGTCTCTCGGGACTTGGTCGTGAAGAATGGCTCAAATATCCGAGGCATCACGCTTGGCTCTATGCCAGACCCTTGGTCTTCGACGACCATGATGGCTTTACCTTTGCGCCGCGAGAGCGATACCGACACATATCTTTCCCTTTTCTCGTCTTTCTCGACGCCTGCATAGGCATCGATGGCGTTCGATATGAGGTTTGACGTCACTTGGCAGAATTTCGTGGCGTTCCCGAATATGCTCAGGTCCTGTTTGGCGGTGACGCGCAATTCAACACCCTCCCTAGAGGCCTTGTACTGAAAGAGACCAACCGTATTGTCGATCATGGTATTGGCCGGGAACACCTCCCTGAATTCGTCCGATCGTATCCTCTGTCGTATTGACGTTATGAAACGGTCCATGCGCCTGCTTGCCATGACAGACCTTTCGAGCCTTTCCCTGACGCCGTCGATGTCTGGGTGCGTGCTCGTTTCTATTTCTTGAAGAGTCAGGCTGATTGCGGAAAGCGGGCTGATGAGGTCATGGAACAAACCCGTGGACATGCGTCCGAGCTCCGCGAACCTGGAAAGCTGGGTCATCTGCTCGAGTTTCGCCTTTTCCTGCCGTCCCTTGTTTTTGCGAGCGAGATGCTTGCTCAGGAGCCAGAGGCCCAGTGCCGTCACGGTGGCTAGTTTCCAGCACACGAGCCTGTCGGTCGAGGCGAGCATGATGATTGAACCCACAAGGACGAGCTTGATTGCGTGTTCGCACCAATGTCCCTGGAGCGCCGAGGAACACGGCCGAGGCTTTTTGTGTGGTCGGAAATCTTCCATCTTCTGTTTCGTCGAGATTGCACTAGTTTCTCACACGAATGGGAAAGAATGGATAAATTCTTTATAAAGATTTGTCGGTCGAGAGGAACTTTCTCGCCTTCTGGGCTGCTTTCGCGTTCTCTCCCGGCGAGAGCCATGTGACGTTCTCGTTCCTCTTGAACCATTGCATCTGCCTTCGGGCGTACTGGGCTATCTCTTTCTCGAGTTCCAGGAGCATCTCTTCCTTTGAAAGCCTCTTTCGGAGATAGAGTGACAGGTATCGGTATTCGAGGCCGAGCGCGAAGAGGCGCTTCCAGGTCATGCCGCTCGTGCGCAAGCGCGATATCTCGCGGACCATCTTGCCTCCCTCCATTCTCTTCATCAGGCGAAGGTGTATCCTCTCGCGAAGTCGTTCCGTCGGCAGGTTGAGGCCGATGTAGAGGGTTTCGTAGAGCTTTCGTGACTTAACCTTGGGCACGGAACCCAGTGTGCGGGCGATCTCGATGGCGCGTATGATTCGGACCTTGTTCAGGGGATCGAGGGCCCTGGCACGGCGAGGGTCCAGCCTTGAGATTTCCTTCATGAGAGCCGTCGCCGATTTCTTTGCGAGCCTGTCACGGAGCTTTTGGTCGGGAGCGACCTCGGGAAACACCTCGCCCGAGACAAGCGCGTCGATGTAGAAGCCCGTGCCGCCCGCGATGATGGGGAGCCTCCCGCGTGACAGTATGTCGGTGATAGCCGCGGCGCCATCCTTACGAAACTCGTCCGCGTTATAGACCCTCTTGCGCGGGTCGGCGACGTCGAGCAGGTGATGGGGGACACCTTTCGTCTCTGTCTCGGTTATCTTGCCTGAGCCGATGTCCATGCCCCTGTATACCTGCCTCGAGTCGGCGGAAATGATCTCGCCGTTGAATTTTAGTGCGAGATGGACGGCAAGGTCGCTCTTGCCCGTTGCGGTGGGGCCGAGGACGACGATTATCTTGGGGAGGGTTTTCGGCGTTTGCCTTTTCATGAGAACCCAGTAATATCAGGACTGAAAGGGATTTGCAACCATAACCCGCTATTTAGGAGAACCTTAGTATGCTATCTCAAGTTGAGTTCAAGAGAACCGATCCTGCTCACAGGAAGGCGTCCTTTTTCGTCCTGGTGTCAAAGAAAAGCGTTGGAAGGGTTGAGGAGGTCCGTGCCATCGGGGCGCGACTTAAAGAAAGCATCGACCTCAAGCGCGTCAACGGAATGCCTGATTTGATTAGGATGCTCGAGGCGGCTCACGCTGAGGCGCTCAAGGAGTGGGGCGATGGTCCTCCGGGAGTTCAGTGAAGTTTCTTTTTTATCGGCCCGTCTGAAGACGGGCCTTTTTTGTGCCGGAGGTGGGAGTCGAACCCACACACCTTTCGATACACGATTTTGAGTCGTGCGCGTCTGACCAGTTCCGCCACTCCGGCAATGAGTTCCGCGCCCCACCAACTTACACCAGAATTGCCTTTTTCTCAATTAAGGGGCGCGGTATTTTTTGCGGGGCGGGGAGTGTGATAAAATCAGCGCATAACCCACCAACACATGTCACAACCCTCACAGTTCTCCGGCGACTCCATATTCTGGATAGAGACGAGCAAGATAAGCCCGAACCCCTATCAGCCACGCAGGGAGTTTGATCAGGCCGCCCTCGCGTCCCTCGCCGAATCGATTCGCATGTATGGATTGCTCCAGCCGCTCGTCGTGACGCGCACGGAAAAGCAGAAGGAGGACGGCGGCCTTGCCGTCGAGTATGAGCTCATCTCCGGTGAGCGACGCCTCCGCGCCTCCAAGCTCCTCGGCCTCCAGCAGGTTCCCGCCATCATCCGCGCCAACACCGACGACGCCCGGGTCAAGCTCGAGCTTGCCATCATCGAGAACTTACAACGCGAGGATTTGAATCCCGTCGAGCGCGCCCGCTCGTTCCAGCAGCTCGTCACCGAGTTTGGTCTCAAGCACGTCCAAGTCGCCGCAAAGATAGGCAAGTCCCGCGAGTACGTCTCGAACTCGATTCGCATTCTGATGCTTCCCGCCGACATACTCGAGGCCCTCTCCCAGGGCAAGATATCCGAGGGCCACGCCCGACCGCTCATGATGCTCGTCGATCGTCCCGAGGAGCAGTCAACCCTCTTCAAGGAGATCATCTTCAAGCGCCTCACCGTCCGCGAGGCCGAGATGATCGCGCGCAAGATCGCCGTCGAGAAGGCCCGCAAGAAGGAGAGGACATTCGATCCCGAGATCATCGAGATCGAGCAGAAGCTCTCCGAGACTTTCGGCACGCGCGTGTCCATCGAGCAGAAATTGAAGGGGGGCAAGATCACCATCGACTTCTTCTCGCCCGAGGACCTGAAGGCCATCATGAACATCATGGAGACGAACAGGGGAGGCGCGTCCGTGGCGAAGCCCGAGGTATCGTCACTTGCCGCCGCGGTCGTTGCGTCTGACGTCGTCGCGGCCGGCGAACCAGCGGTTGAAGAGCCTCTTGCTCCCGCGGACGATCGTTCCGTCGAGGAGAAAAAGGAGGGTGAGAACGAGGAGGGGCTGTATTCGATAAACAATTTTTCCCTCTAGAGCCGTTAGGCCCGTTGCATATAAAAAAGCCGTCCCAGATGTGGGGCGGCTTTGCTTTTTCCTAAGTGCCGGATTGGGCTATGTGCCGATGAGGACAACCGCCTGCTCCTCGGTGAGCGGTCCCCAGACCTCGAACAGCAGGGGAACGGCCGTCCCGATGCTGATGAGGCTCAACCTTGCTTTCCCCGCAACAGGCTCGAAGCCGAGCGGCAGGGACGGATTTCGCGGCCCGCCGCCGTGGCTCATCGGTATGAAATTGGCGATTATGCCCCTGCCTTTCGATATCAGTTCGTGATACTGGTCTGCGGGGACATCATGATTGGTGGCGAGTCTGAGGGGTTTGCCCTCGAAGGATTGCTCGTCGAGCCACTTCTCGAGTTCCTGCGGCGTTTTGACGATGATGGACAAGGTTCGTGTGATGATCATTTGTGTCACATATTGCCCGAAAAAGTTTCTTAGTCAAGAAAAAGCCGCCCTTATGGGGTGGCTTTGTTAATCTTCGGGATTCGACGTCTCTTTTTGACGAGCACGAGCTGTCCCTCGGGTATGAGGATTTCGTGATTGGAAATCAGGGGCACATAGCCCTCCCGAGATATCGTTCCGAGGATGATGTCTCCCGGGACCAGCTCAAATCCGACTGATTTCTGGCGCTTTGTCGGCTCCCCATAGATGATGCGCCTGACTATGCAGCCGTGCTTCATCTCGAGGATGCCTTTCCAGTCCTCGGGCATGTCCTGATCGAGGGCCACCTCCAGATTCTGCATTCGAAGCCATGTCTCGAGTCGCCCGACGTCGCGCAGGTTGATGGGTGTCGTCTTTATGGATACAAAGTTCATGGTTTGTGTCTATATTGCATCAAGCTCGCTCGTAGTCAAGAAGAAAGGGCGCGTTCCTTGGAACGCGCCCTTTATGCTGGCACTGACCAGGGCCGATCAGGCGGCACGAGGTATTTCAAGCGCTATCATCTGACCCTGGGGAAGGCCGCTTTTGAACGGCTTGAACCACACTCGTTCTCCCGCCAGACGGACCGGCAGCGGCTTGTGGTCCGCCCAGCGGACGATGATGCCGTGTCCGAGCTTCGGGAGCTGGTCGAGCCATGCTCCCGGAATGCGGTTTCGCGGCGCGATGTTCGCTTTCTGCTGGCGGAGCCATTCCTGGAAACCGTTCGCGTCTGCAAACGGTTTCGGGAGGGCTCGGACTACTATTTTAGAATCAGATGGCTTTTTGTAGGAGGGCATTCGTCATAGCTTATACACCTAAATATGGTTATTGTCAATAAGTATGATTTCGTCTGAATGTCTGTCCGTATCTGTCCACGAAAAACACCTCAATCGATTGAGGTGTTTTTCGTGGCCTTATTCCGCTTTCTTCTTCGCCCTCCATCCACGCTTCTTCTTTTCCTCCTTGAGCATGTCGAGCGCGCGCCCGAGGCTGATGGTATACACATCGTCAGGCTTCTTGACCGAGCGGAAGTCTCCGTCATGGACTATGTAGGGTCCGAAGCGTCCGATGTTCGCGGTGATTACTTTTTCCGTCACGGGATGGGTGCCGAGGCGTCGGGGAAGGGTGAGCAGGTGAACGGCCTGGGCGAGGGTGATTGAGGTCGGGTCGATCTCCTTTGGAATGGATGCCATCTTTGCCTTCTGACCGACGATCTCTGGTTCCGCGCTGGTCGAGGCGGCGGCTGGGGCAATGCCCGCTGCAAGGTCGGCTGCGAGTTTAGCCAGCTCTTTTTTAGTAGGCTTCTTCTTGCGGGGCTTTTTAGGGGCCTTGATCGTTTCTCCCATCTGCACGTACGGGCCGAAGCGTCCGGACTTTACGGTGATGTCGAGACCTGTGTCCGGATGCGTGCCGACAATGCGGTCCTTCGGGACCTCGGTGCCGTCGAGCATGAGCGCGCCGGCGCAGTCAGGGTAGCGGGAGCACGATAGGAACTTGCCGGCCCGCCCGAGCTTCACAATCATGGATGATCCGCAGGTGGGGCATTTGAACTTTGCATCGGCATCGCCAAGGGTTGTGGCCTTGTCGAGCGCGTCCTTTATCTTCACGTCCTTCGAAAACGGCTTGTAGAAATCGGAGAGGGTCTTCTCGTAGCCCATCAGCCCCTCGGCGATCTTGTCGAGCTTGTCCTCCATCTCGGCGGTGAAGGTGTCGCTTATGTACGGGCCGAAATGCTCCTCGAGGAATGACGACACCACGTCGCCCGTGTCGGTCGGCTTGAGGGCCTTGTTCTCCTTGGTGACGTACTCGCGCTCCTCGAGGGTGCGAAGGATCGAGGCGTAGGTGGAGGGCCGTCCGATGCCGCGCTTCTCGAGTTCCTTGATGAGTCCCGCCTCGGAATATCGGCCAGGCGGCTCGGTCTGCTTCTCGAGGGAGTCGAGGGATACGAGTTCGAGCTTCTCTCCGGCGGTGACCTTTGGGAGCTCGACGTCCTCGCCTCGGGCGCCGGGGTCCACGGCGAGCCAGCCCGTCGATACGAGCCTGGTGCCGTTGGCATGGAAGTCGGGAATGCTCTTGGTGACGGTGTTCGCCACTATCTTGGTGCGGAGTATGCGGGCGTCGACCATCTGCGACGCGACGGTGCGGGCCCAGATGAGCCCGTAAAGGGCGACCTGCTCGGGATTCGCTCCCGCGCTCTTTTTGGATATGGTCGTTGGCCTGACTGCCTCGTGGGCTTCCTGGGCGTTCTTTGATTTTGCGGTAAAGGTGCGGAGGTTGACCGATGCCTTGCCGTATTCCTTCTCTATATATGAGGCGATTTGCCCGATGGCCTGCTGCGAGAGGTTGGTCGAGTCGGTTCGCATGTAGCTGATGAGTCCCGCCTCGTAGAGTCTCTGGGCGACGGACATGGTGCGCGATGGGGAATAGCCGAGGCGGGTCGAGGCCGCCTGCTGAAGGGTCGAGGTGGTGAAGGGGGCCTTCGGGCTGCGTTTGGCCTCGGTCTCGTCAACCGATACGACCTCCCACTCTTCGGCCTTGCCCGTCTTGAGTATGCGATCCACCTCGGCCTTCTCGCGAGGCTCGATGGAGCAGTTGAGGGCGAGCGTCTCGCTCGGTTTCGCCGAAGTCTTCTCAGTTTTGGTTTCCGCGGAGATGGTCCAATAGGTCTCGGGTTTGAAGGCACGAATCTCCCGCTCGCGCTCCATGATGATGCGGAGGGCGGGGGACTGGACGCGGCCCGCCGAGAGGCCGTAGCGAACCTTCTTCCAGATGACGCCCGAGAGGTCGTATCCCACGAGCCTGTCGAGCACGCGTCGCGCCTCCTGCGCCTGGCGCAGGTTCTGGTCTATGTCGCGGGGGTGGGTGAGCGCCTCGATGATGGCGTCCTTGGTGATCTCGTGGAACACGACGCGGCGGACGGGCTTCTTCCCGAAGTTCACCGCCTCGGCGATGTGCCAAGCGATTGCCTCTCCCTCGCGGTCGGGGTCGGTCGCGAGCAGTATTTCGTCGGACTTCTTGGCGAGGCGCGATATGTCGGACAGGACGGAGTCCTTTCCGGGGGACACCTCGTAGTGCGGTTTGAAGCCGTGGTCGATGTCGATGGCCTTCTTGTTGGACTTCGGGAGGTCGCGGACGTGCCCGATGGATGCGACTACGGTATAGCCGTCACCGAGGTATTTTCCGATGGTTTTGGCCTTTGCCGGGGACTCGACTATGAGTAGTTTGGACATATATTGTGGCAAGTATTACATGAAAGGAAAAAGTTTGGCAAATTAGAGGGGCATAATCCGCCCTTCTTTTTCTACCGCCACTTCTTTTATTTCGAGAAGGGAAATCAGGGCGTTGAAGTCGCTTATGTCGCCGCCAAAGCGGGAGAAGAGCTCTTCGCGCGACACGGGTTCGACGGCGATGATCGTGGCGAGGCGCAGTTCTTCGGGTGAGAGATCGGTGCGTTCGTGTATCGGCGTTGATGCGCGTTCGGGAGGGAAGCCGAGCGCGTCGCGCAGGTCGTCCCCGTTCCTGATGGGCGTCGCGCCGAGGCGTATGAGCATGTGCGGCCCCTCGCTTTGCTTCGAGAATATGGAGCCGGGTACGGCGAATACGTCACGGTTATAGTCGGTGGCGAGCTTTGAGGTGATGAGCGTCCCTGACTTTATCTCGGCCTCGATGACGAGCGTCGCCTTTGATATTCCTGCCATGATGGCGTTCCGTTTTGGGAAGGTCCAGATGGCCGCGGGCGTATCATCGGGAAACGGAGAGATGAGCGCCCCGCCCGCGGCCACTATCTCGCGGGCCAGATTGACATGGCTTGCCGGATAGAGGAACTCCTCGTCGAGTCCCGAGCCGGGAATGGCGATGGTCCCCATTCCGTATTTAAGGGCTGCCCTGTGTGCTATCGAATCCATGCCGAGGGCGAGGCCCGAGACGATCACCACCGGCAATCCCGCCAGGCTCTTTACCAGCGTCTCGCAGGCCTCTTTGCCATAGTCCGTATATTTGCGCGATCCGATGACCGTTATGTAGGTGTGCGTCGCGGTCGAGGGAGGCAGAGGGCCCCGAATCCTCAGGAAGGCTGGCGGATTTGGCATAGACGAGAGCAGTCCGGGAAAATCTCCCGGGCCTATCTCGCGCGTTCCTGAATCGTTGTCGTGTATGGAATCCATGGGAAAATTAGTGTATCATCAGGAAGCTTTAGGGAGCCTCAAGGTTTCCTGAAATATTCCTCAAATACCCCATAACACCATGCTCGACATCAAATTCATCAGGGACAACAAAGACCTCGTCAAGGCCGGCGCGCAGAAGAAGCACGTCGTCATCGACATAGACCGACTCGTTGACCTCGACGAGAAGAGGAAGACCCTTCTCACCTCCATCGAGGCCAAGCGCGCCGAGCAGAACGCCGTCTCGGCCAAGCTCCCATCGGTTGATGCCGCGATGAAGGCGACCTTGCTCGAGTCCATGAAGAAGCTCAAGGTAGAGCTTCAGGCGGAGGAAGAGTCGATCAAGGAGATAATGAAGGAGTGGCAGGGCCTCATGCTCCAGGTGCCAAACATCCCCGACATGTCCGTTCCCGACGGCGCGACCGACGCGGACAACAGGGAGGTGAAGGTGTGGGGCGACAAGCCCGCCTTTGCCTTCGAGCCGAAGGACCACGTCGAGATCATGACGGCCCTCAACATGGTCGACTTCGAGCGCGGCGCCAAGGCCCATGGCTTCCGCGGATACTATCTGACGGGCGCTGGGGCGCGACTCTCGTTCGCCATCTGGATGTATGCCATGGACTTCTTCTCGAAGAGGGGATTCACCCCGGTCATCCCTCCCGTCATCGTGCGCAAGCAGAACCTCTATGGCACCGCGCACCTTCCCGGTGACGTCGAGGACTTCTACATGACCCAGGACGGCGACGTTCTCGCCGGAACCGCCGAGGTTCCCCTCATGGCAATGCATGCCGAGGAGGTGCTCGACGCCAAGGATCTTCCAAAGAAGTACCTCGGCTTCTCCCCATGTTTCCGTCGCGAGGCGGGCAGCCATTCAAAGGACGTGAAGGGACTCATTCGCGTGCACGAGTTCTACAAGCTCGAGCAGGTCATCCTCTGCGAGGCATCGCACGAGACGTCAGTTAGGCTCCATGACGAGCTCAATCGCAACACCGAGGAGTTCATCGAGTCCCTCGGCATTCCGTATCACACCGTCATCAACTGCGGCGGCGACCTCGGCCTCGGTCAGGTCAAGAAGTACGACATCGAGCTCTGGGTTCCCAAGGAGGGCAAGTATCGCGAGATATCGTCCGCATCGTATTTCCATGACTTCCAGTGTAGGCGTTTCAACACCCGCTATCGCGATGCCGAGGGCAAGATGAAGTATGCGCACTCTTTGAACTGCACCGCCATACCGACGCCCCGCATCCTCGTCTCCCTCATCGAGAACAATCAGCAGGCCGACGGGTCCGTCCGCGTTCCTGAGGCCCTCAAGCCATACTTCGGAAG
Source organism: Minisyncoccota bacterium (assembly GCA_041661645.1). Lineage (GTDB taxonomy): Bacteria > Patescibacteriota > Minisyncoccia > Phycocordibacterales > UBA6065 > UBA6065. Next base: position 202,261 of record JBAZUA010000001.1, on the reverse strand, counting down.
CGATCTCATAACCAAATAATAGAGCCCATGCGCGGCAATGTCAGGGTCCATCAGAGGAAGATAATAGCCAAGAAGAGGAAGAGGCTTCTTCTCGTATCGCTCTCGATTTTCTTTGCCGTGGCCCTCGTCGTGACGGGATTCGCCTTTCTCTCCCATGCGGGTTTCGTGACTATAGGTGAGGTGAGCGTGGCGGGAAACAAACGCCTTTCCGAGACGTATATAACGGGCATCGCAAACACCCTCCTCGATGGCAATTATATGTACGTGTTCTCGAGGCGTGCGGACTTCCTTTATCCCCACAACGCCATCAGTTCCGCGCTCTTGGGCGAGCCGATCATCAAGTCCGTCGACGTGGGCAGGGACGGTCTGACGGCGCTTTCCATATCCGTCGAGGAGCGACAGGAAGTGGCGCGATTCTGCTCGGGCAAGGAGGGCGACTCCTCCCAGTGCTTCGCGGTCGACGAGAACGGCTTCGTCTTCTCGCCGTCCGACGACTCGACCATGATCGCCTACAGGGACTCAACGACTTCCGACCCCCTCGGGAAGAGCCTCTTCGGCACGCCTGCAGAGTTCAAGGGCATACAGTTCTTCCTGCACGAGCTCGTCACCCTGGGCGTCGATCCCCGCGAGGCCGTCATGGGTGAGGCGGGATACATGACCGTCATCCTGGGCGGCGGCGGAACCCTCATCATCGACACGGGCGACGACCTGTCGAGCGTCCTCGCGAACATCTCGTCCATTTTGGGCGATGCCACCATCGCCAAGACCCAGGCAGATTTCCTCTCGAAGCTCGACTACATGAGGCTCGACGCGGGTAACAAGGTTTTCTATAAATTGAAGAAATAAAAAAAGACGCACCGGATGGGGCGCGTCTTTGGTTTCAGGGCGGGAATGTTACATGAGCGGGGGAGTGTGGGTGACCACGACTCCGATGTATGCGGGTTCTCCTTTTATCATCACGCATTCGCCAACTGGCGTGACTGACAGGATTTGGGCGCCGGTCGCACTAGAGAAAGACCGTATCGCTGTCAGGAACGAGCTGAGTCTTTTGAACTGTGGGCCGGTGGAGTCCGATGGGTTGACCGAGAAGTAGGACACGCCGTTACCGGCGTTCGAGACGAGATTTCAGAAGTCTCCCGATTCAAGCCTTTTCTGATTCCGGTGTTGCACTTGGATAGCGGCCAGTGTAAGCACTACCGCGCAGACGAGTGTGATTATTCCGATATATGCATTTTTCATAATTATGTAGCGAAGAGCAGGTGGGTTCAATCCAAAATCTACATATTTATTTAAAAAAGTCAATAGGATAGGCGTCTGGCTCCGTGATACTGTTCTTCCCATGGAAATGGGATTCTGGAAAAAGCTTCCGCGGCCGTTCTTCGTGCTCGCGCCCATGGCCGACGTCACTGACGCGGCCTTTCGACGCGTCATAACCGAGCACGGCAAGCCACACGTGCTGTGGACCGAGTTCGTCTCGGCCGACGGCCTCTGCTCTCCGGGGCGAAAGGTCCTTCAGCGCGACCTCGAATACACCGAGGGGGAGCGACCGATAGTGGCACAGCTCTTCTCCTCGCATCCCGACAAGATGCGCGAGGCCTCGAGGCTCGCCGCCGAGCTTGGTTTTGACGGCATCGACATCAACATGGGCTGTCCCGATCGCTCGATCGAGAAGCAGGGGGCGGGCGCGGCTATGATGAAGAACCCGAGGCTCGCGAGGGAGGTCATCCGCGCAGCAAAGGAGGGCGTAGCACTTGCCGCGGAAAAGATGGGCGCAAAAGGAAGGATAATCCCCGTCTCGGTCAAGACCCGCATCGGATACAACAAGAACGAGATAGCCACCTGGATTCCCGAGATACTGGCCGAGGGCGTTGCCGTGCTCACCCTGCACTGTCGCACCCGCAAGGAGATGTCCCTCGTGCCCGCCCGCTGGGAGCATGTCAAAGAGGTCGTTGGCATCCGCGACAGGATGGGCGTCCCGACCCTCATCATCGGCAACGGCGATGCCTTGAACCTGGAGGACGCGCGGGCCAAGGCCGCGGCATCCGGTGCCGATGGCGTCATGCTCGGCCGCGCCATATTCGGCAACCCGTGGCTGTTCTCGGAGCTTCATTCAAAGGACGGCAAGCCCGTCGTTCCGACGCTCGAGGAGAAGCTTCGTGTTCTCGTCGACCATTCAAAGCTCTACGAGAAGCTCCTTGGGGACATAAAGAGCTTTGCCATCATGAAGAAGCACTTCAAGGCGTACGTGCATGGCTTCGACCATGCGAAAGAGCTTCGCGTGAAGCTCATGGAGGCCGAGAGCGCGGCAGATCTGGAGAAGACGGTCGAGGGTTTTCTGGGAGGGGAGAGGTAGTTGACAATATTTATTATATTGGGTATCGTATTTGCAGAGTAAAACGGCTGATTGATATGCGCCCTGGCGCTTAACGTCTTGGTCATGAAGCCGTCCCTGCTCGTCCTATGAAAGCAACGCACAGCCCTCCGTTCCTCAAGAAGGATTGCGTCATCACCGACGACCGGATGTCCATCCGCGCCAACAACACCGCCGGCCCCGGCGACCGCGGATTCTAATCCGACGGCGCCAAAATAACAAAAGGGCTTCAAGCCCACCCGCCACTTCAAATGGCGGGTTTTCATTTTATGCACCTCGCTCCGTTTACAAATCCCCAAAGAGGAGTAGGGTAATGGGTAAGAAACAAGCACATCAACAGAGGAGGAACAACCATATGACGAAACAAGCAAATACCACGTGGTATTTCGAGCCGGGCGACGCTTTCACGAACGACGCCTTTGTCAGTCTTGGCGACAAGGTGGAGGCCTGCGAGGGCAAGACGGTCATTCCCTCGTCGGGTGAGCCAGCGCAGAGGAATGTCTTTCGGGTCGATAGCCAGGAGGTCATCGACTACATCCTGAATAGCAGGATATCGAGGCAGCTGAGCTACACCCTCTATCGCAAGGTTGGCGAGGGCGACATTCTCCAGTATCGGGTCAAGCAGAAGAAGGTTGCGGTCAGGCTGAGTGATCCCATTGCCATGGCCCGTGCCAGGCGCAGGAAATTCGGTCCCGGCCTCACGCTTTCGGAGGCCCTCAGGAAGAGACCTCGCTCGCAGGGCGTCCACTGACTTTGGGGTCTGTCGTCGGTACCCTCGTGGATAACTTGCTGGCGACTCAATCAGGCCCGGGCGACGTGCATTCCGCATGTCGCCTTTTTTCTTGCCCGAAACGCCTCAATCGATTGAGGCGTTTATCACGGCTTCTGGTATACTCATTCCATGACACATCAGGTGCTGTACCGGAAATATCGACCCCAGACCTTTGCCGAGATCATCGGCCAGGGCAGCGTGGTCAAGGCCCTCTCGGCCGTGGCGGAAAGCGGCAACATCGCCCACGCATATCTGTTCGCTGGATCCCGTGGCATAGGCAAGACATCCATCGCTCGAATTTTCGCCCGAGCCATCGGCACGAGTGCCAATGACACCTACGAGATAGACGCGGCATCTAATCGCGGCATCGACGACGTGCGTGCCCTTCGCGATGCGGTCTCCACCTTGCCGTTCGAGTCCAAGTACAAGGTCTATATCATCGATGAGGTTCACATGCTCACGAAAGAGGCTTTCAACGCACTTTTGAAGACTTTGGAAGAGCCGCCGAAGCATGTCGTCTTCATACTTGCCACCACCGAGTCGCACAAGCTGCCCGACACCATCGTCTCTCGCTGTCAGGTGTTCGAGTTCCGCAGGCCGACCCTTGATACCTTGAAGGATTTGATAGTGGACGTGGCACAGAAGGAAGGTTTCTCGATCGAGCCTGCCGCCGCTGAGCTTCTTGCCCTGGTGAGCGAGGGATCATTCCGCGACGCGCATGGCGCATTGGAACGCGGCATTGCCGGCCTGGAGGGGAAGAAGATCACCCGCGCCCATGTCGAGGAGGCGACCGGCGCGCCAAAATCAGAATTCGTGCGCGCCTTCGTGCTGGCCTTAGCCTCGCACGACGCTCCCAAGGCCTTCGCCGCCCTCGCCGAGGTGAAGCGCAGGTCATTCGACCCCAAGCTCTTCCTTGAGCTCGTCGTGTCTCTTGCCCGTCTCGCCCTCCTCGAGAAGATGGACGTGGAGTCCGATGCCCGCAGCCAGGCGAGCGAGGAGGATCGATCTTTTGCCAAAGCCGTCGTTGGAAACAAGAATGCAGTCGTCGACTCAAAGCTTCTTCGCGCCCTGCTCGGCGCTTTCGACCAAGTGGGCGTGTCGCCGATAAAGGAGCTTCCCCTCGAGCTCGTCGTTCTTGACGTGGCGGGGGAGGGGAAGTAGGTTTAGCGGGTGTCGGTCTATATTGCCGGGTCGTCTAATGGTCGGACGCCGCCCTTTGAAGGCGTGTAATCGGGGTTCGAATCCCTGCCTGGCAACCAACAAGAGCATCGCTCGAGAAGCGTTAAAATATATGGATATAATTAATCAAGTCAAAAATCTAAAACTAACCAAGGACCAGTACGTTGTGGTGGGTAGTGGAATCATGGCGATGCATGGACTCAAAGAAATTCATGATATTGATATTGTTGTCTCCCCAGAAATATTCGAAGGGTGCAAGAATAAAGGATGGAAAACCATGCATTACACATATCCAGACAAGCCTGGAGAAATATATCTCAAACAAGGGGACATCGAACTATATACAGATGTTAATTGTAGAAATTTTAATCCAACTCTCCAAGAATTGTTGAGCAAGGCGGAATACTTTAGCGGTATACCTTTTATTTGTCTTGATGATTTGATTAAATTTAAGACGGAATACAATCGTCCAAAGGATCATAAAGACATTGAACTGATGGAAAACTACTTAAGAGCCAAACGCTCAAGTCCCGTCGATTTGGTACAATAAAATGTAACAAACCGACATTGCAGGTCTTGACCGCTAATGGTTCCAACTCGGGTCGGCCAACCAAGTTGAGTTTAGTTTATATCACTCAAGAATTCTCAAAATGATGGGTCAGACAAAAATCAACCTTTTGATTAATTTTTGTTATAATTCTGCTTATGAGAAGCGTGTGTTTATCTTCCTTAAATTATTAATCTACAACAAAAAACTATGCCTCCAAAAGACATGAAATATTGGTACATGTTACCTTGCGCTGTGAATGAAAGCACCATCGGAACTGCCATTATAGAGATATTCAAACAATTTCACGCAAATCCTAATGTCCAAGTAACTCTTTATATATCGTCGACGGGTGGTGATATTGATTCTGCTATACGCTTCTATGATTTCATCAAATCATCAAAAATCAGGCTTAATACAGTAGGGTTCGGGCAAGTGGATTCTGCGGCACTTGTGCTTTTCTTAAGTGGAACTAAACGCACATTAGTAAAAGATTGTAGAGTGAGATTACATGAACCAACATATAGTGGACCCCAGCAAGCCCAGGTGATTTCTGTTCACAAAGAAACAACCTCTCTGTTACAAGAGCTAGACAAAAGATATTTTGAAATAATAGCCTCGGAACTTCAAAAGCCAGAAGGTGATACAAGAAATATTCTAGTTGAAGGAAAAGTACTCAGTGCTACTGAGGCCTTAGAAATGAAGATAGCCACAGAGATCAAGGATGAGTTTCCTGTGGATAGATAACACATCGCTCAAGATGGGTTGTTTTAATACGATAAAGAACGTCTAAACCACCATAAAGCGGTTTAGACGAGCGCGGTTCTACCCTGAGGAGGCCAACCAACAAAAAAAGCCTGCAACATATTGCTATGTCACAGGCCTTGAGGTTTCTTTTATGATTCGGAGGATTCAGCCTTCTGGCCAGGCGAGTCCCTGAGACGACAGGATGACCTTGAGTCTTTCCAGCGTCGACGGGTGTAGGTTGAATTTCTTGTAATTTTCAGCCAGCCAGCCCTGAATTTCCCAGCTCCCTTCATAGCTCCGACCGGCGGCCATCCAATCGGCCACCATCTCCCTGACGAACACGTCCGGCATCGGATCCGGAACCCCATCCTTGATCCAATACTGATAGTGGTGGGGGTTGGAGAGATAGTGGTGCCACTTCGCTTTCTCCCACTCATCTTTAAAATATCTGCCCCCGGTACACTTCCGACGGTATACCCCGTATTCGACCGGGAGAAACTTGGTCCAGTCGTGAACCACGAGTCTCCAAAAGGGGATTCCCTTGACCCTAAGACCGGCCAGCAAGACGAACCATTTGTGCCAAAGAACTTGCGGTAGATAAAGTCTTTTCAAACCAATTCCTTTCTGTTTGTTGTTTGAATCCGTCGAACGTCGACGAATCTTAATACATTGCATTATATATAGGAAAATGTCAATTTGCGTGATTGTCTGACCGCCCAATGAAGGTTCCGGCGTCGTACTATACGGCAACCAAGTTGAGGTGGCCTCAAGTCATTCGGTGGAATGGTATGATATACCCATATCCTAAATTGCTATTATGCTCAAAATTTATCTTGTACGGCACGGACAAAATAAGGATAATGTAGAAGGAATCCTTAACGGCCATCGCGACGAGGCGCTGACTCAAAAAGGTCTTGAACAGGCTCAGGAAGTGGCAAACAAAATAAAGGCTGCAGAAATAGTGTTCGACACAGTTTATAGTTCCCCCCTTATCAGGGCTTTTGAGACCGCAAGAATCATCTCAGAATCAACAAGCTCACCCACACCGACAGTAGAACCACTTTTGATCGAAAGAGATTTTGGCGTGATGACAGGAAAAAATATATCTGATATTGAGAAGTTGTGCGCGCCAAATATCATCAAAGCCGAGATAATTACCTACTTCCTAGATCCTGAAGGGGCCGAGACTTTTCCGGATCTCATGAAACGAGGGCGAGTGTTGTTAGACAAAATCTTTTCGAAACATAAATCCGGAAATATCTTGCTGGTCTCCCACGGCGATATAGGGAAGATGATTTACGCTGAATACTATCATCTAGACTGGGGGAGGGTGCTTACTCAATTCCATTTTGGAAACAGCGACCTGCTTATCATGTCGGAAGATTCTTCCGCGGACAAAGCCCATGTCTTTAAATCTGAGCAATACAATCATTAATTGACCAATATGGAAATTCGCAAGCCGGTATTGAATAAATCGGTCACAGATACCGAGGCTACTATCGATAGCGAATCACTAGCAATCCGCGTCGAATCCGCGTCGCTCAGTGAGGCGTCCTTGGAAGGCAAGAAGCTTGATGAATTAGATTTCAACGAAGTCGCCGCAGACAAGCTTTCGCTGCAGTCTTCCACGATTTCAGAGATGAGGATTACCGACTCGATAATCAAGAAGAGCAACTTCACGGGCGTGAAAGCCGACAATATCTTTCTCGAAAGAGTGGAAATTGAGAATACCCGCTTGCAGGGCCTTTATCTTACCCGGGCGAATATGAGGGACGTGGTTATAAGGGAGTCCAAGGGCAACGGCCTGTCTCTGAGGTTCGCCAAAATGAAAAGTGTCGCATTTATAAACTGTGACTTGGGAGAATCCGACTTCCAAGGAGCGGAGTTGAAAGATGTCTTGTTCCAGAACTGCAATTTGAAAGATTCGCAGTTCTCGCAGGCCAAGCTGACAGGGGTAAGCCTGAAGGGTTCGAATATTGAGAACATTTCCCTACACAAGGATTCGATCCAGGGCCTGACCGTCAGCATCGAACAGGCACTCTATCTCTCTTCGATTTTTGGCCTCATTGTCCAAGATTGACGTTTGTGGGCCTCTAAACGGGTTCCGGCATCATTCCAGGCTGCCGACAGAGAGATTTGTTATACTTCCCCCATGGAATTACCCAAATCCTTTCGTCCCGGAGTCGGAGTCGCCGTCTTCGTCGTCAAATACAAGCAGATCCTGATCGGCAAGAGAAAGGGCGAGCATGGCGACGGCATGTGGTCCCTTCCCGGCGGGCATCTAGAGTTCAGGGAAGACGTGTTCGACTGCGCCCACCGCGAGACCCTCGAGGAGGCATCGGTCACGATCAAAAGGCTTCGCATGGGCCCCATCACGAATGACAAAAACCTGCCCTACGAAAAGCACTATGTGACCCTGTTCGTCGTCGCAGACTACGACTCGGGCCACCCGACGGTCGCCGAGCCGGATAAATGTTACGAGTGGCGATGGTGCGCATGGGACAGACTGCCCAAGCCGCTCTTCTACATGCTCCAGAACTTCGTGGACGCGGGATTCTCGCCTTTTGATTATTGATGTGTTGGGGTGGAAATACTAAGATTCAGTAACCAAGAAGGTTTTTAAAATGAAAGTCATACTCATACCAGGTAACGGAGGTGCGACGCCAAACGATATTTATTATCCATATCTTGAGCGTGAATTATCCAAGCTTGGGATTAAGGTAATCAATAGACAATATCCAGACCCTGCGTTGGCACGCATGGAGTTCTAGCTGCCTTTTATTGAGTCGCTTGGCGCTGACGAGGAGACTGTTCTCATAGGTCATTCTTCCGGGGCCCTTGCCGCCATGCGCTATGCGGAAAGCCATAAGATTTTGGGGTCAATTCTAATCGGCGCCTGCTATACCGATCTTGGCTATGATGCCGAGAAGCAGAGTCATTATTACGATAAGCCCTGGCAATGGGACAAGATCCGCGATAATCAGAAATGGATAGTCCAGTTCGCGTCGACGGACGATCCTTATATCCCAATAGATGAACCCAGACATGTTCACAGATCTTTGGGGACTGAGTATCATGAATATACTGACAGGGGACACTTTGGATGGGATGTGAAGCGAACAGAATTTATAGAAATTGTCGATGTCTTGAAAATGAAGCTCGAAGTGACCAAATCTAAGATGCAGACATTCACAATAGAGTTTCCCCGAGTGGGCGACGAGCTTGCTATAGGCCCCATGCACGTACGGTCGTGGAAGGAATCTTATGTCGGTCCCGAATCTGGCCTAACGGAAAAAGCGGTTGATGACATGGTGGGCTATCTTGCCACCGATACCGAATATAGAAAAAATACCATCATCGAAGCTTTGGAAAATCCCGACAAAACCCTGTACCGAGTCGTGAAAAATGATGACGGCAAGATCGTGGGCTTTCTACATTGCTCCAAAAGTGGCACGTCCAACATTCTTGAGGGTATTTACATTCTTGATGAGGCCAAAGGAAAGGGGATTGGAGGAAGTCTCATGAAAGAGTTCCTGACCTGGTCAGACGAAACCAAGCCCAGTTACCTGGATGTTTTCTCGTTTAACAAAGAGGCATTCGGTTTCTATTCTAAGTACGGGTTCGTCAAGACAGATAAACCAACGCGGTTCTTTAAAGACAAACTGCCCTATGTCGAGATGGTGAGACCTGCGGGAAACAAAGGCTAACTCCCATCTGCTATACTTATCGGATGACATATAATCTTCATCCGATTTTCGTTCATTTTCCAATAGCGCTGCTTTTCATATACTCGATCATCAGGGTCTTGCCGCTTCAAAAGTGGTTTCCGGGCGTGGCATGGAAGCAGGCGGAGCGCATTCTGCTTTTCCTTGGTGTGTTGGGGGCCTTTGTCGCGCTGACCACGGGTGAAACAGCAGAAGAGCTCATGCGAGCTAATAGTCAGCTCGTGGAGGCGCATTCGACATTCGCGGCAATATCCACATGGCTCTATGTCGCGCTCTTGGCGGGGGAGGTCTCGAGCTATCTGTCGGTGAAATATCACAAGGCAATCATCGTCCTTCTCAAAAAGATCCTCGCCGAGGGATGGTTCCCGAAAGTCATGGCACTTGTGGCCCTCGTCTCGATATCTCTGACGGGCCTTCTCGGCGGGGTGATTGTATATGGCCCTACCGCCGATCCGTTCGCGGCCTTTGTCCTTAAACTCCTCGGGATTACTCTTTAGGGTGAGTTATTGTCCCGTCATATAATTTAGAAACATGAAACAATTCACAAGGGGTCTCACTGTCCCGTTCCTGATAATAGGCATTCTGGCAATCTTGGTCGTGGGCGAGGGGATCTACATTTATAGCGATAGGTATTCTGCTGAACCCGTAGCGCAAAACCAACAGTCGTCCATAGGTAAGGCCTCTCAAAATGAGGGGTCTCAGAATGGTGTCGAATGGAAGACGTACGCAGGTAAGGGGTTTGAGCTCAAGTACCCAACCGGTTGGGTGATAGGGCAAGGAGAATCGCCCATAGTCCTCAAGATAACGAATCCCGCCAATCCAGGTAGACCCGACAGCGACACGCCGAGCGATTCCGTGCTTCTTGGTCATGGTCCGTGCGACACGTCGGACTGGAAGGGGGGTCTTGGATCCGCTCAATTTAAAACGGCATGCATTTCCGGAGTAACCCAGGCCTTCATCGTCCACATGGGCGCAACGTCAGACGCGTCTAGGGTTATTGAGGACCAGATACTTGTCTCCCTGAGATTTACATCGCTCGATGATGGGAAGGAAAAACTTCTCCAGACGGCAAGGCAGGTACTCTCGATGTTGAATGCACGTGATTTCCAAGGGCTTGAAAACATAACGAGCCCAGAGGGTCTTTCGCTTATCGACTATGTCGGCTGGCTCAATCTCGATGAGTCCATCATCAAGAAGGACTCCATATCTGAAATTCCGTATAATTCGAAGCTCTACACCCTTGGGTACAGTGACGGTAAGGGTGACCCCGTTAGCCTGACCCTGTCGGCGTTCTTCGAGCAGATAAACAAAATTGACTACTCGGCAAGACAGACTGTCGTGGTAGATGAGCCTGCGCCGCAGGTGTCGGTCTATGCCACAGGGATCCAGAACTCGATAATCGCGCGCGTCGCGGCAGGAAGACATTTCGTGGGATTCTACTCCGAAGGCAATCCTCCATATCCGACATGGAACACCTTGTATCTTATATTCGATAACATTAATGGTGATTACAAGCTCCGCGCCATCACTAAGGATAACTGGACTATCTAGGCCGAGGGCTCCGACATCATCTGATAGGATCAACCAACATGAACATGGTTCGGCACTCTAATTAAATAAATAAAAAGGCGGGTTCCTTGTGGAACCCGCCTCGGATGACGTTTTGCCCTTAGAGAAGAATCTCGCTTATCTCCCTCCAGCTTCTCACGCGTAGCTGTATGTCCCGCATGTGATCGTGCAGATGGCGCGGATCAAACAGATAGGATGGAATGACGTCCTGCACCGCCAGTATCTCCTTCGGCGAATCATCGAAGAAGGCAACCTTTTCGCCCTTGAAGCTCGAAATGAAATCACGCTTCTGAATGCCGTGATAGGCTCCGTCCCTGTATTCCCATACGCAATGAATGCCAGCGATGCATCCGGGCACATGTTTGTCCAACACGTGCTTGATTACGGGCTGGCATACCTTCTCTCGGGCGGTGACGGTCCATATCTCATACTGTTGAGCAAGTAGGGGAACCACCTCGATCATGCCATCCATTGCGGGAATGCCCTCGTGTATGTCGATTGAGCATTGGAAGTTCTTCCCGTGATTCAGATAAGCCTCTTCGGGACTCACGTGTCGCTCCCGGGGAAGGTATTTGTTGATAATCAGTTCCAGGGAGGGGCCGTTCACATAATCGGCGTATACCGATGGTATGCCATAGTGCCCGTTTATGTAGGAGACGATGGCCGGTATCGTGTCTATCTTCGTATCGTCGAAATCAAAGAACAGGATAGGTTTTGTCATAAGGTAGATTTTTCCTGATATTACGATTTTACGGACCCTTGTCAATGAAGGGGTTCTGGTATAATCAGGCACATGCAATCAGAAAGCGGCCGGGCGATGATGCGTGATCTGATTCCAATTACAAGCAATCGACCGTAATTACTCAAAAATCATGGATGGCTACCTGGCAATAGTTCTCGATAACGATTCGCAAGGCCTTCTTCTGAAGAGGGTTTCACCCTCGTATCCCAAAGTATACGCTCATCACGTGACCGTGAGTTTCAGGCCGTCCGTCGATGTCTACGATGAATTCAAAGCGCATCTCGGCGAAAAGATCGAGTTGCGCGTGTGCGGATACGCAAAAGACGAGAGGGTGGAGACCGTCGTCGTGGAGACAGATATTCTGAAGGGCAGGCTGAACCACATCACCGTCAGCACGAACAATGTGGCGCCTTTTCACAGCAAGGCCCTCGTCGAAAAAGGGTACGCGCAGATGGCCGAGCCATTTGTCTTGCAGGGGACCTTTGAGTTTATTCAGCACTGATCAGGTAAAACTCATTTGGCCCGTATGAATCACTCGACAAAAACCCGCTGCGCCTGGGTCCCGATCGACAAGGCGGATTATGTCGCATATCACGACCTCGAATGGGGTCGCCCCGTCCATGACGACAGGACACTGTTTGAGATGCTCATTTTGGAAGGCGCTCAGGCAGGCCTCAGCTGGTACACCATCCTCAGGCGTCGCGAGGACTATCGCGCTGCCTTCAGGAACTTTGACCCAAGGCTTGTGGCACGGATGACCGATGCCCAGCTGGAAAAACTTCTCGTCTCAAGCAACATCATTCGCAATCGCCTCAAGGTGTTCTCGACGCGCAAGAACGCGGGGGTGTTTATCGACATACAAAAGGAGTTTGGCTCCTTCGACGTATATTTGTGGGGCTTTGTCGGCGGAAAGACTATCGTGCATAGGCCACGGGGCCTGAAGGGGATTCCTCAAAGCATTCCCGCATCGGATGCCCTCTCGAAAGACCTCAAGAGGCGGGGCATGAGCTTTGTCGGCGGGGAAATCACATACGCCTACATGCAGGCGGTTGGCGTGGTGAATGATCACGCGGGGGCGTGTTATTTGACAAAGATTTAATAAGATTGTATTGTAGATTAGGATATGTGGCCTCGCCTGAACACGTGCCTCGGCACGGGAGATTCGATCGAAACAAGCCATCAATCCGTTCATCATCAAAAAAAGAAAGGGCACAAACAGTGCGCGCAATAAAATACATCATACTGGTCCTTGTCATGCCATCGCTCTTCCTGCTGGCATATTACTCGGGGAGGGACAACGTCGACATGTTGGCAGTCTTCTTCCTCACCCTGGTGGGCTGGGTGACGATTGTCATCACGCTCGCTCTTATCAGGGATGCGAAGAGGGGATATTGCCTCTTTGTCTCCGACCTCAAGCTCCACGAGGATATCCTGGTGGTGGAGGTCTGGGATACTGGTCCTCATTACCGCGCCATCATTAAGCGCCAAGACGGCGGGCCGTGTCAGTTCATCACCATCAGGGAGAATGAAAGAGACAGTGTGTTGAAGAAGGGCTACTGCTATCGTCTGAAGGGGGACGGAAAGTTGGTTTCCGTCAACTCCCTTGTGTAAGGGGACTTAAAGCATCACGAGCCGCGCGGGCAACCGCGCGGCTTTTTATTGACTTATATTGAATTTGATTGTAGTGTCCACATCAGATAAACTGCACAGAAGCCAAAAACAAAGGACCACACAATGTTCTATGCTGAAGAAACCTACAATCTCGCCACTGAGAAGGACCGCAAGCTTTCGATGAGGGTCGGGGAACTCATGTGGCAGGCGCGCCTTGTCTCCAAGGAGAAGATGGGCAAAAGAATCAATACCATTTTCGAGTGTCACTCGATATGTAGGGCGGTCATCCTGGAGATACCTGACGGCTCGCTCCGCTGCGTCGATGGTGACCTGGTCGGCATCGAGATCGGTGATGACCTGGCGGTGCGATTCCATGTCTGTTCCCACAGCTGGCTTGTGACCGAGAACGGCGCCATCATTGATCCGTATCCTCCAGGAATCATGGCCATGGGGCCGCTCCTCATCGTGAAGGGCGGAACCTATGCCTGCCAGGCGATGAATCGGTATCGTCCCAATCCGGACGTGACGGGAATGGTGTCGAACCGCCTCGTTTGGCGTAGGGCCCGAATCCTTCGAGGGCTGTTTCGTGACGGCGCGTACAAGATCCCCAGCTGAAAGGCAGGGGATTTTTTTATTGATATCCACCTCTCAATTTTTGAAATAAAAAACCGCGACATTCCTGTCGCGGTCTTCCTGGCCTCTACATGCTCTCAATTTGGTTCAACAGCCGAATCAGCTCCTTTGAGTCGAGGCATGACCTGACATAGGAGATGAACTCCTGCAGGTCCTTGCCGTGCTGAAGGGAGTATATCTTCGCCTGAATAGCCATCTCGAACTTGTCTAGCTCTTTGACGAGCCTGGCCTCGGGAGTCTCGTTCCTCTCGAATTCCTCCCACAGGCTAAGGTATCTATCCCCTCCGGGCAGGTCCCTGAGGAGCAGGGTGATTGACTGTCTCTCCATCTCGACCTTCTTCATTTGAAGGGCCTGGTCCTTGGCTGGTGGAGGGTCGCCGTTGGCGATTTCTCCGAGCTCGTGGACAAGGCACATGCTCACGACTTTCATGCGGTCGAGGTGGGGGAAATACAGGTCACAGACGAAGAGCGAGAGAAGCGACATTCCGAAGTTGTGGTCGGCGACGCTCTCGCACTGGGACTCGGGCACGTCTCGTCCCGCCCGTATCCAGCCCTGTCGATAGAGCTGTTTGAGGTGATTTGCCTGGAAGTAGAGGCAGAGTATGGGGTCAAGGTTCTTTCCTAGGGTGAACTGGCCGGGATTGCTGTTTTTGGTTCTCATCTGATATCCACTATACTCAGTCGGCTTTTCTTGTCTATGGGGTATTTTTGATATACTTTACAGTGACTTAATTTCACATATATATATGCCATACATTAATTTTCTTGCGGTTCTGACGGCGGCCGTCGCCGCATTCGTCCTCGGCTTCCTCTTTCACGGACCCATTTCGGGAAAGCTCTGGATGAGGCTCGCGAACATCCACCCGACGGGGAACGAGAAGCTCTCGGACATGGTCCCACAGATGCTCTGGAATCTCCTGTCTAACGTTGTCACCGCCTCGGTTCTGGCCCTGATGTACGCCTTTGTTTCGACTTCATCTCTTTCGGCTGGACCAGGAGCATGGACGGGTGTCATCACCTCCATCTGGGTTTGGGTCGGATTTCTGGTCACATCGTCATCAATCGAAGTTATTTGGATGGGAAGGACGGTCAAGCTATGGCTGTTCGAGTCGGCGTGCTCCCTCATCGTCATGGCGGTCATGGGCGCCATAATCGGTAGCTGGTAAGAGCCGATAAGGGGTCGGGGAGAGGCCGGGTCATGACGTGCTATGATTGCCCCATGAACGAAACCATGGAAATGGGCCCCAACCCCGAAGAGCAGGATGGTGACGAGCTGTGCGCGGATTTCCTCGCCAGACACCCCGAAAAGGTTGTTTTGCCCGAGGAGAGGCGGGAGTGTGGACCAGAAGTCGCCCGATTCGAGGAAATGGTCGCGTCGTTTGAGTCGACGCATTCCCTCGCGGAGCTCAATTCAATAACCATCCTCGACCCGAAGGGTGCCCCGAATCATCTCGTTCGAGAGCCTGCCCGTCTGGCGCTCGGTCCGATTAACACGCTCTTGGAGGTGCTTGAGAAGGAGACGGGCATCTCGTCTGATGGGTATGAGGAATTGAAGGCACGGTACAGACGCCTCAGTAGGGCCGTCGGAATGATAGACGTTCTTAAAGGGAACAGGGTAGATCACGAAAGGTAACCCTCACGGGGTATTCGTGATATAATATAAACAAGGTACAAAGGGGTATCCCTTACTCTAATCCGCGAGCGTTTCAGTCGAGCATACTCGCCCATTACAATAAAGTAACTTTCATCATCTATCTGTCGCGTCTGTTGACGTATCTAATAAAATAATCTTGTCAAAAATCAATATGAACCCCCTTAACAAGGGCTCGCTACTCATACTAGCGGCCTCTCTTTTCGTTGCAGGCATCACCTTGCCTCTCGGCGCGCTTGCGGCCGGCCCGGCTGCGGTGGACCTCCTGACGGCAGGGAACTTCGTCATAATATCTAAGACCGGCATCACCAACACGGGAAGCCATACGTCGGCGATAACGGGTGATATCGGTTCGAGCCCAATCACCGGCGCGGCCATGGACAATGTGTTCTGTTCCGAGATAACTGGCACCATATACGGCGTTGATGCCCTCTACACGGGCAGCGGCAGCCAGACTTGTTATGCCGGTAATCCGCCTCTCTCGAACAAGACCCTCATCGATAACGCCGTGCTCGACATGGGCACCGCATACACCGATGCCGCAGGCAGGACTTTGCCAGACGGCACCGAGCTCTATGCCGGAAACATCGGCGGACAGACATTCGCCCCAGGCTTGTACAAGTGGGCTACGGACGTCACCATACCGACAAGCGTGACCCTGCATGGTAGCGCGACGGATGTCTGGATATTCCAGATCGCCGGAAACCTCAGCATCGCCTCGGGCGGCAGCGTGCCTACGGGTATCAAAGTCATCCTCGCGGGAGGTGCCCAGGCCGGAAACGTCTTCTGGCAGGTTGGCGGACTCACGGGAGCGACCTTGGGAACGTACTCCACGTTCAACGGAACCATCTTGAGCTCGAAGCAGGTCATCATACAGACTGGCGCGGTGCTTTACGGAAAGGCGCTCGCACAGACGGGCGTGACCCTCGACGCGAACATCGTGTCGGGCGCCGCGGCACCGGCGACGCTTCACATCGTGAAGGTCGTATCGAACCTCCACGGAAACATAGCAACTTCCTCTGACTTCACCCTCGACGTGAAGAGTTCCGGGATAAGCGTCGCGGGAAGCCCTCGGGTCGGGACGATAGCCCCGGGAATCTCGTACACGCTCTCCGCGGGCACCTATGTGGTGAGCGAGAGCCTCAACGGGGTATATGCGGCGACGTTCAGCGGCGCCTGCGACTCAAGCGGCATCGTCAACCTGACCTCGAGCCAGGACGTGACCTGTACTATCACCAACACTGACATCGCGACGTTGCCACCAAGCGGTGGAAGTGGCAGCAGCAGTGGCAACAGCAGGAACAGGGTTTCTGCCGCCACCACGACGGTCACGACCTCGGTCGCCTCTGCAATCCTCCCGATCTCGACCACTACGGTTGCTGTGAATAACGTGATTGTCCCTCGCTTCCCGAACACGGGATTCGCCCCACAGGGGATGGGCAATCTCTGGAGCATCGTCATGATCCTCGGCAGCCTCGCGATCGTTTCGGTCGCGGTCGTATCACTCAGGAAGCGCTCGGCATAGTCTCGCATTAGCCTCATGCTTGGCCCTCGGGCAGGAAAGGCCCCGCCAAGGCGGGGCCTTTGGCTTATGCACCTTTAAAAAAATGAAATCAAACACATTACGCCTGTCTCGTCGATGGTATCTCTGTCTCGGCGGCATCGCGGCGCTCGCCCTCGCCTCGGCATTCATCATCAGGAACTCCTCGCCCATCGACGATAACCCTGTTCGACGCATGAGCTATCAAGGGAACATTGTCAGGGCGGCGCGGGACAATGCGGACTTCCGCCGAGTCCTGTTCACCGGACAGAAGAGCCAGCTTGTCGTCATGAGTATCCCTCCCGGAGGCGAGGTGGGATCCGAGACCCACAGGTATACCGAGCAGACACTCTTCTTTCTGTCGGGAACGGGCGAGGGGATTCTCGACGGCAAGACCTTTTCGATCAATCCCGGCGACGTGGTGGTCGTGGTGCCGGGCACTGAGCACAACTTCATAAACACGGGCGCGCAGGATATGAAGATATACACCGTCTATGCCCCTCCCAATCACATTGACGGCCGGGTGCATGCCACAAAGGCCGATGCCGACGCGGACGTCGCCGACGAGGCTGTCGGGGAAAGGCCTTAGCTTAGTCATTAATGCCCATGAAAATGAAATCAAAGCTCATAGTGACGACGGTCTTGTGTCTGGGCATCGCGGGAGTTGCCTCATACGTCTTGCTGTCACCGAAGTCCGACCAGGGCGCCCGTCTGGCAGTCATATCTGACAGCCTCTTTGGCTGGAGATTCCCCGTGGCAAAGTTTCCGCTCACGGGATCAAAGGGCGGTCCTCTGGCGTATTCCGAGGTTCGTGACCCCAAGGCGACGTCTCAAGGTCTTCCTCTTCGCCTCAAGATTCCGGCAATCGGCGTCGATTCCACCATCGAGGATGCCCTTGTCACGCCAGACGGCAGGATGGACGTGCCCGAGGGTTCACTGAACGTCGCCTGGTTTGCCCTCGGCCCCCATCCGGGCAGGGAAGGAAGCGCCGTCATCGGCGGGCATTTCGGCATAAGGGGTGGCGTGCCGTTCGTCTTTTACAAGCTCGATAGGCTCGTGGTCGGCGACAAGGTGTATGTGGAGGACGATAAAGGGGACACCATCGCCTTCGTCGTCAGGTCGACCGAGCTGTTTGACCGAAACGCAGATGCGACGACGGTCTTTACATCGAGCGATGGCATGGCCCATCTCAACCTCATCACCTGCGATGGCGTCTGGAACAAGGTCAACAACAGCTACCCTCAGAGGCTCGTGGTGTTCACTGATGCCGTGCCGATGGGGACCGCGTCTCTGTCACCCGCGCCTGTGGCAAAGATGGCTACCTCGACCAGTGCGGGCGTTTCTTCTTCCACGACTACTGGCGAGGCTTTTGCCTTGCCGGTGAGCGTCCTTGCCGCACTGTCTCGATTCTGGCATCAGTTTCTTTTATTGTACTAAGGAGAAAAAATAGATATGACGACACTATGGATTCACGTGGTTAAATTGATGACGCTCTTCGTCGGCATGGGTGCCGTGGCGTCCTCGTCCGTCAGCGCCATCCTGCCCGAGTCACTCGCGATTTCTGCCCCCGTTCCGTCTTCCGCCGTCGCCTCGTCGACGAAGCCTTTGAACAGGGAATATGGAGTCCGTCTCAGGATTCCGAGCATTGCCGTCAATGCCGTCGTCGAACCCGTCGGACTGTATCCCGACGGATCGCTTGGCGCGCCCAAGGGACCAAGCACCCTGGGATGGTTTGACAAGGGTCCGCGGCCGGGCGAGAAGGGCAGCGCCGTCATCGACGGGCATTTTGGATGGAAGGACGGGATACCGGCGGTATTCGACCATCTGAGCAAGCTCTCCCCTGGCGACAAAATATATTTTGACAGGGGCGACGGCACGACCGTCGTCTTCGTGGTGCGTGCAACCAAGAATTATGGAGAGCATGAGGACGCCTCGGCGGTGTTTGCCTCGAATGATGGAAAGGCTCACCTCAACCTCATCACCTGCGGGGGGATTTGGAACAAGGCGGCGAAAAGTTACTCCAATCGATTCGTGGTGTTCGCCGACAGGGAATAGTCACGGGAGAAGGGGTGGGAGGGGCGCTTGACGTATACCCCCTAGGGGGTATACACTGGGCATATGAAATACATGAACGATATCGGCCGAGACAAGCTGGTCAGACGCCTCAGGCTCATCGAGGGCCAGGTCCGCGGCCTCCAGAAGATGATCGAGAATGACACCTATTGCATCGACGTCATCGCCCAGACGTCAGCGGTCAAGCAGGGCCTCTCGAACGTGGAGGACCTGCTCCTCGAGAATCACCTAAGCGGCTGCGTGCTGAGGCAGGTTGCCGAGGGTCAGGCCGAGAAGGCCAAGCAGGAGATACTCAAGGTCTATAAGCTCAAGCGAAAGTAATCATATGAAAACCCGAACATACAAGATACGGGGCATGCACTGCGCCTCGTGCGCCGGCATCATCGAGAAGACCCTGAAAAAGGTCGATGGCGTTCATTCCGCCGAGGTCAATTACGGTACGGAGTCTGCAAGGGTGACGTTCGATCATGCCAAGACGGACCATCAGGCCCTTCGGATAAAGTGGAGACGCTCGGATATTCTCTCGTGGCCTCTGCCGAGGATATGGGCATGTCCCCAGACGAGCATGCTGCACATACGGGCGCGAACCAGTCAAAGAAGGAGAAGTTTGCCGAGATTCGAGACATGGGGTCAAAGGTGATCTCTGCGGCGCCGCTCGCCCTCGTCAGCGTGTTCGTCATGGCATGGGACATATTGGCCCAGTACCAGTCCGTCCCCGAGATGAGTCTTGTCACGAGCGAATTCTTCCATCATCTCCTGCCGATCATGGCAACCTACGTGCTTTTCGTGGTGGGCAAGCCGTATCTCCTCGGCGTGTATCGCTTCCTCCGTCACGGCAGGGCGAACATGGACACCCTCATAGGCATCGGAACCCTGGCCGCATATCTCTACAGCTTCGTCGTCACCGCCTTCGAGGGACCGCTCAAGCCTTTCATAAACGTCGAATACACATACTATGACGTCACCATCGTCGTCATCACCTTCATCGCCCTCGGGAAGTATCTCGAGGCGAGGTCAAAGGTCAAGACGGGAGACGCCATCGAGAAGCTTCTCAATCTGCAGGCCAAGACCGCGCTCGTCGTCCGCGATGGCGTGGAAGTAGAAATCTCGGTGAACGACGTTCGTCACGGCGATGTCATCATCATGAAGCCTGGGGCAAAGATCCCCGTCGATGGCGTCATCAGCCTCGGTTCGTCCTTCGTCGACGAGTCCATGGTAACGGGCGAGCCGATGCCCGCACAGAAGAAGGTGGGCGATTCAGTCGTTGCCGGCACAATGAACACGAGCGGGTCGTTCTCATTCAAGGCAACCAAGGTCGGTTCCGAGACATTGCTCGCACAGATCATCAAGATGGTCGAGAACGCGCAGGGCAGCAAGGCTCCGATTCAGGCCCTTGCCGATAAGATATCGGGCATCTTCGTTCCTATCGTGCTCGTCCTCGCCTTTGTCACGCTCGGCGCATGGCTTCTGTTCGGCATTGGCCCGCTCGGCTTTTCCCAGGCTCTCTCATACGGCCTGATGTCATTCGTGGGTATCTTGGTCATAGCTTGCCCCTGCGCCCTGGGCCTCGCCACACCGACCGCAATCATCGTCGGGGTAGGCAAGGGTGCAAAGGAAGGCATTCTCATCAAGGACGCGGCCACCCTCGAGAAGCTCCATCAGGTAGATGTGGTCATCGTCGACAAGACGGGCACCATCACCGTTGGCAAGCCGACGCTTGTGGACATAGAGGTACTCTCTGACATGAAGGGCGACGATCTCGTGTCCGTGCTCGCCTCGCTCGAGGCCAAGTCAGAGCATCCTATCGCCCATGCCATCGTCAGCTATGCCCGAGGCAAGAGCGTGGGGGTCAAAGATGTTTCGGATTTTGAGGGTCTTCAGGGCAGGGGAATCAAGGGCTCGGTCGACGGCATCGAGTACTATGCCGGAAACGCAAAGCTCGTGACAGATTTAGGCCTCGTCTTTGATGCCTCAAATATAGAGCGCTTCACGGCACAGGGAAAGACACCCGTCATCCTCGCCGCCAAGGAGAGGGTGCTCGGATTCGTCATGGTCTCTGACGAGGTGAAGGCGGAGTCAAAGAAGGCCGTGAGCGACCTTCATGCGCTCGGCATCAGGGTGATCATGCTCACGGGAGACGATGAAAAGGCGGCTCGGCACATAGCGTCGCTCGTCGGCATCGACGACGTTGTCGCACATGTGTTGCCACAGGATAAATTGGCAAAGATACAGGAGTTGCAGGCAGTTGGCCACATCGTCGCCATGGCTGGTGACGGCGTGAACGACGCCCCCGCCCTCGCCCAGGCCGATGTCGGCATCGCCATGGGAACGGGGACGGATGTTGCCATCGAATCCGCGGGCATCACCCTGCTCGGCGGCGACGTGTCCAAGGTGGTCAAGGCGATCAGGCTATCGAAGGTCACTATGAGGGGCATAAAGCAGAACCTCTTCTGGGCCTTCGCGTACAATGT
This sequence comes from Minisyncoccota bacterium, assembly GCA_041661645.1. Taxonomy (GTDB): domain Bacteria; phylum Patescibacteriota; class Minisyncoccia; order Phycocordibacterales; family UBA6065; genus UBA6065. The sequence goes on along the minus strand of JBAZUA010000001.1, from coordinate 180,630 downwards.
GATCGGCATACCTCTCGCCGCGGGAGCCTTCTATCCCGTTTTCGGGTGGCTTCTGAACCCCGTCTTTGCAGGTTTGGCCATGGCCCTTTCGAGCGTGTCGGTGGTCTCCAACTCCCTTCGGATAAAAGCTCAGAAACTATAATGAACAAGAACAATCCACAGAAGTACGTATTTCATGTGAGCGGAATGCATTGCAATGCGTGCGTGCTCATGACCGAGAGCGAGATAGGCGATCTGCCTCATGTGTCCTCGGTCAAATCCAGCCTCAAGAATAATTCAGTCGAGATCGTCGGTGACTTCGGCGAACGGGGTGCCGAGCAGATTGCTGATGAGCTTTCGATTCTGCTCAAGCCGCATGGGTACGCCTTATCTGTCGAGAGACACGATGCTGTCGGGGCGAAGTTGTCTGACTTCAAGATCGCCCTACCCATAGCTCTTGGCTTCGCGGTGCTCTTTGTGGCATTGCAGAAGGCTGGCCTGGTCAACCTCGTCTCCTCGGGCAACGTGACCTATGGCACGGCGTTCGTCATCGGCATCATCGCATCGCTCTCGACCTGCATGGCAGTGGTTGGTGGGCTCGTGCTCTCGATGTCGGCAACTTTCGCCAGGGAAGGTGATAGGGTCAGGCCCCAGCTCATGTTCCATGGCGGCCGCCTTGTCTCGTTCTTTGTGCTTGGCGGTATCATCGGCGCCCTTGGAGCGGCATTTACCCTCAGCGCTTCGGCGACATTCGCCTTGAGCCTCGTCATCGGAATCGTCATGCTCATCCTGGGCATCAATCTGCTCGATGTGTTTCCGTGGGCCAAGAGACTTCAGCCTTCGATGCCCGAATTCATTGCCCGTAGAGCGCACGGCATGGCCAGACTCAATCACACGCTCACTCCGCTTCTGGTCGGCATCGCCACGTTTTTCCTGCCGTGCGGCTTCACCCAGTCGATGCAGCTCTATACCCTGTCGACGGGAAGCTTCTTCGCCGGAGGACTGACCATGCTCGCCTTCGCCCTGGGAACCTTGCCCGTTCTTGCACTCGTGAGCTTTAGCTCGATCAGCGTCAAGGGCAGCCCGAAGGCGGGAGTCTTCTTCAAGGCAGCCGGCCTCATCGTCATCCTGTTTGCGCTCTTCAATGTCATCAATAGCCTCGTGGTCATTGGCCTCATCCCGCCGGTATTCAATTTTTAGGCGAATTTATTTAGTATACTTACATCCATGAAAGCAAATCTCATCGCCGGTCTCGTCGCGGTCGTCCTCATCGGCGGGGCCTTCGCGTTCATACAGGCGGGGAAGTCGGCCGGCGGTGAGGGACAGGGCTCGGACGCCTATGCCAACAATGTCAGCGTCGTCGATGGCAAGCAGATCGTCGAGATATGGGCCCGCGGCGGATATCAGCCGCGAGCGAGCGTCGCAAAGGCAGGCATCCCGACCGTGATCAGGTTCAACACCAAGGGCACGTTCGACTGCTCGTCGTCCGTGCGGATCCCGAGCATGGGCATAAGCAGGATTCTCCCCCAGTCGGGTTCGACCGACATAGACCTGGGCATCCAGGGCACATCAACTCTCCAGGGAAGCTGTGGCATGGGAATGTACCCCTTTCAGGTCGAGTTTAAATAAAAGATAGGCGGGCGAGGGGTGTATACTTATGGGTATGAAAAAATTCGCCATTGCCCTTGTAGCCGTGATAGTTGTTTCGGGCGTCAGCCTCGTACTGCTCGAGCGGGGCGCCGTTGGGACTGACTCGTCCGTGCCCGACCTGTCGGCCGAGGTCAGCAATATGGTCGTTCGCGGCACCGTTACGGATGTGAATGTCGAGAAGGCGATGTACGATGGGCCGTATCTCGTGACCATACGTGAGACAAACGGCAACGAGGCGATCGTTTCCATCCCATCTCGGGGTGCCCAGCTCTGTGCGGCCAAGGCGACCACGGCATCGCCCTCCGATCTCAAGAAGGGCATGACGGTCGAGGTCAACGGCGCGCTTACCTTCGACGGCAACATCGTCCCGTGCGAGTCAGTCAGCCATTATCTGCGAATCGTGACGAAGCAATAAAACCTATCATCATATGAAGACGGCGACCATATCTTTCTTTGCGACGCTCCTGCCACTGCTCCTCATCGACGGCGCCTATCTCTTTGGCATCAGCTCATCGTTCTATCATCGTCACATAGGCCATTTGATGGCCCCGTCGCCGACATTTCTTCCGGCCATACTGTTCTATCTGGTCTACGCCGTCGGCATCGTCGTGTTCGTCGTCCTTCCCGCAATCAGGGGCGGACAGGGCATCGGACACTCCTGGATCATGGGTGCGTTCCTCGGCATTGTGGCCTATGGCGCGTATGACATGACCAATCAGGCGACCTTGCGCGATTGGCCGGTCATCGTGAGCGTCGTCGACATGGCCTGGGGAGCGTTCCTGACGGGAACTGTCTCGCTTATCGCCGTCTGGGTGTCTCGAATGTTCGTCTAGGGGCGCTCGCCCGAGCGTCGGTGGCGTCTGATTTTTACTTTTTACAAAACACACATATGGAAAAGACCGAAAGGGTGCTCCTGGGCGGCGGCTGCTTCTGGTGCACCGAGGCGGTGTTCAAGATGCTTCGCGGGGTGGTCTCCATCATGCCTGGCTATGCCGGAGGTACGACCGAGAATCCGACCTACGAGGAAGTCTCGGGCGGAAACACGGGCCATGCCGAGGTGGTCGAGGTCGTCTATGACCCGACCCTCATCAAATACATCGACCTCCTCGCCGTCTTTTTCGGCAGTCATGACCCAACCACCAAGGATCGACAGGGAAACGACGTCGGCACCCAATACCGTTCCGTCATATTCTGTAACGATAGTAAACGCCTCAATGAGACTGAGTCGTTCATCTCCGATATCAATGCCTCGAGCAGGCTGGGAAAGCCCATCGTCACCGAGGTTTTGCCTATGGTTCCGTTCTATCCGGCAGAGGGCTATCATCGCGACTATGCCGCCCGTAACCCTCAGAACGGCTATTGTGAGGTCATCATCAACCCCAAGCTTCAGAAGGTGCAGGAGCTTTTCGCCAACCTGCTCAAGGAGGAGGAGTGGAAGAAGAAGCTCACGCCCAAACAGTATGCCGTACTCAGAAAGAAGGGGACCGAGGCGCCGTTCTCGGGCAAGCTCGAGGCCACCGCTGATGGCACATATAAATGCATGGCCTGTGGCAATCCGCTTTTCTCGGCAGGGACCAAATTCGATTCGGGCACGGGCTGGCCAAGCTTTGATCAGGCCCTTCCCGGATCGATCGTCGAATCTCCCGACGATACCAATGGTATGCGTCGGGTCGAGGTCGCCTGCTCGCGCTGCGGCTCTCATCTGGGCCATGTCTTTGACGATGGCCCGACCAAGACCGGCATGAGGTATTGCATCAACTCGGTCTGCCTGGGATAATGCGCCTATAAACACATGACAGACCCGGAACACATCGCCGGCGAAAAGAGGAATTGGTACAGGGCTCTGGGCGTGACGGCCGTCCTTGGCCTTGCCGTCTTCGGGACATACTCTCTCTCAAACAAGCTCAGCCTCTCGTCCGGAAATGCCGCCGCGGTGTTCATGGGCGGCGGTTCGACGCACGAGGTTTCAGTATATTCCAATAGGTTTGAGCCGTCTGAGCTCGTCGCGAGGACGGGCGACGAGATAGTCTTCACGGTCAAGGACGAAGGCATTCACAACATAGCAGAAGAGAGGCAGAGCAAGGGGGATGCTCGCCTGCAGTCTGACGAGATCAGGAGGGGTGACACCTATTCGCTCAGATTCTCCGTTCCCGGAACAGTCTATCTCTATGACCGGATGAATCTCGACATGCATATGGCGATTACCGTAGAGAAGTAACCTTTGCCTGTCTCAACATGGACCTCACCGACATACTTTTGGTAGACAAGCCCAAGGGCATCACGTCCTTTGACGTCATTCGCATACTGCGAAGGGAGCTTGGCGTGCGGAAGATGGGTCATGCGGGGACCCTCGATCCGCTGGCAACCGGCCTTCTCATCATCGGGGTGAATGCTGGCACAAAGAAGCTGGCGGGATTGATCGGCCTTCCCAAGACATATGATGCCGAGATACGTCTCGGCATGGCGACCGACAGCGGTGATGCCGCGGGGACCATCGTCCAGGAGCTTCCCGTTCCGGTTCTCACGAATGGGGAGATTCAGGCGGTGGTCGAGGGTATGAAAGGGAAGCTGACCCTTCCGGTGTCCCTGTTCTCGGCCATCAAGCGCGATGGCGTGCCTCTCTACAAATATGCATACAAGGGCGAGAAGGTGGAGCTTCCGATGCGGGACATGACGGTGCGAGACGCCCGATTCGTATCATATGAAAACGGCATCATCCGCGCCGTCTTCGACGTGTCGAGCGGCACCTATGTGAGGAGCCTGGCCGAGGAGCTGGGCAAGAGGCTTGGCACCTGCGCCTCCATACTCAATCTGCGTCGCCTCTCGATCGGCGAATATTCCGTCGAGGGCGCCCGAAAGGTCAGTTAGAGGACCATGGATGAATCTCCCGGGCGGTGAAGGCGTCGTCGCCCGTCCTTTTGCCTATGATTTTTATTCTCTCGCCGGTCTGCATTATGTAGCCCGTGGGGATGATCATGTCGTCACCGGTCACGTGCCAGAGCACGGCCTCGGAGTCGCGCACGTAGAATGACGTGTCGGAATCCCTCGATCGAATGACTCCCGAGAGCAGTCCGTGATTCGGGTCGAGCCAGGTGCTCGTGTTCGGCGCCACCACATCCTTGTAGAGGGGTATCCTGTTGGCGGCCACCCTTGAGAGGTATTGAGTGACGTTGAGGGCATAGACTATCGATCCGACGCCCACGGCGACGAGGGCCGCTATGATGATGAACTGTCGGGCGGTCACGCGATATCCCCTACGGGTCTTTCTGAGGTTGATGAAGGCCACCGTGGCGATTACGGCGCAGGCCAGTATCCAGAAGACGGGGAAGAAGAAGAGGGCTTTCTGGGAGAGGGTGAGCTCGAGCTTGGCGAGCACCGAAAGGTTGGTCGATCGTATGCCGTATATGATCATGCCCACGCCCACGCCGAGGGCGGCGACGAAGACGACCAGGAGCCCCCAGAGGGCGAGGTCGCGCGTCTTGAAGTATCCCTTGGAGAGGGGCTTGAGATGCTTGGTCTTTATCTGGTCTAGTATTTTTTGTTCGAATGTCATAGTTTTTTCTGTTCCTCGGCTATCCTCCTGAACTCCTTTTTCGCCCGATGCAGCAGGGTCGCTATCGTCCCCGGTGGCTTCCGCAGTATGTCTGATATCTCCTCGTAGCTGCGATCGTCGATGAACCTGAGGGCGAGCACCGCGCGATACTGCGGGTCGAGCTGGTCGAGGATCAGCCCGACGTTTTTCCTGAGATATCCCTTGTCGAGCTCGAGCTCCATGTCCTCGTCGGCGGCTATGGTCTCTGCCAGGGACAGGCTCTCGTCGTCATATGCAGGGTCGTCGAGGGACGTTCCGCTGCGCTTGTTTCGGCGCAGGTAGTCGATGCTCTCGTTATGGGCGATGCGGTATATCCACGACGAGAAGGCCAGGCCCTGGTCGAAGTCGTTGAGGTTCTCGTAGGTCTTGATGAATATGTCCTGGAGTATGATGTCCGTCTCGTCGCGCGACGCCCGGGCGATGCGGCGGACGTAGCGGCGCAGGGGCTCCTGGTACTTCTCGATGATGCGCCCGAATTCCTCGGGCGACTCGAGGGACGTCCTGACCAGCTCGGCGTCGACTGATTTGTTGGTGGGGGTCTCTTCGGCCATTCCCCACATTATATCCCAAATATGGCCAAAGCATTGCCTGTGGGCGAGAATCTGCTATTATAGCGAGGTTCGGCGCGCGGGCGCCGAAGCACGTTAGGTGACGGTAAGGAACATTCCGGGGTAGCTCAGCGGTAGAGCAGTCGCCTGTTAAGCGATTGGTCATAGGTTCGATCCCTATCCCCGGAGCAGAGTAATTTGGTGAAAGCGACCTGTCTGCGTCAAGTTTTAAGAAAATGGAAGAGAATTCAGTACAAGAACAGAAAGTTTTAAAACCCCATAAGTACCCACTTTGGATTAATCTTTTTTCTGTAGTGATTGTTTTGGTGACACTATATTCTATTGTCTTATCCCCACACTATATAAGCGCAGCTAAAAATCTTAAGAAAGCAGACATGGCTCAAAATGTCGGAGATTACAATGGGTCAATTGGATTATATGGCCAAGTTTTAAAGGATGCTCCGGATTCTAGGAAAGCACATATTCATGCGGCTATGTCTTTCTTTGCAAACGGTGATCCTGAAGACGATGATGCGGGGTTATACCTTATTAAAGATATAACTTTCGATAAATATGAATGGGAAAAGATGGTTACTGTGATGCCTCAAAAATACCTTCAGTATTTTGAAAATACGCCTAATCTATAATATCTAATTTTATGTTTTTTATACCTGGTTTCGTTATATCAATACTGACTTTCCCTGGAGTAATCGTGCATGAATTTGCACATAGATTTTTCGCAGATGTTGCGAAAGTTCCTGTGTATAAAGTTTGTTATTTTAGACTAGGAAATCCAGCTGGTTATGTAATTCATGGACATGTAAATAGTCTTAAGAAATCTTTTCTTATTTCTGTAGCACCATTCTTGGTAAATTCTATTCTCTGTATGTTGATTACGTTTACCTCAATTATTCCGATTTACATCCTTGATGCTGTTAACGTCAGTTGGGTTTTCTATGTACTTTTATGGATTGGTTTTTCGATCGGAGTGCATGCGTTTCCAAGTGATGTGGATACAAAGAATTTTATCGCTGTAGTTAAAGGAGAGAAACATCATAAGTTCTTGGTAATACTTGCACAGTTAATTTCTTGGTTTTTCGGACTTGCAAATTTACTTCGAGCATTTTGGGCTGATGCTTTTTATGCTCTGGGTCTTAGCTTACTTCTTCCACTCATTTTCGGTCTGTTTTAGACTCAGTCTCAAACCGACCTGTTTGCCTCCCAATCCCACTTGGAAAGCAGCTCAAGACCCTTACAAGGTCTTGAGCTACGATGTCCTCAACCTGTCTAGGGATCCCTAGTTGTGGGGTTTCGTCTTTTTATTGCTTGATACTTCAGAGGTTCGAGCCGAGGTGTGCGAACACTATCATGGTATTATGCACTTATGAATCTCAACTCCTTTTTCAAATGTATCAGCGCGATCGCGGTCTCCGAACTCGCCGGCGTCATCGGCTCGTTCTTTACGTTTTCTGCAATCCCGACCTGGTACTCAACGCTCACCAAGCCTACCCTCAACCCTCCGGCCTGGATATTTGGCCCGGTCTGGACCACGCTCTATGCACTCATGGGCATTGCTGCCTTCCTGGTATGGAAGAAAGGATTGGACCGCAAAGATGTGCGCAGGGCCCTTTCTGTTTTTGGTGTTCAACTCACCCTTAACTCAGTATGGTCGATTGTCTTCTTCGGTCTACACAGCCCTGGATGGGCGTTGGTGAACATCGCCCTCATGTGGCTTGCCATCCTCTGGACCATGATCCTCTTTTATAAAATATCAAGGCCAGCCACGTGGCTTCTTATGCCATACATTCTCTGGGTAAGTTTCGCGGCATATCTCAACTACTCCGTTTGGGCATTAAATTAAAAGATATGATCAAGGAATATATAAAATACTTGAAAGATAACCCTCAGGGATATTGGTTCAAAGCCAAACTGTATGGCTGGGGCTGGGTACCGGTAAAATGGCAGGGATGGTTCGTTGTCTTCCTCTATATCCTACTTATTTCGATCCTTGTGCTTATCAGAGAAAAAGATATGCCAGGAAATCCTGATTCAGGAAGTAACGCCCTCACATTCGCCCTGCCAATCATTGCGCTGACCACTCTTCTTCTTGTTCTTGCCTACAGGAAAGGAGAAAAGCCGCGCTGGCAGTGGGGACCACCTAAGAAATAATTTTACGTACACTTCGCCTCTATAATTTGAGCGCTTCGGGCGGGCGGGGCACTTTGTGTTTGACTGTATATACTAGATATGTTATAATATATACAGGGAACACTTCCACAACTCAACTTCAACTCCAGAAAATCATGCACATCATAATGTTTGTCGCGGGACTCTTGCTCGTGTTGGTCACGCTCTATGTCTGGTGGGTATTTAAACCAGACAAGAGGCTGGCGGCCTACGAGGCTGAGGCCTTTCGCAGGGAGGCCGAGAGGGCCAATACATGGGGTGATCTGGCAATCGCAAGGGTCTACCAGGCAGATGCAGCCGCGGAGGCTCGGGGCGAGGGGTTTATCCCTTCGTGGATATATGCCCTCGGCCTCATCATCGGCTGTCTGCTTATGGCTCCCGCCGTAATGTCTTGGCTGTAAGTCGCAACCCACCACTCAACACAGAAACCCTCTGTCGCAGCGGTGGGTTTTTTGTTTGGAAACAGGTTATAGTTTATTTATAATATCGGTCTAGCGGTGAGCGCATCCCGCCCAGCAGCAGGGCCTGCGCTTTCCGGCGGCGAGGTTCTCGCACGCTATCCGTATCCTGCGTTCCCGCGTCTCGGACTTCTTTGCGGACTCGACCCAGCATATCCATTCGTTGCGGGCGAGCGGGGTGATGTCCTCCCATGTCGCGAGCGTCGCCCGTCTCGAGGAGACGGCCTTTCGCATGTCGGCCGGAATGCCGTGCGCCGTGCCTGAGGGGATCGCCTTTTTTATCAGGGGTTTCATGGTATCAACCTATGATATCATTTGGAAATATGGAAAACATCAAAAACAACAAGTTCGCGCCCGTCGGCCTGGCGATCATAGTGTTCGGAGTCCTGGTGTCCGTCGCCTCGTTCGTGTCCGCGCAGAACTTCTCGAAACAGGGTTCGTACGTGGACGTCAAGGGCCTCTCGGAGAGAATCATAAAGTCCGATACGGCGATCTGGTCCATGAGCTTCGAGGTCAAGTCAAATGACGTCGACACGCTCTATTCCGACATAGAGAGGAACATCGCGGCGATAAAGACCTTTCTCGAGGCAAAGGGCTTCGAGGAGTCCGAGATCAACGTCGCGCCCGTGAACGTGTATCAGGACACATATAGGGATTCTGCCTTTAGGTACAATTCCAACAATCAGGTCTCTGTCTATACGAAAAAAGTCGACCTCGCGAAATCAACCTCGAACGAGACGCTCATGCTCGTGAAGAGGGGCGTCATCCTGAGCCAGAATCAAATATATTTCGAGTTCTCTGATTTAAACAGCATCAAGCCCGAGATGCTCGCCGAGGCCATCAAGAACGCCCGCGACACGGCCTCGCAGTTCGCCAAGAACTCCGCCTCGTCCGTGGGCAGCGTCACCAGGGGAAATCAGGGCGTGTTTGAGATAGAGGACAAGGACCCGGGCTCTCCCGAGTACAAGAAGATCCGCCTCGTCTCGACGCTGAGGTTTCTGCTGAAGTAGCCCGGGTTCATCCGCGGGATGATATTGACGATGTTTATTTTTCGTGATATTTTCTATTCGTAACGCGTCGCAACCTCAGCCAATAAACCTTTGAAAGGGGGTGATTGCTTTGATAGGGGTATTTGAAACGTTTGATAGCGGAGACACGGTGTTCTTCCGCAGGCCCGATGGCGATCCCTTTGCCGACAAGCTGCGCCTGCTCACGAGCGCGGCGGGCAAGAGGGGACCCTTCGTCGTCCTGAGTCAAAAGCCGGCCATCAATCCCGAAGGTCATCCTCAGATGGTGGCATTGGGGGACGCCGACGGTCGCCAGCTCACGGTTCAGTATGGAAACAATCAGCCCGAGCCTCTCGAGGTCTCGGGATACTGGATCACGAGCGAGGACATATGATCCCGCCCTCTCAGCACAGAAAATCACTGTCGCGGGATGGCGGTTTTCTTTTTGTGTGATAGCTTACATGCAGAAAGGAAATACATACACATGAGCACTTCACGCAAGGTCGGCGTTCCGGAATCACCGAAAGAGCAGGTGATTGTCTCGCAGGAGGATCTTCAGAGGCTCGAGGCCTGGATCGAATTCTTCAGAAAGATGTCGCCCCGCATAAGCGTCATGCTGACGAGGGATGATGACTTCGGGGGTTTTATGGAAAGGTCAGCTTGTGCCCTCAGGAGCCGCAAGCTGATTAATGAAAATTATGAGATCGTGGACTGGCCAAAGGAAGGGGAGGTTGCGTTCGTCATAAGGATCGATTCTTCCGTGCCTGGTTCCGCCGTCAGGACCTGTAATGCCGATGACGCATACTTCTTCTGTTTTGATGACCTCGCCTTCGGACTCCTCTATTTCGAATGGGATGGCGATCCCGGGAATGACAATTGGGCAGAGACGTATTCCTTGGCCAGTTACTCGGATCATGCCGTTTCGTGGGAATACATCGCGTCCCGTATAGCCGAAAAGGTCTCAGAGCTCGAGGACCGAGTTCCGCCTCTGTAAAGCAAAAGAAAAGCCCCGCGTCGAAACGCGGGGCTTGTTTTTTTGTGCGTGACGATTCGCACGCTATCTGGCAAACGGCTTGCACACCGCGTTCTTGGCCATCCAACCGACGGTCCTGAACGTGATGGGCGTTTTGTTTGCCCTTTCGGGATCAAGCGCCGTACACAGGAACACTTCGGACGAATATTGCGTGTGGGGCACCGGGGCAGGCGCTTTTCTCTTGGCCTCCCTTTTCTCGAACGCTACATCCCATCTGCGGTTTACCCATTCCCTATACCACCTGCTTCGGTCAATCACGCAGACCTTGAGCATGATGACCATGAGTGCCGAGCAGATAATGGTTACCGCCACAAGGCCCGAGGTCGGTATGTCTGCCCGTGGCCCCTTGATTATCTCCCTGATGCCGTCGAGGACAAGGTATCCGATGCCTGCAGCGACGCAAACTTCCCAGGGTGCCAGAGGCATATCGGGGAATCGCGACGGCCTGTCATAGGTCCATACCCGATATTCCTTCTCCTGGCGCATGTTCCACTCGCCCGGTATTTCGTTCCAAGGGAGTGGCTTCCAGAACGCCAGGATTCCAGACCAGGGAGCGACGGGCCTCCATCCGGCGAAGAACCACACCATACGGCCGATTGGCAGTATGATCGTGGCCAGCACGGCGAAGAACAGTTTTGCCGTCATCGTTATGGCACAGAGGGCAAGTGCCAGGATAAGCGAGCCTCTATAGGCACACTGGTCCCGGGGCTTCTGCCCAAATGCCGAAACCGTGAAGTTCCATGCCCAGCGACCGATAACCCCCTTGGGCTTTTCGGCGAAGAACCCTTCGGGGATGATGACTTGGCCGATCCAGAGATCAACTCCCTCCGCACATTTGAAGCTGCAGTAGTCTTCGTAGAGGCCGTCCTCCTTCCTCATCCAGGCCTTGGCGGCCTTGGGATCCTGCAGGTATAAGGGGATGATCGTCATCACGTGCTTCCCCGGGGAGAAGAACTGGATGAAGGTCGCCTGGTCGGAGATTTTCACTATCTTTCGTTCCCCGAGCCTCGCATAGTCGTCGCTGTCGAACTGTTCCTTGGTTTGGGTGATGATGAGCAGGTGTTTGTTTTTCGTCGCGAGTATCGACTCGCTGAGAAACCATCTGACGGGAAGGGTCGCGCTCGCAAGGGCATCGCTGCCGTTGTTGAGCACAACCCGCATGTTTCCGCCTATGGCGGTGCTGGTGACGTTGGTATCGTATTTCATGGTGACAAAGAGTATCTATTGACCACACTACAGTTTTATAGCAGAGTGTCAAACTTCCTGATGGCCGGAAAAACTTACGCACCCACGGGCCTTTACATTTTCGCCGGCGGGCACACAATTACGTGCAGAACCCCGTCAGCCTAAACCACCATGGAAACATGCCCCATAGTCAACAGACCCTGCAATCTTGACCTGTGTCGGCGTTTTTGGAAAAGGGCCCTGCTCCAGAAACAGGAATCCCTGAGTGACGACAATCGCTATTATTTCTGGCTCAGGCACGGACGCCCAGCATGCAACGACGGCGAGCTGTTTGCATATTATGTCGAAAGCAAGGGCGCCCTGAACTTCGCGCTAAGGGAGATGGAGCCGCAGTCGGCATAGGTCACCCAGAACAAAGCCACCCCTGCGGGTGGTTTTTTGTTGCTTTAAGGGGCATTTCGGGTAGTATTTCCATATATGCCCACATGGAATGTTCTTCTGATAGAGGATGATTTAAAGCAGGTCGAGGAGTTCAAGGCCGAGATGGCGGATTACCCGCAATACCAGGCAACCTACGCAATGAGCCTCGCCGAGGCAGTCAAATTGATACCGTCTAAGCAGTGGCACGCCGTGTCCGTTGATGGCTGTCTCGGAGGAGACATCTTCAATAGCCTGCCGCTTATCAGGATGCTCAAGGAGAAGGGTGACCCCGACTGCGTCATCATTGCCGCTTCGAGCAGCCCGTATCTGGGGGAGGAGATGCTTGCCGCCGGCTGCACTCACATGGCGAGAAAGAAGGATCATGTTCCTGACCTCATCCATTCGATTCTCCGGCGTCGATAGTAATTTCTTCGCCCGCCTTATACAAACCCGCCCTACGAGAGGCGGGTTTTTCTTATATCTTATATACTGTATCCATGAACAACTTCAAAAAGACGATCGCCCTCGAGGCCTCGATAGTCGGCCTTGTCGTCATCGCCATTGCGTCCTGCCTGGCCTTTGCCCCGTACCGCGCGCCTTCCCAGGCCTTCGACCCGAGGGCCGTCGCCGGCTACTTCGGCAACGAGGCCTCGGGCGACCTTACCGGCGACGGCAGGGATGATCGCGCCTTTCTCGTGACTCGGGATGAGGGCGGGAGCGGGACCTTTTATTATGCGATCGTCGCCATTGCGACGTCGACATCCGTGACGGCGCCGCAGGGCTACTATCTGACTAACCCTTTTCTCGTGGGTGACAGGATCGCGCCGCAGTCCACCGAGATAAACGCTAGCGCCCGGGAGCTTCACGTGAACTATGCCGAAAGGAATCCCGGTGAGCCGATGACGACCTCGCCGTCGCGCGGGGCGGTGCTTCTGCTCAAGGTTACTTCGGCCGGGGTGCTTGAGGGGTTGATGAGATAGTCGCCGTGCTCTTCCTCAAGGTCAAGAAAGAGCGAACTGATGTGAAGGTGAGTGTCGAGTAGGTTTCGCCTTATTTAAATACAGGCACAGTAGTCGGAGCCCCCTCCTGAGCAGGTCGGGACAGAGCCTGTGTTGAGGGTGCAGGTTATGTCATAGGGGACGAGGGCGCGAATAGAGCATTGGTTTATGACAAAATCAAACGCAAGGTAGACGCTTGCGTCGTTTGTCCCCGTCTGCGCGAGGGGGCTCTGACCTGGCGCGTAGGAGACCCGGGTTCCGACACATGCGTTCGCAAACATCCCGTTGCCGCCCTGCGGGCACTGGGCCGTGCTTGTCGCGCCGTATGTCTTGCAGAAGCTGGCCGTTTCGGGGCCGTCTCTGAAAACTACGACCCCGGGCCCCTCCTGGGCTGGGGTGTATGTTCCCGAGCTCATCGTGCTCACGCACGATGAGTATGGTACGGGCATCGATGGGCAGTAGTTGTTCGTCATCCGGGCATTGGGGCTTTTGAGCTCCACGCCAAATGCCGCCTGGTCGGCGTTGGTGTCGGCATAGTACACGTAGGAATCGTCCTTGCTGTTCGGGATCGCGCTGAGGTACCCGTTGTTCACGAGCTCCTGCATGCTGGCATTGTAGGCCTGGCTTCCCTCGACGGCGACGCTGTCACCCGTGCCATTGCTGCAATATGTCCCCGCGCAGCTGTAGTTGAGGGGAGTCTTCTTTGTGGTGTCTTTTTGCAGGGTTATGGCGACCTGCACCTGACGTACCTCGACCTGTTTCTTGGCATCATCCGCCTTTACTCGCGCCTGTGCCGTCGAATACATGGCCATGCTCGAGAGCAGGGAGATTATGGACAGCACGACCATGAGCTCTACGAGGGTGAACGCCCTGATGTTGTTTTTCATGGTTTGATTATCGTGAGGGTGAATAGGTGTAATAGGTGAGGAAAAGGAAGACCGCTGAGGCAATGAAAAGGAGCAGGCTTATCGCGGCAAGCCCGAATCTGAGGCCCCGAAGGGACAGCTTGGTATTGGCGAGCGCCCACTTTTCCATAGGCGATTGTACGTCGAGGGTCTTTGCGGTGCGACCGCTCTCGATTACGGGTTCATCGAATTCCACTCCGTGTATGTTTCTCATGGTATCAGTTGAAAGTATAGCAGGGAGGTTGGGGGTCAACAAGACTGATTGACAGCCGCTTCAATAGGTGATATACTTGACCCACAAAAGTTGTAGTTTTAAATCGTCGAGCTTTATCTCTATTTTTGTAATTAGTCGCAATAAATAACACAATAACTATATGGTAGGAACCGTAAAGAAGGTAACTGACAAGGGTTTCGGATTTATCACTGGTGAGGGTCTCGCAAAGGATCTTTTCTTCCACAGCAACTCTCTCGTAGGCGTTCGTTTCGACGAGATCCGCGAGGGTGATGCAGTATCTTTCGAGACTGAGGAGTCTCCAAAGGGCCTCAACGCAGTCAACGTTCAGCGAGCGTAGTCTGTAAAGCAAAAAGCCACCCGCAAGGGTGGCTTTTTGCTGTCTGAACTGATTAGGCAACGAACTCAACGACCTCCTCGAACGGTCGGCGGGTCTTTGGCGCCTTCGCATAGTCATCAGCTCCGCGATATCCGAGGGCGAGCATGGTGGTCGCCGACAGATTCTTGGCGGAAAGGCCGAGGATGGCATTTATCTGCGAAGGGTCAAATCCCTCCATCGGACAGGCGTCGACGTCGAGAAGGGCAGCCGTCTCGGCCATGATACCGAGGGCAACATACGTCTGTGAGGCGATCCATCCGTCAAGGACGGCGGGGTTTGCCAATCGTCCGGTGAGTGCATTGTCTACCATGCCCTTGTATTCGGCGAGGTCTGTTTCGGTCTTGCCCTGGGCCTTTGCGGTTCGGGCGATGAGCTCGGGCGAGAGGGCGGGGGCGTCGGTTCTGCGGGCCACGACGACGAGGTGCGACGCGTCGGTCACCTTGGTCTGGTCCCAGCTCGCCGCGCGGATCTTGGCGCGGATCTCGGGATTGGTCACGACGATGAACTTCCACGGCTCTATGCCAAAGGAGCTGGGGGAGAGGCGTCCGCTCTCGAGAATGGTGTTAAGGTCTGCGTCGCTCACTTTCTTGGCGGCGTCAAAGGTCTTCACTGCGTAGCGCCAGTTGAGGGCGCTGATGATTTCTTCTTTCTTCATGTGTATACTATGGTTATCGGGCTTGAGTAATATTAGTACTTAATATAGTATAGTACTACAGTAATTATAGTAACTAATGAAAAAGAGTCAACCCACTACAGGGGGAGAAAAGCGATGTGACAAGGTCCTCAAGTCAATCGGGGACTATTGGGCGTTGTCCATCATAGAGGCCCTGGGTCAGGGTGAGCGTCGTTTCTGCGAGCTTGAGCGGGCGGTTGTGGGCGTCAATCCCGTCACCCTCACGTCACGCCTCAAAAAGATGGAACGCATCGGCCTCATCAAGCGCAGGAAGGAGTCCGCCAAAAAAATGCCCGTGGCATATTCGCTTACCGCCGACGGGTACGAGCTTCTCCCCATAGCCGAGGACATCAGAAAATTCGCCGAGGGGCTGTAAGCAGACGACATCAATCACCATGATCAAAATCGCAATCTTCGACATAGACAATACGCTTACCGAAAGTCGATCGACACTGTCCTCGTCCATGACGAGTCTTCTTTCGAGGCTTCTCGATATAATGCCCGTCGCCCTTGTCTCGGGTGGATCGATGGAGAGCGTGACGCGTCAGGTCATATCTCGGCTGTCTCATGCCCAGTTCGGTCATCTTTATGCCCTGCCGACGAGCGGTGCCGAGATGAGGGCCTTCGAGCGAGGGGCATGGCGCGTGGTCTACTCATTTCCCATAGGCGACGCTGATCGCCGTGTCTTATTCGAGGAGCTTGCCGGTATCACGGGAATATCGACCGTGCGTCTCGGTGGCTTCGTCGAAGATCGCGGGACGCAGATAACCTATGCCGCCCTTGGCATCGATGCGCCTCTCGATATCAAATATGCCTGGGATCCGACGCGTGAGAAGCGAAAGGCCATCGTGGCGCGGATCGCGCCGAGGCTTCCGGGATTATCTGTCACCATCGGTGGGTCGACGTCCATCGATTTTACGGAAAAAGGAGTGGACAAGGCCTTTGGCGTCTCAAGGCTGCTTGAGCACCTCGGCATTCAGGCCTCTGATGCCGTCTTTGTCGGCGACGCCCTCGATGCGGGTGGGAATGACGCGCCCGTGAAAGCCGTAGGCGTCAAGATCTTTGCGACGCGCTCCCTTGCCGAGACGGAGTCTATAATTCGTGGCATCCTTGATGCCGAGGGGTTCTCTCGTGCCAATAGTGATATATAATAGAAAACATGTCGCAAATCGAGAGTGAGGGTCTCTTGAAGAAAGTTCGCTCCCTCGGGCGGGAGCTTGGTAAGAGCACCTTTCTTGTATCGAAACCCCAAGAGTCATCGACCTATCATCTGAGTTTTAAGGCGTCTGCCCAATACACGCGCGGTCGCTATCAGAAATTGACCCGAGAGGTCTCGCGTCAGAAGCACGTCACCCACGAGATTGAATCCATATTCGACAGCTTTTTCGTCGTGGGGGCGGCGATTTTCGAGATACAAAACAATGTCAGAAGGGATGACGTGAGGAGGCTCCCGTTCGTGGCCATCGCCGATGGATCAAACGTTCCCAGGCTCTATCACATCCTCTCGAAGCTCATGGAGGCGACCAGATATCTCGTGGACAAGGAAACCATCACCGAATTCCTCATTGCCTATCAGGAGCAGAGCCCTCTTTCCACCCGGGAGCTCTATGTCGTACCGCTTGTGTTCCAGATACTTCTCGTCGAACAGTTTGGTCGACTCGTAGAGAAGGCCATCGTCTCTCTTGATGAGTATGGAAAGGCTCGTCACATATCGAGTCGCATCATGAAAGAGGTTCGCGGGAGGAAGGCGCCGGACTTCTCTCGAATCATATCGGGACTCGCCACCTCATATGGCATCATCCCGCTGTCTCTCGGATTCTATCTCTTTCAGAGACTCTCCCCCGAGGCATCGTCGGTACGGCCCGTGCTCAAATGGCTCAAGCTCAATCTCGAGAAACAGGGAATTGATTCACGCAATCTCGCAGACATCGAGGGTCGCGAGAGAGCCACGAACTCCACTCTCGCCTCCCATGTCATCGAGTCGTTTCATTGGATAAACCAGACTCGCTGGGAACAGGTCGCAGAGGACGTAAACATCGTCGACACTATTTTGTCCAAGGATCCTGCCGGCGCCTATGCCTTCATGGAGACAGAGAGCAAGGCGCTTTACAGGCGTGCGATTGTCCATATGGCCGAAGTCGCGGGGATTCATGAGGCGGAGATTGCCCGTGCCGCCGTTCGCCTTGCCCAACAATCTGATGTCAAGAGCCGAAAGTCATCTGTCGCGAAGGTTGACGTGTCACCGGCAGAGGCGCACGTGGGCTTCTATCTCGTCGATGACGGCGTCCATGAGTTGAGGCATAGGATTGGGTATAAATATACGACCCATGATCGGGTCGTGGCCGTGATAAAGAGGCATTCGTCGCGTTTTTACTTCGGTCTCGTCGCCGTTCTCGACGTCCTCTGCGTGGCGTGCACCTTGTATGTCTTCTGGGGAATGTTTCCAGGGGTAATTGCCCTTAGCATCTTTTCCGTCATCGCGACCCTTTTTAATATCGAGGTATCCCTCGCCCTGGTCAACGCTCTTGTCGTGAAGTTCATGCCTGTGAGCAGGTTACCCGAGCTTGATATATCCAGGGGCGTGTCTGAGTCTCAGAGGACCTTCGTCGTCATACCGACTATGATAAGGAGCATTGAGTCAATCAGGGAGACCGTGCGAAAGCTCGAGATCAGGTTTCTCGGCAACGATCAGGACAACATCCTTTATGCGCTGCTCTTTGACTTCATGGACGCATCATCCGAGACTCTCCCTGGGGATGATGTTCTCATACGGGAGGCTCTCGCTGGCATGGATGATCTCAATGCCCGTTATGGGGGCAGGGAGAAGAGGTTCTATGCCCTCTATCGAAAGAGATTGTGGAACGAGTCCGAGGGGGTATTCATGGGCTGGGAGAGGAAGAGGGGAAAGTTGCGCGAGTTCAACATGCTCTTGAGGGGCGTTTCAGGGACGAGCTATGTCAACGGGGAGATTCTGTCTTCCGTGTCACGGGTGCGTTATGTCATCACCCTCGACGAGGACACCGAGATGCCGAAGGACGCCGCTCGCAGGCTCATTGGCTGCATCCATCACCCGATCAACAGGCCTGTTATATCGAGAGAGGGGAATTCGGTTATCCGGGGTTATGGCATCATACAGCCGCGAGTGGGCGTTCGTCTCGCCGTTGCCGACACGTCCTCGTACTCTCGATTATACTCGGGTGGATCGGGCATAGATTCATATTCGATTGCCGTATCGGACGTATATCAGGATTTCTTCGGCAGCGCCCTGTTTTTTGGCAAGGGAATCTATGATATCGACGCAGTTGAGAGCACCATGAAGAGTCAGATACCTGACAATCTCGTCCTTTCCCATGACTTGCTCGAGGGCATCTATGCCAGGACCGGGTATGCATCGAGCATCGTATTTTTTGACGGCTTCCCCCGCTTCTATCATGAGTTTGCGGTTCGTCTTCATCGATGGATACGCGGTGATTGGCAGATAGTGGGCTGGCTTTTTGGGACACGGAAGCCTTTGTCGCCCGATGTCGCCCCTCGCCCGCTCTCGTTCGTCGACAGGTTCAAGATATTCGACAATTTGAGACGTAGCCTTGTTCCGGTTATGGGGCTTGCCATTCTCGTCCTTGCCATACCGTTCCCGAAAGCCAGCGTCCTCGCGGCGCTGTATGTGCTCCTTGTCCTTGCGGCGCCGTCTCTGGTATCGCTTATGAGCGACACCCTTTCCGTTAAGAGGATCTCCCTGCCTGTCCGCTCCAAAGACTTCCTCAATCAGGCGTGGGTTGCTGTTGCGCACATTGTGCTCAGGGCGGTTTTTGTCGTCCATCATGCCTTTATATCGATATCGGCCATAGGCATAACGCTCGTCCGCCTCGTGATGACGCGAAGGCATCTTCTTGAGTGGCAGACGTCGTCAGACGTCGGATTCAAGTTCAGGGGAATGATTCGGGAGTTTTATCGCGTCATGATCATGACACAGGTGCTGCCTGTGGCGTATTTTGCCTTTGTGTACGTCGTTGGTTCGGTGAATCTCGTTTTGTTGGCATGTTCCGCCTCCTCAATGTTTTCGCCGTGCGTCGCCTTTCTCATCAGCAGGGCAAAATCCCGCTCGAGAGACCAGATCCTCGATCGGCAGGCCGTCTCGGAACTCCGTGCCACCGCGTATCGGACGGCGAGGTATTTCATAGACCTGCCTCGCGTCGAGAGCAACTGGCTCATACAGGATCATCTTCAGTTACGCCCCAGCGTCACTCGCGAGGATTGTCTGACGACTTCTCCCACGAATCTCGGCATGCTCTTTGGGTCCTTGTTTTCCGCTCAGGAACTTGGCTATTTGACCATGGATCGCTTCATTGATAGGTCGAGAAAGGCCCTTGAGAGCATCTTTAGGCTCGAGAGATACAAGGGTCATCTGTACAACTGGTATGACATACAGACCCTCGAGCCGCTCTCGCCTAGATATGTGTCGAGTGTCGATAGCGCCAATTTCATACTGGCCCTCATAGCCTTCAGGCAGGGCGTCCTTAGGCTTCCTTCCGTGCCCCTTCTGAGACCTTCATCGGTCGATGGGTTTTGGGACGCCGTGAGGGTTCTCTCCGAGGAGGTCGACGCGCTCGCGCGCCGGGGTGTGGATGGTAGGCCTGCAAAAAGCCTGCTGCGCGATCTCATGATGGGCATCGAGAGGATTCGGGGCATTTCTCGCTCGTCATCGGAACTTCTGTCGTTGTCTGATTTCTATCGATTTTTCACGGAGATCCATCCTTTGGTGGTTGATCTCGAGAAGACGGCGTCGTCCCTGCGCGCGGATGAGTCCATGAGGGTCGCCGAACAGGTGTGTTCGCTTGTCGAAATCATCGCTCGGGATATCGAGGCACAGCTTTCGCTTCAGAGGTACTTGTTCTCCTACGTTCGCCTCCATGACGCGTCGGTCGATGCCTATGTGTCCAAGGACGCGCATCTTTCGGGGGCCTATCGCGGGCTTCTCGAAACCCTTAATCAGATCCCGTCCTTCGATCGATTGGCCCATCAGCTTCCGGATGCCGTTGAACAGGTCGGCTTCTCTCGGTTGGTCCATGAGTCGAGCCTCTCCGGGCCCGCCCGGGAGTATGTCATTGCCTGGTATGATGGCATGCTCAAGGGGTTGCGACGTTCAGCCGTGCGTGCCAGTTCGTTTCTGGCTGATATCGATGGGATTCAGCGGCAGTGCGCCACGCTCATCGATGAGCCGGATTTCGGGTTTTTATACAACAAGGAGAGGGGTTTGTTCCATATCGGCCATAATGCCACATACGATAAAATAGACAGCAATTGTTATAACTTTCTCGCTTCTGAGTCTAATTCGGTGAGTTTCGTCGCCGTTCTCAAGAATCAGGTGCCACAGAAACACTGGTTCTATCTGGGCAGGAAGCTCGTTCGGACAGGGGGCATCATCAGTCTCGTCTCGTGGGGAGGCTCTCTGTTCGAGTATCTGACATCTCTTATCTATTTCAACACTCATGAGAATAGCCTGCTTGGGAAAACGGCACGAGCGGCCATATCCGTTCATCGCCGTCATGGCGCGTTGAGCAGGACGCCGTGGGGAATGGGGGAGTCGGCCTATTATCTCTTTGATGCGTCAAAACACTATCAGTATCAGATATTCGGCAGCGCTCACCTGGGATTAAAGCGCGGCCTTGCCGATTATCTGGTTATCGCCCCATACGTGTCCGCACTTTCCCTCTCCTTCGTTCCTCGTGCGGCGATTAAAAATCTAAGAAGAATCTCTAAGATTGGTGGAAAGGGCCAATATGGCTTCTTCGATGCCATAGATTACATGGATTCAGGGGTCCGTCTCTCGGCACCCGTCCCCATACAGATATGGTACGCCCATCATCAGGGATTCACCCTTTTGGGAATACACAACGCCATTGATCCCAATAGAATACGAAACCTCTTTCACTCAGACGCCCGTGTTGCCTCGCTTGACCTTCTACTCGAGGAGAAGATGCCTGCCACCCCCACGGCCACGGCGCTATCGGTCGCCGCACGCCTGCCGTTCACGGCTTCCCAGGGCATCTCTGAGGATGGGTCTGAGAGCAGG
Organism: Minisyncoccota bacterium; assembly: GCA_041661645.1. Taxonomy (GTDB): domain Bacteria; phylum Patescibacteriota; class Minisyncoccia; order Phycocordibacterales; family UBA6065; genus UBA6065. The sequence continues at coordinate 159,311 of JBAZUA010000001.1, read as the reverse complement.
CGATATGTCCCCGCACGAAGCGCCTATCCGCATCTCGCCCTCTTGGGCAACGGGTCATATTCTGTGTCGGTCAGCAATTCCGGCGGAGGCTATTCGAAGTATGGCGATGTCGCCCTGACTCGATACAGAGATGATCAGATCCTCGAGGAGAGCGGCTCGTTTTTCTATATAAAGAATATGAGAACGGGCGCGTTGTGGTCGTCGAATCTCAAGCCTTTGGGCGGAGACTCGAGGCGACACAAGATTGTATTTCACGAGAACAAGGCTGAGTTCGAAGTCTCTCACGGGTCAATCTCCGCCAGACTCGGCATCACCACTCATCCAGATTATCCTGCGGAGATACGATCGCTCGAATTGACGAATGAGGGGTCGGTTGAAGAGTCTCTCCTCGTTGCGAGCTACGGCGAGGTCTCTCTTGCCTTACAGGTGCAAGAGACGCACCACCCTCTCTTTCAGAGGCTTATGGTCAAATCCTGGTTCGTCGAGGATGTGGGGGCGCTCGTCTACTCGCGCCCCCACCCTGCCGACAGGACGAAAAAGATATATTTCGCCCATATGCTCACCGGCAGTTCGTCGAAGAAGCATCGCCCCGTGCCGTGTGCCGACAGGGAGACGTTCTTTGGTCATCTGGGGGGGATCAAGAATCCCGCGTTTTTGGACAAGAACCAGTCGACACAGCCGGTGCGACCATATACGCTCGATCCGATATTCTCTCTGTCCCGATCGATAAGCCTCAAGCCGCATCATTCCGTCAGGCTCGTCTTCGTGAATGTGGCACACGAGAGTTATGATGAGCTTCTCAAGATACTTCGTAAGCTTAAGGGCGGTCGAGGTGCCGTCACCGAGCTCGCTCGCGCCCTTGTTACGAGCGCCGAGAAGACGAAGTCCCTGGGCATCACTCAGGAGATGGGGGGCGCCTTCCAGGCTCTTGCCTCGAGGGTACTTGGCGGAAGGACGTATGGCATGTCCTCCGTTCCCGCCTCGGACCTTCCTTACGTCCATTCTCTGTGGAAAATCGGAGTGTCTGGCGATTATCCGCTGGTCGTTCTTGTCATCAAGGATATCGAGGACATTCAGACCGTCAAACAGGCCCTTCTCTGCCATGTCTATTGGAAGCATAAGGGTCTGGACATAGACATGATAATCCTCAATCAGGAACCATCGAGCTATATAAAATCGCTCGATGACGAGATAGACTTTCTTTTGAGACAGAGCGCGAGTGCCCGCGTCGACGCCTCGGGCAGCAAGGTCTATCATCTCAAGTCAGATCTTATGGAGCCTGCGGACAAGGCGGTGTTGCTTCACGTGGCGCGCGTCGTGATTGACAGCAAGGACGGGTCGTTCAAACAGCAGGCGGCGATGGTTGGTAAGACGCCTCGCCAGACCTCATATCCCGCAAAGCTGATTCCATCCCTGTCTCGATCGCAATCATATTCTCTCAAGAGATCGGATATCCCTCCTTCTGGCCTCGAATTCGATAATTCCTGGGGAGGATTTGACGTGGCACGGTCCGAATATGTAATCAGGGTGCTCCCACAATCACAGCCGCCCGCGCCGTGGTCAAACATCATCGCTTCACCATCGTTTGGGACGGCCGTCGATCACCGGGGGTCGATGTTCACCTGGAGCGTCGATAGTCATGACAATCGACTGACCGCATGGAACAATGACCCTCTCTCGTTTAAGAGTTCGGAGATATTCTATATTCGCGATGAGGAGACGGGGGAGACGTGGAATCCGACGCCGTTCCCGATACGAAGCCCTCACCCCTTCGTTGTTCGTCACGGAAAAGGGTATACGACCTTTGAGCATTCGCGAGGGGACCTCTCTTTCTCGTTCAAGATATCCGTGTCTCTTGATAGTACGGTCAAGATGGTGCGGCTCGTGGTGAAAAATCGGGGAAACAGGGGGAGGAAGCTCTCCGAGACCGCCTTCCTGGAGCCTGTCTTGGGATCCGTCCGCGAGCACTCGAGGGACTTCATGTTATTTGAACGTGACGGGGAGACGGGTGCCCTCATGTTTGGAAATGGGTATAAAAATCATCTGGCGAAACGAGTGGCGTTCGTCGATCTTTCGTCGGGGGCGTTTGACGTCTCTACGGACAAGGCTGAGTTCATTGGTCGCCACGGATCATACGAGGCGCCAACGGCCCTTAAGCGTGCGGGGCTGTCGAATGTCCTCACCTCAGGCTCATCAAACTGCATCGTGACACAGACGGTCTTCTCCGTCGCGCCGGGAGAAGAAAGCGAGATAGTGTTCCTCCTTGGCGAGGCAGAAAGCAGACAGGCTGCTCGAGAGATGATCCTTGCCCATCGCAATGTCACGCGCCTGGGAGCCTCGGAGGCTCGAGTCAGCGAGTATTGGAAGGATTTGTCGGATAGCGTTCGCATAGAGACGCCCGACAAGAGCCTTGACGTCCTCTTCAATGATCAGTTGCTTCATCAGTCCCTCTCTTCTCGCGTGTGGGGAAAGACTGGCATGCATCAGCCCTCGGGGGCCTTTGGCTTCAGAGACCAGCTTCAGGATATGAGCGCCTTTGTCTGGTCTCGACCGCGAGATGTGAGGGCCTTTATATTGAATGCCGCCGCGCATCAGTTCAGGGACGGTGACGCGCTCAACTGGTGGCATGAATATAATGGCTTCGGGGTTCGATCCGTGTTGTCAGACCATCAGTTGTGGTTGGTGTACGCAACCCTCGAATATGTGAGTGTTACCGGAGATAATGGCATTCTCGATGAGGAAGTCTCGTTCCTCGAAGGCCCCCAGCTCAGTTTTGCCTATCAGAGCGAGTGGGCCGGCACGCCCAAGGCGTCTGAGGAGGTGGCGTCTCTCTATGAGCATTGCGTCAGGGCCATCTCCAGGAGCTCGGTTTTTGGGACGCACGGCCTGCCGCTCATTGGTCGCAGCGACTGGAATGACGGTCTAAGCAAGGTCGGCGCTCAGGGAAAGGGCGAGAGCGTGTGGGTGGCATGGTTCCTTGGGTACCTGATGGATCGTCTTGCCGTCATAGCGAAAAAGAGGGGTGACGTCGAGAGGGCTGATTCATACGGGGCTAGGATTGTTGCCATATCAAAATCAATTGATCGATATGCCTGGGATGGAAAATGGTATCGTCGGGCCTTTCTTGATTCAGGCACGGCTTTAGGCTCAAAGAAACTGAGGGAGTTTAAGATAGATTCAGTCGCCCAATCATGGGCATCCCTTTCAGGCATGGCTCGTATGGACAAGAGGGACAGGGCGTTACGGTCCATGCTCGAGAAGCTGTGTGTCTCGTCCACGATGAGATTGTTGGCGCCCGCCCTCAGTGACTCTGCGCTCGATCCGGGCTACATCAAAGACTATCCTCCCGGCGTCCGAGAAAACGGATCACAGTATAATCACGCTGCGCTCTGGGCCGCCCAGGCCCTCTTCCTGGCGGGCCAGGCGGACGAGGGAAAGAAAGTGCTTGATCTCGTCAATCCTTTCCTCAGGTCTGATTCCGCTGAGAAGGCCTCTCGATACAGGGTCGAACCCTATGTTCTCGCGTCCGATGTCTATGCCGAGCCGTCATATGAAGGAAGGGGAGGGTGGACGTGGTATACGGGATCAGCGGGCGTCATGTACAAGACTGTTCTTCAGTTCATGCTGGGATTCCACGTCGAGGGTGACAGCCTGTCTTTCGAGCCGGCTCTTCCGAGCGAATGGGGGAGTTGCGTGATTACCTACAGATATGGCAAGACCGTCTATGAGATAACCTATGAGAAATCAGCCGGCTCAAAGAGTGTCGTGCGAAGCGTGAGTGAGAATGGTGCGGAACTTCTCGAGGGGCGCGTCAGTTTGGCGGACGATGGCGTGCGACACATCGTGCGGGTGGTCCTAGTGTAGATCTATCTCGGGAACGGTTTTATAGAGGGGGTTCCTGACGAACTCGGCGGCGCCGTCCTTTTGGACGACATAGTAGGCGGCGCCGCGCAGTTTCTTGAATGGCGCATAGTCTGCGTGACCCGGCATGCCAGCAGGGTCCTCTTCCTCGAAGTTGACGGGGCTATCATCCCGGGTGACGAGCCATGTTGACCCGGTGTTTACGGCAAGATGTCCCGTGCCACTCGGTATGAACACCGAGCTTCCTGCGGTGACACGTATCGCCTCGAAGCGGTCTATCTCGTCATCAAGGGGGTTTCCCAAGGCATCCGTCTTTCGTCTTTGCATGAGAACGAAGCCTTCTCCCGAAAGGATTTCATATGTCTCGTCGAGCTTCCCCACATGATAGTGGCCGTAGGATTTTATGTACTCTCCGCCGATGGTGCCGCTTTCCCAGACGGTTATGTTTCCCTTGTCTGAGCCGCCCCGAATCATGTGATAATGGACTCGAGGGCCCTTTGCCTCGGCGTTCATGAGGACTTCCATCATCTTCTCGTTCGTCCTTTCTGCATATGGCTGTATCATGTCGTATATTCTACCAAGTAACTTTGAACAATGGTATAATCAAGTATAAGAAGGCTTAAGAACAACACGATCATGATCAAGAAAACCCTGAAGGGAACGGGCTTGGAACTCTCTGACGCCATCACGTCTGCGGTCGATAGGGTTATTTCGTCGATAGAGAAATACACCGACCCGTCTGACACCAGCGTCCTCGTCGACGTTGAGGTGGCAAAGACCACGAATCATCATCGATCTGGGGATATATTTCGTGCCGAGATAAACTTTCGTTCCCGCATAGGCAATTTGAGGGCCGAGGCCGAGAGAGAGGAGCTTCATGCCGCGCTCATCGCGGCAAAGGATGAAATCGTAGAATCCCTCAGGACAAGGAAATCAAAACGCATGGATTTCGTGCGCAAGAGCGGCCTCAAGCTCAAGAACATGCTGCGAGGTCTGCCGGGATTTGGTAAACAGGCGGAATAGAAAAAAGCCGCAACTTTGTCTCTAGCGAATCTCGCTCCACGAGATTTCCTTTCTGCCCTCGGGTATGACCTTCTTTATGATAAACTTTCCGTCCTCTAGCGTCGCCTCGGTTATGACTATGCGGGTGCTTTTGCCGTTCATCTCCCTGAAGAAGAAGCTCGATGGCCAGCCCTTGTAGGCATTGTATTTGAGAAGGTTCTGATATGGGTCGGCCGAGAGGTCCATGAGGCCATCCTCCTTTATAATCTTCTTGGTCACGGTCGCCTCGGCATGGTTCTGCCCCTGTGCCTTGATTGATCCATCAATCCACCGTGGCAAGGTTTCCGCCATGAGCCTTCCGCCCTCGGTCACGAGCAGGGTGGCGAGTTCGCTTGTGGAAATAGGCCATGTCGCCGGTTCGACGACTTTCTGGGCGAGTATCGGGCCGTGGTCCATGAGCTCGTCCATGAGGATTATGGTCACGCCGGTCTTCCTCTCGTCGCGTAGAATCGCCGTCTCTATCGGCGATGAGCCTCTCAGTCGTGGCAGAAGCGACGCGTGTAGGTTGAGACAGCCATGCTTTGGTATGTCGAGGACGGCCTTTCTCAATATTTTTCCATAGGCGACCACGACGAAGGCGTCAAAATCTCCCGCGCGCAGGATCGAGAGGAAGGCCTCGTCGGCGAGATTGTCCGGCTGCAGGACGGATATGTTGTTCTCGATCGCCCATGACTTTGCGAGCGGCGCTGTCATGACGAGCTTTCTGCCCTGGGGTCGATCAGGCTGGGTGACGATGAGCGCGGGCATGGTTCCCGCGTGTTTGAGCTGGTCGAGGGCGATGACCGCCCTGTCGGGCGTCCCGAAGAATGCTATGCGGGGTGTTTTTTCCATTTTTATTTTTCCGGCTTTTCCGTCGGCGGCACGTCGTGCACGTCGGTCGCCTTGTCGATGAAGAGTGTGCCGTCGAGATGGTCGGTCTCGTGCTGGAATATCTGGGCGAGGAGGCCCGCGCCGCCGAACTCGAAGGCGTTTCCGTCCGCGTCATGCGCCCGGACGCGGGCCTTCTTTGACCGCATCGTCTTTCCGTAGAGGTATCGCACCGAGAGACACCCTTCCTCCATTTCCTCCTTTTCCCGCGAGAGCTTGATGATCTCAGGGTTGATGAAGGCCATGTCGGGCACCTTTGCCTCGGCCGGCATGCCGTCGCCGAGCTCTGGATATATCATCTCGAGGGCGTGTCCGGCCACCACGAATATGCGAAGGCTCTGGCCTATCTGGGGGGCGGCAATCGCCACGCCGTCGTCCTGTGTGGCCATGGCGGCGGACATATCGGACAGAATTTTCTTGAGCTTAGGCGTGCCGAACCAGCTCGCGGGAACGGGTTTGGCGATTTTTCGCAATACAGGGTCTTCCTTTTGGACTATGGTTACCATGGCGCCAGATTACTACAAAATACTCTCCGGGTCGACATTCACGGCGTATGACGGCGGGAGGGATCGAAGCCTGTCGAGAAGCTCGGCGTTTGGCCACTCGCCGCGGGGGAGCTTGATGAGGGCGTGCATGACGTACTCGCCCTTGATCGTGGCGATGAAGGCGGGGAAGACGTCGACCGTCCATCCGGCGCAGGTCACCTTGAGCTGGTCCATGGACTCGAGCACGTCCTCCTTCTTCCCGGCGTACGAGATCTTTATGAAGGTCGAGAAGGGCGGGAAGGCGACGCTTTTGCGCGCCTCTATCTCCTCGTGATAGAAGTCCATGATGTTCCCCTTGACGCCGAGGGCAAGCACGGGCTGTTCGGGGCTTCTGGTCTGCAATACGAAGTACTTTCGGGCGAGGGAGCGCATCTTCAGTATGATCGAGAATATCTTCTCGTTGATGCGGAAGTCGGGTATGGAGAAGAGGGCATCGAGGGATGCCACGGCGGTCGTGTCTATGTCGCGGTCGAGATAGAGCAGGGCAAGCTCAGTGCCGACCATGATGCTGCCTGGCGAATTATAAAATTTCTCGGCGATTTCCACCGCCTTCCTGTGGGTAGGGGCTGACATCTTGTCGAGGACGATCACGTTTGCCTCGGGCACGGCCTTCAGTATCTCCTCGGCGATTCGCTCGGTGCCGATGCCGAGGGTGGTCAGCCTCCAGCTGCCGCAGGCCTTGCAGACGGTGTGGGCGTCGGAGCGGTTTCCGCATTTGTTGCAGAGGAAGAACCTCTTCTCGTCCTTGCCGTGAAGGGAAAGGGGCGCGCTGCATCGATTGCAGGTGAGCGTCGTCTCGCAGTCGGCGCAGACGGTCTGGGGGGCGAGACCCTTTCGTCCCGCGAAGACGAACAGCAGGCCATTTTCCTCGCGGTTCCTCTTCACGAGGTGTATGAGCTCGTCCGAGAGCATGCGAATGGTGTGCTTGGCGCTCCTGTACGCCTTCATGTCGATGAGGAAGTCCCGGGCCGTCGAGAGCGATCGCATGGCGAGCGGGGCATATTCGACGAGCTCGAGCTCGTCGTGTCGCCACAGTGTCTCGACGCGCACGTATGAGTCACCGAGTATGAGGTCTGCGCCAGTCTCCTTTGCCAACCTTTCGGCGGCGAAGCGCATGTCTATGAAGGGACGCGACTGGCTTTTGTACGAGCGGGAGTTCTCGCGCTCGACGATGATGAGGCCGACGTCGTGGCGGGGGATAGAGAGGAAGCTCCCGGTTGCCACGATGATGATTGGGTGCTCGTCCTCGACGGCCCTCTTCCAGCGTTTGATGATTTCGCCCTTGGCGATGCCTCCGTGGAATATATAGGTATACGGCTCGATGCCTTTCTCGAAGTAGGCGCAGGCCTTCTTTATGTCCTCTACCGTGGGCATGACCATAAAGACGCTTTCCTTGCGGGCGAAGCGCTCGCGCACGAGGCTTTTGTAGTGCCCGTAGCGGTCTTCGTCCGCCTTTTGGAGAACGAAGGACTCGCGGGCCTTGGCTCGTTTGGTTATGGGCTTTGCCTCGGGCAGGGACTCGTATTCGGAGAGGGCGACCGACGGCACCAGGTCAAAGAGGGCGCTGCCGACGCTTGCTGCATAGTATCGGGCGAGGTCTTCGGCCGTGGCGAAAAATTGAGGCGAGACGATTTGCCTTGCGTGTATGTTCGATATCTTGCGCATCTCGAACTCGGCCGACTTTATCTCGGCCTTGGATTCGTTGGCGGGTTGGCAGAAGAGGACCAGGGCGCCGACGGTGCGCTTGCGGAGGGGGACGCGTATGACGGAGCCGGGGAGGGCCTCAGAGGGGCTCCAGTACGAGAGTAGGTCTGCGCCTATCCCGCGGGCGATGGGTATGGCTTTTATGAGATACACGATTACAGATTAGCACAAAATGGGCCCGAAAAACGCACGGATATTTCCCTGGTGGGAAATTCCTCGAGCTCGCGCAGGTCGCGCTCACTAGTCGTTTTTCGGGCCCATTTTGTGCTAATCCGTTTGCATCGTTGACTTTACGGGCGTTGGGTATAGTATCGGTGACAGATAGTTTTTCACAATGCACAGTAACTAAAATGAAGGAGAAATAAGACAATGAACGTTGTATCAAAAAAGCCTGCGTCGAAGCGTGGGGCCAGGAAAAGCCTATCAGATTTACCTCTTTGTTTGGCAAAAATTGCCGAGCTTAAAAGGAGGCACGCGATGAGGGAGTTTTCCGTCAGGAAGGAGGGCCGCCTCATTTCCGATGAGCTTGGTCGACTTATCAATCGTTCACGGGAGCTTTTAAAGAGAGGCCAAACCACGGGGAATCTTTTCGAGGATGAGCTCATGCAGTTGTTTGATTTTAGTATTCAACCCCTGGGTTTCGCGCTTGCTTTTAATCAAATCGTGATTGCCTCGTCCGGCAAGAACTCCTTTATTCGTTTCGAGGTTGAGGAGGGGAGGTTCATCAATGTTCTCGGTCAGCTTTCCGGTGATCGCATCAAGCTTGTTCTTCCCCAGAGCAAGAAGGATAGGCTTCAGGTTATTCTACCCTTTGCCCACCGCAACGTGGCTTGGGAGGAGGATTCTGGTGTCCCTGGAGATTTGGTGATTGGTCAAGGGGCATTGGTTATTGATGATTTTTTCCAGATCGGGAGTTTCATTCAAAAGCTAACGATGCCTTCTTCGGGTTCTGTCGGTAACTTGCTCTTACTGACAGGCGATATGTTCAATATGGGTATCGCTTATAGCGGTTTTCTCAAGGCGAAGGAGATGCTTGGTATTGAATAAGTTTTGTCGCCGGCTGGTTCGCTTACGCGAACCAGCCTTTTGTTTCCCACCAAAAACAAAAGGCACGCATATAAATTTTTGATAAATTTGGGGATAGCTGGTGATCACGCCGTGGAAGTGATACGTGATAGACTTTCCTCATGGAAGGAACGAATATCGCTTTATTCAAAGGGGCCAAGATTAGAAAAATCATTCACAACGGGGAATGGTGGTTTTCTGTCGTGGATGTTATCGCCGCTTTGACTGATAGCGAAAATCCTCGAGATTATTGGTACAGGATGAAGACTCGTCTCGAGTCTGAGGATGAGGCTCAGCTGTCGACATTTTGTCGACAGCTGAAATTGGAGGCTTCAGACGGCAAGAAATACGAAACAGACTGCGCTGATACCGAGGGAATATTTCGCATCATTCAGTCCATCCCATCTCCGAAGGCGGAGCCGCTCAAGCGTTGGTTGGCCAAGGTCGGTTTCGAAAGGGTAAAGGAAATAGAGAATCCGGAACTTGCCGCCAAGCGTACCCGTACCCTCTATAAATTAAAGGGGTATAGCGAGGATTGGATTGAGAAGCGCATGCGGGGAATCGTCATTCGCGAGGAGCTTACTGATGAATGGGAGAAGCGTGGTGCCCAAGAGGCAAGGGATTATGAGATTCTGACAGCTGAGATATCAAAGGCGACTTTCGGTGTTACTCCGAGCGAATACAAGGAACTCAAAGGCCTCAAGCGTCAGAATCTGCGTGATCACATGGATGACTTTGAGCTTATCTTCACCATGCTCGGAGAGCGTGCCTCGACCGAGATTCACAGGGTGGAGGATTCGAAAGGGGTTCCAAAGCTTGCAGATGATGCCAAGGCTGGTGGGGAGATAGCAGGTGGGGCCAGGAAAAATCTAGAGAAAAAGCTCGGACGCTCGATTGTCACTAAGAAGAATTTTCTTAAATAACAAAACTATCATGGGCAAAAGTGAGCTAGAGATACTTCTTGCGGCAATTACACCTGATAACATTCAGGAGATTGTTGATTTTGGAGCAGATGTTGGTCTTGAGAATCAGGTTTGATTTATTCAACGGTCACCGATTTCGCCAGATTTCGCGGGCGGTCCACATTGAGGCCCTTGGCAACGGCTGCGTAATAGGCGAAGAGCTGGAGGGGGACGACTGCCAGTATGGGCGTGAGCATCTCGAGCGTTTTCGGTATGAAGAACACGTCGTCGGCAAGCTTCTCGATCGAGGCGTTTCCCTCGGTGGCCACGACGATGACCTTTCCCTTGCGGGCCTTTATCTCCTGGATGTTCGACATCATCTTCTCGTACATGCTGTCTGATGGGGCGATGGCCATGGTGGGGAAGTCCTCGTCTATCATGGCGAGCGGCCCGTGCTTCATCTCGCCGGCGCCGCAGCCCTCGGCGTGAAGATACGACACCTCTTTTAATTTGAGCGCGCCCTCAAAGGCGATGGCGTAATTGTATTTCCTTCCGAGATAGAGGAAATCCTCGGCATCCGCGTATTTCTCGGCGCATTCTCGAATCAGTTCTTTTTGTTCCAGGATTTTCTCGATCTTATCCGGCAGGAGGCTGATTTCGTGCGCCAGTTCTTTCCCTGCCTCCTCGCTCATGCCCCTTTGCCTGCCGAGGAAGAGGGTGAGGAGGGCGAGGGCCGTAACCTGTGACACGAATGCCTTGGTCGAGGCGACGCCTATCTCGGGTCCCGCATGATTATATATGCCGGCGTCTGTCTCGCGGGCTATGGTCGAGCCGACGGCGTTCACGATGCCGATGGTCAGGGCGCCTCGACGCTTTGCCTCGCGTATTGCCTCGAGCGTGTCCGCCGTCTCTCCCGACTGCGACATGGCCAGAAGCACGGTATCCGCGTCGATGATGGGTTTTTTATACCTGAATTCAGAGCCAATCTCGGCCGTGGCGGGAATGCCCGCATATTCCTCGAGCATGTAGGTTCCCGTGAGGCCCGCATAATACGCGGTACCGCAGCCGACGACGATGAACCTCTTCGCCGTCTTCAATTTGTCGGCGACCGCCTCAAGTCCGCCGAGCTTTGCCATGCCTTGATCGGGGATGAGCCTCCCTCGTATGGTGTTTCGGATCACCTCGGGGCCCTCCATGATTTCCTTCATCATGAAATGCTCGAAGCCGTCCTTCTTCGCCATGTCTATGCTCCAGTCCACTGTTTCTATGTCGCGCTCCATGAGGGTGCTTTCGAGGTTTCGTATGTCATGCGCGTGGGCGCTTATCACCGCCACGTCTCCGTCCTTGAGGTATATGACCTTCTTTGTGTGTCTCAGTATCGGCGACGGGTCTGATGCGGCGAAGTGCTCGCCGTCGCCGATGCCGAGCACCACCGGGGCGCCCATGCGGGCGACGATGAGCTTTGATGGGTCTTTCGCATAAGCGACGACGAGGCCGTAGGTTCCGCGAATGGAGTGCAGGGAGGCGATGACTGCCGACTCGAGATCTTTTGACTGCTTGAGATTATGTTCGATGAGGTGTGCTATGACCTCGGTGTCCGTGTCGGAAGCGAACGCGTGGCCCTCGCTGATCAGTCGGTCCTTCAGTTCCCTGAAATTCTCGACTATGCCGTTATGCACGACGGAGATGTCTCCCGAGCAGTCGCTGTGCGGGTGCGCGTTCCTCTCGGTCGGCTCGCCGTGGGTTGCCCAGCGCAGATGGGCTATGCCGCTCGCGCCCTTGAGCCTTTCCGGCCCCTTGGCCTTGAGCTGGTCAACCGCACCCGCAGCCTTTACCGTACCTGATCCCGGCACGGATATCCCTGCCGAGTCATAGCCTCGATATTCAAGGGAGGTCAGTCCCTCGAGAAGCACTGGCACCGCTTCCTTCTTTCCGACATAGGCGAATATTCCGCACATGGTTTTTTATGTATGACTTATAAAACTCAGAGCCTCTCGTATTTCCGTCGGATCGCTCAGGAGCTGGCCCTTCTCGTCTATCTTTGCGAGAGGGGCGAAGATGATTCTCTTGTCTTTGAGCCTGGTCCGTACCCTGAGTGCCGTCTTGTTCTCAAGCGAATAAGTCAGGAGCGCCTGCTTGGGGATGGGGGCATCATTGCAGAGTATGGAGGTGGCCTTTCTTCCCAAGTGATTTTCTATCTTTCTGATGAAGTCTTCGGCGGCATATCCGTCGGTTTCGCCCTTCTTGTTCATGATGTTCAAGATGATAGTGACGGGCGCCTTGGACTCTCGCAGGTCCTTCCTCATCCCTTTGGGAAGAAGCACGGGCAGAATGCTTGAATAGAGGTCTCCCGGGCATACGATGATGTGATCCGCTGACCTGATCGCCTGTAGAACATTTTTTGCCGCAGACGCCGCTGGTTTCAGACATATGTCGGCGATGGCGTGGCTGTCAGGATTCCAGAGAGGGTTCCTTGCCAGCGTATCTATGTTTGTTTCGCCAATTACGGTCTTGCCGACCTTGAGGTGGGCGCAGAGCTCCGTCTCTTGTGTGGTGACTGGCAGGACTCGATGCTTTCCAAGACCGCACATGGTGCCGATGGTCTTGAGGGCCTCTTCGGCACCCTGTGTCTTTTCGAGGCCGTGGAAGAGAATGTTTTTCACCGAATGCCCATCGAGCGATCCTTTCTCGTATCTGAACGAGAGGGCGTCGGCGAGTCCCTTGTCCACGCAGAGGGCGGTGACGCATTTCGTGAGATCTCCCGTGTAGCCCTTGCCGGCGTATTCTCTTCTGAGAATCCCTGTTGATCCACCCGAATCGGTGCTTGGACAGATTGCCGTTATTTCCACGTCAGGCATGTCCTTGAGTGCCTTGAGCACTTGCGAATGGCCGCCTCCGCCTCCTAATGTGACGATCTTGGGCATTGGGGTGGTGTGATTAAAGGTCCCTGAACGTCTCTATCTTTGCTCCGATCGAGTTGAGTCGCGCAGCAAGATCCTCGTATCCTCGATTGATGTTGTAGACGTTGCGGAGTATCGAGGTGCCTTCTGCTGCGAGCATGCCGAGCATGATGATGACTGAAGGGCGCAGGGCGGGAGGACAGACGATCTCGGTCGCCTTGAGCTTGGTCGGGCCTTTCACATAGAAGCGATGGGGGTCGGCGAGAATGGTCTCGGCTCGCATCTTGTCGAGTTCTTTATAATAGATGGCTCGCTCCTCGTACACCCAGTCGTGTATGAATGTCTGACCCTCGGCCTGAGTGCCGATGACGGCAAAGAAGGGGAGGTTGTCCATGTTGATGCCGGGATATGGCAGCGGATGGATGTGTTCCTCGAGGGCGGTGAGTTTCGATGCGAAGGTCTGAATATCCACCAGGTTCGTGTAGCCGTTGTCGGCCTTGTATCGCTTGACGATTTTATATTTGAAGCCCATCTTCTCGAGCTTGAGCAGTTCGAGTTCGAGGAAGTCGATGGGGCAGCGCTCGACGGTGATTGACGATTTGGTGACGATGGCCGCGGTGAGGAGTGACATCGCCTCGATGGGGTCCTCGGAAAGGAAGTATTCCACGTCCTTCTTTATGCCATTTCCCTTGCCGCCCGTCTTGTCGGGAGCGATGCCGTGCACGGTCATGGTCGAGGTGCCGATTCCGTCTATCTTCACGCCGAGGAGCTCGAGGTAGAAGCAGACGTCCTGCACCTGATAGTTTGCCGAGGCGAACTTGATGGTCGTGGTGCCAGGGATGAGAGCCGTGGCCATCAGCACTGCCTCGGTGACGGTGTCGCCGGCCTCGTACATGATGATCTCGCGGTTCTTCTTGAGGCCATCGTGCGATACGTGATAGTACTCGGAGGTCGTCTCGATCTTTACGCCGAGATGCTCGAGGGCGTAGACGTAGGGCTTTATGGTGCGAGAGCCCAGGCGGCAGCCGGATGCCTGGGGGAGGTCGAATTCCTTCATGCGATGTATGAGCGATCCGACCATCATGATGATGCTGCGGGTTTTTGCCGCCGAGTCATAGGCAATGTCCTTCATGACGAACTTCTCGGGCGGGGTGATGTGGAGGTCGAGGCCCTTCCACTCGATCTTGACGCCGATGGACTCGAGCACCTCGGCGATGCGGTGCACCTCCTCTATCTTTGGGGTGTTCTTGATGACGGTTGTCCCGCGATTCATGAGCGAGGCGCACATGAGGCCGACGGCGCCGTTCTTCGAGGTGCGGACCTTGATCGAGCCTGAGAGCTTTCTGCCGCCCTCGATGCGGAAGTTGACTGTGCCGCCCTTTGAGAGGGAGACGATCTCGTGGTCGAGCGCCGCCGACAGCTTTGCCAGAGTCTCGGTCGAGAGGTTCTGGTCGCCCGACTCGATGCGGGCTATGACGCTTTGGGTGGTCCCTATCTTCTCGCCGAGATCGGTCTGGGTCATTCGCCTGTCCTCGCGGAGGCGGGCTATCATCGCGCCGATAGATGAAAGGGCCTTTGGCTTTGTTTCTTTTGGCATGAAAAGAAGTATAGCATATATGCTATGTGTATCTGCAATCAGGGGCTGTTGATAAGTCGGGTGTGGGGTGGTAGCTTGGGCTGGTATGAATATGATCCTTGTCGTTTTCCTCCTATTGTTTCTTTTGGGAGCAGTCTGCCTAGTCTTGCTGGTGCCGCGGTCGATGGTGCCTGATACCTTTTTCATAAAGCTTCTGGTGCTATTCTCCGTGTTTGTCATGTTTTTTGGTCTGGTTGGATTTTGCGATGTCCTCAAGGATAGAAATGCGTCTGGTGTTTTCCATCTGGTTTTCGCCTCGTTCTATTCTGCGCTTGCGACAATCGGGTCCTTGGTTTCAATACTGAGACCTGAATGGCTTAAGGCAGTAAGATCTGCCGAAGTCGATAAATAAGCTTCTTTATACCCGCCGAATCCGATTCGGCGGGTATTTTTGTTGTGTTTGCGAAACCCATAAAAGGGCGTATAGTGTAGCCACATATGGCCATCTTCACCAAAAAGCTCGGCATAGACCTCGGCACGGCGAACACCCTCGTGTTCATACCCGGAAAGGGAATTGTTCTGAACGAGCCTTCTGTCGTCGCTGTTTCCGAGCAGGACAACAAGATCTTGGCGGTGGGCGTCGAGGCTAAGAACATGATCGGTCGAACCCCCGAGTCCATCATCGCCTACCGCCCCATGAAGGACGGCGTCATCGCGGACTATCGCGTGACCGAGGCAATGCTTCGCTACTTCATCGACAAGGCCTTGGGCAAGTGGAATATCTTCAAGCCCGAGGTTCTCGTCTCGGTTCCCGCAGGCATCACCTCGACCGAGCGTCGTGCCGTCGTCGAGGCGGCCGTGAAGGCCGGGGCAAAGAACGCCTACGTGGTCAAGGAGCCGATCCTCGCCGCCATCGGCGCGGGCATTCCCATTCAGGAGGCCCGTGGTCACATGATCGTCGACATCGGCGGGGGAACCACCGACGTCGCCGTTATCTCCCTCGGCGGCATCGTCGCCTCGACCTCAGTAAAATGCGCCGGCAACAGGATAGACGCCGCCATCGCCGATTACATAAAGAAGACCTTCAATCTCGCCATCGGAGACAAGACGTCAGAGAACATAAAGATACAGATTGGTTCGGCAGTCCCTTTGGAAGAGGAGCTTTCGATGACCATCAAGGGCCGTGACTTCATCTCGGGCCTTCCGCGCTCGACCGAGCTCAAGTCAAACGAGGTGGTCAAGGCAATCACCCGCGAGCTTCGCGACATGATAAAGGCCATCAAGGACGTGCTTCAGGACACCCCGCCGGAACTCGCCGCCGACATCATCGACAGCGGCATCATCATGACCGGCGGCTCGTCCATGCTGCGTAACCTTCCCGAGCTCGTCTTCCGTCGCACCGGCGTAAAGGCTGTTCTCGCCGAGGACCCATTGTATTGCGTGGCCAAGGGAACCGGCATCGCTCTCGAGCATCTCGAGGTGTACAAGAAGACGATCATTTCGAAGAGATAGGTAAAAAACTAATAGACACAGGCTCCTGCACAAGGGTGTTGCAAAAAGGAGATTGTGCAACTACGTGTCGCATGAGAGAGCGTTTTTACATATAATGTGTCTAACATGTCGAAAGGTTCTAAAAAGGGATTTACACTCATTGAACTTCTTGTTGTCGTTTCAATCATAGGCCTTTTGAGTTCAACGGTCCTTGCGTCTTTACGAGACGCCCGGGACAAAGCGTTGATCGCTCGAGGTCTTTTATTTGAATCGTCCATATTGAATGCTCGTGGTGACGAGCTTCAGTTTGAAGAGTCTTTTGAAAACACTGTCTCAGACAATGTGTCAAACGCCCCGGTCGCCATTGTTTCCGGTTCGGTAAGTTATTCGAGCGATACGCCTAATCGCAGTCAGAAATCAATCTCATTTAGTGGTTCTGGATACCTCAATGCAACGTTGAATGTCTCAGAGACCTCATATCTTGTAAGTTTTTGGTTTAAGACCTCCTCTGCAAACGCGCTTTTTTACCAAGTGAACAGTTCTGGTAATGATCGAGAAATCAGTCTTAATGCGGGTAATGTCTCTTCAAGAATATGGTCACTGGAGACACTGTTGAGCACGGGAAAAAACTATGCGGATGCCAAATGGCACCATCTCGTGCATACGTACGGAGGATTGACGGGAGGGCAAGAAATATATATTGATGGGAATCGGGTACTCAAGGGGACAAAGGCAAATTCTGATTTCAATTGGCAGACAAATGTCTTTATTGGACCAGGATACACTGGTCTAATCGATAACCTGCGGATCTATCAGACTTCTTTTGCGGGAAGTTAAATTCATTGCGAAAGCATAATTCTTTTTAAAGTATAGCGCGGTGGTATGGTAAAAAACTCGCATAACAGTGTGGCAAAAGGAGATTGTACGACTCACGGTGGTATTTTGCTATACTGGAGGCATCATGAACATAAAACATCGTAACCCGGCGCTCGTCATCATCCTCTCCTTCATTACCTTCGGCCTATACGGACTCTATTGGACGGTAAGGACGAAAGGGGAGATAAATGGGCTTGGGGCCAAGATTCCCACGGCCTGGCTCGTCATCATACCGATAGCCAACCTCTATTTCTTCTATCGCTACTCGGAGGGGTTCTCTGTCTTCGTAAAGAAGGACAACAGTCCGATCCTCTGGTTCCTCCTGTATCTCGTGATCGCGCCGGTCGCCATGATCCTCATCCAGATAGAGCTCAACAAAATGGCGGGACAGTCTCTTCAGGCATAGAGTGGCGTTTTAAGTTAAAGCTTGGAGGAGCCGAGATATCTCACGCTATCGAAGAGGAAGAATGATATGAGCGCGCCCGTGGCGGCCGCCACCGACATGCAGAGGAAGAGCGCATGGAACCCGAACGAGTTTGCCACCACGCTTCCCGCGATCGCCCCCAGGGCAGCGACGAAATACCCCATGGCCTCCCAGGCACCCCAGTCGGAGGCCTCCCTTTCCGAGTTCACATAATGGGAGTAGATGGCATCGAAGGCCGGGCTGACAATGGCCACGCCGACGCCGAGGACCACCTGCACGGCCAGAAGGGCCATCTGCGAGTCGACGAAAAAGTAGAGGAGGCAGCCCAGGGCGTTTATCAGATAGCCAATCACGACGAGCCTTTCCTTGTGGGCTATCCTGTTCTCCCATCTGCTGATCATGTAGAGCACTATCCCCGAGGTGAACGTGAAGACAAAATAGGCCCAGCCGACATCGAGTATGTCGCCCCCTATCTTTCCCACGAAGATGGCGTAGATGGGGCCTATCATGCCGAGTGCGAGGTTGCCGAAGGCGTCGGCGGCTATGAGTATCTTCAGTCCGTTTTTCATGGTGTTGTTAGGTCTCCGGCGTCCGTCGCTTTTACTAAGGTTTTCATTATAGCAGAAGTGCCGTCCACGACTTCGGCCCGCCCGATGTGTAGTGTGAAATAAAAAAGACAAGCCCGATCGGCGGCTTGTCTTGTCTCGAGCGTGGCGTCATCGGTTGAGGATTTCCACGAGCAGCCAGAGGCCTTTCCCGGCACACACAAGGCATATGAGCAGGATTATCCCCAGATCGACCGCGAAATCGCTTCTGCCGAGTTGGAACTGTCTGAACGACATGCGTTTGAAGGGATTGGTCTCCGGCAGGAAGGGTTTTGCGCAGAGGGTAATTACCCAGAGCGCTCGCAGTGCGAGGGTCTCGATTGTTTTCATGGATATTGAGGTGCTTTTTCATAAGGTTATTCTTCGGACAGGCAAAGTCAAGTCGGAAGCGGGGCCATTTCTTTTGGTATATTATCGGCATGTTCAATAGGGAGTCCCTCCACCAGGCATAAGGTCCAAAGCATGAAAAAAGCCGCCTCGATATGAATATCGGGCGGCCTTGCACTTATTTCGTCGGCGCCTCATTGATGACTGTCGCGAATCGAGTTTCGATTTCTTTGATAAACATCCTGAATGATTCGTTTATCTCAAACTCCTGCTGCGCTTTTTCTAAAACTAGACACAGCATTTTCTTGCCGATTAACTCCTCAATACTCTCGATTCTCCATCCGTGACTTTTGTGTAGGATAAGGACCACTGCACGCCGGGCTACGGTGGCATAACCGCGATGTTTGGAGGAGAGAGCCTCCCCTGATGACATCCCCAGCATTCCTGAGGTGATTTCGAGGAGTGTCTCGCCAGCTTTTTTCTCTGTTGCCGAGAGGCCTGCGCGCTCTTGACTCTTGAGATTTTGAGCTGGTTTGACCATGTCCCCTAAATCAGGCCCGCATTTCTTTTCGATAGACACGAGAATCTTTTTGTTCTTCTCGGTGCGGGGGCGTCCACCGGTCATGGTTTTTACCAGGTTCTTTTCCTCATCAGCGAGTCCGTATCTAGTGAACGCATTATCTTCGAGAGTGGGCCTGAGATTTGCCTCAAACCCCGCCTGTCTCTCGAGCATGGGTATCAACAGGAGGGTTCGAGTCAGAGATCTGTCGTCAAACCTTACTTCTTTCCGAGCCAGGGTTCGCCAAACATGATTAACCATCTGGCGGATTCGTTCCCGAGTAACACCGTATTTTCTACTTACGCTCTCGAGGGTTGCCCCCGGGGGATTTCCCTCGAGTCCGTGATATTCGAAGAATGCCGTCTTGTCATTTTCCCTGACCGTCTCAAGCTGATACACGTTCGACACGAGCCTCCGTATCTCGATTGATAGTTCCTCGAGGGACTCCGATGCCCTGAGTACCGCTTCGGTATCACAGCTTCCCGTGCTCGTAAGCACGTCCTGGTATTCTGTGCTTTGGATAGATACGTGCTCCGCCGCGTTCCTGAGCCTGATTTTTTTTGTCAGACCTTTGTGATCTACGTGTTTCAGGATTTCGTTCCTCATGCTTTGCATGAGGAACGTGGAGAGGCGACCCATTCTCGGATTGAATTCACCTATCACATCCATGAGAACACCGTTGCACGAGAGGATAGCGTCAGCGAATCTCAGCTTGGGGGTCCTGTATTTGTTGACCGTGAACACGACGAGCCTCAGGCAGTGAAGCACGAGTTTGTTTCGGGCCTCGATATCCTTGTGGTCAAAGGATCGAATACCGAGATCTCGCTCCTCCTCTTCTGTCAGCAGCCCGTGACCCATGGCCTCTCGCATATAAATGCCGAGAAGACCGTTTGAGTCATACGCCCGCCTTTCTTCACCACGTTCATTTACTTTCGGGGCCTTTTTCGTTGATATCCGCGGGAGTGCTATTTTCTCACTCTCCTCGGCTTGAGGAGTCTTGGCTAAGACTCCTTCGGGCGGTTCCGCGCTTATGACGTCAAAGGTTACTTCGACACCATACTCACGGAACACGCGACTAAGTATCAGCATTGCATTCCTAAATGTTGAGCCCTTTCGGGCTTTCGGTAAAAGAAGCTTTGCTATGGTTCCGGTGGATATTGATTTTCTCTCAAACGCCCCGATTAGCGTCGGTATTGCATGGGGGGACAGCGATGCGCTGATCGCCTCAAGCAGCGTCGGCAATGTTGCCGACGTCAGTGTGATTTTAGGGTTCATATTGTGTAAAAGGACTGTCAGCTTCTGGTTTCTGTTTCTACGGCTGATATTGCATCACTGACAGTCTTTGGTCAAGCGGGTTGATTGACTTTAAGCGCTTTTCATGATTATGTTCAAGTTAGAAACTTTGAAAATTCAACCAGGAGAAAAACATGACTGTATTATCGGAAATCATTCCTTTCCCTTACCAATATGACTGCCTCGGGGCACTCAGACTGGCCAGGGAGAGCGGCAGGAAAGCGGCTCTCGCGATAATGGCGAGTGGCCTCGGAAAGACCATAATGGCTGCGCTCGACATCAGGGCGCACCTCAACACAAACAAGGAGTCCAGGTGCCTCTTCCTCTGCCACCAGAACGACATTCTGGAGCAGGCGCAGGGGGAGTTCATAAAGGTCCTTGGAAGCAAGGTCAGGTGCGGGTTCTTCCACGGGTTCGAGAAGACGGCAGACGCCCAGGTGGTGTTCGCCTCCTTTCAGACCATGAGGAATAACCTCGACCAGTTCAGTCCGGGCGAGTTCGATCGGATCGTCGTCGACGAGACGCATCACGTCCTCGCCGAGACCTTTGAGAGGGTCGTCAGGTATTTCACCCCAAGCTTCCTGCTCGGCATCACTGCGACGCCGGGCAGGGGCGACGGCAAGGACATCAGGGATATCTACGGGGAAGAGGTTTACAACCTCTCTCTCGTGGACGCCCTTGCCCGAGGGCTGCTCTGTCCCGTCGAGTATAAGCTCATGACGGACGAGATAAACTCGAGGGAGGTCTTCGACACCCCGCAGGGTCAGATGAGCATCGGCCTGCTCAATAGGACGATATTCGTTCCCAAGCGGGATGAGGAGATCGCATCCATCATCAGCCGTCACATGGGTGAGGTTCAGAACCCCAAGGTCATCGTTTACTGCTCGACGGTCAAGCACTGCGAGCACATGGCGAAGGCCATACCCGGGGCAGTCCCGATCCACTCGAAGCTCTCGAGGAACGATCGTCGCACGCGGCTGGAGCTATTCCGACAAGGGGTGTTTCAGGTGGCGGTGACGGTGGACATGTTCAACGAGGCCCTCGACATACCGCAGGCGAACATCATCGTCTTCCTGCGGTCGACGGACTCGCCGACCATATTCCTCCAGCAGCTCGGTCGCGGGCTTCGCCCTCACGAGGACAAGGAGAAGGTCGTGGTGCTCGACTTCGTCGGGAACTGCGAGCGCATCTCCGTCGTCTACGATCTGTGGCAGGAGGTTCGTAGTCAAAGAGCATTCGTTCGAAAAACCCCTGAATTCGGACAAAATGAGGAAAATGGGGAGAGTCAAATCGAACCATTCAACCTTAGTGTCGATACGGTTGAGTTCAAGGAGCGCGTATTGCCACTCCTCGAGCTCATAGGTCGGCTGAGGGCAGAATTCTATCCCACATGGGAAGAGGCGAGCGAAGCCGCTAAACTCTTGGGCTGCAAAACAGCCAGGGAGTACTGGAAAGCCTACCGAGATAATCCAAAGCTACCCAGTAAGCCTCATAATGTCTATGAGGATTTCCCAGGATACGATGTGTTTTTGCGCGGAGGTCTTGGCAAGTCTAGGAAAAGGTATTCCACATGGATTCTCGCCGCTTCAGCAGCGAGAAAGTTGGATATAAAAACTTGCAAGGAATATAGCGTTAGGTATCAGGAGGACCCCATGTTGCCCTCAGCGCCAGAACAGGTGTATAAGGATTTTCCAGATTGGCCTGAGTTTCTTTCTGGAAGAACTCGTGATTATTATCTCACGTGGCAGGAAGCGAGTGCGGCCGCAATCAGACTCGGAGTTAAAAATATGGACCAAAGCTACAGGATGCTGTGGAGGAAAGATCCCCGCTTGCATCCTGACCCCTCGAAACATTATGCTGATTTTCCCGGATCGTATGTGTTTCTTGGAAAGAAGAAAAAGGTTCATTATGCTGATTGGAAGTCTGCGTCCCAGGCTGCGATTAGCATGGGAATATGTTCGGCCAGTCATTACAGGAAAGGGTATGAAGGGGATGACAGTCTTCCTGCTGATCCATCGGCCTATTACAAAAATAAAGGCTGGCCTGGTTGGGATAAGTTCCTTGGTAAAGTATAGGTTGTTCAAGACCGGTCCACACGCAAGTGGGGGCCGGTTTTTTCTTTGTGGTGTTTTTGGTGATGGTTTGCGTGCGAAGTACGGATGGTCGCCTTCTTTATATTTTCAGAAATTGTTTTTGCTATACTATTACCATGTTCGACAAAGACTCCCTCCATCACGCATATTTCATCGAGGGCGAGCGCGTTGCTGTGCTCGCCGACATTGAGTCGTTTCTGAACGACTCCTTCGGCATCGTTCGCCAAGGTCATCCCGACGTGCATTACGCGGAATACGAATCCTTTGGCATCGACGATGGGCGGGGCCTTCAGGAGATGCAGGCGGTCAGGCCGATAGCGGGGGATAGGAAGATATTTATCGTCGCCGCGGATTCCATGACGAGCGAGGCACAGAACTCGCTCCTCAAGGTGTTCGAGGAGCCGACTCCCGGCACGCACTTTTTCATTATCTCCTCGTCTCGCCGAATCCTTCTGCCGACGCTGCGATCGCGAGTCATCATCATCGCCCACCCGTCGTCGCTTGTGGCGGCCGTTGGCGAGGATGCAAAGAAATTCGTGGCGTCGTCGCTCAGGGATCGTCTGGCCTTTGTGGCGGGGATGATAGAGGAGAAGGACAAGGCGAAGGCCGAGGTCTTTCTCTTGGCGCTGGTGGAAGAATTGCGTGGAAAGGGTCTCGAAAAGGCGTCGTCTGCCCGCGTCGCGGCGATACGGGAAATCCTTTCTCTTGTCCCGTATCTCAAGGATCGGGCGCCGTCTATAAAGCTTATCCTGGAAAGAGTCTGCCTTCTCGATTTTAATAATAAGCCGTAATCACCATGAAACCACAGAGCGATTTGCAGAAGAAGTTTCCACTTAGTCCGAGAAAATTCTGGAAGAAGATGCTCGTCGTGGCATGGAAGCTCCTTTTGATTGCGCTTTTCGTATACATCGCCCTCGGCCCGGTCGCCTTCTCGATGGGGGCCTTCCTCAAGGAAAATATTTTGGGTGGACTGCTCTCAATCGCCGGATCGATCTCCCTCACCCTCGTCGTGCCGTTCTGCATCGTGCTGGGCATCTACGCCCTCTATGTCCGCTCCTATATACGCAGGTACCTCTATGCCGGCGAGGACATGTATCTGACCATACAGAAGGGCGTGTTCACCCCGTCCGAGATACATGTGCAGTATCAGAAGGTGCAGGACGTGTATGTCGATCAGGACATACTTGATCGGGTGTTTGGCATCTATGACGTGCATATAGCGAGCGCCACCGCGGCATCGGGCATCGAGGCCCACATAGACGGCGTGGACAAGGAGGCCGCCGAGGGCCTCAAGAGGTTCCTCTTCGACAAGTTCGCCCGCCCTCAGCAGGGAGGCGCGCAGCCGGCACAGACTATGGCTGCCCCCACGCCCGCATCTGCTTCAGCGCCGTTTTCTATCAGCGAAAAAATATCGAGCGTCGTCTATCCTCTCTCGGGCACATGGGTCACCCTTCAGATATTCACGAGGGTTATCGGGTCTTTGGCCCTGTTGGCCCTCCTCGCCATTCCCTTGAGCACCGTTGTTGCGGGATTCGTGTCGCTGTACCCTGTCCAGATGCTGTTCGCCCTCGTGGCATTCGCCGTCCTCGTCCTCGCATTTCACCTGATCGGCTTTTTCCTCTGGAAGTCCAACTATTCCTTTGACTTCACTCCCGAGCACATCTATTTCAAGTCGGGCGTTCTGAGCATATCCGAGAAGCACATGCCGTACTCGTCCATACAGGACGTCACGGTCAGGCAGGGCATTCTCGAGCGAGTCTTCGGCCTGGCGAGCGTGCGCATCGAGAACGCCACTGCGCCCACCGTCGTCAGGGTCGGTCGCGGCACGAGGACGATATTCCCAGGGATCATAATCCTCGGCGTGAGTCTCGCGGACGCCCAGAAGATCACGGGGATACTGAAGGCGTCGGTGCTCGGGAAGAATTCTGCGCCATACGGACTCTAGTTTTTGTATATAAAAGCAAAGTCGCACGAGCAATCGTGCGGCTTTGGCCTCCGGTCTTACCACCACGGTTAATGATAGACGCTTTTTATCATTTTTCAAGTGTCCGTATGGACATGGCGGTGATCGAACCCGCATCCTCCGGGTGGTAAGACCGGAGGCCTGAGCCACCAGCATGCCCAAGACGAGAGGCTACCAATCTCCGTCGCTTGTTATTTTAAAACAGGCCGATTCCTTTCCTCATAAAGTAATATTAAAATACCCCGCTCGACTATAATCATCACACTAAGTAAAGCTCCTCGACTTTTGATTTCGTGATATCATTTCCCCATATGCAATACAATTTCACCAAAATTAAGGCAGACATAGCCTCAACCGAAGCCTGGCTCCAGAAGGAGCTTTCGAGCATTCGCACCAACCGCGCTAACCCCGCCATACTCGACAGTGTGCATGTCGAGTCATATGGATCTGACGTTCCCCTCAATCAGGTGGCGAGCATCCTGAACGAAGGTCCCTTGACCATACGCGTCAATCCTTGGGACAACAGCTTGGTCAAGGCAATCGAGAAGTCTATTGTCGTTGCCAATCTCGGCCTTTCGGTTTCCGTCGATGACAAGGGCGTTCGTGTCTCCTTTCCCGAGCTGACCGGCGAGCGACGCGTCGAGATAGTGAAGTCGACTAAGGAGAAGCTCGAACAGGCCAAGATCCAGATCAGGAAGCTCCGCGACGAGGCTAATTCCGACATTGACGCCCTCGAGAAGGAGGGTGGCATGGGCGAGGACGAGAAGTTCCGCTTCAAGGCGGACGTCCAGAAGCTCGTTGACGAGGCGAACAAGAAGCTCGCCGACCTCATGGACAAGAAGGAAAAGGAGATTTTAAGCTAGCCTAAAGCGCGATCGCGCACCATTCATCACATGTCCATAGTCCTCTTTTTCGTCATACTTGCGGTGCTTGTGCTCGTTCACGAGTTCGGCCATTTCTTCGCGGCCAAGCGATTCGGCGTCCGCGTGGACGAGTTCGGCCTCGGATTCCCACCGAGGATCTGGGGCAAGAAGGTAGGGGAGACGCTTTATTCCATAAACGCCATCCCGTTCGGCGGGTTCGTCAAGATATTCGGGGAGAATCCCGATGCTGATTCGATAGATGGTCCTCACAAAGGCAGGAGCTTCGTCAACATAGCCAAATGGAAGCAGGTGGTGGTGCTCGCCTCGGGCGTGCTCATGAACATCCTCTTCGCATGGCTCCTCTTTTCCGTCGCGTATCTCTCGGGTATGACGACCATCGTCACCGGCACGGACAACAAATACGTCCAGGACTCACATGTCATCATACTCGGCATTCTACCGAACTCTCCGGCCCTCAAGGCGGGCCTCAAGTCGGGTGACCAGGTGAGGACCCTCTTCGCCGCGGGAGCCACGACCTCTGTGCCGACCGTCGAATTCATACAGGCGGCGGTTAGGGCGTCGAAAGGGGCCGAGATGACCTTCGGCATTGATCGAGACGGCACGGACCTCTCTGTCACGGCGATTCCCGAGATGGGCTCGTCAGACGTATATGCCATCGGCATATCCATGGACCAGGCCGGTAAGGTCGTCCTGCCGCTCCATCTCGCCATCTGGGAGGGAGGGAGGCTCACTATCGACATGTTCACGGGCATAGCCACGAATCTGTATACGCTCGCTCATGACGCGGTGCTTGGCAGGGCCGATTTCTCGCAGGTCTCCGGCCCTGTGGGTATCGCCCGACTGGTCGGCGACGCGGGCAAGCTCGGCATAGTTTATCTGCTCTCGTTCACCGCATTCATATCGCTTAACCTCGCTGCGCTTAACCTGGTGCCATTCCCGGCGCTCGACGGAGGACGCATCCTGTTCGTCATAATCGAGGCGATCAAGCGCTCGCCGATCAGGCCAGCCGTCGCCAACATGACAAATGCGGTCGGCTTCGGCATACTGATACTTCTCATGCTGTTTGTCACCTATCGGGACATACTCAAGATCTTCAGATAAAGGTTATCTGATAGGAAAAGAAAAAAGCCCCGCGCCACTGAGTGGTCGCGGGGCTTGCCTGTCATATCGTGTCGCTCTCAGTTTTCTTTCCGGGCGTTGCCTTGATGAACAGGGCACTTACGATGATCCAAAGGAGGCCCAGGAAAACCTGGGGAGGCCTCTGTTGGAAGGCGTAGAGGGCGAGGCCCGGGAAGATGACGCTGAGGGTGATGTGAAGGATTCTCGCAGAACGCTCGGACGAGAGGGCTGCGAGAGCTAGTTTTTTCATGTATTGCGAGGAACTGACGTTGAAATACGAAGTGGCTGACTGCTCTGTATAATACCACAGATACTCGCTAATTGCAATGGCATTCGGAGTCAGAATCCGCAAGCTTCCAAAACCATAGGATATAGGCTATTATTGCGATACCAAAGCGTCTTTAAGCGATAAAACCATGCGCCAGAGCAAACTATTCACCAAGACCCGAAAGGAGGCACCTAAAGATGAGGTTGCCAAGAACGCGCAGCTTCTCATACGCGCGGGATATGTCTACAAGGAGATGGCGGGCGTGTATGCGTTTTTGCCGCTCGGCCTGCGCGTCATGGAAAACATCGAGCAGATCATCCGCGACGAGGTCAATGCCATCGGCGGGCAGGAGGTCTCGCTTACCGCCCTTCAGAGCAAGGCCCTCTGGCAAAAGACCAATCGCTGGGATGATTCGGTCGTCGATAACTGGTTCAAGTCAAAGTTTCAGAACGGCACGGAGGTCGGACTGGCATCGACTCACGAGGAGCCTTTGACCGAGATCATGTCGGAGTATGTTTCATCGTATCGAGACCTCCCTCGATCCGTATATCAGTTCCAGACGAAGTTCAGGAACGAGGCCCGTGCCAAGTCAGGTATCATGCGCGGGCGCGAGTTTCTCATGAAGGACCTCTATTCCTTTTCCAGGACCCAGGAAGAGCATGATTCTTTCTATCAAAAGGCAAAGCAGGCGTATGTGAATATATTTGCCCGTGTGGGCCTCGGTCATGTGACATATCCGACATTCGCCCTTGGGGGGAGTTTCAGCAAGTACTCCGAAGAGTTTCAGACTATAACCGATGCTGGCGAAGACATGATTTATGTTCATGAGGGCAAGAAGGTTGCCGTGAACAAGGAGGTGCTCGAGCCATCGGTTCTTGCTGATCTTGGCCTTAAGCGAGAAGAGCTTGTGGAAAAGAAGGCCGTCGAGGTGGGGAACATCTTTAACCTCGGCACCAAATTCTCCGAGCCCTTGAATCTCGCGTACATCGACGAGAAGGGCGAGAAGAAGACGGTCATCATGGGCTGCTACGGTATCGGTCTCAGTCGCGTCATGGGGACTATCGTCGAGGCCCTCGCCGATGACAAGGGTATCGTCTGGCCGAAATCCGTCGCACCGTTCAAGGCCCATCTCGTTCTTGTCGACGGCAGGGGTGGCGCAACCGATCCAGCCAATGCCTCGCGAAACGAGGCGGACCGACTCTACGCGGCCCTCTCCGCCGCCGGCATCGAGGTCCTCTATGACGACCGCGAGACGCGACCGGGCGAGAAATTCGCAGATGCCGATCTCATGGGGATGCCTTATCGTATCGTCGTCTCTGAAAAGACTTTGGCCGCTGGAACGTATGAACTGAAGGAGCGGGCCACGGGCGCCACCTCCATGATTACCGAGAAGGAGCTTATACAACTGCTTTCATGATACAAAAACTCACTGATAGACTGTACGCTGCCTTCTCGCATGACATAGGCATCGACCTTGGAACCGCGAATACCCTCGTGTACGTGAAGGGGCAGGGCATCATCATTAACGAGCCGTCAGTCGTCGCCATCAATCAGAAAACTGGTCGCGTCGTGGCGGTCGGCTCACAGGCAAAGGACATGCTTGGCAGAACCCCGGCCCATATCGCAGCCGTCCGACCGCTCGTTGAGGGTGTCATCTCGGACTTTGAGATTGCCGAGGAGATGCTCGTCTACCTTCTCAATAAGTCGCAGAAGGATTCCAAGAAGTTCTTCGGTCCCCGCGTCATCGTGGGCATTCCCTCGGGCGTGACCAACGTCGAGGCGCGCGCCGTCCGCGATGCCACCAAAAATGCCGGCGCGCGCGAGGTTCACGTCGTCGAGCAGCCGATGGCGGCCGCGATCGGCATCAAGCTTCCGATTCATGAGCCCGCGGGCAACATGGTCATCGACATCGGCGGCGGAACCACGGACATCGCCGTCATATCCCTTGGCGGAGTCGTGCGCTCCAAATCCCTCAAGATCGCCGGAGACCGCCTCAACAACGACATCATCTCGTACATCAGGAACGAGTTCAAGATACTCATCGGCGAGAAGACTGCCGAGGATGTGAAGATCGCCATCGGCGTCGTCGTGCCGGGGGCTACGCCGCACGAGGCGCCGATTCGCGGGCGCGACCTGGTCACCGGCCTCCCGCGCGAGGTCGTCCTCACCGACTCCGACATCCGACAGGCCGTCGGACAGTCCGTCGAGAACCTCGTCGACTCGGTCAAGGAGGTGCTCGAGACCATGCCTCCCGAGATCCTCGCCGACGTCATGCATCGCGGCATCTACCTCGTCGGGGGAGGTGCCCTCATCCGCGGCCTCGACACCCTCATCGAGGAGAGCGTCAAGATTCCCGTCCATATAGCGGATGACCCTCTCACCGCGGTCGCCCGCGGCACAGGGATGATCCTCGAGGACATAGAGAAGTATGCTGACGTGCTCATCCAAAACGAAGATGACCTACCTAAGACGCAGTAACGTTCAGCAGAAGAAGGGCAGGGCCATGACGGCCGCCGCGATTATGGGCGTAGGCCTACTCTTCGTCATACACCTCATCTTTCCTAATTTCTATGCCAGGATGTTCCTTCCCATGGCATCCGTTGCCTGGAAATCCGAGGCGTCCGTTTTGGGGATATTCGGCAGGCTCGGATCCCTGGTCAGCTCCAAATACACCCTTCTCGTCGAGAATCAGCGCCTTCAGGGGGAAATAGCGATTCGTGATTCGGGCGCGCTCCTGCTTGATGGCCTCAAGAGGGAGAACGAACAGCTCAAGAGCCTCCTCGGACGCGTTCCGTCCGGCAAGGACGTCCTCGGCATCATACTCTCGCGTCCACCGCTCTCGTTCTACGACACGTTCATCATCGACGTCGGCTCATCCGACGGGATCGCCATCGGAGACAAGGTGTATTCCGACGGGACGGTGCTTCTCGGCGACGTCTCCGAGGTCTTCGGGGCCACCGCGCGCGTCAGCCTTTTCTCGATGCCGGGGCGGATCGTGCCCGTCCTCTTCGGATCTTCCACCGTCCAGGCACAGGCCGTGGGCAGGGGAGGGGGCAACTTCGAGGCGCGTCTCCCCGTCGGCGTCGATGTCAAAGAGGGCGATGCAATAACCTTTCCACATATCCGCTCGCACATATTCGGCATCGTCGAGAACATATCGGTCGATTCGACGGATTCCCTTCAGACCATTCTCTTCAAGGCGCCCGTCAACATGCATCAGCTTCAGTTCGTCGAGGTTGAGACTGAGTCAAAGGCCCGCTAGCTCCATTTCTCATGCGCATCGCCTTCAACATAACCCTCATCATATCGGCACTCTTCTTCCCATGGTGGCTCTGTGTGCCCCTGATGCTCGCCGCCTGCTTTCTCGTGCCGCACTTTTATGAGGTCGCCATCTATGGAATGCTCATCGACTCGCTGTATGCCACCCCCTCTGGCTTTCATGGCTTCCCGTTCGTCTGGAGCGCCTTTGCCGTCCTGGCCTTCGTGACGGCGACCGCGATCCGAAGCCGTGTTTCCTGGTAAGATGATTCCATGAACAGAAAGAGACGCGTTCAGATAGACCCGGACGAGATATTCCTTGATGCGGAGAACCTGCCGGCTTTCGACGTGCATCAGTTCGAGGGGCGCATCGAAAAACCGATATCCCTGGCATCGATCATCGTCCTCTCGTCCGTCTTCGGACTGCTTGCCCTTGTGCTCGTGGCCAAGGACTGGTCGCTTCAGGTCAAGAACGGCAACTCATTTGCCCAGATGAGCGAGAACAACATGGTGAGACAGACGCTCATCTTCTCGGAACGCGGCGCCATCGCCGATAGAAACGGAGTCAAGCTCGCCTGGAACGCATCGAATCCCAATGACCCCGACTTCTCGCTCAGGAAGTATGCTTCGCAGGATGGTTTTGCCCATCTCCTCGGATACCTCAAGTATCCCGCCAAGGACAAGTCCGGCTTCTATTATCGAGACCAGTTCGAGGGCGTGGCCGGCATCGAGAAGGTGTTCGACTCCGAACTTCAGGGAGAGCACGGTCTCAAGATCGTGAGCGTCGACGCCTTCGGCAAGACTGACTCTGAGTCGGTCATCAGGCAGCCTAGGGACGGACAGAATTTGACCCTGTCCATCGACTCCGTATTTCAGGGCAAGCTCTACGACGAGATCAAGGCTCTGGCCGAGCGTGTGGGGTTCAGCGGTGGGGCGGGGGCGATGATCGACGTTCGTACGGGTGAGATACTGGCCCTGACCAGCTATCCCGAATATTCGAGCCAGGTCATGACCGACGGCACGAACTCGAGGCTTATATCCCAGTATCTGACCGATAACAAGAACAAACCCTTCCTCAATCGAATAATATCGGGTCTCTATACGCCCGGATCGATAGTGAAGCCCTACGTGGCGCTCGCGGCCCTCACCGAAAAGACCATCGACCCCGCCACCCAGATTTTGAGCACCGGATCGATCAGCGTGCCGAACCCCTATGACCCGACGAGGAAGACTACCTTTATGGACTGGAAGGCCCACGGCCTCGTCGACATGCGCACGGCAATTGCCGTGTCGTCGAACGTCTATTTCTACGAGGTGGGCGGAGGCTTCGAGGGCCAGGAGGGGCTTGGCATAGACCGGCTCAACAAGTACTTCTCGCTGTTTGGCCTCGGCAGGAGCTCCGACGGCGGCATTTTCGACGGTCCCACCGGCACCGTTCCTTCGCCCGCATGGAAGGACAAGGTATTTCCGGGCGACCCGTGGAGAATCGGCGATACGTATTTCACCTCGATCGGACAGTATGGCTTCCAGGTGACCCCGCTTCAGATGCTCAAGGCCGTGGCCTCGATTGCGAATAGCGGAACCCTGCTGCACCCGACGATTCTCAAGGATGACGGGCTGACGCCGATCGAGGGCGACAGACTCCCCATAGACCCCGCCAACTTTCAAATTGTGCGCGAGGGCATGAGGAAGGGTGCCCTTATTGGAAGCGCGAGCGGACTCAATGTCCCCTACGTGCAGATAGCCGCCAAGACAGGAACGGCGGAGCTTGGAGTCTCAAAGGCGTACGTAAACTCATGGGTAAACGGCTTCTTTCCCTATCAAAACCCGAAATACGCCTTCATCGTCATGATGGAGCGCGGCCCGCGCGGAAACCTGTTCGGCGCAACCTCGGTCATGCGCCAGATGTTCGATTGGATGCACTCGAACAACTCACCCTATCTTGCCGAATAAATCGGTACGTGTTTGACTGTCGTTTTTTATATCTAATTTATCTCTTTTTCGAATGTCGGGCGCTATGATGTTTGCATGGAAGCAAAGGATCAATTCGTCACTCTCGGACAGCTCGAGACCGTGCTTGCCAGGTCTTTTGACGCCTTTTTTGTGCGTCTGGAGGAGATGGTGGGTGTCAAGATCGACGCCAAATTGGAGGTTTTCGCCATTCGCATGGAGGCCATGATGGACGCGAAAATAGAGGCGTTTGCCGTCCGTGTGGAATCTATGATGGACGGCAAAATCGAATGGCTCGCTACCAGCATACAGGGGCAATTCCTCGAAATCGACAAGCGTTTCGATAGGGTGGAGAAGAAGCTCGATACGATTAACACAGAGCTCGGCAGGCACCATCTCAGGCTTCTCTTCCTTGAACGCGAGCGGGACTTTTAAATGCCCGAAAACTGTGCTATCATTGCGCCACATATACATAATTCACACCATGGATACCACAAAATATCTCACCCAGCAGAAGTTCAAGGAGTTGGAGCAGGAGCTGCTCACCCTGAAGACGGTCAAGCGAAAGGAGGTGGCCCAGAATCTCGAATACGCCCGATCCCTCGGAGATTTGTCCGAGAATGCCGAATATCAGGAGGCTCGCGAGATACAGGCTACCATCGAGGATAGGATTGCCATCATCGAGAACACCCTCAAGACCGCCGAGATCGTCCGCGAGGCGCATGGTGATCACGTTTCCATGGGTTCAGAGGTAACCGTCGAGAAGACTGGCGCAAAGGGCTCCCAGAAGTTCAAGATCGTCGGCTCCGACGAGGTTAACACCGATGCGGGAATGATCTCGAACCACTCTCCGCTCGGCGCGTCTCTCATCGGCAAGAAGCGAGGCGAGACCGTCACCATCCACACCCCAAAGGGCGCGATGGCATATAAGATCATCTCCGTCGCCTAACACGCGGCGCCTGCGGCGCCGCACCACACATGGCATCACTCGAAGAAATACGAAACGGACGGCTGGCAAAGCTCGAGCTCCTCAAGAAGGCGGGCATTGACGCCTATCCGGCCAAGGTTCCAAGAGACATGTCGCTTGAAGATGTGAAAAAGAATTTCAAGTCGCTTGGTCAAACAGCGCCTCTTTCGCTTTCAGGAAGGATCACTGCCATTCGTGGACAGGGCGCCATATTTTTCGTTGTCCTCGATGATGGGACTGCAAAGTTTCAAGCTGTTTTTAAGAAGGATTCTATCGAGGCTTCCTCATTTGGGCTTTTTACGGATACTGTCGACATTGGTGACATCATAAGCGTGACGGGGACGTTGTTTGTGACCCAGAAAGGAGAGGAGAGCGTTCTCGCCACCTCATGGATGATGGCCGCCAAATCGCTTCTTCCGCTTCCTGAGAAATGGCATGGCATTCAGGATGAGGAGGAGCGTTTTCGCAAGCGCTACCTCGACATGGTCATGACGCCTGATCTCAGGGATTTGTTCTACAAGAAATCTAAATTCTGGGATGTGACGAGGGCCTTTCTGAAGACCAATGGCTTTCTTGAGGTTGAGACCCCGACCATCGAACTTACCACGGGCGGTGCCGAGGCTGCTCCATTCAAGACTTTTCATAATGACTATGATCTTGATGTGTTCATGCGTATTTCCGTTGGCGAACTCTGGCAGAAACGCCTCATGGCTGCCGGCTTCCCAAAGACTTTTGAGATCGGTCGCGTCTACCGAAACGAAGGGTCGAGTCCCGAACATCTCCAGGAATTCACTAACATGGAATTTTATTGGAGCTATGCCGATTACAAAGATGGCATGAAGCTCGTCAGGGATTTGTATATAACGATAGCCAGGGAGGTCTTTGGTACGACCAAATTTACCACTCGCGGACACTCTTTTGATCTTGCCGACGAGTGGAAGGAGATTCGCTATGCGGAAGAGATACAGAGGCAGACGGGCGTAGGCATCGAGACGGCAACTGAGGATGAGATAAAGGCCAAGCTTAAGGAGCTGAAGGTGAAGTATGTCGGCGACAATCGAGAGCGTCTCATGGATACCCTCTGGAAATATTGTCGTAAAAACATCGCTGGCCCAGCGTTTCTTGTCGAACACCCGCTACTCGTTTCTCCTTTGGCAAAATCCGTCTCCGGAAAACCCGTTGCTCAGATGTTCCAGCCTCTTATCGCGGGAAGTGAGGTTGGCAGGGGATATTCGGAGCTTAATGATCCCGTAGACCAAAAGATGCGTTTCGAGGCGCAGCAGAAGCTCATCAATGCGGGTGACGAGGAGGCTATGATGGCAGACTATGAGTTTGTCGAAATGCTCGAGCATGGCATGCCACCAACCTGTGGATTTGGATTCGGCGAGAGACTCTTTGCCTTCCTTGTCGATAAGCCCCTGAGAGAGACCCAGGCCTTCCCCTTGATGAAGCCTAAAGAAACGGGTCCAAAGAACGGCTCGTCTGATAAAGAGCGAAAGGTAGCCGTTGCGGTTCTCAATGAATCAGCCCTCTCTGAGGGTTGGCAGAAGTTCAACACGATGGCCCATCTCGGAGCGTCTCTCGGTGCTCGTCTCGGCTCATCGCTTTTCCATGCTGATTCAGCCACCACAAAGGACGGCGAGAAGATTAACCTCAATATTCAGCACGCCATCATCGTCAAGACAACCTCTTCTCAGGAGGCCGTGATGAATCTCATCAAACAGGCAAAAGATTCACATCTCGATATTGAGGAGTTTACGCGCGAGATGATATCGACCACAAATGACAAAAAAGTCATCGCACTTACTGCTGAGAAGAATTCGAGTGAGATTGAAAGGCTCGGAGTGCTTATCTTTGGATCGAAGACCGTGGTTGATGGGCTAACAAAGGATTTTCCTCTTATAAAGTAAAAAATTTAGCATTTATTTAGCGGCGTTCCTCACGGAACGCCGCTTTTTCTTGCCCATTTCACCCCTCAACAAAGCCACTTTAAACACCCCATCGAACTGAGGTGTTTTCCATGCCCCAACCAAGCCCTTTTCTAGCTCTTTCAATGGCTTATTCCACACTTGTCCCCCGAATCGCCTCGAGAGCGCGACGGCGCGAACGTGAGGATTTTCCCAGCAGGGAAAATCCGTGCGATTCGGGGGACAAGTGTGGATAAGCGTGTATCATTGTGGGACCAAGTGTTATAAAATGTTCACTAAGTGGGATGAAGTGGTAAACGGAAAAACTCACATACTTCCGGCGAACACCGAGCCCTGCTACAACACCCATGCTTATCGGCGAATACACCCACTCGATAGACGACAAAAACCGCATCTCTCTCCCTGCGAAATTCAGGGCGAAGATGGGGAAGAAGGTCGTGGTCACTCCAGGGCTCGACCACTGTCTGTTCGTGTTCACGCCGAAGGAATGGGAGAAGATATCGGGCAAGCTTTCCGAGGCATCGATCGGCCAGGCCGACAGCCGAAGCTTCAGCCGATTTATGTTCGGAGGCGCCGTCGAGGCGGACATCGACTCGATTGGCCGCATCCTGGTCCCCGAGTTCCTTCAGGGCTGGGCGTCGCTCAAGGGCAAGGTTGCCGTCGTCGGCGTGCAGTCCCGCGTGGAGATCTGGAATGACAAGGCATGGGCGGACTACAAGAAGGGCGTCGAGGGCAAGGCCGGGGCCCTCGCGGAGAAGCTGGGTCAGGTGGGCGTCATATAATTCGGCGTTATATGCACGAGTCAGTTCTTTTACACGAGACGATAGCGGGCCTCGAGCTTAAGGCGGGTGACGTCCTCGTGGACGGTACCCTTGGACGCGCGGGACACGCCCTCGAGGCCCTCAGGGTCGAGCCGGGCATATCGATCGTCGGCATAGACCGAGACGAGCAGGCGATAGAGGAGTCCACGGCGAAGCTTGCCGCGGTCACCAAAGATTTCAAAATCTTCTTTGGCAACTTCCGCGACATGGACAAGTTCGTCGCCAAGGCCGATAAGATCATCCTCGACCTCGGCATCTCGTCGCCACATCTTGACTCATCAGGACGCGGGTTCAGCTTCCAGAAGGACGAGCCTCTCCTCATGACCATGAGGCGCGACCTCGGCGAGGCGGACTTCACTGCCCGCGACATCGTGAACGGCTGGGAGGAAGAGGACATCGCGAACGTCCTTTATGCCTACGGCGACGAGAGATACTCGAGGCGAATAGCCAAGGCAATCGTCCTCGCTCGCGAGGAGAAGCCTATTGAGACGACCTTCGAGCTCGTGGACATCATCAAGGGCTCGGTGCCGGGCATCTATCGCAAGGGGAAAATTCACCCGGCGACACGAAGCTTTCAGGCATTGCGCATCGCGGTGAACGACGAGCTGGGCAGCCTCAGGCAGGGACTCAAGACGGGGTTCTCGGTGCTCGCCCCCGGCGGGCGAATGGCGGTGATATCGTTCCACAGTCTCGAGGACAGGATAGTAAAGAATTTCATGCGGGACGCGGAGAAGGAGGGTCTCGGACACTCCCTCACCAAGAAGCCGATAGTGCCGAGCGAAGAGGAGACGAGGAGGAACCCTCGCTCCCGCAGCTCGAAACTCAGGATTTTCATAAAAAATTAGAAGATTATTAACGGCGGTTTAGAAAAAATCTATGACACAGTATGTACAGCAGAAAGTAGCATCCATGGAAAGGCCCGTAACGGCCTGGGTCCTTGCCGGCATGATCGCCGCGCTGGTTTTCTCGTACGCATATTATGTCAATGCCGCTATCGTGAACATCGTTGCCACCAAGGACATGCAGGTTCAGATCTCTGACCTTACCTCCCAGGTCGGCAATCTCGAAACCCAGTATCTCGCCGCAAAGTCCGCCCTCACCATAGAGGACGCCCACAGCCTCGGCTTTGCCGAATCGCTGACGGACATCGCCTATGTCTCGAAGAGGCCTTCCGACGCCCTTTCCTTTAACCGATAACACGCACAGCCCGCATGCGCTCGATCAGGACGGGAAGACTCATGTTCTTGGGATCGATGATCTGTCTTTTCGCACTCCTCATCTTCGTCCGCCTCTACTATCTGCAGGTCATGAGGAATCAGGACTTCCTCGATCAGGCTGACAGGCAGTACGTGAGCAAGGGCCAGAGCATCTTCAATCGCGGCACCATCTTCTTCAGCCCTCGGATCGGCGGCCCTATATCGGCCGCGACGCTGCGGAGCGGCTATCTCGTGGCAATCAATCCCAAGCAGGTGGAGCATCCCGAGGACGTATTCAATGCGCTCTCCGGAATAGTGAAGGTGGACGAGACCAATCTCCTGGCTTCGCTCGCCCGCGTTAATGACACCTATCGAGAGATAGCCCATCGCATCGACGAGAAGGCGAAGGATCGGATAGAGGCCCTGAACTTCAAGGGCGTGAATCAGTATGTTGAGAGGTGGCGGTCGTATCCGGGCGGAAAGCTTGCCTCAAACGTGCTTGGCTTCGTGGGATACGCAAATGACGGAACCACCCTCGAAGGCCGCTATGGGCTCGAGAAATATTACAATGACGCCCTCTCGCGCAGCTCCTCGGGCATCTATGTGAACTTCTTCGCCGCCATATTCTCGGGCGTCGGCGACGCCCTCTTCAAGGACGAGAGGTCCGAGGGAGACATCGTCACGACCATCGAGCCATCGGTTCAGGCCGAGCTCGAGAGCCAGATAGCGCTCACCCAGAAGACCTGGAACTCTGACCTGACCGGCGGCATAGTCATGGACCCGACCACGGGCGAGATATACGCCATGGGCGTCTCCTCCGACTTTGACCCGAACGATTTTTCCAAGGTGAAGGACCCGGGCGTCTTCGGCAACCCGATCGTTGACCGCGTGTATGAGATGGGATCTATCATCAAGCCCCTGGCCATGGCCGCGGGGCTCGACACCGGCGCCGTCACAGCAACCACCACATATATGGATGCCGGCTCGGTCATCGTGAACGGCGCCAAGATATCGAACTATGACGGCAAGGCCCGCGGCCTCTCGGACATGCAGAAGGTTCTCAACCAGTCCCTCAACGTGGGCATGGCATTCGTCACACAGAAGCTCGGCAATCAGAGGCTCACGGACTACTTCACGGCGCTCGGCTTTGGCAAGGAGACGGGCATCGACCTGCCCGGCGAGGTACATGGCCTGGTGAGCAACCTGCAGAGCCCTCGCGACATCGAGCATGTCACCGCCTCGTTCGGGCAGGGGATAGCCCTCACCCCGATCGAGACGATCCGTGCCCTCTCGGCACTCGGCAACGGCGGCTTCCTGCCCGAGCCTCACATAGTCAAGCGTATAGAGTATACGTCTGGCCTAAACAAAACCATTGCCCATGACGGTTCGGCGCAACGCATATATAAGCTCGAGACGTCAGAGGAGATTACCCGCATGCTCGTGCGTGTCGTCGATGAGGCCCTGCTCGGCGGAACGGTCAAACAGCCCCGTTATACTATCGCCGCCAAGACGGGAACGGCCCAGATGGCACTCGAGAACGGAAAAGGGTATTATTCCGACAGGTACCTTCACTCGTTCTTCGGCTATTTTCCAGCATACAAGCCCCGCTTCATCGTCTTCCTCTACACCGTCTATCCGAAGGGGGCAGAATATGCCTCGCACACCCTGACCGCACCCTTCATAGACATGGTCAAATTCCTCCTCAACTATTACGAAGTCCCGCCCGACAGATAGCGTCTTTAGAAATTTTCCCACCCGCATATGATTAAAGAAAACCTCAAGAAAGCATTGGTAGCGATCATCACGGCCGAGGCAAAGATGGCCTTGAGGACTCACGCGCCGAAAATCATCGCCGTGACGGGAAGCGTGGGCAAGACCTCGACCAAGGACGCGATCTACGCGTCCCTCAAGGGGTCGTTCTCGGTTCGCAAGAGCGACAAGAGCTTCAACAGCGAGATCGGCCTGCCCCTGACCATACTCGGCCTTGACACCGCCTGGTCGTCCCTTGGCGGCTGGGTTCGGAATGTCTGGAGGGGATTTCAGGTTGCGATTGGTTTTGGGACCCTGGGCAAGGATTTTCCCGAATGGCTGGTGCTCGAGGTTGGCGCCGATCATCCTGGTGATATAGAGAGGGCCGCGAAGTGGCTCCATCCCGACATCGTCGTCCTGACCCGCATGTCCGAGACCCCGGTGCACGTGGAGTTTTTCGCGACCTCCGCCGACGTGTTGGCCGAGAAGATGTTCCTGGCCAAGGCGCTCAAGCCCGGAGGAACCCTCGTCGTCAATGCCGATGACCAGCTGTTCATGGGGGCGGTCAACCGCATGAGCGCTGATATCGCCCGAATTTCATACGGAGAGAGCAAGTCTGCCTCGTCGAGGATTCTTGAGTCTGAAGTCGTCTATGACGATTCGCCCCTCCTCCTGCCTCGCGGACAGTATGTCATTTTGAGCAGGGCGCTTGAGGGTCAGCCTGATAGGGTGGAGCTTCGCGGCGTCCTCGGCAGGCATCTCATGTATCCAATCGCCGCGGCCCATGCCGTCGTCGGGATAGTGGCATCGGCCCATGCCAAGGCAAAAGGGGGGTTCGCCTCGGCCTTTGCGGATTTCGAGAGCCCTCGCGGCAGGATGCGCATACTCGACGGGAAGTCTCAGTCGGCCATCATCGACGACACCTATAATTCATCACCGCTGGCTTCGATGGAGGCACTGAAGGCGCTTGGCGCCCTTGCCACCCGTGGTCGCAAGATTGCCGTACTCGGCGATATGAAGGAGCTGGGCGACCTGTCAGAGAAAGCCCATGGGGAAGTCGGGACCCTGGCGGGACAGACGGTTCACACTCTGGTTACGGTTGGGGCAATGGGCGAGGCGTATGCCAGGGGCGCTCTTGGCGCCGGCCTGGCAGCTGATCGCATCATATCGTTTACCGACTCTCGGCAGGCCGGCGCATATCTCGCCGACATGGTTCGCGCGGGAGACGTTGTGCTCGTGAAGGGCTCTCAGTCCATGCGCATGGAGCGAGTGTCCGAAGTCTTGTTGGCTGATCCGTCCAAGGCAGGCGAGCTTTTGGTGAGGCAAGAAGATGCGTGGCAGGGGCGTTAGCGCCCCTTGTCCGCGGAACCTTTGTGTTATGTGATTTAAGTGATAGTCTTTTCCCTGGAGGAAAAAACTATGAACAAAGACTTCGTGATTCGCAGGGTGCGGGTCGAGGAGATACTTGATCTGCGGCATCGGATGCTCAGGTCAAATCTTCCCTTCGAGGCGGCTCGCTTTGAGGGGGACGGGGATTCTCGGACCGTGCATTTCGCCGGCTTCTTCGAGGGTAAGGGCGATGGGGTTATCGTCGGGGCCATCGCCTGTGCGAGCGTCATGTCGGGGGTCTGGCAGGGAGGTCTCGCATGGCAGTTGCGCGGCATGGCCGTCGATTCCGGATATCAGGGACATAAGCTGGGACGGCGCCTGCTCGCGTTCATCGAACGCGACATGTCCGAGACATCGGACATCGGCCTGTTCTGGTGCAATGCCCGTCAGTCGGCTGTGGCCTTCTATGAAAAGCAGGGTTGGGCTATTGCCTCTGATTTATTCGACATCCCGTTTGCCGGCCCCCACTGCAAGATGTTCAAGGAGTTTCGTGCTAGGCTGTCGAAAGGCACATAACTTATGAACATTACGCTTGGCGTCAAAAGGCGCCTTCTGATTGCCCGTCGATTCATGATGGGCGATGACGGGATGTCCGTTCCCTGCGCATGGTGCGGCGAGCGGGTGTCGACGGGAGATTCCGTGTCGCTGTTCACGCCTCTCAGGGGCCTGAACGTGGTCGGCGCGAGGTGGCCCGTTGACCCCCAGTATGCGGTCAGCTGCATGCGGACGGATTGCTCGAACGGCCCGCAGGACGCACGGGGATATTGGATGCCCCCGGGCCAGGTCGTCATCGTCATCGAGCCGACGGAAGAATAAGGCTGCCGCATCAGGGCATGATGCGGCTTTTTCTATATTGTCCACAGTGCGGGTGGTCCTGTGTTGCAAAACGTCCTTAAACGAGTATACTGTTATTGAGTATGAGAACGAGCTCTCCTGGAGTTCAATCTCTAACAAAAACCCCTCTTTTGAGGGGTTTTTGCATTATATGGGGCTAACATTCTCTTTGGAGGCTCGATTTCAAAGGGGATCCATTGCTATCAGAAAACTGAAAGCTTTTTGACTTCAGGGCGGCGATTATATCCTTGTGGTAAGGGTCTGCCACTATCTGAATTCGATCAACTTCTCTTTCACACATGTTTAAGAAACTGCTTGCGCAGTCTGCGAGCTGGGTTTCGATATCATGATTATTTTTTGTCACAAATGCGATTGATGTGTAATGGTTTCTTATGTCTTCTCCATTCATCTTAAATCCAACATAGCCACTTGAGAGGAGTCTGTTATATGCTTTGAAAATATAGGAGTCCTGAGGCCCTCCCGTGGCCTCGATGACAACCTGGCCCACTTTCTTTTCGTTCTTTAGGAGATATAGGTATGCCGTCAAAAGGCCTGAGGAATATCGATCGATAATACCAACCTCAGTTCCCTTGACCTGCACTTCCGCCACCCTGTCTCCCGAGGTCGCTTTGTCTACGGTTTTCTTCAGACTGTTCTTTGAAATGTAGTTCAGTCTATTTAAACAGAATAGACTGAGTTTAAAATCAGATTCTTTTATGAGATTAATAAAATCTTCGTAGAAGTCTGTGATAGAGAGCTTTGTTGTACCCTTTTTAAAAATAGAAAAAGCCCCCTTGAGATTAATCATGTCTGTGGTGTGAAATACTATGTCAGTTCGTCCCCAATATTTGAATTTTATTTGGTCGGCCCGATTCTTTAGGGCTATGCGGTCGGAATTCTTGAGAATCACTCCCGCCAAACAGAAATGGGGTCTATTGGTTTCAATAGATCTGAGAAAGTTTTTTCCCGATTCATCTATAAACAGTGTATACATTACAAACATAATAACACTTGAGCGTCTCGAGTCTTTGCCATGTTGGTATTAAAAGTTAATAATATGGGGATAAACCTGTCGGTATGATGTTAGTCTTTAACAGGGGTGTTGCGGCATTTTCCTTACAGGCATGTCTTTTTCAGTCTTTACCATTGACTTATTTTAGATTAAAGGTAGTATCTCCCCTGGGTGCTCCTTTAGTTAAAGAGAAATCGATTCCCCGCGTGTGCGAGGGAAGTGTCCAAACCGTTAGGTGCCAAACCCTATCGGGAGTTGTAGGATCATCGAGGCGAAGAGTGGTCTTGAGTCAGTCCCTTGACCCTGGCCTCCTCTAGTCACGGATGGAGGCCGAATAATCCTGAGTAGTGGGCCGCAAGCCCGCGAATCGACCCGGTGTGCCGCTCATTATGGTTAGAATGCAAACGCATCTCACTAATGCTGAAGTGACTGCTGAAAACCGTAAGCGAAGGCACTACACACATCGTCTGCCACCAAGCAGACACAAGCCGGGTAAGACAGACTTAAGGAGCACCCACCATTTCATAAAACCGGATCCCTCACAGGACCGGCTTTTTTTATGCCCCGCATCACGTTGCGTTTTCTCGAAAACCTTGCATAATTCAGTTCAGGCAACATCTGGAGCAGAAACAACGCACTTTCATCATATGAAGGACAATACCCGCAATGGCATAATGCTTATAAAGGAGGCCCCCACCGGTCCGGCCCCTCTCGAGATACGCAGGCTATGGATCGGGGTTCGAATCCCGTTCATCGAGGTCGGAAGGCGGAGCGACACCCCGAATGGCATGGTCTTCACAGTCGATCAGGAGGTCGCCATACGTGAGCTCATGAAGAGTTCGCTCGAGGCTGCCGGCTGGTGGAGGAGGCAAGGCTATCCCATGCCCGAAGGCCTCTTCACATTCAATGCCGGATGCGCCGATATCGTCCTGGATTCGTGATACGGCTCTGTCGGGAGGACGCTCGAAAGGGCGTTCTTTTTATTTGAGGTCGTCGAGTCTCAGGATCGAGACATTCTGGACGGGTCCTAGTTTCATGAAGGCATCCATCAGATCTGAAAGCTCTTCCTTGGTTAGTCTATCGACAGGGGTGTCTAGGCCCCTCACTATCTTTAGCGCGTTTAGGAATTGTCCGTGCGAGAAGACGGCGATTACATTTTCTCTCGGGAGTCAATTTTTTCCAGAAAGCTCTCAATGCGTCTCAAGAGGCTGAAGAAGCTTTCTTCTTGCGGGCCGTCGGAATAGAAGGGGTCCCGCCGATTCCAGTAGTCGATCGCGAAAGGCTTCCGTTCCTCGGGGGTCTTGTTCCTGTGAACGTCTCTGTTGAGATAGGTGAATTCGTGGATCATGTCCCAGGTCTCGACGGCGGCATCAGGCGTTTTCGAGATGAGGGGTGCCGCCGTCTCCCGCGTTCGCAGGAATAGGGAGGTGACTATGAGTTCCGGGACGATGGGGAAGTCATCCGCCAGGGCCTCTGCCTGGGCGAGGCCTTTCGGTGAGAGTGGTATCGAATGGGCGTCGGTGGTCGAGAAACCAGCGTTCGCTATGCTTTCGGCGTGACGAATGAGGAGGATGGTCTTTTTGGGCACGTATCGATAATAGCGGGTTTCCGTGTTCGGGACAAGATGGTGGGAATGTTGGGAATAAAAAACCGCCCCCTCCGGATGGTTTCCGTTAAGGGCGGTGGCGGTGTTATTGTCAGCGCTCGCCTCTAAGAATATAGCTTCGGGCAATGAATGTGTCGCCCGTGGTTGCATGGGCGATGATGTCTTCGCCTTGCAATTTCAGCTCATCGATGGAGAACTCCTCGAGTCCATGGGCGGGGGTGGCTTCTCTCCGTTGAGAGGAGGTCCTTGGAACCTCGGTGTAATAGACACCTTGGTTGGTGCCAATAAAGAGGATGGGGTCGCATCCGCGACTTTCCTCGCGAAGTTCGCAGATTGTCGATACGCCCGCAGGGAGCGTGTAAAGCCAGGTGTCTTCCGCCATGGTCTTTGTCCAGCTGCCGTATTTCGGTGTCACTGTCTTTGGTTTCGCCATAAAAACTCCTTTTTGGATGATCTTTCCGCGACGACGTGCCGTGGAATTGCTGAGTGGAATCTACCTTAGAATTTGCATGGTGTCAATTTTTGGGCGGGGGCTGTTGATTGACAATTCTTATTTATATTATAGTGTGTGGAAAGGACTTTATGACTAAAATTAAACGT
Organism: Minisyncoccota bacterium; assembly: GCA_041661645.1. Taxonomy (GTDB): domain Bacteria; phylum Patescibacteriota; class Minisyncoccia; order Phycocordibacterales; family UBA6065; genus UBA6065. Next base: position 115,617 of record JBAZUA010000001.1, on the reverse strand, counting down.
AAGCGATCACTTGCAACGACAAGCCCTGTCTTCAAAAACCAGCATGGAAAAATAAAAGTCGGGACGAAGGTCCAGTTCGGGGTTGAAAACCAGGACGACTGGAATGGTGACCTTGAAGGGGTTCTGATTCACGAGAGTGGCGAATTCAAAATCAAGACCGCACGCAGCGGGACCCTGACGATTGGTAAGGGCTACGATGCTTATTGGGGTACCATCAAGCCGGTTGAATAAGCTCGAATTGACGGCGGCATCCGAGGTTCCGCCAATGTGAAGACGGTTTCGCGAGCTCCGGATGAAAATCCGGGGCTTTTTTCTTGGGTCGCATTAGAATGCGATTTATTGATATAATTGAGCAACTAATTATTCTTTGCGAAAATTCATGGTAGAGATAATCTTCGAGGCTCACGGCACGACATTCGATAACGAGGCGCATCTGTCCTCTGGTCACAACGATGTGGCTTTGTCTCCCTTGGGCGAACAACAGTCCAGGGAAATGGGGGAAAGGTACAAGAATGATCACTTTGATGCCGTTTTTTGTTCTGACCTAGAACGTGCGTATAAATCAGCAGAGATAGCCTTTGGCGACAAATTCCCCATTATAAAAGACGCTCAACTCAGGGAGTGTGATTACGGAGATTTGACCCAGGCACCGAGCGAGGAAGTAGATGCGGAAAAGCTGAAGAGGATTCACGTACCGTTTCCAAATGGCGAGAGCTACGATCAGACGTCCGTCCGCATGAAGGACTTTCTCGACTCTCTCCTAAAGAGCCATGACGGCAAGCGGGTGATGGTGATCGGACACAGAGCGACGCAGTATGGGCTTGATCACTGGATTGACGGCGTTCCTTATGAGCAGCTCGTCTCAACAAAGTTCAAGTGGCAGCCGGGATGGAGATATGAGCTTCGCGAAGGGAAAGTAGACAAAAAATGACTCAAATTGAGTGAGTGAAATTACTTAAAATTCCTTCTTACCCAAGAGGATGAGTAGGTTGAATATGGCCTTTATGCTGGTAGCGACATCCGGGTTCTCGATGAGCGTACTTATGATCTCACCCTTAAAATCAATTATCGCCACTTTGTCACCATAGACTAGTATTTGGGCGGGGATCGAAAGCTTGTCCGTTGATATGCTGTACCCGACAAAAAATTTACTGCTGCTTTTCGAGGCATATTCCAGGCTCTGATGTCCAATGGGCGCCAGTATCGTTGTCTTAATGCCCGTATCGATTCGTCTTTTATAGTTTTCACGTTTGAGTTCGGCAACTTCGTTGTCATCGGTATCATGGACGCTCTTTACGACAAAAACCTCTTGTCCGTTCATGAGGATGTCTCTGTATATCTTTCTCACGCCCTCTATGCCTTCATGAAAGGATACGTTCGGCTTTCCCGAATTTAGGTTGTAGACAGAGATCAGGTTTCCCAGACCAGCCTCGACTATATTCTGGGCGCTTTCCATGCTCTTTTTTTTCGAATCAAGTAGGTCTTTCAGTCTTGCGGGGTGGAGGGCGATGAATTTAGCTATTTTGCCCAGCTTCTCGTTTTTCTCGACAAGGCCAAGATCGGCAAGCTGGCCGAGAACTTTATACACGAAAGTCCTGTCGAGTCCAACCTTAATGCTTATCTTGCCGGCCTCCATGTAGTTATGTTCCAAAAGGGCAGAGTATACGAGGGACTGCTCCTTTGACAGACCTGCGCTTATGAGCACGTTTTCGCTTGAATTCATGGGTTTTTATAAGAATGGGTAAATCTTGTCTATATTTGTTATAAGAATATAACAGATTTATATAAATAAAGCAATAACGATATGGCCTTAATTATAGTAGCGTAACTTTATATGTTTAAATCGTTATAAATCTATTTACATATTTACAGTATAGGAATAGTGTGTGGATATACGGCTCTTTGAAGGATTGGGTTTAGGAAGAAACATGCAACAATCCCGTTGCTGGTTTCAACTAAACTTAATCATGAAAAGGAATACTGTTATGCAGGGTATCGAATTGCAGAGATTTGGCTTCGTTCATGTTACGGGGCTGATTGCTCTTGATGTTGGCAGTAGGGGAGGCGAATGGGAGGTGTGTGCCACGGAAGAAGACCGTGGCCGCTGGAACACCAACAACAACATGATCGCGGCCGTTACGACGGAGGGCGAAATCTGGTTGGCAAAAGCCGGTCAGAAAGTCGATCTCTCCACGGGTTCGGAGCTCGCGAGGGTCTTGGAAGGTCTCTGTCCCCACGGTCAGGGGGGATTGTACGTGCCGTGCTCTAACGGACAGACGATCGATGGCCTGTGTTTGCTCGGCAGAATGCAGGATCCTGCCGAGGATTTTTGCGGGACGTGCCCAACAACCTCTTGAGGCATCGGGTTTTTGAAAGTTTATCCTAAAAACTTTCGTCTTAAATGCGGCTTTGCTGAATATCTTTTCAGCAAATTGGTTCCAAGCCCAAAAAAACGCAGAGGAAAGATGATCTTTAAAATGTATACTCAAGAAATCATAGGGGTTTTGCTCATACCATTGTCTTACGTCGTCATAACCTTGGTTGTTGCGATTGAGACTGGTAGGTATCAAGACAAACGATACGGAATTAGTTCTGGTGGGCATAGTGAGGTTCCCGCCAGAGTTAAGACGTGGAGAATGGGTGTTGTCGGTATTGTTATTATGTGTGCAATAGCCCCATTTGGGGAACGTGGGTACAAATTTTTGGAGTGTTTGGTTTCTGCTTTACCTGTTTTTCTCCAACCTATCGCGGGGGCTCTGATATTTTTCATAGGAGCTGGAAGCATGTGCATACTCATGTGTTTGCCACACCTCTGTCTAAAGGCGTGTTGCGAGATTGGTTATGAGCTTTAGGTAAATCGAGTTTGTGGGATCATCTCTGAAATCCCTTTCTGTAATGTAGCTTTTCGAAATATTGTTTTTCGGAGATCGGTTCCAAGCCCGAGTAAATACAGAGGAGGATAGATCTTTGTTATGAACATGTCACACCCTGTTAGACTTGATGGAGTTTTCGGCCCGTTGGATTTTAATGTTCGTATTGATGCGAACAGCCTCTCCATTCTCTTGCCGGTTGATGGAGAGGTGTTGGAGGCTGTTTCTACCTTGCCGTTGGACGGTGTCAAAATTGACCAGTATGAGTTTTCCAAAATGTTGAAGGAGGCTCGTGCTGAACTGATTGCTGGAACCAAAGGTATTAAGTTCAGCGGTATTCGGCTCAAGCTCTCTGGAGGGTATCGTATCAAAGGTGGGATGACTGTTAAGCCGACCTTTGTCTTCGATGTTCCGTTTAGGGAAAAACCCAGAGATGAGTTCACTGTTCTGCCTCATGGCTGGAAGCCTATATCTAATCAGTTGATGGCTTTTCAGAATTTTCTGACGAGCGGTGATCGGACCAAAGATGTTACGGATTTCTATTTCCGAGAGGGGAGATGATAATCACCGTAATGTTTCTACAGAGCTTCAGAGAAATACTGAAGCTTTTTTATACCCGATGAAACTTTCGTGAGGCTTCTCGTGCTGTGACTTTCGCAGGCGTTGGCAACACAAGGTTATTTTTAATCGATTTACTGTATCAAACCGATGCTTCTCGTGCGTGAGTAAAAATAGCAGATTAGGTTTTAATCACCTCGATAACCTTCTGGACAACATCGCCTATAGACCCCTCTGTACTTACCGGAATCGCGCCAAATGAAAGCATTTGAGGATCGAATTCTTTTTGCCATTCGATATTATCCTCTTGTTCGGCCACAGTTTTACCATAACCAGATTTATTCACCCTTGTCTTCATGCGATGAATAAGGGTTTCGGGATTGCTTCGTAAGAGTATTACTTTGTCGAAAAGTGACAAGAACTCTCTTTGGTTGCTCCCGCTCGTCGTCCCAGCCATGACAACATCTTTATATTGACCGAGCATTTCTGTCAGTCTATTGATGTCACAAAGGCGATCTACACCATCAAACCACTCTCTTGAATGCACGGGTGAATAGTCGACTTTTTCTTTGGTTTCTTTATTTTGCCAGAAGAATAGTCCAGAAATGTCGTGAAGGTCGATAGACAATATACCCCTCTCATTCAAGGCTTTTACTATTGTAGATTTTCCTGTCCCTGCTATGCCGGTGATTAAGGTTTTCATATGCTCTTGGTGCTAGCTATCAAATGTGAGCCCACTCGTTGGAACCTTTTGGTTCATTGCGGGGTAAGGCTATTTAAGGCCTTTTTATAGGATCACAATGACCCTTCTCGTGCGTAGGGAAAGGGGCAAGAAAAGATCCTCGGTGCTCATATTAAGAAATCTCTTTATCGACCCACAACATATTGTGTCCCTTTTTAAAACCAAATTTTTCGAGACTTGTTGCGAAACCGTCTTTATCTACAGCATTTAAACAAGCCACCACGTACACACCCCCTATTATTTTTATCTGTTTTAACCCTTCCTCGATTAATTTGGTTCCGATTCCGGAATTCCTTGCCTCTGGAATCACATATATATTTTCCCAGGTAACCTTTTTGGTCGGTACATGCATTGCATATAACGAAAAACCAACGATATGTCCATCTTGCTCAGCGACGAGACAGATATCTTCCTTATTCTCACACCAAGAAACAAGCTGTTCCTTTAGCCAAAATGATTGATGTTCAAAGGTGAACTCTTTTTGACCACTTCCAAGGGAAATCACCGCGGCAATGTCGTCAATTTCCATATTTCTTATATTTGTTTCCCTGTTCATATTATCTATTGAATATCAGCTATTCCTGGGTTATTGGTAACAACAAGTCTTTCTTTTAATGATTTGAACCCGTTATCTTCCAATATGTCTTTCACCAAATAATCCAATTTACCGAGACCTGGATACAGGATGACCGTGTGTAGATTTTCGGTACCCTTTTTTATTACCCCGTCTAGAAATAGCGGCAGTTCCTGTAAGATGTACAAGGCGACGTCCTCCTTCCTGTTTTTACTGATCGTCCTGTGTCTAATATCAAGAAAATCTTCAGAAATTTCCATTACTCTGTCATAAAACTCCTTTTGCAATGAAAATTCCCTCATAAGAATTTCTCTTTGCGTGATAAATTGTGGCGTGAGAACTTCGTCATAATCAGCAATTATAATTTTTGATCGTCTATCTTCAGGAAGGTCTTTTACAAGGTTTTCTATTTCAACTCTTTTTTCGTCCGAAACCCTAAAAGCTTCCTTTAGGGCCTCTGCTCTACCCATGTTTTCAATATATTTGAAATTAGTAGCACCTAGACGCCCTTGAATTAAAATTAGGAGTGATTTCTTTGTATGTTTAAGTCCCAGCTCAATGAGTTCAGATAAACTGTCTAGCGTGAACCATTTGTTTCCACAACTATAACCAATCCAAAGATTATGCTCTTTGGCCATAATGCTTTCTTTTGAGACAAGGAGACAGTTTTTAATTTCCATAGATACGGTGATTTTATCACAAAGTCCTGTATACCTCGTAAGATTAAAGGTGCATAAAAATATTGATATTTTGAGGTTGTGACCGACGTGGGACGTGACTGGAACCACACCTTAGAATATCAAAGGGGCGTTTCTCGTGCTAGCTGTTGATGGTGACCCTACGGGGAATCGAACCCCGATTTAAAGCTTGAGAAGCTTCTGTCCTAACCATTAGACGATAGGGCCGTGGAAAGCATCATACAACAAAGCGTTATATTACTCAATATCCTAAAGTAGTGTATAATGCCCCTGTTTACAATTCTTAAGAAAATCTCATGAATTCTACCGTAAAGATCGTGATCGGAGCCCTGTTTGTCGTCCTTATCGCCGTTGGCGTGTGGTCGGTGTCAAAGATCGCCCCTACGGCCCAGCTGACGGGAACTGCGAGCTATTCCGACAAGATCGACCTTCCGGCCGGCAGCACGGTCGAGGTGAGCCTCATCGACATCACGAATCCGAACGCCGATTCGCTCGTGCTCGCGAAGCAGGTCATCGTCACCAAGGGCGAGGGGTCTCCGTTCCCGTTTGCCCTCACCTATAACCCTTCGGCCATCAAGGCTGTCGGAGACTACAGCGTCGGTGCCCGCGTCCGTGTTAATGGCAGCGTTTGGTGGACAAGCACTTCGAACCTCCTGGTCCTCACCAAGGGTCACGCGACTTCCTCGGTCGACGTGAAGCTCGTCAACGTTAGATAGTCGCCCTCAGGATTCGCAGATAGGATTTGAAGAGCGCGGGAACGTAGTTTGGATACTGCTTCCCGTGCTTTTTAATTATGCGCAGGTGCTCGATGGCCGCCTTGAGGCGCTTGGTCTTGGTTATGCCGCCTGTATGCTCGCGATATGCCGCCATTTCCTCGGAAAGGTTGGCAAAGGTTCCCTGAGAGCCCATCTTAAGCCAGAGGTCATAGTCGTCGTTTACGGTCCAGGCTGGGTCGTATCCGCCCACGGCCTGGGCAGCGGAGAGACGATACATGATGCTCGACTGGGCGAACTGGTTACGGCGCAGGAAATGGGCGCGTATGCCCGCATCAGTGGTCTCGTATGATATTGATCCAGTTCGCGCGCCGTTCTCGTCGATCACTGACACCTGCGTGCCGACGGCAACACAGGCGGGATTTGATGCGAGATAGGCGACTTGCCTTTCGAGCTTGGTCGGGGCCGTCCAGACATCGTCGCTGTCGAGGACGGCGATGTAAGTGCCCTTGGCGAGGGCGAGTCCGGCATTCCTGTTGCCCGCGATGCCCTTGTTCTGCGGATGCCTGACATAGGCTATGCGGGAGTCCCGCGCCGCCATGTCGCGGGCGATCGTCTCGGTGCCGTCTGTCGAGGCGTCATCGAGGATGATGAGCTCCCAGTTCTGGAAGGTCTGTTTCTGGGCGCTCGCCACGGCCTCGCCGATGTAGTGGGCGCGATTGTAGGTCGCCACCAGTATGGTGACGAGGGGTGCCTGTGCGCCCGTGGCGGGCTTTGATGCATTTAGATTCGTATCCATGATTCGGGGATTATGTCCGCATACCAGTCCTCGTCGTGCTCCTGTGCCCAGCGCTTCGGCGCCATGACTATCTTGTCGGCGTTCTGGCCGAGCCATGCGCCCCACCAGCTGAAGGTGGAGTTGGCGATGACGTGGTGCTTGCAGGATGACATGAGGGCGAGCTCTTCGGCGCTCGTCAGGTCGGGCGACGAGACGAACGAGATGGGGCAGGGAAATGAGAGGTTTGCCTTGGCCCAGGCGATGTCGTCCGAGAAGACGAATATGTTCGGTATGGCCACGGCCTCCTTTGCCTTGCCTCGGGCGCCCCTGGATGGCCCCCTCTGGTTCAGCATCTGTGCCATCTCGACGACGGCCCTTTCGTAATAGTCCTTGCCGCAGGAGCCGTGATGCCCCGCGGTTGCGCTGTCGGTCACATAGTCCCCTCGGCGGATGTGAAGCGACACCGAGTGGCGTGCCTTGGCAATGGCTTTGAACTGTCGCATGGCGGCCTCTCCCGGCGGCTTGGCCAGGGTGAAGTCGTTTCGGATGGCGGCCTCGTGGTCCCTGAAGTATTTCTCGGTCTGCCAGTATCCGTCGAGGTAGATTCGGTCATTGTGCCCGAAGGTCTTTTCCTCAAAGGCTATGTGGAACTTGCGCAGGCCCTTGGCGCTGAAGTACCTCCAGGCTTTCGAAAGTATGCCGAAGGGATATTTGACGCACTTGATCTCCTCGGGTGTGGCGAGGCGCGCCTGGACGTTGAAGGCGCCGAGCTCATAGGAGCGTCTGGTCACGGTGCCCGGCATCGCGTTCACGCGGTCGAAGCCGGTCGCGTCGAGCCTGAGGGTGCCGCTCTCGCCGCGGGCCTTGGCGCGCAGGGAAAGGGCCCTCCCGCATGCGTATTGGAACATCTGATTGCCAAGGCCGCCCTTGAGGTTGACGATTATCATCGATTTTTCAGTGAATGAAGGAAAGGGGAGATCTCGGTCAGTCTTTCCCTGGGGACGAATACGAGGTTGTCATATGTGTAGCTTTCCCTGGTGGCGTGCTCGCTCAGGAAGCCATCGACGGATATCTCGTGGGCGACATAGCCTGCGGCGGAGAGCGTCGCGAATGCCTCGGCGCGATTTTCCGCCCAGGCCCTATCGCCCGCGACCTCGAGGGTGATGATCGGTCGCGGGCCGGCACCTGCGGCAAGCATCTTGCCCATGCCCCGAAGGACGCTCGCCTCGAAGCCCTCGGCGTCTATCTTCACGATGTCCGGACGGACGCCCCTGTCGGCGCAATATGCGTCGAGGGAGATGCCTGTGACCGTCGTCATCGACGGTCTGCGCGACATCTCGGGGGCGCCGTCGGGATGCGCGCTGTTGAAGGCGCCGTATCCGGCGCCGTAATCCGAGAAGGAGAGGGACTCGGCCTTTTCCGAGACGGCGTTGTTGTTGAGCGTGACATTTGAAAGCCCCGCGGTGTTTTCCGAGAGCAGTCGGTATGTCCAGGGGGTAGGCTCAAAGCCGTGTACCTTTCCCTCTGATCCGGCAAGCTCGGAGAAGAGTGCTGTATAGAAGCCGATGTGCGCGCCCACGTCGATGAATGTCATTCCCTCCCGCGCGAACCTGAGGAAGAAGTTGGTCAGGTTTGCCTCGCAGAAGCCGTAGTAATAGAAAGTGTTTCCCTCGGGCAGATAGCAGCGCATGGTGGTGTCCCAGAGCGTCCTGAATGACACGGGGAACGGCTTTATGTGCCCCAGGAGGGCGAGGGCGTAAAAGGGTGTCGCCCGCACAGGATCCTTGAGGAGTCGCGAAAGCCGTCCGAGCGGTCGGAGCTGCTCTCGTTTGACGATTGTCTGGATCATCTCCTGCTTGCTGGATTCGGTCATTGGTTTTTCGCGATGAGTTCCTGATAGAGGCTCATGTATGCATCGGTCATGTGCGATATATCATACCGTGTCCGGGCCTTTTGTGTAGAGGCGTTCGAGAGAGTCTTTTGCTCGCTCTCGGTGAGAGACAGTATCCATTCGAGTCCCTTGGACAGGGCCGTCGTGTCCTCGTAGGGGGCCACGAATCCATTTATCTTGTGTTCGAGTGCCTCTTTGACGCCACCGACGTCAAAGGCGGCGATAGGGAGACCGCAGCTCATTGCCTCCAGGATGACGAGGGGGAAGTTCTCTGCGATCGAGGTGAAGAGCAGGGCATCTGCCGAGCTGTAATAGAGGGCCAGGGTCTCCACATCGCTCACGTGACCGGTGTGCCTGACATTTCCACGGCTTTCATGCTGGGTGAGGTTGCCGACGCTCAGGAAGAGGATGTCCGATCGATCCCTGTACGATTCGATGATTCGCTCGGTGTGCTTCCACCCCTTCCAGGTGTTCGCCTTCGCGTCTACCGCCAGGAAGAGGATTATCTTCTTATCGAGGGGCAGGCCGAGCTTTGCCCGCGCCCCTCCCTTGTCGCTTTGGACGAACCTCGACGTGTCTATGCCGTTTGCTATAAGGCGTATATCCTGCGTTCCGAGGGTGGTTTTTCGGGTTCTATCCTCGAGCCATCGGGACGGCGTGACCAGGGTCACGCGAATCTTTTCGTATATCCCGTTCTTCCAGGCTGCGAGCCGTCGGCTGTTGTCCCAGAGGATGCGCGGGGCAACGTCTATGCTGGGGCAGACATAGAGCCCATTTTTCATTCCCGTCCCTTCGAGAGTGTAGGCGCAGTGTGGGGTGAGGGCCCATTCGTCATGAAGGGTCCAGACGACGGGCTTGAGCGCCGACATCCTTTCGAGGGTCTTGAGATTGAAGAATCGCCCGTGAAGGTTGTGACAGTGAATGACGTCCGCCCCCTTGAATTCAGGGGTGTCGAGTATCCAGTCGGTCGATATCAGGCTTTCGGTGGCGAGCAGGAGTCCGAGGTACTTCCTCCAGGTCTGGCGGGGAATGATTCTCACTTTTCTGTCATCGCTTCTCTTATCCGCGACAAACATGGCAGTCTCATGTCCGTGTGCCTCGAGGTACGACTTGAGTTCCCATGATACCTTGGCGGCGCCTCCCAATATGTCCGTCGTTCCTATGAAAAGCACCTTCATCGGCGTGCTGAGATAACGTAATCCATGGTCATGCCCGACTTTCCGGTGAGGGCGTCCAGGGCGAGTCCGATTATCTGCAATGGTCCGAGGACCAGGATCGAGAGAAGTGTTTTGAGGACGGTTGCACGGAAGGTGATACCCTCGAATATCCAGATGGAGAGCATTTGCGCGAGCGTACCGAAGATGCCGGTCGTCTGTTTGATGCGTATCTCGGAGAAGCCGTTCTTCTCGAGCAGTCGCTTGTGCTCAAACCGCGTGAATCTGCGGAAGTCGTAGGGCTTCTCGTGTTCGGGATAGGTGAAGGGCATGGAGAAGAAGGCTTGTCCGCCCGGGGCGAGGACGCGGGCGCAATCCGCCACGAGGGCTTCGGGGTCATCGGCATGCTCGAGCACCTGGGTGCAAATGAGCGCGTCGAAGGATGCGTCAGGGAAGGGGATGTGGATTCCATCATAGTAGGCGTCCACGGTCTTTGCGGCATCGGTATGTCCGCCTCCCTGTATGTCTATTCCCGTGTAGGCCCCGCTCGCAAAAAGCTTTCGATATGGCTTGAGCCCGCATCCGACGTCGATTATGCGGGCCTCTTTTGGAATCCCCGCTGCAAATGTGCTGATGGCCGAATAGAGTCCGTTTCGATTGATGAAATAGGGATTGATGAGGACGGAGTGCCATCGCGGACGAAAGAAGCTGTCCTCGATGATTCTGTTCTTGAGCTCGCGTAAGGTTGCCATGGTGGGCCTAGTATAGCATCAGCCTCGATAGCCGAAAATGTTGAGCTGAAGGTCGTAGTTGAGGTGGTTTTCCCGCTTGATGAAGGCGTTCTCTGACTTTACACCGGTGTGCTCGATATAGTATCGGAATCCAGCGGCCGAGAGGATGGCGATAATTCTGTCGAGCTCCTGTGGCTTCGAGGCGAGCGAATGATATTCGACGAATATGGCACGGACTTTTCCGAGCGAGCCCTGTGCCTCCTCGAGCACCTCAAGCTCTGACCCCTCGATGTCTATCTTGAGGAAGTCGACCTCCTTCGAGAGGTGTGGGCTGAGGCGTTCGGTGGTTATGGAAATGATTGAGGTGGTATCGTGTTCGGTGCTCACGCGGCCCCCATCCGCACCTTCCGAGAAGAACTGAAGGATACCGTCTGATCCCGCCACGGCATGCGGGATAATTGTCACGTCCGATGCGTTGATGGCGGCGACATTCGCCCTGAGGGCCGCGAGGGCCTTCGGGTCCGGCTCGAATGTCGTGATGGCGGCGCCGGGGTAGAGTTTTTTGAAATAGAGGACGCTCAGGCCGATGTTCGCGCCGCAGTCTATGATGCGGGGCTTCGGATTCGCCGTCTGGAACTTATAGATCTCTCGCTCGAATATTTCTTTGTATGCCGAAATGAAGGAGGATTTGTCTATGACCGTGCAGGGAAATCCGGGATATGTCGTGACAAACGGCTCATACCTCTTGTGCAGGCGTATGAGGATCATTCGGAAGGCTTGTGTAAGCATGTTCATGTTTTTCTATTATGACATAAGTCTACGCCAGAGATAGGCGAGTTTTGAGGCGAGGGTGACCTTGAAAATCGACTCGAAGATATATCTATCGGCATCCTCGTCCGTTTGCTGTTCGATACGGATGATTGCGAAATTGTTTATCGGGGAGGCCTCGATTTCAAGGGTTGAGTTAGTTTCCTTCGTGTTTGTTGATTCGGAACCGAATCCGACGTTCTTTACCAGATTTGTATTTGGCACGGCGACTATGCCATCATTATTCCAGATGGCGAATACCCACTTTGCATCCCAAGGGCTTTGCTTTCCTGATTTAAGTTGTCTAAAGAATTTCAGCCAATGTTTCTGCTCATCCACGTGTGGTCTTATGGTGTTTATTTTTCCCGACTTCTCAAACACGTCGAGATCGGAAAGGCTTGTATCATAGTGTTTCCAGGCACGTCGCCAGGTCGCCCATCCCCAGATGTTCGGATAGCGCGAGAAGTAATAGTTCGCCCGCCCACGTTTAATGCCGTTCTGGAAGTTGTCCCCTGATATCATCATGACCCGCGGATCATCGCGATACTGTTCGAGGAGTTCGGTCGAGAATCTGAAGAAGTCGGAGTTGGGTATGCAGTCATCCTCGAGGATGATGCCTGATTCGACCTGGTCGAAAAACCAGGTTATGGCACCTTCGACCGCAGGATGAACGCCCAAGTTATTTTCGGAGAAGTTGGTGATGACTTTACACGGCCATGATACGTTCTGTGCCACCGCGCGCGCCTCGGCGCATAGCGCCTTGTCCGAGGGTACGCCCGTCCTCGGTCCGTCCGCCGAGACATAGATTCTTTCGGGCCTCACCTTTTCGAGCGCGTTCATCAAGGCGCGCACCTTGTCGGGGCGGTTGAATATGATGAGGAGGATTGGGGGTATGGTCATCGCATTTGTTAAGATACTTTAATATAGCTATGAAAGGAGAGCGAGTTGTACCGTCTGCCATATTTCGAGGTGAGCTGTTCGAGAGAGCTGAATCTGTCTCGGGACAGCCCCTTGTTGTAGAAGGCTCGATTACCGACCTCGTCGGGGAAATTGTGGAGCACCCAGTTTGCATAGGTGTCGTAATCAGAGATGCAGGACATCTCTGATTCGCTTGCGGTGCTCATATATACCGCATCCCAGGAACTGCCGTTTCTCCGTTCGAGCTCAGCCTTCATCATTCTCAGCTTGTCCGTATTAAATATCATCATATGTGAGGTATATGAGAGGGATGTCGGTGCCTCGTAGCCGAACAGCTTCTTGAAGGTTCTGAAGTAGGGTTCGTGCCATTCCTCATTCTGGGCGAATATAAATTTCCCGTTTTCTATAAAGGAGTGTGGTTTTATGAGTACAGTGTCCGAGTCTATGATTAGATAGTTTTTCGTCCCGACGAACGATTCACTCGACAGCTTGAGTATTTGCTGAAACATCCAGCCGCTTCTGTCGACCCCGTTCACCTTATAAGCGGTGCGTTCCTTTCCGTAGCCCATGACGGAACGCTCTTCCACGAAGGAGTAGCCATGCTTCTCGCAGAACGCGGGGAGCACGTTGTCGTCTCGGGATACGATGAACACCCTGCGTATTCGATGGAGGATGTTTTTCTTCGCGCCGGCGATCATTTCCTCGAGGAGGGCTACATCCTTTGATATGGTGGGTATGACCAGGTCTATCTCTATCTCCCTGTCGGCCGCGTCGGGGTACACCTTGAAATCAACGCGGAAAAGCTTTTTCAATCTCAGGACATGCCACGCCAGGGCTAGTGGGAGGAATCTGCCTGAGTGAATGCGGGACCTGAGGGTGAGTATGTATGCCCTGATCATGAGAGCATTCGTCTTATCCTGCCGATGCCCCTCTTCCAAAACGGTGCTAGCGAACCTCGCTTGCCGTATGCGTTGAATGCCTGAATCGAGCCCATCACGTCTGAGGCGGTCGTGCCGGATGCAAGTGCGAGCGAATCAAGCGCCCTCGAGAGAACGATGGGGTGGCGGAGTCCCGATGCCAGGGCATGCGCGAAGTGGGATGCGGCGTCGATTGGTTTTTTCGACCTGAGTGCCTCGGATCCCAGCCAGTATTCGTCCACGGGTGTGATTTTAGATGTTGAGAGGAATGACTTGTACGCGCTCTTCGATCCCTCGGTCACGAAATCTCGATATCGCGGTGCGAAAGGGTCCTTGATTTCGTTTATGACGGCGTTGAGGGGCTTTGTCGAGCCGTTGAAGTCGAATCCGAGCATCTTGTCCTGGGTCGAGGCATTGAACAGGTAGAGGAATTCATCGTATATACGCATCCAGTTGTGATTCGCCCTGCCGTCCTCGTATTCGCGTATGTAATAGGACCTGTGATAGTTGACCCGGTGGAAATACGTTGTGTCGGGGCAGGCGTGGGCCGCGAGCCCGTTCGCGAGGAATCTGAGGGCGAAGCACTGGGTGTCGAAGCCGTGATCGGTAGGGTAGCCTCCCATGATATCGAACGCCCTTCGCGTATGCATGAACACCGAATAGAGGGAGCATCTCGAGGAGTCGACATTGAAGATGTCTTCGAGTTCTATCTTTTCTCCGATTCTTTTGAAGCTGGTTGTGTATGCCACATTGCTCCTTTGGGTTCCTTTGAACTTTATCGACGTGGATACGCCCACACCGTCGAGTTTGTGATCTTTCAGGTAGGAAAGCATCTTCAATAGTGTGCCTGTGCCCAGAGCATCGTCGCTATCAAGGCAGAATATTATGTCGGAAGCACTTTCTTGAACAGCCCTATTGCGGGTCGCCCCGCCCCCCAGATTTTGTCCCTGCCTGAAGATTCGTATCTCGGGATGCTCGGTCGCCAGCTTTTCCATGAGGGCAAGGGTTTCGTCCGTTGATCCATCGTCTACCATCACTATCTCGAACGACTCCAGGCCCTGGACAAAGCAGGACTCAACTGCCTCACGGAGTGTTCCTTCGCAGTTATAGCAAGGTATGATAATTGTGATTTCTGGCTTCATGTTCTTATCTCATTTTCTTGAAGGCGAGGTCCTGAGTCATGGTGGAAAACTCATCTTTTCGAAGCTCCTTCTCTGACCTGTAGGTGAGGCGGGCAAGAAGAGACTGGAGAGGCAGGGCTGCCGCGAGCAGGAGTGGGCGGGCGATTCGATAGGCGATGGCGGTATGCCATTTCTTATCACGTTTAGATATTCCCTTGATGACTCGTTTCGCTTTCTGTCTGAAGGGTCCTTCCTCGTAAAGGTTGAATATGAGTTCGTAGCCCGCCTCCTCCATTACCGAGCTGATTTCCTGTCGCGTATAGTGACTGATGTGACCGTTTGGGTGGAGGGTGTGGTGCAGACCTGATTCGGCCACCGGTCCGCAGAAAAAGGGATTCGGGGTCATGATGTAGACGATCGCTCCCTTTGACTGCAGTCTCGCCAGATGCGAGGCGAAAGACCGTACGTCCTTGATGTGTTCGAAGATGTCGGCGAGCAGGATGAAGTCCGCCTTTTCGGTGCCCTCGCATTCTTCGATGAATTTGTTTACCACCGAAACGTTTGGCCTTAACCTTACCAGATCCTGTTGTTCGGGATGGGCGTCAATCTCGATGACGCTTCCTCGTTTGAACATGCCGGCCAGTCCGGCCGCATAGTGTCCCGACCCTCCACCAATGTCGAGGAAAAAGTCCCATGCCTCGCAGAGGTTGATGGCATAGTTCATGTTCTCGAGCGTGACCCTCTTGGTGACGTCGGGGAATGTGTCCGAGGAGGTTCTGTCTAGGTGTGTCTCTTTGTACCGCTCGTACAGTGCGTGCTCGGGATACATCGGTCGTGCCTTATCGTTCTTCATGATGGTGGTTTTTGCTTGTAATCATCCCTTTCCAATAATCAAAGAAGAGTGGGGAAAGGGTCTTGGGTGAAATCGGGATTCCCTCGTCCTGTTCCTTGCCGATGCTTTTCCACGATTGCGTGATTATAACCGGGATGCCGAGACTTCTAAAGTATTCCACACAAACTGATGGTTGCACAATGGGGACGGTTCCCACATACAGTGCTTCCCACGTTCTATGACAGTCCTCGCCGTTTCCCGGCGGCGAGGCGACGTAGCCGTAGGTCTTAAGGGTATCCAGATAGTCGCGCTGGGGCATTCGTCCCTCGCGTATGTCAGCCAGGGGATTTGCCCTGAGCTCATCCAGCGCCCGTTCACGCGCCTTGGGGTTGGTGTGAGCGGTAAAGGCCGCGAGAATCCTCCCGTTTTTCTTTGGGATATGTTGAGACGCTCGTCGCATGACGGACGCTCGTCCTGTGCCAGCGTGTCGGGCATTCTCGAGTCCGATTGGGACCGGTATCAGTTTTGGGTGTTTGACGAGCACGTTTTGGGCGAACCAGCGGATGATTTTGTCGTCTATGCGCGCCGCCTCGCTCGCTCCGATGTTCGCGTCGCCGTTGTGGGTGATGAGGGTGTAAGGGTTCTCGATCCTCGGGTGAAGGGTTGAGAAATATGTCCCGATGAGCGCTGATTCGACGAAGACTATGTCGCCCCTCCTGACGTCCTCTGGTCTGAATGTTCGTCCCGCCTCGTGAATGTGCCCGGCGAGCGACCTGAAGCCGTCTCCCGATATGTATGGATAGCTTGTCGGTCTCATTCCCATGAGGGAATAGGTCAATCGAAGGGCCTTGCCGCATATTTTCTGAAGGAGTTCGTTCATGGTGTTCGAGCCTCTTTAGGCCTTTTTCCGTGACAGTTGGGTTCTTATGAATTTCATGATGTCGGCCCTGTCCTCTTTTGGCACGAATCCGAACGCGTAATAGATCGCGACCCAGAGCAGGACGGATGATGGTCCGAGGATAATGAGACTCGCCAGGCTCGTGATGTTCCCTTTTATGAGGAGCTCGTTCGCGACGGCGAAGACGATGGTGGTGACGGCCACTTTCGAGGAGTTCAGCACCCAGCGCCTTGTCTTGCCGGGAATCTGGAGATATCTCTTTTCGAGCACGTAGAGGGCGTATATGACGGGAGCCGTCGATATGAGATATGCGATTGCCGCGCCATTGATGCCGTATCGAGGGAGGAGGACGAAGAGGGCAATCACGTTGATGAGGGCCATCGATGCCGAGATGCCGGTGTAGAACTTCCATTTGCCGAGGACGATGAAGAGGTTCGAGGCGCTCGAGAGGAGGGTGAGGCACAGGTTGGTCAGGGCCAGGATGACAATCACGAAGGCGCCGTTTGCCGCGACTTCCGGATTTATCCAGTATTTCAGTATCTCGTACCCATTGAAGGCGATGCCTGCGGTGATGGCGGCCGAGACCACGAGGATGATGCGCGAGGACCTGACGTAGCCCGTGCGCAGGGCGTCATGCTCTCCGGTGGCGTTCAGGTGCGCCGAAAGGGGAAATAGCGTGCCTGCGATATTGTCCGATACTCCCGTTATTCGGGCCGTTAGATTCCCTGGAATTGTGTAATAGGTGAGGCTTGATGCGCCCGCATAGAGAGGGATGATCAGACGGTCAAGCGAGAACAGCGCCGTTCGAGCGAGTTCGTTTATGGATGCATAGGCGCTGAAGGAAACCGTTCGGCGAACCTCAGACGGGGACCAGGCGAATCTCCACTTCGCTTCGGGCAGTATCGCGAGCGAATATTTCCTCCAGACGAAGAAGAAGAGCGTTGCGACCGCGACGTTGACGACGAATATCGCCACGAGCCTGCCGCCAAGGAGGACGACAGTCAGGTTTGCCAGGCTTCCGACGGTCAGGCTCGTGGCGTTTATTGCCGTGGCTATGTCGAATCGCTGAAGGGCCGATGGTATGAGGGTGTAGACGCTGTTGATCGAGTTTATGAAGAAGAGTCCCGCGCCAATGAGCATGATCGTGATGAGCTCGGGATTGTCCGCTATCTTGTCACCGAAGAAGATCGTCGTCGCGAGGACGGTGAGTCCAACCAAGGTCATGCCGATGATGCCTATGATGAGGAAGAGGGTGTTTGCCGTGCGGATTGATCGAACGGTTCCCTCGACATCACCCCTTCCTTTGTATTCGGCCAGGTGCTTTATGGTCGCGGTGGAGATGCCTATGTCGAGTAGGCTGAGTATGCCGAGCAGGGAGTTGATGAATATCATCAGTCCGTAGTCCTGGGTCCCGAGTCTGTTAACAACAATCGGCGTGATGGCTATCGAGAATATGATGGGAAAGAAAAACCCAAACAGCCTGAAAAGGGAGTTCTTGAGTACCGTGTGGGTTCGGGAGGGTTCGTTCATGGCTGTGTTTTTATACGTATCGGAACGCGACGAAGCCAACGCTCGCCGGAGGCTTCACCTCGATTATTTTTTCCCAATGTGAATTTTCCTCTATCGCCGGACGAAGGAGGCGGGTCTTCTCGGTGTTCCAGTCATGGGCCATGAGAATCGTGCCTTTCCTGCAATAGGGGAGGAACTTGAGGTACTGGTCAAGGGTTTCCTGCCCGTCCTCGGCTCCGTCGAGGAAGAACGCCCCGACTTTGCCGTCCCTGATGAACGGCTTGAGGTCATCAAATCCAGCCCCGTGAACGAATGTCACGAAAGGGGAGAGCCCGCGGAAGAATCGGGCGTAATGAGATAGGGCCTTGTTGTACAGGCGCTCCGAGCTCTCGAGGGTGATGAGCTTTCCCGCCTCGAGGGCCTTGAAAGCCTGCGTTATGAAGAAGGTGCTCCCTCCCCCCGTGTAGGTTCCTATCTCAAAGCAGTCCGAGGGCCTCTCGTCCTTAATCGTGTCGAAAAGGGCTTTTCTGTCGGCAATATACATCTGGCCTGGCAGGGTAAAGCTTCCCTCGAAGAAGAATCGTCTCTCCTTGTCCCATCTCGGGCGCACGAAGAGGAGATAGGTGAGTTTCTCGAGAGCTGTCAGCTCATGGAAATTATGGTTGAGTTTTTCGTTCGCGAAGAGTGCCATGCTATTTGTTCTGGGAATATTTGGTTATCAGGGCCTGAAGCTCGAGGACATGCTCCTCCTTTGCCTTCTCTATCTTCTTCCAGAGCGCCATGATGTCGTCCGAGCCGACTGCCTCGGCGGTATAGACGTTCTTGATGCGCCAGACGCTCTTTGATTCCTGCACCGCCTGATTCATGAGGTTGAAGACGTTGTTTCGTAGCATGTTGATTGGTTGGATTATGCGCTTGTTAGATGACTGCCCTAGTATAGAACAAAAATAGGCGCCCTGTGAGGGGTCGCCTATGTGTTCACGAGGCTTGCGGCCTGCGTGGGGGAGGGCAGAATCGCGGAGGAAAGCCCTTCGATATGTCTCCCGCCTTGATGGCAGCCGCCCTGTTCTTGGCAGAGGCCCAGCTTGCGCCCATCATTCGCATGTTCTTGCGACGTGCCGAGATCTTTCCCGCCAGTCGCTTTGCCTTATGGAGGATCTCGGTCTCCTCGAGGCCCTCGAAGGGCGGGAGGTCTCTGATCTCCCGGTAGCGATCGCAGATTGCCACCTCGAGGGCCTCGCCGAACGGGTCTCGCTTGCAGGCGAATCTCGGGATGAGCCGAGCCTGGGTCGCGACGTCGACAATCTCATTGAACAGGGTCAGTCCCTTGCCCTTGAGATCGTCGGTGGCTGAGGGGCAGGCCTTGTCTGGCGAAGTCTCTTCCTTGCCTTGATTCCCGATCCGGAAATCAAGGTTTTCTTGAATGGACATGGTGTGTCAGGTTGGGGTTGAGTTGCTGTTTCGGTCTTTATTTAACCATGAAAACAATTTTTACGCAAATAAGAAATCCCCACGAGCCTTGCGGCGAGTGGGGATGTTCGAGGTGGCCTTAGGCCGCCTTGCGGGTTTTGTGCTGCTTGTTGTGCTTGCCGGGATGTCCCAGAAGGTCGCGCAGCTGTTGGGAAGGGTTGCCTGCGGTGGAGGGGAGGGAGAGTTCGTCATGAACTTCCCGAGCTGGCTGGTCAGGAGCCTTGAAGAGGCTCTCGAGACATGGCATGAAGCCGTCGATGATCCTGCCTATGTGGACGGTGCTTTCGAGGGAGCTTGTCATCATTGGTCGTGAATTCTGACGTTGCGACTCAAATAACTGTTCTCGGGTATTAATGATACACCCAAAAATACTATTTGTCAATACTCCCTTCTCCAGTTCCTTCGGGGCCTTTTGAGGGGCCTTCCGAGGTCTTTTTGCTGGGCCTGTCGGCGGACATCGGCGACGAAGCCGAACTCGCCGGTCTTGGGCTGGGGAGGATCGTCGCCGAGGAAGGCCTGTCTCGCCTGGTCGAGGCGTTCATTGGCTCGCCTCGTGTGCTCGATGATCTGTCGGGCGTTCATCGGCGTCGGCTCTACGATCGGGGCGAACTTGATGTCCGTTTTCGATGACGCCTGGTGCATGCCGTGGATTATGTCGCTCAGCATCGGATAGTCTCCTCGCCGGGTCAGCTTGGTCATCCAGGCATTATGCCCGGCGACTCTGCCGACGTCGTGATGTATCTCTCTGTGCGTCTTGCCGAAGCGAGCGCACCGGCTTTCGAGGAACTCGAGGGTCAATACCCTGTCGCGAGCCTCGTCCCACCGTATCTTGTGGCCGTGGCGAGTATCGGCCAGGACTATCTCCTGGCTTATCCTCGTGCTGATCCTGTAAAGCTCCTCGATGTATTTTGGTTCGCGCTTCCAAAGGGGCTTCTCGAACTCTATCCATGCCGCCCATGACGTCGCCATGCGGGCCATCTTTTCTTGCGCGGCCCGCTGCTGCTTTCGCCGTTCCCTGGCCAAGGTGGCTGTGGGGGAGACGGTTCCTGCCGTTTTCATGTGTTCTCCTTATTTTTGGTTTAATGTGCGTGAAAACTGCCGATATTCATATTCAAATATCGGCAGTCTTTTGTCAATTATGGGAGGTGTGCGAAAAGCGCGGGGAGAATTACGCGAAAAGCGAGTCGACGACCTCCTTTATGTCAGAACCCTCGGCCTTGCCCTTGAGCTCTTTTGAAATCGCTCCGATGAGCTTGCCTGCGCCGGCCTTGTCGGTCACGCCGAGCTCTGCCTTCTTGGCCTGTGCCACCTTCAGGATCTCTTCCTTTGGCATTGAGGCAGGGAGATATGCGGCGAGGATGGCGAGCTCAGCCTGTTCGTCCGCGGCGAGCTCGGGTCGTCCGCCCTTGGTGAACTGGTCTATCGAGTCCTTGCGCTGTTTGACCAACCTCTTGATGACGGCGAGGGTCTCCTCGTCGGTACCCTCGGGCGCCGCGGATCCCTTGGCGATGAGCTCCTTCTGTATCTCGGCCGAGATGGCACGGAGGGTGAGCGTTCGCGTCTGGTCCTTGGCGATCATGGCTTCCTTGGTGTGGGCTTTGATTGTTTGGTGTAGTGACATGAGGATATTTTAGCATATCTTTATCGGTCTTTTGC
The DNA here is from genome assembly GCA_041661645.1 of Minisyncoccota bacterium. Lineage (GTDB taxonomy): Bacteria > Patescibacteriota > Minisyncoccia > Phycocordibacterales > UBA6065 > UBA6065. The sequence continues at coordinate 94,780 of JBAZUA010000001.1, read as the reverse complement.
TAGGATGTGTCGATGCGCGTCTTCATTGATGAAACGGGGGACCATGACCTTGACCATATTGATGCCCAGTACCCGATCTTTGCTCTTGGGGCGCTTTTGATATCAGATGATCAATATCTGGCGCTCGATGCAGAGGTGAAATTCCTCAAGAGGGAGTTTTTTGGCGATGATGGCACATTCGTGCTTCATTCCTCGGAACTCAAGAGACCGTATGACAAGCGAAGCGACCCTCGAAACTCGCCCATGCTCGATCCAGAGAGGCGTGCCGAGTTCTACAGGGCATTTGATAATCGGATTATGAGGGTGATTGATTTTAAGATTGCCCTGTGCGTTGTTCGAAAAGAGGCTATGAGGGACAAGTATCAGTACCCTATGGATCCGTATCATTTCTCTTTCGAGAATCTCCTTAATCGTATTATGGGCAATGGGGGAAAGGTGAATGAGATATATGCCGAGAAAAGAGGCAGGGAGCTTGATGCCGAGCTTCTCTCGGAGTACGAGAGGCTTTCGAGGGTCGGAATACACTCCTATCCCTCTGAGTCTGTGGTTGCAAGGACGAGGCTGAGGCTCGTCGCAAAGAGCGAGAACGTCAATGGTCTTCAGGCGATGGATCTTCTTCTCGCGACTATCATGAGATTTCGTCTGGGCAAGGGCGCAAAGATGAAAAACAATGACCTTGACCCAGCCTTGGCCGAGGCGAGGGTGGTTGCGTCGACGACATTTCCTCGCTTGAGATAGCGTGTTTCAAATAAATAGAGACAAAGGGACCCCCCGCATTAGCAGTGAGTCCCTTCTGTCACATGCAATATAGCATTTTTGCCGCATGTCGGCAAGCGATGATATACTTACCCCATGCAAACAGCGACCATCGTCCTCTTCGGCCTCATCCTCGCCGCCATCAACGGCGCGATTCTGTTTTTCGTCCTGCGAAAGAAACCGACGGAAGCGCCAAAGGACGACGTCGCCATGAAGCTCCTCCTCGAGCAGATGAACGAGCTCAATCGAACCGTCGACAAGAAGATCGGCGAGACGAGCAGGAGCATAAGCGAGTCCATGCGCGACCAGCGCAACGAGTCGCAGAAGGTGGCAGGGGACTCGCAGCGCAACATCGAGAAGTTCATCCAGGAGATAAAGTCCATGACCGAGAAGGTGACTCGCGTCGAGGAGACCGGCAAGCAGATGGTCGGATTCGCGGACCAGCTTCAGGGCCTGCAGGACATGCTCAAGAATCCCAAGCAGCGCGGGGTGCTGGGCGAGTACTATCTCGAGACCCTGCTCAAGAACGTCCTTCCACCCGGCTCATATCAGATGCAGTATGCATTTAAGGACGGCGAGATCGTCGACGCCATCGTGCGCATCAAGGACAAGATCATCCCCGTCGACTCCAAGTTCTCCCTCGAGAACTACAATCGCGTCATCGGCGAGAAGAACGAGGCCGACCGCGAGCGCTACGAGAAGGCCTTCGTGAACGACCTCAAGCTTCGCATACAGGAGACGGCAAAATACATCAGGCCGAACGAGGACACCATGGATTTTGCCTTCATGTTCATACCTCACGAGGCAATCTACTATGACCTGCTCGTGAACAAGATCGGCGCCATCACCGAGGACACGGACAATCTCATTCAGCGCGCCGCGAACAAATACAAGGTCATCATCGTCTCGCCGACATCCTTCCTCGCCTACCTTCAGACCGTGCTGCAGGGACTCAAGGCCCTTCAGATCGAGGAAACCGCCAAGGACATCGTCAAGAGGGTCGAGGAGCTCGGCAAGCACCTCAAGACTTACGAGGAGTACCACAACAAGCTCGGCAACAACCTTGCGACCGTGGTGAACCAGTACGTGTCCGCGTCGAAGGAGCTCAAGAAGGTGGACAAGGACGTTCTGCGCATCACGGGCACGGCGGCGGGCCTCGAGCCCGTCATGGTGGACAAGCCGGAATTGGAGGAATAGGGCGGTATATTGCCTTTTCTGCCCCGTTATGTAATACTATCGGGACTAAAGCCCAATTGGGGCTCTATTATTTTCAAAAATATGGCTACAACTAAAGCAAAAACGACCACAAAAACCGCCTCTGACGAGACGTTCGCAGTCATCATGACTGGCGGCAAGCAGTACCAGGTCCGCGTCGGCGACGAGCTCAAGATCGAGAAGATCATCGGCGAGTACAAGGTCGGCGACAAGCTTTCCTTCGACAAGGTCCTCCTCATCGACGCCGCTGGCGAGACTACTGTCGGAGCTCCCGAGATAAAGGGCGCAAAGGTGGGTGCCGAACTCAAGGAGATCGGACGCCTTCCAAAGGTTGTCGTCGTTCACTACAAGCAGAAGAGCAAGTACTTCAAGAAGTACGGACACAAGCAGCCTTTCTTCAAGGTCGCCATCACCTCGATAGCGGCATAAGACAATCCAAGATATAAAAAATCCCCGCATGTGCGGGGATTTTTTAATATACGTTGTCGTGTCCGCCGACCAAAAGCAGGTTGACGGATTTCTTGTCCTCGTATTCGAAGATGACCCTGATTTTATAATTGACTGAAAAGGAAAAGGTGTTTTCAAGGTTTCCTTTGAGCTTGTGAACCTTGAGCGCATCGTGATTGCCCTTGTCCCTGAATGTCGAGATTTTCTCTTTAATCTCTGATTTGAGGCTGGCAGGGAGTCTTGCGTACATGCGCACGAAGCTTGGCGCGTATCGGATTTCCAGCATGCTATTCGAAGCCCTTAGCCAGCTGGTCCAAGTCTCCCTTGAGGATCTTTCCATCCTTTATCTCCCTTTTTGCGGCGAGAACCATCTGCACAAATTCATCCTCCTTCATCTTCTGTATGGCGCGTCTCACCAGGTCGGCCTTGCTCGAGGCGTTGCCGATCCTAACCTGTTCGTTCACGAAGTCGTTGAGGCTGTCGTTTATGGGTATGGTGATGGTTGTCATGGCTTTGGCAGCTATTAATATATAGTACTATATTATAGTAACTTATCTATAAGTCAAGCGAGGGTGGCTTTGGCTATGCCTTGAGTGTCTCTATGTCCTCGGCTGATATCTTGCGGGAACTGCCTGGCTTCATAGTGCCGATGACGAGATGCCCTATGCCCACGCGCTCGAGGGATTCGAGGGTGAGCTTGCAGTGGTCGGCCATGCGTCTGATCTGATGCTTGCGGCCCTCGTGGAGCTCGATGGTAAATGACGTGCGCGACGCGCGTTTGACGATGGCGGGAAGGGTAATGACGCCGTCTATGACGATGCCGTGCGCCATCCTGCCGAGGCTCGTGTCTGTGACCTGCTCGCGAACGGTGGCCAGATAGGTTTTGCCGACGGTGGAGCCGACCTTGGTCAGGGCGCGGGCGAGGACGCCGTCATCCGACATGATGATGAGTCCTTCCGAATCCTTGTCGAGCCTGCCAATCGGATGGAGGCGGGCGAGGGCGGGGAACTGGTCGTGAAGGTCCCTCGATGACGCGCTCGTCTTGCTCGTCTCGATGCCGCGGGGCTTGTAGACGAGGAATGATTGCTTGTCTGCCAGTGCGTCGATGCCGTCTATCTCGATGACGTCGGTGTCGGGCAGTATGCCGAAGCCCGGTTCCGTCACCATCCTGCCGTTGACCGACACCGCGCCCTTGACGATGAGGGCCTTGGCCTCGCGCCTCGAGGCAAGCCCCTTGTGGGCGATGGCCCGCTCGAGTCGTTCCTGTCCTGGCATAAGCGTCGTGGGCTTTTGCATGGTCTGAAAAGATTATCACGGGGCGGCATGATTCCCTAATCCTCTGGTATACTATTCCCATCTAAACCATATCAACACCATGTTCACCACAAAGAAGATTCGGGTAGCCATCAACGGCTTCGGCAGGATAGGCAGGGCGTTCGTGAAGGTCGCCCGCGAGAGGAAGGACATCGAGGTCGTTGCCATAAACGACCTCGGCAACGCGGCCAACCTCGCCTATCTCCTCAAATACGACAGCGCTTACGGCATCGCCCCCTTCGAGGTCGAGGCAAAGGCCGACGGATCGGCCCTCGTCATCGATGGCAAGTCCGTCGCGTTCGTTCAGGAGAAGGACCCGACCAAGCTCCCGTGGAAGGCCCTCGACATCGACGTCGTCGTCGAGTGCACCGGCCTCTTCACGAGCTATGATAAGGCCAAGGTTCACCTCGATGCGGGCGCAAAGCACGTCGTCATATCGGCTCCCGCAAAGGACGAGCCGGGATCCACGGCCGCCGCGACCATACTCATGGGCCTGAACGAGGAGGGGTTCGGCACCTGTCCGATCACCTCGAATGCCTCATGCACCACGAACGCGGGATCGCCCCTCATCGCCATACTCGACGAGAAGATCGGCATACAGAAGGCCATCCTCAACACCGTGCACGCCTACACGGCGAGCCAGGCTCTCGTCGACGGTCCCTCAAAGAAGGATTTGCGAGAGGGCAGGGCGGCGGCCATGAACATCGTTCCGTCTTCTACCGGTGCCGCGATTGCCGTAACCAAGGCGCTTCCTCAGCTCGCCGGCAAGTTCGACGGCGTGTCGATTCGCGTCCCCGTCGTCGTGGGCTCCATCGTCGACGTTACCTTCGTGGCAAAGCGAAAGACCAGTGCCGAGGAGGTCAACGCCATCTTGAGCGCCGCAGCCAAGGAGTCCCGATGGGAGGGGATATTCACCGTCTCTGACGAGCCTCTGGTGTCCTCTGACATCAAGGGTAACCGACATGCCTCCATCGTCGACCTCGAGTTCACTCGAGTCGTCGACGGTGATCTCGTCAAGGTGCTCGCCTGGTATGACAATGAGATGGGGTACACCTACACGTTGGTGGATCATGTGGTGAAGGCCGGGGGACTCATAAAATAATCATGGAAAGCTACAACAAACTAGTCAGGGACAGGATCCCTGAGATTCTTGATGAGAAGGGCGTCACTTACGAAAAGAGAATCGCCTCTCCCGAAGAATACAAGGCCGAACTGATAAAGAAGTTGGGCGAAGAGATTCAGGAGTTCTCGGAAGCCGGTGACGTGGAAGAGCTGGCTGATGTCATAGAGGTAGTCGAAGCCCTTAAACGGCTCCCTGAATATTCCGATGTTGAGGCGATTCAGCAGAAGAAGAGGGAGGAGCGGGGCGGCTTCGACGAGAAGATCATTCTCAAGGGCCAGAAAGGCTCATAGGATAGGCCATATTAAACACCTCAGTCATAAAAAGCGCCCCGAATTACTTCGGGGCGCTTTGCTGACGGGCCGTGGATGTCAGAACGAGTACACGAAGCTGAGCGACTTTTCGCCAGCGTACTTTATCTCGATAGTCTTTGCATGGCCGATGTTCCAGATTATCTTTGACCTCGCATACACAGTGAAGGATGCTCCCATGAAGTTGGCGTCGAAACCTGCCCTCATGTCCTTGTATGCGTTGTTGACCAGGTTGATCTTGTCTATGAGGCCACTCAGGATGCTGTCCTCTTGCAGGTTGGACACGAAGGTGAATCTATCCAAGGCATCGAGAACGTCGGGTTTGACGGTCTTCGGCGCGAAGCGGGCGGCGAGGTCTCTCTGTATGGCCTCGCGGACATACAGCAGGGTCTCGGGCGCGGGAGGCGTCGAATCGTCGACGGAAGTTGTGCGGGCGTTGGGGTTGTAGCTGAATGACTGGCGGGCGTGGTCGGCGGCTGATCCGTGAAGATCTGCCGCGAAGACAAGCAACAGCAGGACGATGGCCTGGACGGCTATGTGTTTCATTGTGCTGACTCCTCGAGGGGTATGGGGTTGGGGTGATGGTGGACCGAGAGAGTTTCCTCGTATAAGTATCTGCCTGTCGGGAGTCGTTTTCCATCGAGTTATGCACATGGTAGAATAACGGAGATATGAAGATATTCATCGCAAGCGACCATGCCGGTTTCGAGCTGAAGAGATTCCTCCTCGAGAGGCTCTCCCTTGAGGGACATGACGTGCGTGACCTTGGCGCGAAATCTTATGATGCCGAGGACGACTATCCCGATTTCATCTCTCTCGTCGCCAAGGAGGTCTCGCATCAGCCGAGCCTCGTCAGGGGCATCGTCATCGGCGGGTCTGGGCAGGGTGAGGCCATCTGCGCCAACAAGTTCTATGGTGTCAGGGCAGCGGTCTATTATGGCGGCAATATGGACATTGTGAAGCTGTCGCGCGAGCACAACGACGCGAACGTCCTCGCCCTCGGGGCGAGGTTCCTATCGCCTGAAGAGGCCCTTAGGGCCACAACGCTGTGGATCGGCACGGCCTTCTCGGGCGACGAGAGGCACAAGAGGCGCATACAGAAGCTCTATAACATAATTCACCAGTAACCCCGCGAGAGGCGCATCAAATCCCATGGCCGAAATCATCCCAGCGATACTCCCAAAGTCATATGCCGAGCTCGAGGAAAAGCTCGAGCTCATCGCCGCGCACGCGCCTGTGGTACAGGTGGACGTCTGCGACGGCGGATACACGTCATCGCGCACCTGGCCGTACCTCAAGGGTGATCATGACGACATATTCCAGGACATCATTGACCAGAATCGGGCGCTCCCTCACTGGGAGGATGCCAACATCGAGTTCGACCTCATGACCAAATACGTTCAAGGGAAGATCCCCGACTTCATATCGGCTGGTGCCTCGCGCATCGTCGTGCATAGGGCAAGCGTCACTGACGAGGAGCTCGAGGGTATCTTGGCTGACTTTGGAAAAAAGTCCGAGGAGCTCGGACCGTTCGACATCGAGCTCGGCATCGCCCTCGACAGCACCGCCGATGCGGGCATCGTCGCCGGCATCGTCGAACAGATCCATTTCGTCCAGGTCATGGGCATAGCCAAGGTCGGACATCAGGGCCAGCCTTTCGACCCGCGTTCGCTTGCGCTCATCTCGGCATTGAGGCTGGCCCATCCCAACCTCGTCATATCCGTTGACGGGGGAGTGAGTCTCGAGACGGGCAGGATGCTCGTGGATGCCGGCGCTGACAGGCTGGTCGTCGGATCGGCCCTGTTCGCCTCGCACAACATCCTGGAGACACTTCAGCAGTTCAAGGCGCTCTAGTCGGCGTGATAGAATAATCACATACATTCAATGGCCCTCTCAAGCAAAAAGACACGGGACCTCGAGCTTCAGGCGAATGATATTCGCCAGTCGATCATAGAGATGCTCGTAGAGGCGGGTTCGGGACACACCGCTGGGCCTCTCGGCATGGCGGATATCTTCACCGTGCTCTATTTTCACACCCTCAAGCATGATCCGAAGAATCCGAAATGGGACGGCCGTGACAGGCTCGTCCTCTCGAACGGCCACATCTGCCCGGTCCTCTATTCGAGCATGGCCCATGCGGGATACTTTCCGGTGGAGGAGCTTCTGACCCTGCGTAAATTCGGCTCTCGCCTGCAGGGGCACCCGCATCGGGATTTCCTCCCGATGCTCGAGACCTCGTCCGGACCGCTCGGCTCGGGCCTCTCCCAGGCCGTGGGCATGGCCCTCGCCGACAGGATCGATAGCGGCAAGTCGACGTCAAGGCGCATCTATTGCCTGACCTCCGACGGCGAGCATGACGAGGGTAATACCTGGGAAGCCATAATGCTTGCGGGCAAGGAGAAGCTGGGTAACCTCGTCTGCGTCGTGGACCGCAATAACATACAGATAGACGGCAACACTGAGGACATCATGCCCCTTGAGCCGTTCGTGAACAAGTACATCACCTTCGGCTGGAACGTCATCGAGATAGACGGGCACAACATGGAGGAAATAGCCGACGCCTTCGAGAGGGCCCGCGCGACCTTCGAGAGGCCGACCTGCATCATGGCCCATACCATACCGGGCAAGGGCGTCGCCGAGTTCGAGCACAAGTACGAATGGCACGGCAAGCCGCCGAGCAAGGAGGAAGGGGAGATGGCCCTGCGCGAATTGAGGGAGGCGAAATCACACATATGATACCTACGAACACAAATGCGGGCGCCGTCATAAAGCCCTTCAAAATAGTGAGGTGGCCGCAGCGAGTTATCCTTTCCTTGTTGATAATCTACAGTGCTGGATTCATTGCCGCTTTAGTCTACGTGGCCGTGACGCATGGAAATGGGGAGCTTTTCACAAAATTCAGGAACATGTCGCCGATTCCAGTCTTCGCGCCCCTGATCCTCATATCCTTCGCCGCCGCGTTCTATTCGATAATCCGTAACATATTCGTCTTACGAAGGTTGAGGAGGATGAGGGTGGAACAGGCGAGATCTAAGATTCTATAATATGGCAATAAACCCCACATGCGATTTCTGCGGAGAGGAGCTTGTCGATTACGGCGCGCTTCTTTTCAGTGCTCCCGACGCAAACGGCATGGCCAAGAAGGACCATGTCTGCAAGGCGTGCTACGAGAGGCTGGTCTTACTTAAGAAAAACAATGAACAATAAAAGAAACATCGCCATCGAGGCGTTCGGGTGGTATGGGGCGATCGGGCTGATCGCCGCATACGCCCTCTCAAGCTTCGGATTCCTTTCCGTCGACGGTCTGACATATCAGCTCATAAACATAACCGCGGCGCTCGGCATCTTCGTCGTCTCCGTGCACAAGAAGAACTATCAGCCCGCGACGCTTAACGTCGTGTGGATCATTGTCGGCCTCGTCGCGCTCGTGAAGATTATCCTATAGGCCTCGGGCGGTGATGGTATAATAAAAAGGCTTTATGCTCAGCCCCTCACAAAAACTCAATCCAAAGCTATTCGACAAGGACGTCGAACAGGTGCCGATACGCAAAGGGTTCGGCCTTGGGCTTTTGGCGGCGGGTGAGGCGGATGATAACGTTGTCGGGCTCTGCGCCGACCTCACGGACTCGACCCAGATGAATCTCTTTCGCGACAAGTTCCCCAAGCGCTTCGTCCAGATGGGCGTGGCCGAGCAGAATCTTGCCACCGTCGCCTCGGGAATGGCTGCGATGGGGAAGATTCCCTTCATAACCTCGTATGCCATGTTCTCGCCCGGACGAAACTGGGAGCAGATACGCACCACCATCGCGTACAATGACGTGCCGGTAAAAATAGTCGGCTCCCATGCCGGCATATCGGTCGGCCCCGACGGGGGAACCCATCAGGCCATCGAGGACATCGCCCTCATGCGCGCCATGCCGAACATGACCGTCATATCTCCCTGCGACTCGATCGAGGCCCGCAAGGCGACCCTCGCCACGGCAAAGACCGACAAACCCGTTTACATACGTCTCATTCGCGACAAGACGCCTGTCATGACCACCGATGCGTCGCCGTTTGCGATAGGGAAGGCACAGACCTTCTTCGAGCCCATAACAGGCAAGCCTGATGTCGCCATCATCGCCACGGGCGCCTTGGTTCACAAGGCACTCGTCGCCGCGCGCGAACTCGAAAGGGAGAAAATCGGGGTACGCGTCATCAATCTCGCCACCATAAAGCCCCTCGATGAGGAGGCTATCGTCCGCGCGGCAAAGGAGGCCGGCGCCATCGTCACCGCCGAAGAGCATCAGGTGGCGGGAGGCATGGGTAGTGCCGTTGCCGAGCTCCTCGCGGCAAAATGTCCCGTGCCGATCGAGTTCATCGGCGTCCATGACAGGTTCGGACAGTCGGGAACCCCGTCCGAGCTCGTCGAGCATTACGGCATGGGATCCTCGCATATAAAGGCCGCGGCAAAGGCAGCGATCGCCCGCAAACCGAGGCGATAAACAGTCTCACATGAATTCGACCAACATATCCCTGACAATACTCAACGTCGCATACGCTTTTTCCTTCGTGCTCACCCTCATTTTTGGCTTTGCCGTCTATCTGAAGGGGAGGCACAAGACTCTTCACGTCATATTCCTCTTTCTGAGCATATCTGTTGCGACCTTTCAGATAACACACATCCTGGGCATCAATGCGCCCGATCCCGAGGTCTCGAGGAGCATTCTCATGGGCGATCTTTCCGTCTTCTTCATCGCCGCCTTCCTTGTTCATTGGATACTGGCAACGCTCGGGAAGGATCAGAAGAGGTCGGGCATCCTCGTCGGTCTCTATTCAGTCGTCGCTGGCTTCATTCTCTATTTCATGGCGAACCCATCCGCCTTCCTTCACCCATCGATTCCAAAGCTCTACCTCCCGAACTACTATCAGCCCGGCTTCCTTTATTGGGCGATGGTCGCCTTTTTCATGCTCTGCGGGGCATATTGTCTCTTCGAGGTAATTCTCTCATATAGAAAGGCTGAGCCTTTGGAGCGCGAGAGTCTCCTTTATTACATCTGGGCAATTGCCATAGGCCTCCCCTTGGGAAGCGTCTCGTTCGTCCTCGTCTTCGACATTCCCCTCGACCCCCTCTACGCCATACCGTTCAGCCTCTACGTCCTGCCTCTTGCATATGGAATCATCCGCTCGGACATCATGGAGGTCAAGGTCGTGGCGAAGAAGTCCCTGGTATACGGCGTCCTGGTCGCCGTGGGAGGTCTTCTCATCGCGGGCATAAATTCGGCGCAGGACATAGCCGCCACCGCGTATCCGTGGATGCCGTCATGGGCCCTGCCTATCGTCTCTTCCATGATCGCCGTGCTCGTCGGGGGGTTCGTCTGGGAGAAGACGCGCGACATAGACGTGCTGAAGTACGAGTTCATCACCATAGTCACCCACAAGTTCCGAACCCCGCTGACTCGCATCAGGTGGGCATCCGAGATGCTCAAGAAGAGCATCGCAGGGAAGGGCGGTGACGAGGATGCCGCGGCGGCCCTTGAGGAAATCGATAGTGCGAACGAGCTTCTTGTCGAGCTCACGGACACCCTGGTCAGCCTCAAGCAGTCGGACGAGGCGCATTATTCCTATTCACCCGAGCGGGTGGACATGTGCTCGGTGCTCGATAGGGCGGCGTCAAGCCTGCAGAAGCTGGTCAGGGACAAGAACATCAGCCTGTCGGCGACCTGCCCCCAGAACCTGCCCTTCGTCTCCATCGACTTGCGCCGCATGAACTTCGCTTTCCAGACCGTCGTTGAGAACTCTTTGATGTACACCCCGGCGGGAGGCTCCATATCATTCTCCGCCGAGCAGGACGGGCGATTCATCGTCGTTCGCATCAGGGATACGGGAATCGGCATATCGAAGGAGGATATGTCTCGCATCTTCAGCAAGTTCTTCAGGAGCAAGCAGGCCAAGACGTCGGACACCGAGGGTATGGGCGTCGGCCTTTTCATGGCCCGCCAGATCATCGAGAGGCATGGGGGCACAATCCAGGCGGTCTCGGAGGGCTTGGGCAAGGGTGCCGAGTTCATCGTGCGACTGCCTGTGGCGGAGGAGGTGCCGTAGGTTTCTGTGGCGCCTCGGTTTTGGTTCCTTTTTATATTTTCTTTAGCGTCTCTTCATGCTCCTTTTTGTATGATAACGGGATGGGGAAAGATTTCGATACATGGCACCAAAAGAAGAGGTCGATAGACGCGTCGAGATCAAGACCCCTCTTTCATGAGAGGGAGATTTGGTTTGTGTATATGGGTGCAAATGTGGGTCTTGAGCAGGACGGCAAGGGACCCGATTTCCTTAGGCCCGTCATCATACTCAGGAAGTTTAACCATGACATCTTTTGGGCTGTGCCACTGACTAAATCAAACAAGAGCCTGAGCGACAGGGTTGGTGTTTATTATTTTGAATTTTCTTTCGTTCCGGGCATTCAAAGTCGGGCCATCCTGTCTCAGGTCAGATTGATTGATGGTAGGCGTCTGGGATACAAGGTGGGCACTTTGCCTATATCAGAATATTCGGTGTTGAAAGAAAAATTCAAGGCTTTGATACCTTGAATTTCTCATTTTTACCCTTGACTCGCGACAAGGTCGGGCCGAAGCCGTTTGTGTCTCAATACTATCAGATTAGTTTCTTCGGTCAAATAAAATAATTCTAAAGATTTTCCGTTAGACGATGACCTCCTGCTTCCTGCTCAGGAGCGCGTTCTTGATAGTTTCGGCGTCGGAATACTCCAATTCGGTTCCGGTCGAGAGGCCTCGGCCCAGCATCGATATCTTTATCCCTTTTGACTTCACGAGAGGGGAGATGAGATTCTCGACGTACTCGCGGGTATGCTCGCCCTCGCTGTTGAGGGACAGGGCGAGGATGATTTCCTTGAGTCCCGTCGTCGATCGCCGTTCGATCGTCTCGAGAAGCTCGACGGTGCGAATCTTCGACTCCGGATCCTTCTCGATGAGGGAAAGCGCGTCGCCGAGCACGAAATAGAATCCGCTGTAGACATGACTCTTCTCGATGGCGTCGAGGTCCACGTCCTTGGCCACGACCATGAGCGATGCCGCATCGCGCGAGTCGTCCCGGCAGATGAGGCATAGGTCATTGTCCATGCGCTTCCTGTCGAAATAGCGATGGCACGACGAGCATTTCGAGACATGCGAGGCGAGCTCGAGAATCTCCCTGGCGAGCGCCTGTTTGAGCCCCTCGGGGGAGTTGAGGAGGAAGTACACGAAGCGCTTTGCCTGCCTCGGCCCTATGCCGGGGAATTGCTTGAAGAGGTCGTGAAGGCGGTTGAGGCTGTCCATGGGGGATAGTATACCAAACCCTATTTCACTTCGATAAGGATTGCCGAGTGGTCAGAAACTTCCTCGGGAAGAACTCTGAATTCTTTGACCGCTAGATTTTTGGTGGTGAACACGTAATCGGCATATCTGACAGGGTGGGGGTAGAAAGATGTTCTGGTGGAGGTTATTCCATGTTCCTTTATGAGGTTTCTGAGCCCGTCTTCCTCAAACATGGAGAGACTCTTTGTATCAGGCAGGAGGTTAAAGTCGCCACAGAGGATGAACTCGTTTTTCAAGGTCTTGGTGAAGGCAAGAATGTTTTTCGACTGGATTAATCGATCTTCGCTGTCAGTCTTTCCTTTGCCGTTCCAGAGACCATGAAAATTGATCACGGTTAGTGTTTCGCCGCCTTCTTTCAATGTTATGTATTGTATGTTCCTGGCATGAAGGCCTGCGTTTTCCGTTGGCGCGTATCCCTTATGTTTGTGGACGAAGAGTTCTCCCTCATCTAATACTTTGATATCTTTTCGCACGAGCATGAGAAGACCGTAATTATCTCCATAGTGTGGTCTGAAATAGGGGACATGGTTCGAAAGAACGGCGGTTATCTCTTGAAGGCCCCTGGTCTGTATGTCCGACAGTTTTATTGGAATGCTTCCGGCGGGACGTCCCTCGTTCTGAGGGTACTCAGCAGACCATATCTCCTGGAGGCAAAACACGTCGACGGAGTCTTTGTGTGCATCGAAAAAGGAAAGGAGATTCTTCGCTCCCGCTCGACCGCCCCAGGTGTTAAGGGTGATTATTTTCATTTTTTTAGAATCCACCCCCTCCCGCATTGAAATCCCCAAAGTCCGCCTTCTCGACAGAGAGGAATGTCGCCTTGTCCGCATCGAAGACGAGCTGGATTTCGCCGGTCGGTCCGTTTCGATGCTTCTCGATGAGAATAGTCGTCTCGCGGCTGCGGGCCTGGTCGCCAGACTCGTCCTTCTCGCGATGGATGAACATAACCACGTCGGCGTCCTGCTCGATCGAGCCAGAGTCTCGGAGGTCGGAGAGTCGCGGCTTGCCTCCTCGGGCCTCAACGGCTCGGGAGAGCTGGGAGAGGGCGATGACGGGAACCTCGAGGTCTCGAGCAAGGTTCTTGAGGGAGCGGGAGATTTCGGTGACCTGCTGCACCACGTTATCCTTGGCCGAGTTCATCGGGGTCATGAGCTGAAGGTAGTCGACGATGATGAGGCCGAGGGACTTCTCGGACTTGAGGCGGCGGGCGATGGCCCGCATCTTCAATATGTTGTTGCCCGGCGAGTCATCGATGTAGATGGGTGCTCTCGAGAGCTTGTCCATGGCGTCGCGGATGCGGCTGAAGTCATGCTCGACCGAGAGGTTCTTTCCGGTGCGGAGCTTCCAGGCGTCGACGCGCGACTCGGCGGCGAGCATTCGATCGACGAGCTGCTGTGAGGACATTTCAAGGGAGAATATTCCCACGGGTATGTTGTGCTCGACGGCGGCCTTGCGGGCTATGTCGAGGGCGAACGAAGTCTTTCCGACGGAAGGTCGCGCGGCGAGGATGATGAGGTCGGACTTCTGGAATCCCGAGAGCTTGTTGTCGAGGGCGGGGAATCCCGTCGGCACGCCGCGGAGCTCGTCCTTGGTGTTGTGCAGGCGGTCGAGCCTGTCCCAGGCCTCGCCGAGGGTGTCCTTGATCTGGATGAACTTGTGCGTTCCCACGGAATTGGTCACGTCGAAGAGCTTCTTCTCGGCGCGGTCGATGATCTCCTCGAGCTCGCCCTCTTCCTCGAAGGACGACTGGCTGATGTGCTCGCCGGCCTCGATGAGACGTCGCATCATGCTCTTCTTCTGGACTATGCCGCCGTAGTGGCGCACGTTTGATGCCGATGGCACGAGTTGGACAAGCTCGGAAATGTAGGAGCTTCCGCCGATGCGGTCGAGCTGGCCCTTGTCCTTGAGCCTGGCCGAGAGGGAGATGATGTCGATCGGCTCGCTCTTTTGCATGAGCTCGAGGCAGGCGGTCCAGATGATGCGATGCTTCTCGGAATAGAAGTCCTCTTCCTTCACCACGTCGGTGACGTCGTGGATTGCCTCGGGTCGCAGGCAGATGGAGCCCAGGAGGGCTTGCTCGGCCTCGATGGACTGAGGTGGGACGCGTATGTGGTCGCCGGTTCTTTTCATGGGGTCATTGTATCCCATGAGGATTCAATCAAGAAACTATGAAAAGTTCATAAAGTGTTGGCAGCTTGGGGACAACCTCCTCGGCTTGCTGATATACTTGTTTGATTATGGCAAAAGCTGATAAAAAGGCCGATTCGGGTTATGCCTCCTTCAAAAAGGTCCTCGTCACCAGCTGGCGAGTGGCGGCTTTCGCCTGGAAGCATGACAAATCCATCGTCATCGGCATGGTCGGCACATCGCTTCTCTTGGCGATCGCCCCCTTCATCCAGTCTGGAATCTCGGCGGTCCTTGTAAACGACCTCGTATCAGGCGCGACGACGCCCACCGTGCTGTGGGCCCTCGCCTTCGGCTTCGCCTTGACCCTCTTTGTGCCCGACATCGTTTCGAGTCTGAGGAAGTACTTCGAGCGAAGGAACTACATCGATCTCGGAAAGGAGTTCCAGCTTTTGTATCTCAAGAAGAAGTCCTCCATCGACATACAGCAGTTCGAGGATCCCGAGTTCCAGGACCTCATCAACAAGGCCGAGGATCGGGACGTCTGGCCGATCGTCAACATGTCCGAGATCCAGTTCAACCTCCTGCGAAGCCTCACACAGGTCGCGGTCGCGGTCGTCATCCTCGCCCAGTTCAACTGGAAGATATGCCTGCTCGTCGCAATAAGCGTCATTCCCCGATTCTTGACCCAGATAAAGTACGGCAAGGATGCCTGGGGCATATGGGACGCCGAGACCGAGGTTCGCAGGCGCCATAACGACCTGAAGTCGCATTTCGACAACAAGACATGGCTCGTCGAGCTCAAGCTGTTTCAGAACGTCAGGCACTTCTTTGCCCATCTCTCAAAGATACTGAACGTCTTCGGCGACAAGCAGAAGGCCGTCGAGAAGAAGAGGCTCCTGTTCGAGTCCCTTTCCACCGTCGTGTTCGGCCTGATCATCGGGGGCGTGGCGATGTGGATCATATATCGGGTCGCGGGCGGTTTCGTGGAGGTGGGCACCATGCTGTTCCTCCTCGCCTCGATGGACCGGTTCCAGTCGGCCCTCATAGACTTCCTGAGCGAGGTCTCCCAACAGCAGGACAGGAGTACCTATGCCGACAATCTCTTCAGGATACTCGATAGCGAGAACGTCCTTTATCGTTCCAAGACACCCGTATCAATCGGCAGCGTGACGCCGAGGGTCGTCTTCGAGAACGTGTCGTTCGCATATCCTCGAAGCGAGAAGGTGATTCTCAGGAACATATCGCTCACCCTCGAGCCTGGTGAGAAGTTCGCCCTCGTGGGAGAGAACGGGGCGGGGAAGACGACCTTTGTGAAGCTCCTGTGTCGCATCTACGACCCGACCGAGGGCCGCATCCTGGTGAACGGCAAGGATCTCAGGGAGATAGATATCGAGGAGTGGTATTCGACCCTCGGCATCCTCTTCCAGGACTATGCCTCGTATAATTTTCCCGTTAAGGAGGCGATCGCCCTCGGCAGGTCGGATGCGCCCTTCAGCCTCGAGCGGGTGGTCGAGGCGGCCCAGTCGAGCGATTCGGAGAGCTTCATCCTCGAGTGGAAGGACGGGTACGAGCAGATGCTCGGCGTCGAGTTCGCCGGGGGCGTCGACCCCTCAAAGGGCCAGAAGCAGCGTCTCGCCATCGCCCGACTCTTCCATCGAAAGGCGGGCCTCATGATTTTGGACGAGCCGACCGCCGCCATCGACGCCGAGGCCGAGATGAAGATATTCGAGCGCATCGAGGGCCTCACGAGCGGCCAGACGGTCATTCTCATCTCCCACAAGTTCTCGACCGTGAGAAAGGCCGATCGAATCTGCGTCTTCGAGGATGGCTGTGTCGCCGAATTGGGAAGCCACAGGGAGCTTGTCGCCCATAAAGGCATTTATGCCCGTCTTTTCGCCCTTCAGGCAAAGGATTACGAATAGATACTTGACAATGTTTATACAATATGCTATCATATATAGGAAGTTGAAAAACTGTTCCTACAGTGTCAGGTTTTGAGCGCCGGGACTCGTTTCCGTTAACGAGCTCAAAAACCATAGTTTATTGCTTTTTTTAAAAAGCAGCCTAGGGGAAACAGAGCCCCCGCGAGGAAGCTGAACCTTCAAGACTAAAAAGAAATCATATATACGTCTTGTGAGGGGATGGTAGGCCTCAAAAAAAACGACGGGAGAATTTATTCTCCCGTCGTCTTTGTTTTTTTAATGAAGAACTCTTGGAAATAAAAGAGGCCCCGCAAGATTGCGGGGCCTTTGTTTCTAGGTATGACGAATGAGTGGGAACGGGGGATTGCACAACGCTCGCTTTCGAGCTAGCTCGTCAAGCTCTGGCTGGACCTTCTCGTAGAAACGCTCCCAGAACCTGTCTCGTTCGGTACATGACGCGAATACCGGCTCTCCGGGGTTTCCTGGGATAATCTCGATCTCTCTGTCCCTGAGGTTTCGATAGCTGCTCATGACTGCCTTTCGGTTGCCAGGTAGGGGTGAAGCCCTAAGACGATTTGAGCTACCCACATGAACATCGCAACGAACGCCGAGAATATTCCCATGAGTATGATGTGCCCGAGAAGCCCGTCGGGCTTTAGCTGGAAGCTCACGATGCCGCTCCTGCTTACGTTCAGTTCAACGACGTGGGTGTTTCTCGCCGTCTCCTTGGGCGGGGGAATCCGCTCACTCGACTTTATGAGGATTCCATCGCTGGTCTCCCCAAACAGATCGATCGCGTAGTCATGCTTTCTGACAATGAGTGACACGGGCTTGCCCGAGAACCTCTTCTTGAATTCGCCCAGAGACACGGCCAAGACCAGCCTGTCTTTCTCGATGTTCTGTTGATTGGGCTCAAGCATGATTCCTTCTTTGGGAATCCAGACCTTGCTGATGAGGGAGGGTGTGTTTCGCTCATAGTAGCGGGGAAGGAACAGGGCGATGAAGACAATGAAGCCCGTGAAGGCGACGACTGACCAGCACACCGTGTAGTGTGCAGTTTTTAGGTAGTTCATAGGACGATAGGTTTTCTGGTATGTAAACTACATTCAATCCGCTTGTTTGTCCACCCAGGCTGCGCTAATCTGTAGGGTATGAAGAAAGCGATAGTCCTGGCGCTCCTAAGCCTCACTTTTCTGCCCCTTACGGCTTCCGCCGCCTGGTGGAATCCGTTCACCTGGAAGAACGCCAGAACGACCCCGGCGACAGCCTCGACTACGGCATCGACAAGCGTGGCGGACCTCTCGTCACTGCCCACGACAGACGATCTCTATAGGAGGATTGCCGAGCTTGAGCTCAAGCTTGATCGTGCCCGGGAGGATCTGGAGAAAGCCCAATCGGGGGCAAAGCCATCGGCTGTGTCAGCATCCGTGCCCACCCCTGCGGCCCCTTCTGCATCCTCGGGCGCTAACCTCGCGTCAAAGGACATTCTGGCAAAGGTCAGGCCATCCATCGTCCTCGTGATTGGTGCCTCTTCGAGCGCCGCCGGATCAATCATCGATGCCCAAGGGCACATACTGACAGCCTTTCATGTCATGGGCACCTCCACCTCTGTAAACGTCTCCCTCTCGAGCGGCGTGACGAAGAGGGCAACTCTGGTTGGCCTCGAAGAGGCAAACGATTTGGCTGTGCTCCAGCTTTCCGACAAAAAGTCCTCCTCATACCTTTCCCTGAACTATGGCAGCGCGTCGGCGGTCGGCGATGGCGTCTACGTAGTAGGTTTTCCCGGATCCCAGTCCACGGGTCTGTCTCTCGTCTCGGCTATCGTCACCCAGAAGACATCGTCATCGATGCAGGCCACGAGCGACAGCAGGCCTTTTGACAATGGCAGCGCCCTCATCAGCGCAAAGGGTGGCCTTATCGGCATGTCGGGCTCGTTTGCCTGCAAGGTGCTCGAGGAGGGGAAGACCTGTCTCAAATATACGATTACGACGAACCTCTTTCCTTCGAGGGTCCCGTTGCTTGTCCAGGGCATGAAGCTCTATAAGGACAAGAAGGACAAGACGGCGGTAGAGGTTCTCTTCCGCGGATATCTTGACGGACTCTACGCCAACATCAATCAGTCTGACTCGATCAAGTTCGCCGTCGACAGCGTCACCGGGAAGAATTCCTTTGACTATTTCAACGGCAAGCTCAACAGTGACACGGAGGATAAGATACCGAGGCTCTATGCCATCAAGCTCAAGGCGGCCGCGCAGAACATCGCCAAGGCATTCGATTCCCTCAAATCGATATCATATGCCTTTCGCGTCTTCCTGATCGATTATGACGGCTCCGTGGCGAAGCTTGACCCCTATCAACAGAAGGTCCTCGGAAAGCTTCAGGCGGACAATGACGTGCGACTCAAGGCCTATCAGGCGCAAGTCGACCTCTGGACCAGAAAGAAGAACGAGTATGACGCATATGTAGTCAATCCCTCTGACGCAACACGCGACTATCTCATGGCGGAGAGCGTGTCCGTCGATACGGCGGCGGAACTCTTGGGCAAGGAGCGTCAGAAAATCCTGGATAGCCTGTCGGGCGACGTTCTCGAAGTCTTTTAGGAACTGATATATACTTTAAACATCATGATCACCATTATCGCAGTCGTTATCGTCATCTTGCTCGCCCTCTCGCTCAAGGTCGTAAAGGAATACGATCGAGGGGTCATATTCTTTCTTGGTAAGTGTACGGGGGTGCGTGGTCCGGGCCTCATCATCCTCATCCCAATCCTCGAGATGATGACAAAGGTCACCCTGCGCACCATCACCATGAACATTCCCTCGCAGAAGATAATCACCAAGGACAATGTCTCGATAGACATTGCCGCTGTGGCGTATTATAAGATCGTCGATCCTCAGAAATCCGTCATCGCCATCGAGAATGTGTATGATGCGGTGAATCAGATCAGCCAGACCACGGTGCGAAACATCGTCGGACGATTCTCGCTCGATCAGCTGCTTTCCCAGACTGGCGACATTAACGTCCAGATAAAGGATGTGATAGACGCGCATACCGAGCCGTGGGGAGCCGAGGTGACCGCCGTCGAGATAAAGGATATATTCCTTCCCGACAACATGCAGAGGGCCATGGCAAAAGAGGCCGAGGCCGAAAGGGAGCGCCGCGCGAAGATAGTTGCCGCAGAGGGCGAGTTCCAAGCCGCCGTCAAATTGGGTGAGGCCGCAGACATCATAGCCCTCCATCCTGTCGCCCTTCAGCTGCGTACCCTTCAGACCATGTCCGAGATCGCCACCGAGAAAAACTCCACGATTATATTCCCGGCACAGTTCATGACCACCGTACAGGAGGCGATCGCGACGATAAAAGGGGATTCTCGAAAATAGTTGTTTCAACCTAGATCTTCGGCCGGATGAGTGTTGAAATGTCCGCCATGGGACGATGGGCCGATAGTCCGTCAGCGTAGAGCCTTCCGACTTCCTGCGCTGAAATGGTTGAGGAATAGACGCGTGCGTCATCGAGCATGCCTATCAGGTTGTCGTATACGGATCCGCCCAGTGAGGCGCTTACGGTCTGACCGCTTTGTCCCGAGACGCTCGTCGAGCGGGCTTTTTCCGCTCCGTCTAGATAGAGTATGTGATTCGTCCCGTCATACGTGTAGACTACCTGATGCCAGACGCCGGAAGAGAAGAGGCTTGGCAGGCTGACGAGCGCCGATCCGCCATATTTCCAGACCCTGAATGCCGTTCCGCCGCTAAAGCCCATTTGTATCGAGTTGCTTCCGCCGGCAAAGAGGTTGATCGTGCTCCCGCCAGGGACGCCGTTGTATTTTATCCACACGCTAAAGGTCTTTGGTGACTCTATGTTCGGCATGTTTGATGTGCCGACGCTGACATAGGAGGTCGAGAACGAGAGGGAGCAGCCCGATCCTGTTGGCGTGTCGCTCGACCAGAGCGTCGATCCAACGGTTCCGTTGTTCCCCAAACTCGACGTGTCGGACACTGCCGTTCCCGAGCACTCATCGAAGCTCCAGACGCCCACGGCCATATCGCCTATGGTGTGATAGACGATCGCGTTGAACTCCCTTCCCGCGGCCACGCGAGCCTTGTCTCGGACGCCGCTTAGGGTTGACAGGACGGTGCTTGCGAGGAGGCTGATTATCGATATGACGACCAGGAGCTCAACGAGGGTAAAGCCCTTTCGAGAAATAGTCCGCATGGAAAAGATTATATCATGCACTAGCGGTGTTATAATATCAGCCATCCATGATGTATCCAGAAACCACGACACGCTATCAAGGATTCACCCTTATCGAGCTTTTGGTCGTCATATCGATAATCTCCTTGCTGTCCTCGGTCGTGCTTTCCACGCTCAATTCAGCCCGAGACAGGGCCCGCATCTCCGCCGGGCTCCAATTCGCGCAGACTCTTGATGGCGTCGCCGGTGATCAGGCGGTGGGCATGTGGGATTTCAATGAGTGTTCAGGCGTGACCATGTCAGATAGGTCGGGCTATGGTAACGGCGGCGCGATCGCGTCGGGGATATCCTGGTCAAACATGAGTCCCAATAACCAGGGCTGCTCGATAGTCATGAACGGCACGGCACCGATAACATACGCGGGAGGCAGCACGAACGTGCCCGCATATCAGCTCGGCACGGGCAACCTCACGGTCGCCGGCTGGATCTACCCGACCGCAAACCCTTCCTGTTCGCACAACGTGAATGTTCTCTCGAGCTGGGGTAACCCCGTACGCATGGCCCTGGGCATGAACTGCAACGGCAACGTGGCGGGGATGATGATAGATTCGGCCGGCACCAACAAGAGCTTCAGTACCTCACAGAAAATACCGCTCAATCGATGGACCTTCTTGGCCATGGTCGTTGATCGAAGCGCCAATGTGGTAAGCATATACATAAACGGCACCGCGACAAGCGTCTCTAATTTCAGCATTAGCGGGATGGCGGGAAATCTGAATTTGAACGGCCCGCTATTGTCGGGTGCCTCTGCCGGGGGTACGACGGGTTACCTCACAGGAAATATCACCAAGGTCCGCCTTTACGCGAAGACGCTCACGGCGACCGAAATCGGCGCATTGTATGCCATCGAATCCGAGGGTCTACCGACAGTCGCGTCGAGATGATTCCCTAACGAACGCAGCGGACGTAATATTTGAAGAGCGAAGATGTCTTGTTGGAGCTTAGTATTACGTTGTTGTTCAGGTTTATATAATACGCGGTATTGTTGCCGAGGCCACTGGTGTTTGACCAATACGAGCTGGGCAGAAAAGCAGTGGGGACCTGCGAGTTGTGGGCCAGGAATAGTGACTCTAGCTGCTCGATTGTCGGCAGTCGCCCTCTCGAAAGCGCGCAGGCGGATACGGCAGTGACCCAGTTCATCTTCACGCCCGATGAGACAAAAGCCCCGGATACGTTCACGTCCTGCGTGTCCCACGACACGACGCTTGATCCGTCCGCAGACCAGTTCTTTTGGGTGTTTGAGTCTAGTTTGGCAGAGACCGCCCACCTCGTGCCGTCTCGGCTATAGTATCCGGTGGTGCCACCCGCAGTATCGATGGCCTGAAGCATTCCGGACAGGGCCGCGGGAGCGATTGATCCCGCGGCATAGGTGTTTGGGCTCGCCTTGTCATATTCGAGTTCCTGCGCGTTTATGGCGCTGCGTAGATTTGATTTTATTGATGTCTCCAGGCCTTTGAGCCTCGCTGAGCCGAGGGATGAGATGACTATGGACGCCAAAAGGCTGATTATCGATATGACGACCAGGAGTTCGATGAGTGTGAAGGCACGCGATTTCATTATATCTTCCTAATCTTCTGCCCTTCGGCCGTATCCTTTACCTCATATCCCTTTCGTGCCATCTCGTCGCGGAGCTCGTCAGACACCTTCCAGTCCTTGTTGGCACGGGCCATGTCTCGGCGCTTCTGGAGCATGATGATATCGATGGGGATCATGGTGTCTTCGATGACGGATTCCTCTTTTATGAGTCCAAGCAGGCTGTCTATCTTAAGCGCGGTCGCCTTTTTGTCGGCGGGCGCGATGTCTGTATTTTTGAGGGTGTCCCAGACCAGGGCGAGGACCTTTGGCGTGTCGAGGTCGTCGGCCACAAAGCCGAGGGCCTGATTCCAGACACCCTCCTGGACGGTGCCTCCGTCGGGGTATGACTGAAGCGCCGCGATGAGCTTCCTGTTGGCGTTTTGGGCCGCTTCCAGGGCCTCCCAGCTGAAGTTTACAGGCGTGGAGTAGCGCGCGCCGAGCAGCAGGTATCGATAGTCGAGAGGGGAATAGCCCTTCTCGGTTAGGGTCTTGAGGGCGATGTAGTTTCCGGTCGATTTGGCCATCTTCGCCTCGCCCACATTGACGAAGGCGTTGTGAAGCCAGTAACGGGCGAAGGTATGGCCCGTGGCATGCTCGGATTGGGCGATTTCGTTATTGTGATGTATCGGTATGAGGTCTATGCCGCCCGTGTGTATGTCGAAGGTCTCGCCGAGGTATCGCATGGACATGGCCGAGCACTCGATGTGCCAGCCCGGGAAGCCCTTGCCCCAGGGAGATTCCCAGCCAAGCGACGGATTGAGCTTCCAGAGGGCGAAGTCGCGGGGATTTCGCTTGTCGGCGTTCATGCCGATGCGGCTCTGCTCTGTGTCGGCGTGCGCGTGGCCGATGCCGCCGAGCTTGCCGTAGTCCTCGATCTTCGAGGTGTCGAAATAGATGCCGTCGGCGATGGCGTAGGTGAGACCCTTCTTCTCGAGTTTCTCGATGATGGCGATGTCCTCGGGTATGTGCTCGCTCGCCTTGGGCAGAACATGCGGCCTCTGGATGTTGAGTGACTCGAGGTCGGCAAGAAACGCCTGGGTATAGAAGTCGGCGAGCTCGCGCATTGCCTCGAGGGTCAGGGGCTTTCCCTCGCGTCTGAGGGCGACGGTCATCTTGTCCTCGGCATTGTCGCCCTCGAGGAGCCCGACGTCGGTTACGTTCATCACCTGACGTACCGTGTGGCCGGTCGCCTCGAACATGCGGCGCAAGGTATCGGCCAGGAAGAAGGCGCGTAGGTTACCGATGTGTATGTAGTTGTAGACTGTCGGGCCGCAGTGGTACATACCGACGGTCTTGTCGCCGACGAAGTCCTCTTTCTTTCCCGACAGGGTGTTGTGGAGTTGTATGTTCATATGTAATTCGGGTGGTCCCTATAGTATAATGGCGTCCATGAATTCATCAAAGCGCATAGTATCGGCGGCGGTGCTGGTCGTCTTGGTCGGGGCATCGTATTTCGCAGGCTTCAAATTCGGCGTGAGGTCGGTTCCTGCCGAGTCATTGGTCCAGAACGTCATCAACAAGGACGGCAAGATGGACAGCGTCGACTTCGCCACCTTCTGGAAGGCCTGGAAGATACTCGACGACAAGTTCTCCAGCAACTCGACCAGTTCGACATCAACCCTGGCCTCCTCTCAGGACAGGGTCTGGGGCGCAATCAAGGGCATGACCGAGTCCCTTGGCGATCCGTACACCGTGTTCTTCCCGCCAGCGGAGGCCGAGATATTCAAAAGCGAGATAGCCGGCAGCTTCAGCGGAGTCGGCATGGAGGTGGGCATAAAGGATGGCAAGCTTTCCGTCGTCTCTCCCATCAAGGGCAGTCCCGCCGAGGCTGCGGGCGTCAAGGCTGGCGACTTCATCGTAAGGATTGATGACGTTGAATCCCTCTCGATGTCGACCGACCGGGCGGTCAAGCTCATCCGCGGCAAAAGCGGGACTTCGGTCAAGCTCACCCTCGCCCGTGACGGCATCGCCCAGCCCTTCGTCCTCAGCATTATCCGAGACATCATAGACATACCCACCCTCAAGACCGACGACAAGGACGGCATTTTCACCATCTCCCTCTACAGCTTTAGCGCAAGTTCGGCAAATCTCTTCAGGAATGCCCTCAAGGAATTTGTTGATTCCGGCGATACCAAGCTCGTCCTCGACCTTCGCGGCAATCCGGGCGGATATCTCGACGCGGCCGTGGATATGGCCAGCTGGTTCCTTCCCACGGGAAAGATGATCGTTCGCGAGGAGTCTCAGGGCAAGGCCGAGGACAAGGAGTATCGCAGCAAGGGCTATGACATATTCACCGACAAGCTCCGCATGGTCATCCTTGTCGACGGTGGCAGCGCCTCGGCATCGGAAATCCTCGCGGGCGCCCTTTCCGAACAGGGTGTGGCAAAGCTCGTTGGCGCCAAGACCTTCGGCAAGGGGTCGGTCCAGGAGCTCGTGCCGATCACTTCGGATACATCTCTCAAGGTTACCGTTGCGCGATGGCTCACCCCAAACGGCAGGTCGATCTCTCACGAGGGAATCACCCCTGACTATGTCGTTCCGGTCACGGATGCCGATATAAAGGCCAAGAAGGACCCCCAGATGGCAAAGGCGGTAGAAATACTGAACACGGTCAAATAAGGGGAGAGTCAGACGTGTGGGCGGTATATAGGGGCAAAAAATCCCGCGAGCTTGCAGCTTGCGGGATTTGCGTTAGAGGGGATCACCCTGTCATCTTTGGGAAAGGCTTTCCTCGTCCCACGTGCCCCTGTTACGGGTTGGCAGGTAGAGGTAGATTCCCGAAAGGAGAAGGAAGAAGCCCAGCATGATTGCTTTTGAGAGGAACTGGTCAAGTGAAGAGTCGTGACCCCTCCACGAGAACATGATGATGGAAAAGGGCAGCAGGATTGCTCCGATCACGATCATTATTTTTGATACCAAGCGTCTAAGGTCCATTTTTTTGAGGGAACAGGCGGGTTGATAGGCAGAAGTTCAGGCGATACTATACTATTTTAAATAGGTGATTGTCAATGCTCGGGAATCTGGCTCAGGGCAGGGGAATATGGTAATCTTATTCCACTATGAAAATCGCATTACTGAAAGACGTCAAAGGACTCGGAAAGAAGCACGAGATAAAGACCGTTGCCGACGGTTTCGCCCTTAACAGCCTCATTCCCCAGGGTCTCGCCGAGGTTGCCACCCCGCGTGTCATGGCCCGCGTTGAGGTCCTCAAGAAGCAGGAGGACGCCGAGAAAAAGATCCAGGAGGACCTCATCGTAAAGAGCCTCAAGTCGCTTCATGACACCACCGTAGAAATAACCGCCGAAGCAAACGAGAAGGGTCACCTTTTCGCGGGCCTCCATCCCGTCGACATAGCCCCTTTCGTCAAAGAGCAGACCCATGTTGACGTCGCCCCCGAGTTCATCAAGCTCGACAAGGCCATCAAGGAAGTCGGCGAGCACAAGATCGACATCAAGGTTCAGGGCAAGTCGGCCACCTTCACCCTCGTTGTAAAGGCCAAGTAGTCACGGAATCCACAAGATACCAAAGAAAAAGCCGCCCAACAGGCGGCTTTTTCGAGAGGTTACTTTACCGAGACGATGTTCCTGATCTTGGTCTTGCCGTTGAAGCCGGTCTTTCGCTTGGTGCTGAAAGCGACGGTGCCTTCCTTGATGGCATAGATGGTGTAATCCTTGCCGAGAGCCGTGTTTCGTCCTGAAAGGGTGTTGAGTCCCTCCTGTCGGATGATGATCGAGCCCGTCTTGGTCTTCTCGCCCGCGTAGAGCTTTACGCCCAGGTATCGTGGGTTTGAGTCTCGACCGTTCTTTGTTTTACCGGCTGCCTTTTTTGTTGCCATTTGTTTAAGAAAAATTTATCTCTCTTCTCGCGAATCGAGCCTTATACTTAGGTTTATGAGTATAAGCCATATCCTTATAAAAATCAAGGCTTTTGCCCATATTCTCGATCGACGGGATGTGTGGGCCTGTTCCTGCATAGTATTGGCTGGGGCGGGCGGCTATATGGCGGGTCGCATCGACCCGCTTAGGCCGCCCGCCGTCCCGGTACGCATAGAGATGGGGCAGGGAATACAGTTTCGTGCCACGAGCTCGGCTGCGTCCGTAAAATCAGCATCAAAAGACCCTGTTCCGGTTACGTCCACCAGTTCAGCCAAGACGGGCAAGTACGTGGCCTCAAAGACCGGCACCAAATACCATTTGCCCACCTGTGCGGGCGCTCGCACTATATCCAATGACAACAAGATCTGGTTTACGACCAAGGAAGAGGCCGAAAAGGCTGGATATGCGCCGGCGGGGAACTGTAAGGGAATCTGATTCTCTGCCCCCAAAAATATACCCTCCATCGTTTGATTATCTGGACAAGGCGTGTAATATGTTGTTTGTAAAGATTCTTTGCACAGAAACCTATATATTACGGAGAAATTATTATGACAGCTGAACCATGGATAGTGCGTGGCTTTGAGCGACAAGAGCTTCATTCCCAATTGAACAAGCTGGTGTTTGAAGAGCTCGACCGGCTTAAGGAAGAGGGCGATCCTCTGGGGGATGTCTTTCTTCAGGAAATGGTTTTGGTGATTATGGCTCAAATCGAGCACTGTCACTGCAACAAACCTCCGTGTTTGGCCACTTCGACCGTTGATTTGTTTGTCAGCAAGCGGATCCTTCCCAAAATCACTGGTTTCGCCAGAGTCGATGAGGAGAAGAAGTCCCTGCTCGCAGATCTGCTCATCTGGCTGGTTGAGACCATGTGTTGCAAACACAAGGCTCGCCTGAATCGTCTCGAAATCATCTATCCCGACAAAGTCTTCATGGGGCCATCATCCTGATTGGACTGTCCCGTTTCATCTATCAAAGCCGCGGCGCATGCGCCGCGGCTTTTTTACGCCCAATTCACCCTTCGAGACACTGTTTCCCTGATGATTCCAGACATTGAGACCGTGGATGCCGATGGGTGGGTCAACCTCATTCGGGGGCACCCGTCCAAATACCCTATTTTACGGCCGTACAAGGCCGTATAATTCTATTGACACTGGCGAATTTCATTGCATAACTATTGACATTTGAATCGTAAGGTGCTACAATGTACCCATCAGAGCTTAATACCTCTGGTTTTTTATTTAGGGAAAGGAATCTCTCAAAGACGCAAGTCGATAGGGACCACTCCTCTGAATATTGACCCCACGCTATGATTGAATTTACTACCGGCCTCCTGATGTTGGCCTCGGCTTTCTCACCGTCTTCGACTAACACCGTAATAGAATCAAAGGCATCGGCTGCCTCGTCTACCCAGGCGACTGCCCTTACCCGAGAGGTGAACATTCCCCTCAGCATCGCCACGACCGAACAGTACGTTCGAGAGTCGTTCAAGGACAAGCCCATATTGGCTGAAATCGCCAAGTGCGAGTCTTCCTTCAGGCAGTTCGACAAGGAGGGCAAGCCCCTTCGCGGCATTGTCAACAGCGACGACATCGGCGTGATGCAGATAAACAAGTACTATCACGAGGATGACGCCACCAAGATGGGCCTCGACATCTATACCCTTCAGGGTAACATCGAGTTCGCCAAGATCCTCTACGGCAAGTATGGCGACAAGCCATGGGTGAGCTCGTCACCGTGCTGGAAGAAGTCTCAGACTGACGTGATCGCTCGGATCTAAACGAGAGGGTGAGTCACACTAATGCAAGAAAAAGCCGCCTGCCACGTACGTGGCAGGCGGCTTTGCCTGTGTCTATCGACGGCCCTCAGCACCCAAGCATCCCGACCTTCTTTGACCCGCCTGCGGGAGGGTTGTCGGCGAACGTCTTGGACTCGAATCGTCCCTCGGGTGACGCGTGGTATTCCTCGAAGCACTCTCTTTTGCAAAACGACAGGCTTTGATTGTGGTTGCAGGACTTTCCCTCGAATTCCTTTCGACATGTGGCATTGGCACAGATGAGCTTCATGGTCTTGTCTGGTTGCGGAGATGTGTAGGATCTGGTTTCTGGACGCCCTTCAACCATTTTATGCTAGACTTTGCGCATATGCAAAAGGATAGCATTGCTCTCGGAGGATTTCGTGTCATCCTCTCTACGAAGGCGGACGGCAACATGTCTGCCCTTTATGGTGACGGGGATGAGGTCTCGGCGCGACGGGACGCTTTCTGTCGGGCGCACGGAGTCAACCCGTCGGACATCGTCTTCATCGAGCCGCGCCACACGGGAAGTCTGGCCCTGGTCAGCAGGGAGGAGGGAGGTGCTACGGGCGGCGCGGTAGCTTTCGAATATGACCCTTTCATGAAGGCTTCCGCCATCGACGCCGATTTTTCGGACTACATCGATGCCGTTGATGGCCTGTTGACCGTTGACCCTACGATTGCCGTGGCGCTTCTGAGCGGAGACTGCGTTCCTTTGGTGTTGGCTGACGAGGAAACTGGCTTGCATGGCATTCTCCACGTCGGTCTTTTAGGGCTCCTGAACGACATAACGGGCACGCTCGGCGACGCTCTGACGGCGATGCTCGTTCCCATCTGGCGGGTTAAGTTTTATATGGGCCCGCACATATCTGCCATGCAGTATGACCTTTCCAAGTCTGGCATGTGGGAGAGGGTAGGGAAACAGGCCCTCGAGAAATGTCCGTGGATAGCTGATTTTATTGACCATCGTACCGGTGGTGCTTTTCTCGACCTGGCAGCGGCCCTCGACTCGAGGCTTGCTCTCATTGACGTAAAGCCCGAGAGCATCGTTCGTGATTCCCGTGGTACGGCTGAGATTGGCAGCGAATTCTTATCGCATTTCAAATCAAAGAGGGAGAATGTGCCGAATGGGCGGTTTATGACCCTGGTCGGGCGATAGTTGGTTGCAAAAAGGGGAGAGGGGAGTAGTATCCTTTTCAGGCGTACATTTCGCCTCTTTGAAATAAAGCCCTATATAACTGGGCGTAAATACGAAAGGGTCAGAACAATGAAACTAAACATCGGCGCTAAACCCGCCACATGGAAAGAGTGGATGGATCGTTGGGAAACCCCGGGCCTGTCGCTCTATGAGCAGCTCGGCCTGTTGCATCACGGCTACGAAATCAAGATCGACGAATCGGACGAGGATACGAGCGCAAAACGTCTCGCCTTCTATCTCGAGGTCGCCGATCAGACGGGACTCTCCGACGAGGAGCTCAAGGCGGGAGGGGAGACCCTGTCGCTCAAGGCTCGCTCGATGCTCGTGAACATGGTTATCAGCCGTGAGTCCGGAAACAGCTCGGACAGAGGCCTCCTTTTCAAGGATCCTCACCGGTTTATCCTGCTCCCGCTTCTGAGGAATCTCCTGTGCAACACGAACAGGACGCATCGGCGCAACTGGGTCTTTCGCGCCTCGGGCCCGGACCACATCGACGTTGAGCTCAGCAGGTGGTCCATGGTCTTCCTCGGTTGGGTCACGGATGACAATAACCGCAACGTCTGGAAAGACATCGTTCCTAATCTCAGGGAAGACGTCATGTTCACGGCCTTCATCGAGGCCCCGACCGAGCTCTGGAAAAAGGTTCGCCATGGGGGTAAAGGAGGTTTCGTCGTCGATGACCTCAGGAAGATCATTGTGAGGCTTGGGGTAGGAGGGCTTTCCTTTGACGAGGAACTTCCCCCCGAGCGCTCATGGGAGCTGTTCATCAAGGTGTCCTCTCTCTGCAAGGCCGAGATAAAAACCGCCGTTGAGTCGCTTATCGTGTGCAGGGGTGTTTTGGGACCCCTCACGCACTACGACTCATTGGTCCTCATGGCCACAAAGGTCTATCAGGATCATCCTGCTTCCTGAGGCTCGTTACAATTCAGGGCCGCACCCACAAGGTGCGGCTTTTTCTTGCAAATTGGGCGGAGGAGGGTAGTATCGGGGACAGAAGACCTTTATCATATGAGACAACCAAAAGCGTATATCGCAAGCCCTCTGGGCTTTTCAGAGCTAGGCAGACACGCCTACGCCTCTTTGTTCAAGCCACTCGTCGCTTCCGCCGGATTCGAGATCCTCGACCCGTGGGAACTGACTTCGCCTTCCCTTATCGATCCAGTCGTCAGGATGCCCTATGGCGTCCAGAAGAGAAAGTCCTGGCAGAGGCTCAATCCGCTCATCGCCCGCAACAATCACGAGGCCATAAGGCAGTCCCATGTCGTCATCGCGATTCTCGATGGCATCGATGTCGACAGCGGCACCGCGAGCGAGATCGGCTGCGCCGCGGCCCTCGGCAAGGTGGTGGCAGGGTATAGGGGAGACTTCCGCCTGTCCGCGGACAACGAAGGGTCGCTGGTGAACCTTCAGGTCGAGTATTTTACGACCATGAGGTATAAGAAGATTGCCCGAACCCTCGACGAGCTCAAGATAAACCTCGTGGAGGTCCGGAATATTCTGGCCGACGAGCTTTTGATGTAATTGATGTGCGGACACCGGGCCGCCCGAAGCAATCGGGCGGCTTTTCTTTACAGGGAGCCGTGGGGAGGGACTTTATAGTAGTGTCGCACAATATACATTTTCGGTGATTAGATAAGGGCTATGCGGCCCTGGGCCTTGTTTGACCCCTCTTGGGCTTTTTCCTCGAATTGACTCCCCTGGTAGGTTCTCAAAATAAAATCTCCAGATTAATTTCTGGAGATTTTATTTTTATTTCTTATCTACAATTTTTCTATCTGCTATTCCGCTATCGGCGTGTACGGCTGATCGCCGACATGCAGGAGCCTTTGTCCTGCGGCCTCGAGCTCGGTTGGAGCACCCTCGTTCACCTTGCCTAGGTTATGGATGAAGGCACTCCAGAGTATGCCCACGAAGATGTTGTTCCAGAAGTACAATACCGGCTGGGAGAGATATTCATCCCATATGAATCCTACGCCGCCCGAGACGTAGTGGATGTTGTTCTGGGTCGTCGGTGCCTCCACGATGGTTCGAAGGTCATATCCGAAATAGCTGAGGACGAGTACCGCAATGACGCCGAGGATGATGTATTTGATCATATGTCTCTAGTTTATATGTATTTATAGTAGCACATATTAGATTAGAGGTTTGGCAGGTATCCCTGTGGGTCAAGATAGGCCTTTGGATCGGCGGCCACGGTCTTTATGCCTTTGCAGTTGACCGATCCGAGTGCTGATGAGTCCACGATTCGTATACCCTCGGTCGCATAGACGCCGAAATGCAGATGCGGGCCCGTGGAGTATCCCGTCATGCCGCTGTACCCGAGCAGTTCGCCGGTCTGCACGGTGTCGCCGGGGCTCACGGAGACTGACGAGAAGTGCCCGTATATGGTCGAGAGGCCGTTCGGGTGCTTGATCAGGACGAATTTCCCGTACTGGCATCCGGCCTTGTACTTGACCGCCTCGGTATCCGTCACCACGCCGGAAAGGGCCGCGTAGACCGGTGTGCCAATCGCCGCCCTGAAATCATCGCCGCCGTGCTTCCCTGTCGTCTTGTAGAGTATCGCGGCGGCAGCCGTGTAGCCAAAATACTGGGTGATGAAGACGTCCTTGAGGGGCCATGCCAGGAGGCCGTGTCGAGGTGCTGGTATGGCCGTCGGGTCTATGAGGATATGGAGCTTCGATTCGTATTCCGCCAGCTCCTTTTCATAGAGCGCCTTTTGGGTCACTGCCGCGGCGAGTTGCGTCTGATATGCGGCGGCGCTGTTCTGGGTCGAGGTGAGAAGGTCGCTTTTCTGGGTCTTGCTGTACTCGACGGCCTGCTTTTGCCCCGAGAGGTTTTTCTGGAGAGTGACCAGGCTAGCCTTCTGTTGCCTGGCCGAGGATTCCTTGCTGTCGAGACTCGACTTGAGTTCCTTGAGGTCTGCCAGGCTTGCGCTCACCCGGCTGTGTATGGCGCGCAGGGCATTCACGTAGTCCCAGGCGTCCGATAGGGTGTGCTGGTTCAGGAGTTCCTGCACGGTAGATTGGTCCTCGGCCATCGATATGTTGCGTATGCCCTGGGCGACGGCGTCGGACGACTTCCCTATCTTCTTTTCGGTCGCGGAGATACTCGTCGCCAGCTCGGTCAGGGTGAGCGAGGTTTTCCGTATCTTGGTTGTGGTTAGGGACAGGTCGGTCTCTAGCTTCTTTCGGGTGAGCTCGAGGGTGGCCAAGGCGCTTTTGAGCGTCTGGGCCTGTTTTGAGGTCGAGTTGAGGTTTGCGGAGAGTCCGCTTATCTGGGCCTCAAGGTCGGCTATCTTTCTGTTGGTGTCCGAGATCTGCTGGGTCAGGTCGCTCTCAGAGGTTGCGTGCGCGATCCCATAGGAGAATCCTGTGACGAGAACTATCCCCGCCAGCATGACGACGCAGAGCGTGTTTTTTTTATGCGAGAGGTGCATGATCGGCGCATTTCTTAAGCGCCACATCGATTCGTCTGAGCACGGTTTCCTTGCCCAGTATTGCTGAGAGCGTGAACGGATTTGGCGACTTATCCTTGCCCGAGAGGGCGTATCGCAGCGGCCAGAGCACCGCTCCCCTGCCGTTTGCGTCGGCGTAGGGCCAGGCAGCCTCTTTGATGTCCGCCTCATTCCATCTCGAGTCGGGGATGTCCGCCATGATGCCACGGATATGCTTCAGGTGCTTGATGGTATTGGTCAAATCCGGCTCGTCTTTCCATTTGAGGGATAGCGCATCATATGACGGCTCGGAGAAGTAATAGTCGAGGTCGCGCTCTGCAATCATGGTGTCGATGTCGGCATACACCTCGATGCGGTCGAGTATGACGGGAGTTATGGTCTTCACGATCTCGGGCGTGAGGTTCCATTTGAGGTCACTGGCGCGCTCGTTCGATTCGATGCGGGCCTTAATGTCGGCCCGGACACCTTCGATCGGCATGAGCTTGAGATGCTCCTTGTTCATCCAGCGAAGCTTTTCTTCGTTGAATACGCCGCCGGCCTTGTGTATCTTTGCGATGTCGAATTCGGCGATGAGGTCTTTCGGGTTGAACACTTCCCTCTCGGTACCCGGGTTCCAGCCGACGAGTGCCAAAAAGTTGACCATGGCGTCGGGAAGGAAGCCCTCCTTGCGGTATTCGAGTATGTCTTTTGCGCCGTCTCGCTTGCCGAGCTTCTTGGTCTTGTCGCTGCGCAGTATCGGCGGCAGGGTGACGAATGTCGGCGGCTGTATGCCGAGGCCCTCGTAGAGCGAGAGGAACTTCGGGGTGGACGAGATGAACTCATCGGCGCGCATGATATGCGTCACGCCCATGAGCAGGTCGTCGATGATGTGTGCGAAGTTGTAGGTCGGATAGCCGTCCTTCTTCATCAAGATGAAATCGTCGAGCGCCTCCTCACCTGCCTCGAGGTCGCCGCGCACCGCATCGTGCCACTTGTACCGTCGTGGTTTCGCAACCTTGAATCGCAGTGCCTGGGTGCCATTCCATACGCCGAAGTTGATGGGTCTGTGATGCCTGTAGAGGAACGGTCGCTTCTCGAGGTCCGCCTGTGCGCGGAATGCCGCAAGCTCCTCGGCCGTATAGGGGTCTGGATACGCGAGGCCCTTGTCGACGAGCTTTTGGGCGTACTGGCGATAGCTGTCGAGTCGCTCGGACTGAATGCACGAGCCGAATGGATTGTCCTTCCTGTCGGGACCAAAATCCCAGTTGATGCCGAGCCATTTTAGGGTCTCCTGAATGTGGGCGATCGAGCCCTCGACTTCCCTCTCGGTGTCAGTATCCTCGATGCGCAGTATGAAGGTTCCGTTGTTCTTTCGGGCCCAGAGATAGGCATAAAGGGCCGTGCGGGCGCCACCGATATGCATAAAGCCCGTCGGCGACGGGGCAAAGCGGGTAACCACGCCAGAGCCTGGTGTGCCGGCATTTGACGACTCCGGGTTCTTTGAAAAGAGGGCTTTGATGAGGGATATCATGGCTTTTAAGTATACCTTATTTCGTATGGGACAGCGCCACCCTGATGAGCTCGCGGGCAATGATCTCGGCGGCATCCTTGTGGCTGAAGGTGGCGGCGCCCTTTCTCATGGCATCCGATATGTCCTTGCTCTCGATGATGCGGTCGATTTCAGCCGACAGTACGTGCGGCGAGAGGTTCATTTCCTCGATGACAGAGCATGCCCCCGCCGACGCGTAGGCGAAGGCGTTTGGCTTCTGGTCGTGGCTGATCTCTTCCGGTATCGGGATGATGATCGACGGTACCTGCCAGAGGGCGATCTCGAATATGGTCGAGCCGGCGCGTGAGATGATGAGGCTCGCCTGTCCTGCGGCCATGCGCAGTCCGAGATTGTTCAGATAGGCATAGGGCTTGTACCTGCCAGCAAAGACGCTTTCGTTCAGGATGACCTTGGCGGTGTTCGTCATGTCCTCGATGTTGTCCTTGCCGGTCTGATGTATGACGTAATATTTCTTGACGAGGCCGGGCAGTATGTCGATCACGGCATCGTTCATCTTGCGCGAGCCCTGCGAGCCGCCGAGTATGAGCACTATCGGCACGCTGTCCTCGAGCCGGAGGAACTCGCGAGCGCCCTCCTTGAGCGTCTCTTGTATCTCCCTTCGTACCGGATTGCCCGTGAAGGCGACCTTGTCCGCCGGGAAGTACTTTGCCGCCTCTCGATACGAGAGGGCTACCTTCTGGGCGAATTTCGCTGACCAGAGGCTCACGCGGCCCGGATGCGAGTCGGACTCGTGTATGATGATGGGAATGCGCAGAAGCCTGGCCGCCCAAAGCACCGGAAAGCCGACATATCCGCCCTTGCTGAAGATAACATCGGGATAGATGTTCCAGACATCGATGATGGCGTTTGCGATGCCGTAGGCGATTTTGAACAGGTCGGTGAAGTTGAGTATGGAGAAGTATCGGCGCATCTTCCCCGCATAGCTTTTCTGATAAAAGATGCCGTTCTCGAAGAGGGCCCGCTCGTCGTATTTCGATGGCGCCATGTAGTATATCGAGGCGTCGAGAAGCTTCTCCTCCTTTGCGATCTTTCGTATGGCCTCTGCGACGGCTATGAGGGGTAGAAATGGCCGCCGGTTCCCCCTCCTGTGAGTAGTATTTTCATGCGTCAGGTATTCGTTATTCCGCCTATTTTAGCATATATCTCGATATGTTGAGCATGATGCCCGCCTGTCCCAGGGCGAAGAGAAGTGCCGTGCCTCCCTGGCTCACGAATGGCAGTGGGATGCCTGCGAGCGGCAGTATGCCGATCATCGAGCCTATGTTGATGAAGGCTTGGCAGATCATGAAGGTTGTGATTCCCACGATGACATATCCGCCGAAGGGGCTGTTCGCCCTGCTCGCCACCACGAACGAGCGCAGGGTGAAGAAGAGGAAGAGGCCGATCAGGACCATGCAGCCCATGAGCCCGAATTCCTCAGCGGCCACGGGAAATATGGAATCCCCCACCGGCTCGGGCAGATAGTTGAATTTCTGTATGCTCTGGCCGAAACCTCGTCCCGTCACGCCCCCCGATCCGACGGCGATGAGCGATTGCTGTATCTGATAGCCCGCCCCCTCGGCTTGCTGGGACGGGTGCACAAAGGTGTTGATGCGCGAGGCGATATAGGGCGAGGTCATGTAGACGAGGCCGAGGCCGAGCACTCCCGCCACGGCGAGCGCGCCCACCCATCGCCACTGCCCTCCCGCCACCATGTACATAGCCATGAGCGACACGATGATGGCGACCAGGGTGTCGTGGTCGGGCTGCAGGAGCAGGAGCACGGAGACGATGACGATGATGGCCATGAGGGGCAGGAATCCCTCCTTGAAGGTCGCCACCCGTTCCTTGACCGATGACAGCCAGGCCGCGAAATAGAGCACGGCGGCGACCTTGAGCAGTTCTGACGTCTGGAGGGTGAACGATCCTATGTGCATCCAGCGCGTCGCTCCGCCGTGGGAGAAGCCTATATGGAGCCAGGGTATGAGTATGAGTATGTTGAGGACTATGGAAAGCAGGAATATCCAGAAAGATATCTTGCGCCAGTATAGATAGTGCGTCCTCGAGGCGAAATACAGGGCGATGAGTCCAGGCACCAGGCCAAAGAATATCTGCCTGAAGGCAATTGAACCGAAAGTGACTGAGTCACGAGAAAGGAGCCCGAGCGACGCCGACATGAATATGAGGAACCCGGCGCCCGCGAGGAGAAGCGTCGATATGAGGAGCTGTCTGTCCATGCGGGCCGTTTTCATGACACTCATCATATCAGTCGCGGGGCGATATGGAAATAAAAAAGACGGGAGAGCATGTTACTGCATCTCCCGTCTTGAGTCGGCCTTTCGGCTACTCGTTTACTTTTTCGTGTCCACCTGACTGTCCTTGATGAACTGTCTGATGCCGTTCGCCGAGAACGCGCACCCGAGGATGTAGACGAAATCCTCGTAACCCAACCGCGTAGCAGGCACATCGGGCTTGCTCTTGCTCCCATTCAGCAGCATCGAGCCCTTCTTGAAGTAATGCCACTGGCATACGCCCGGATGATCACGGTCGCAACTGAGCGACCACCAACCCTCAGGGTGGCGCTTCGACTTCGCGATTTCCGCCCAGCGGATCATTCTCGCGAGAGGATCGAGGTCGAATCTCCCCTTCTGACCCTTGTCATTGGTGAAGATGCAGACTTGACCCCTCGTGTTCTTCAGGATCAACATGTCGCATCCGCCGGCCTGCTTGCACCGGAAGACCTGATCCATCAGGCCATACTCCTTCTCCATTTTCATGAAGGCGACTCGGATGGTCGCGCCGTTGTTTCCGAACGGGACGCTGATTTCGTCGTGATTTGAGTTGAAGTCCTCGAGCGCACGGTCGAAGTCGACGTGGCGACGAACGAGGTCCGTGAGGACCTTGCTCAGCCAATATCCAGCTTCTTCCCTGTTTTCCGCCTGCATGATGTAGAACACCGTGCTGATTTCGGAAAAGGTCTTCGCGGCCGCCGCCACCTGGAGCTGTTCGATCAGATTTTTGAAGACGATCGGCTTGACGCCGTTCGCCCCGCCAATCTTCACGTAGGCCTCGGAGGCCTTCACCAGGAAGGTGTCGGGATCCTTTGCCACTAAGCCCGTGCCTAGAAGGCTGACGCAGATCGCTTTCGCGGCCCGCAGTCCGAGCTCGATCACCTTGGCCTCCTCGTGGGGGCGTTGGTCGTGGCTCACTTTCAGGACAGTCGCCATCGACAGGGGGTTATTCTTGCGCTCGAGGTCGCTCTCGCGAACCTCGATGAGGAGAGGCATGAGCCGCTCGTCAACGCCGAGATATTCCGCCACGAGGTCCGCCGCGCACTTCTTGTCGGTGAGCCCGTGCTCATCGAAGATGAAGCATTGCCGACCCTTCATCTTGACCAGGTCGCCACCGACGCCGATCATGATGAGATCGGGGCGCTTGGCATACGCTTCGATTTCCTTGGGGTCACCCTTGACGGTGATGATGCTGGCCCCGCTGGTATCGAACGTGTCCTTGCCGTAGTCCTGGATGAGGGTTATGCCCACGGTCTCGTCCCAGTGAGGACGGGCGTGAGTGATGATTGTGTTGATGATGACAACAGCCTTGGCTTTGACGCCTTGGCCGGCAGTGGTTTCGCTGACGGAGCTTTCGCTCATGTCTAATCCTTTCGTAGGTAAGCCGGAAAAAGAAACAACGTGCTGTTGAGTTCTCAAAGAGCTTGGGTGTATTTCCTTGTACTATTGTATCACTATATATGAGAAAAGTCAAATAGACGGCGAGGCCCTATTTCTGCGCCAGATAGTCGAGCGTGGAACTAACCAGTTGAGCCATATCCTGGAACCTGCCGTCAAAGGAGGAGCCGAGGACGGCTATGATTATAGGGTGGGCGACGCCGGCGTCAAAGGCCACCACCAGGTTGCCGCCGGCGAGGTCCGTATACCCTGTCTTCGAGGCTATGACGTTCGGTATCATGTCGATCGCCTTGTTGGTGTTGAGGGCCTCGTGGGCTGCAAGGCCGGACGAGATCCTGAGCCTGTCAAAGGAGGTTGCCTCGAGGAGGTGTGGTTTGTTCCTCAGTATGTGGTCGACGAGGAGGGCCATGTCCTTTGCCGACCCATATCCCCCGGCGAGGGTTTCCGAGGCGTCGAGTCCCGAGGGGTTGAGGAAGTAGGTCTCGGTGAGGCCGAGCCCTTTTGCGGTCGAGTTCATGTTGCCCACGAAGGCCTCGACGGCAGAGGTCGAGGAGGTCGGGCCGAGGAAGGCGCCTGCCACCGATGCCAGGGCGCGGGCGCCGTCATTCGACGAGACGATCAGGCTGAAGTCGAGCAGGTCCTTGACGCTCCACTCCTCGTTGGGCACGAGGCCCGTGTCGCCGTCCTCGCTCAGGTCGCTTTGGGTTATCGTGACCACATCCCTGTCCGAGAGAAGGTTGGACACCGCGAGTGCCGTCATCACCTTGGTCAGGGACGCGAGCGGCAGCTGCAGGTCGGAGTTCCTGTCGAAGATGACTTTCTTGGTCACCGTGTCGTATACGTAGGCGGATTTTGCCTCGATGTTCACCGCATCGAAGATGGGAGAGGTCGTTGTGGAGACGCTTTCGCTGAGCTGTACTTGAGGCACGGTGACGGCCGCCTTTGGATATGCCCACCAGAGGATGAGCCCGAGGCACAGGGCCAGGGCGCTCAGCTGCAATATGGCCATGCTCCTAGGCTTCATCGCTTGTTGCTGAAAATGCCTCGAGCTCGGCGCGGGTCTTCTCGTAATCGGGGAGGTCTTCCCTCTTTGCCACGCCCATGTGGGCGAGCAGGTCGAGGGTTGGGCCATAGAGGAATCCCCTCTTGTCGCCCTCCTTCTCGGCCATGCGCTCGACCAGTCCGCGGACGAGCAGGTTTCGGACGATGAAGGACGAGTTCACCCCGCGTATGTAGTCGATCTCGGATCGCTTGACGGGCCCCTTGTATAAAATGATGGAGAGGGTCTCGAGGCCGGCCTTGCCGAGGTCTCGCATGAGCTCCTCCTTGGTCAATTTCGTGATGAGGTCGCTCGCCTCGGGAGCGGTGCGCAGCTCAAGCTCGCCCTCGTGGCGCATGATGCGGAGGCCGCGGCCACCCAGATTGGCCTCAAGGGCGGTCGTGGACGCGGCCAGCTCATCGGCCGTGCAGCCCAAAGCCGCCTCGATCTTCTTGGTCGACATCGGCTCCCCTTTCCAGAACAGGAGCGCTTCGAGCTGTGATTCCAGGCTGAGCGGATTCATGGTGTTTCCAGTATAGCCTAATGCGAATAAAGTTCTAGTATCCAGGGTGTTCCCGGTATCGGCTTCTTAATATCGCGGCACGTCGAGGCTCTCGGTCTGCATCTGTATGTCGTCGAAATGCCTCTCCTGGCTCACTTGTATGACGCCCTGCTTGACCAGCTCGAGCATGGCGAGGAAGGAGACGATGACATGGACGCGCTCGGCCTTACCCGTGCCCGAGAACTCCCTGAAGCTCATCTTGAGGGCCGAGCCGATGCGCTCGGTCAGGTTGCCGATCATCTCCTCGAGGGACATGACCTTGTCGATGATCACCTTTGGCAGGAACTCCTTCTTCGGGAGATGGGCCAGGACGCGGCCGATGGCGGCGAAGAGGTTCCCGACGGTCATGTCGGCATCGGGCGAGAAGGTGGGAGCGAGGGCTCGCTCGCTTCGGGCGAAGAGGAGCCGCGCCCCAAAGAGGGCCTTCACGCCTACGCTCGCCTCGCGAATCTTCTCGTACATCTTCAGGCGATGCTCCAGGTCCTTGACGCTCGCCTCTTCCTCGACGGTCAGGTTGAGTGTCGGCAGGAGTGATTTGGATTTGATGAGGAGGAGCGTCGAGGCGACGAGGACGAAATGGGCGCTGTCTGCCACGGGAAAGTCCGCGAGATTTCGGACATAGGCGATATAGTCGTCGGCAACCTGTGCCAGGGAGACATCGTTCACGAAAAGCTTCCTCCTCTCGATGAGGTCGAGGAGGAGGTCGAGAGGGCCCTCGAACTTGTTCTGCTTTACGGTGAATGACATGTGGGTTTATTTTGGCTTGCGAGCCTATTTTAGCACATCGGGACCGGGCGCATCGGGCAATAGAAAAGCCGCTTCTCAAAAAAGATGAGGAAGCGGCTTAAAGGGGTGGGTGACGATCTGGTGAGGGATGCGTCAGATGGGTTTCCGAAAGGGAGACCCGAGATGGCGTGGGCGCGGAAAAAAATCCAGACGGCCACAAGACAAAGAACAATTCCGATCGCGTTGGCCGAAGCCAAATGTGTATCATGGAAACGCGAGTTTGAGGGAATACAGTGCCTTGTAGGGAGAACGAATCCTC
The DNA here is from genome assembly GCA_041661645.1 of Minisyncoccota bacterium. Classification (GTDB taxonomy): domain Bacteria; phylum Patescibacteriota; class Minisyncoccia; order Phycocordibacterales; family UBA6065; genus UBA6065. The sequence continues at coordinate 54,208 of JBAZUA010000001.1, read as the reverse complement.
CCTACCTGATGTTTGTGTGCCCCGTCAAAGAGCTGTGGGGGAGGAAAAACTATCCTCGACCCACATAAAGGATAGCACATGGGTTGTATCCGTCAAGGGTATTGGCGAGGCAAAATGATAAAAGGTGCCCGCGCCTCAAGTGTGGGCGCGGGCACCGAGGTTTCCGATGGTCAGGCTATGCCCGACAGTCATCTGATCCCCATGAATACCTGCTCGCTTGGGCCGAGGCCATATAGGCGCTCGAGGACCGCGGGCTCGAGGCTTCGGCATATAGGTCCGTGCCTCATAAGGAGCTGTGGGAGGGTGTTTGTAACCCGTCCCTCCTGATAGTACGAACGAAAAGCCCCGCGTCTTTCGATGCGGGGCTTTCCAGGTTGATAGTATCGTTTCCTATTTTCCGGCCTTCTTCACGCTGATGCCGAGCTCGATGAGCTGCTCGGTCGATACCTCTGACGGGGTCTTCATCATGAGGTCCCTCCCCTCTCCCGTCTTGGCGAAGGCGATGACCTCGCGTATGTTCGGCTCGTTCTCGAGTATCGCCATGACGCGGTCGATGCCCCAGGCGATGCCGCCGTGCGGAGGGGTGCCAAAGGAGAAGGCATCGAGCATGTGCCCAAAGTTTTCCTTTATCTTCTCTGGGGAATGACCCATGATTTCGAACACCTTCTCGAGCATCTCGGGCTTGTGGTTTCGGATGCCACCCCCGCCGATTTCGAATCCGTTGAGGGTGATGTCGTACTGGGTGGCGACTATGTCACCGATATTCTCCTTTTTGAGGAGCATGTCGACGTGCTCTGGCTTTGGCGCCGAGAATGGATTGTGACTGAAGGTCCATCCACCCTTATCAGTCTTCTCAAACTGTGGAAAATCTATGACCCAGGCGAAGGCGAGAAGGTCGGGATCGTTTTTGTCGTTCCTGATGTCCGGTTTGTCGCTCTGGTATTTCTCCATCGCCTCCTTGTAGCTGAGTCGGGGAAAGGGAATCTGCTGGATCTTCTTGTGCGGGGCCACGGTCTGAACCATTTCAATTAAGAGTCTCTCGTTCAGGGCCATGACGTCCTCCTGTGCTACGAAGCTCATCTCCATGTCGAGCTGGGTGAACTCAGGCTGTCGGTCGCCGCGAGAGTCCTCGTCGCGGAGGCATCGGGCGATCTGGAAGTACTTCTCGAAGCCTGCCGACATGAGGAGTTGTTTGTACTGTTGGGGTGACTGAGGGAGCGCATAGAACTTGCCGTTCTCGATGCGGGATGGGACGAGATAGTCTCGGGATCCCTCAGGGGTAGATTTGGTGAGCATCGGGGTCTCGATCTCGGCGAAGCCCTCCTTGGTCAGCCAGTTCCTGATGAACATGTTCACCGCGTGGCGGTTTCGTATGTTCTTCTGCATGCGGGGCCTGCGCAGGTCGAGGTATCGATAGGTCAGGCGGCTCTCCTCGCCGATCTCCCTGCCGTCAGAGCGTACGTCGATCGGCGGAGTCTGTGCCTCGTTCAGCACCGTAATGCCGAGAATTTCCAGCTCGATCATGCCGTTCTGCTTGTCCTTCTGGACGTTCTTCTCGGGGCGAGGGTTTACCTTGCCCTTGACCTCGACGACCCATTCAGATCGGACGGTTGATGCAACGGCCTGTGCGTCCTTGGCGTTTGGAAGCACCACGCCCTGCACGTATCCCGTCATGTCGCGGAAGTCGATGAATATGAGCTTACCCTGGTCGCGCCTAATGTCTATCCATCCCGCGATGGTCACTTCCTGCCCCATCTTTGATTCAAGGTCTTTTATGTATGTTCGTTCCATGGTTTTTGTTAGTTGTATATCTTTTCCTCGAGATCAGCCCACTTCTCCTCGCCTATGTCACCAATGGTCGCTATTCCGTCAAAATAGAGGGGATTTTCCCGTATCGTACGCTCGAAATTGTCCCTGAACCGCACCGAGAACATCTCCACCCATTTCGCGAATCTCTCGGTCTCGGGATCCTTGCCGAACTTGCGCAGGGCGAGCATTCCCTGGAGCTCGTTCGTGAAGTGTATGTACTCTTCCTCGCGGGCGATGTCCATCGGACCTTGTGGGCACGGGCAATGATTGAACGCGTCGAGGTGACTGTCCTTCTCCTGCGGCTCCGGTGATTCTAGTGTTGTCATGCGTGTGGCTTGTGAGATTCGGGGGAAAATAAAAGTCGCCCCTCCAAATTCATCGGCTGATAAATTCGCAGGGGCGACTTTGTCGCGGTGCCACCCTGTTTTCGGGCCATCGTTTTTTGCATGGCCCACTCTTTGTTTGCCGCATCGGGCGGGTTCCGGGAGATTCTACTTTCGCCTTGAACCATAAGGGTTTCGAGCGATTTCCTTCCCCTACCTCGCCGGTGTCAGCCGGGTCAGTGGTATGAGGATACTCTAGCGCATAAAATCGACCCCTGCAAACTAGAGCTTCTGCTTTTCCCAGAGGCCGTAGAACCTGCCTTTGCTTGCCTGTAGTTCGGCGAAGCTTCCCTGCTCGATGATCTTTCCTCCCTCGATGACCAGTATCTTGTCCATTTCCCTTATTGTGGTGAGGCGATGGGCGATGACGACCGCCGTGACGTTCTGGAAGAACTGATGGAGCGAGTCCTGTATCTTCTCCTCGGATTCGATGTCGAGATGCGAGGTTGCCTCGTCGAGAAGGAGCAGCTCGGGCTCCTTGAATATGGCGCGGGCGACGCCGACGCGCTGCTTCTCGCCCCCTGACAGCTTAACGCCTTTCTCTCCGATCTGGGTGTTCGTCCCCTGCGGCAGCGCCTTGGCGAATTCCGCGACGTGCGCTATCTCGATCGCCCTCTCGAAGAGCCTGTCATCAAGTGCCTTCTCGTGATTCGATATCGTCACGTTGTCGCGAAGGGTGAAGTTGAACACCTCGGTCTCCTGAAGGACGACGGCCGCGTGCCTGAAGTAGTCGTTCTTGCTGATTGACCTGAGCGGGATGCCGTCGACCAGGATCTCCCCCTCGTAATTCTCGCGCTCCTTGAGCAACAGCTTGAAGAGCGTCGATTTGCCGGCACCGGAGAGCCCGACGATTCCTATCTTCTCGCCGCGGGATATGGTGAAGGTGACGTTGTCGAGGATTTTCTTGTCCCCGTAGGCGAAGGACACGTTCTTTACCTCGATCATCTTCCATCCGTCGGGGAAGCGCAGCTTGCCATCCTCGATGTCCGTCGAGGGCTTCTCCTTGAGGAGGTCCGTCATCCTGCCCACCTGGGTCTTTCGTATGGCGAAGTCCTGGGAGCTTTCGGCCAGCTGGCCTACCGCTGACTGGACGCTCGAGAAGTAGCTGTAGAAGAGGACCATGAAGCCGACGCCATACCATCCCTGCATGATGCCCCAGCCTATGTATGCCATGATGGCCAGGCGAAAGGCCTGTCCCGTGAGATTCTTTACGGCACCGCCCGACTGATACCAGAACACCCTCATACGAGCAAGGCTATAGAGTTCCGAACTCATCCCCCGTATCATCTCCGTGAGGGGTGGAATCATCGACATCACCTTGGCGCTTCGGACATTGTTGACCGATTCAAATATGAGCCCGGATAGGTTCTCGTCCTTTATGTTCTCGGCTCGCTGGACCTTGACCGCGTTTTTCGTGAAGAAGAAGGAGACTAGGAAATAGGCCACGAGGAACACCAGCGTCAGAAACGAGATCATCTTGTCGAAGCGGGATATTATGAGGGTGACTCCGACGAGGCTGACGACTATACCGATCATCGGGGAGAACCACGCCCTGAGGAGCATGTTGACCGCGTTGCTCCCGCGGTCTATCTTCTTCACCTTGTTTCCGGTGTTCTCCGTCTCGTGCCAGCCGATGTCGAGCTTGAGGATGTGTTTGATGGCGATAAGCTGCGAATCGATGGATGTCCTGAGGGCGGTCCTGAAGCCCAGGAGGTTGCCGAAGTAGGACGTTATGAAATAGACCAAGGACGCGATACCCAGAAGACCGATGATCTGCCAGAAAGGACCAAGAGGATCGCCTATGTGATATCCGACAAAGAACGTCGCTATCGACCCGAGGGCGTAGGCCGGATAGAGCCAGGTGATCTCGCCGATGATGCGAAGCAGGGTTCCGAGGATGAATTTTCCCCTGTAGGGACGCAGAAAGGACCAGAGCGATCGAATGAGGTCGAGCGAGGAATAGTTTTTTTCTTTGTTATTCATGGGATAAGTAAAGCAAAATGCCATAGCCTTGCGCAAGCGTCAACCTGTTTGCTATACTGTATATACAAAAGCCTATTCGAGGGTCACGCCAACCGCCTCCTTCACCCTCTCCATCGTCTTGTTTGCCTTCTTCGCAGCCTTCTTCCCTCCCTTTGCCAGGATTTTCATTACCTTTGATCGATTCTGTGCGAGCCTGTCGCGTCGCTCTCGCATCGGCCTGATGAACGCCTGAACGTCGGCGGCCAGAGCTTCCTTGAGGTCTTTATATTTTCCCGCCTTCTCGGCATAGAGCGCGTCGAGATACGCCTTGTCGCGGAAGAGCTCGTGAATGGCACGAACGTTTACCGGCACGGATGGGGTTCCGTCGGGATTCTTGCCGGAGTCGGTGACTATGGACATCACGGCCTTCTTTATCTCTTCGTCGGTGGCAAAGAGCCCGATGGTGTTGCCGTATGACTTGGACATCTTGCGCCCGTCGATGCCAGGGACGGTCTTTACATTCTCGACGATGAGCTCTTTTGGCAATTTGAAAGTTTCGCCGAAGATGCGGTTGAATTTCTGGGCCGTGTCGCGGGTGTACTCGATGTGCTGCTTCTGGTCGAGGCCCACGGGAACTATATCCGCGTCATATATCAGGATGTCTGCCGCCATGAGCATCGGATAGTTGAAGGTCGCCACGTTTATCTCGGAGTTCTTGGCTTCCGCATCCTTGAAGGCGTTCGCGCGCATGAGATATGGCATGGTGGTGATGCTGTCGAATATCCAGGCGAGCTCGGTGTGGGCGGAGACGTCAGACTGCTTGAACAGCACGGACTTCTTTGGGTCGAGGCCGATGGCGATATAGTCGAGGGCGAGGTCGATGATGTTCGTCTGCATCTCGGCCTTGTTCTGTATGAAGTTCAGGGCGTGATAGTCGGCGATCATGAAGTAGCACTCGTAGTTGCCGGTGTTCAGGAGGTCGACGAACTGCTTCATCGCGCCGAAATAGTTTCCGATATGGGGGCGACCAGTGGGCCTTACGCCCGAGAGGAGGATTTTTCGTGGCTGTGACATGGGTTTGATAGCCAAAGCATATCATCAGCTCCCTATGGGGGCAATCGTAACGATGTCTCCGGGTTTTACACAAAAACAAAAGGAGCCGCAACCTTGAAGGTTACGGCTCCCGAAACTGACTAATTCCGACGCGTTAGAACGTGGTGGACATGCCTGCGCCCAGGACGATTCGGTCCTTGCGGCCGTCACTCACGTTACTTAGTATCTCGGTGACTTTCACCTCGATTGGCATGATTGTGAATCTCCCGACCGTCCACGCCAGGCTTCCGGACAGGCCTGCTACGAAGGATGGATTAGACCCGAGGGACCCATCGTCACGCATAAGCGACACCTCACCGTTGAGGCTGAGCTTGTCCTTGACTAGCTCTTTGGTGACGCTTGTTCTTAGCGTGCCCCGATAGCCGCCGGTCCAGAAGGATTTCTCCATAGGAACGTAGCTTTCGAGACATGCGCCGATGGTTACACTGATGGGTCCCGAGAGAACTTCCTTCGAAGCGTCGAGGGTGAGCACCCAGAGGTCCGAGTTCGTCCTGTCCAACTCGGATATGTTCCAATACGATACGCTGACATCGTATTGCACGGTGTCTCCCCAGGATCGGCCCAAGCTCAGGTCCACTTCGTTGCCGTAGCCTTTCTTGTCGGCGACGGACGTGAAGAGACCCGCGTAGAAACCTTTGCCGATGTCTTTTGAGGTGTAGGTCTGAAGCACGGGATTGTCGTAGGCCAGACCCGAGTCTGCCGTGACATATTTGTCCCAGACGTCAAACGAGAAAAATCCGCCTTCGGCACTCGCGCTAACAGTGGCAAAAAATGCCACGAGAATACTGATGCTGACAAGGATCTGCTTTTTCATAGGTAAAAGGAAAAACTGACGGTTTTTGAATGAAACAGCTTACTTGTGTATTATATATAATATATTGTATATTGTCAAATATCTTCAGGCGCTCGCTAGGCCTTCCCCAGATAGAACTTGAGCGTATATATCCAATCCTCGTCATCCTCCCCGCTCGCGAGCTTTTGCCCGAGCAGCCATTCGAGATAGTTCCGGTCTGTCTTGGCCACGTCCTCGAGCCTCTTGCCCATATGCTTGCCGAAGTTAAAGGTTCGGAAGAGCGAGGGTTTGCCCGATATGTCTATCATCTTGGCGATCGCCGCCTCGTCGCTCGCCTCCTGGGCGCGGACCTTTGCGAAGAGTCTCTGATATACGGCATAGAGCACGTTCACGTCCCCTTCTGCGTCGTGCGCGCTTCCCGCTACATCAAGGTCGAGATAATAGCGGAGATACTGGAGGTTGTATTTTGGGATGACACCCTCGGCGTCGAGATGTCGGGCTAGGCGCAGGGTGCAGATGAACCTGGGCACCTTCAGGCCCTCGAGCTCGAGCATGGTCTTGTCAAACTTGGCGTTGTGGGCGACAAGGACTCCCTCGGCGAGAAGCGCGGAAAGATCATTTTGCATGCCGCTCCCCATGAAGGCGGGCTTGTCCGACACCATCTTGTTCGTGATATGGGTTATGCTCATTGCCTCGATCGATATCGGCACTGGTGGCTTGAAGTATTCTACGCGCGTCCCGTCAGCGTCGGTTCTGTAGCAGACCTGACAAAGGCGATCCTTTGCCGGGTCTATGCCCGTCGATTCGGTGTCGAGAAAGATGAGTTTCATGTCTTTAGAGAATGCCGAGGATAAACTTATAATCGGCAGGCGATATCTTTGATGTCGAGACCGGGTATGGCGAAACTGAATCAAACGAAAGGGAGAATCCGTCGAGTTTGACCGTTTCTCCCGGCCTCATCTCCACGGTCGAGGTGCCGAGGGTGGTCTCTATGTTAAGCGAAAGCCTGACCGTTCCGGCCTGTATGCATTGAACGTCTGACGGGCAGCGGCTATCCTCCAGCACCTTGGTGGCGGTCACCATGACATTGTTGTATATGAGGGGCTGATTGAGGCTGGTGGTCACCGCTGTGCTGTCGTTGTCCGTGGTCGTGGTGACCTGTTCGGTGCTATTTGCGGGGGCTTCATTTCGCCCGGGATTTTTCAGTATGACGAAAGTCGAAAGTCCGACGAGCATTATGATGACGAGTCCGAGGATCATTTTTCGCATGTGTTTGTTTTAGGTTTTATTTATCAAGCTCGCCGAGCAGATCTTTGATGTCGAGAGGCTTCGTCACCATCTCCACCTCACCGTCGTTCCTTACCTTCCACTCTGACCTTGGACGATCGACATAGAGCTCGACCCCTATCATATCAGGGTCATCGAGGTATATCGCCTCGGAGACCCCGTGATCCGACATTCCCGTGATCGGATATTCGGCGTCGATGAGGCGTTTGATGACCTGAGCAAGGGCCTTCCTGTTCGGATAGAGTATGGCGAAGTGGTAGAGGCCCGAGTGTCCCTGTGGCGGCGGTGTGACGCCCTTGCCCGCCCAGGTATTGAGGCCGATGTGATGATGGTACCCGCCGGCAGACAGGAACACCGCGTTTTGGCCATAGCGGGTCGTCACCTCAAAGCCCAGAAGGTCGCGGTAGAACGCGAGCGATCGGTCAAGGTCAGCAACGGTCAGGTGCACGTGGCCGATCGTGGTTTCGGGGTGGGTTTTCATATTATTTAGATGATAGCACTGCCCAAACCATCCAGGATTTTCACGTTAGGTAGGGTTGAAAATAATTTACCCGGAATGGCCAGCTTTGATTTTCTGATCCCGCTCCCCACGATGACATATTCAGAATCGGCTACGGCCCTGTCGACGAGAAGCATCCAGTCCGTAGGAAGGCCGATTGGTGATATCGCCCCGTACTCCATTTCCGTGGCAGAGACCGCCCTTTCCATTGGGGCAAAGGATACCTTGCGCGCGTCGAGGGTTTTCCTGGCGAGCCCATTCACATCCGCCCTGGTGCTTCCGAGTATGGAGCACCCCGCATACCACGAGCGCTCTGCCCTTTTTGCCTCGAGGATGACGCAGTTTGCCACCTGATTCAGGCCAACCTCGTACTCGGCGCAAAAGGCCGCGGTGTCGGACATGTTCGGATCTATTTCCGCCACGCCGATGAGTCCGCCGTCAGGTAGTTTCGATATCGCTTCAGCAACGCTTGCGGAAAGAAGCTTGGGATGGTCTTTTGCGAGGGCGAAGTCCAATTTTCCTAGTTTTATGTCCATGGCTTTTAGAATAACTTACTTCCAATCACCGCATCTTTGTCATCCGGGGCTACGAGAATGACCTTCCCGTCCCCATCAGGCACGCCAAGGGTCAAAACCTCGGACTCGAATGGCCCTATTTTACGGGGAGGAAAATTGACCACGCCCAAGACAAGTCTTCCGACGAGGCTCTCCTTCGCGTAGAGCGCGACAATCTGCGCGGAAGACTTTTTGGTCCCGATTTCCGGCCCGAAATCTATCGTGAGCTTGTAGGCCGGCTTCCTGGCCTCGGGAAAATCCTCTGCGGATATGATTTTACCCACGCGTATGTCGAGTTTCTGAAAATCGTCGATAGTTGCCATGGGTTAAGTATATTCTAGTCAAGATTAAATAAGAACCCATTCCTGCTCCAGAACCACAGGGGTGGGTGCAGGTCTATCGGGTCTATCCCGCTTCCGGAAAGTGATTCTCTCCAGCGTTCAGAAATCTCGTCTTTGCTCAGTCTGTCCGCCTCCCCCGGCGTGATTACCCCTAGTTTTATGGAACATTGAGTGATGTGGGTGTCCGGGGCGATGTCTATCCGATCTCTGTTCTTCAGTGCCATGCCAGCATATGTGCCGAGAATGAAGGACCAGTAGTTGAATATCTTCGGACCGGACAGATATGGGAAGCCTTTCCTGTGATCGACTCTGACAAGCTGTCTGAGTTTGAGGAAATCACCCTCTGTCGCCTCCAGCAAATCGGCGAATGAGCCCCAGTTGTCCGCCACGGTCTTGGAAATCGTCATCCAGGTTCTCACGTGTTTGTTCGGCTGAAGCGCGACCTTGTATTTCGTGAGCGCCTTGCGAAGGTTTTCTTCCGAGGAATTAGAGACGCTGGTCACGTCGAACACGAATCTGGTCTCGGGGTCATTGAAAGTCTTCAGGACGCCTTCCCAAAGCCTGTAGCTGTCCCTCTGATAGTTAAGGGCCATCGGGAGAGTGAAGTAGGCGATTCTCACCTCCCTGTCTTCTTTCTTGAAACCGGGATTCGAGTCCTCTGGCATGACTGTCTGCCCAAGGGCTCCAGACTTGAACGCCCCGATGAGGCTCTTGCAGTTTTCGTGTAGTTTGGAGGTCATCGTTTCGGTTCTCTATAACGGGACGTATTCAAACCGATCAAACTCCGCCATGCCTGGGGTGTAGTATGCCTTGCCATGAATTTTTTTGCCGGAAAAGATGAGGGGCAGCCATTCCCTGTCGGCCTTCCACATTCTGTCATACGGCATGGATTCCCTGTCGAACCATTCAGGCTTCGCCATCTCATCCGACTCGACGGGCTCTCCCTGCCAGCCCGCGACAAAGAAGACGTGGCACTCGGATATCAGGTTGTCGCCATCAAAGAAATCGATGATGGCCGCCTTTTCCAGGTTTGTCTGATTGGCGTCTATACCCGCCTCCTCCGAAAGCTCTCGGATGGCGGCAAGTTCCACCATCTCCCCTTCCTGGGCCTTTCCCCCATAGCCGTTGAGAAAGCCTTTCCCAAAGCCCCGCTTTTTCAATGAGAGGAGGATTTTGCCGTCTTTCGTCGGAAAACAAAGGGTGGTCAATTTCATGAAAGGTAGGTTAAGCATAGCACAGCCCATTTGCCCATAAGTCCACCTTGGGCTATAGTGAATCCGTGATACACGCGACTTCATTTTTTGGATTCTTCCAGAACTCGGAAAAACCGAAGGTGAATTAGCGCTGTAAAAATCTCAAAAAGAAAGCCGCTGTCCCTTCGGACAGCGGCTTTCTTTTTGGGCAAGCTCTTTGTCAGCAACACAAGAAACAAGAAAAACAAAGGATACAACATGCACAAGGTAACGTTCCTCGGGCCTGTCAGGGCGACATTCTCGCACGACGCCTATGACATTCTCGCTGATATCTATGGCGCCCCACGGGCCACGGCAATCGGTCAGGATTCAAACTGCATCCCGGCGGCGACCAACGGAGAAATCCTGAGGCTCGTCGCGGGACACGGTGGCTATGGTGCCATCGCTATGGAGACCATAGCCGAGGGTAGAGTAACCGAGCCTCTTGAATCGTTCATCGATCTCTTGAAGCTCTATGGAAACGGTATACCCTGCCCTTTCCATGTGGTGGGTGCGATTAGGTTGAGGCTACACTTCTGCCTTATGGCGCGAAGCGGGGTTGATATTGGGTCAATCGACAGGGTTCTGGCACATCCCAAGGCCCTCGGCGCCTGCAGAGCGCGTCTGTCCGTGATGAATGTGCTAAACGTCGGCGTCTCGAGCAATGGCGAGGGTGCGAGGCTTGTCGCCCAAAGCGACGAGCACCGTATCTCAGCCGCACTCGGCCCGAGATCTGCCTCTGAAAAGTATGGTTTGACCGTGCTCGATGAGGCGTTTGAGGACAGCGAGGCGATCACCACGTTCTTTCTCGTCGCGCCGACATTCCATGTGGTGTCGGTCGGCGCGAGGAACAGGTCGCTTGTCGTCTTCAAGGTGGCACATAGTCCAGGCGCACTCGTCAGGGCCCTGCAATCGTTCGAGGCGGAGGGTTTGAATCTGATTCAGATCCATTCTGTTCATGCCGGCAACTGCACCTACAACTTCGCCATCGAGATTGATGTCGGAGGAAGTCAGGTTCCCGCATTCGAAAGGGCCATGAAAGCGTTCGAGGGCCATGTCGAGAGGCATTTGGTTTTCGGGCCTTTCGAGGTTGTTTCGAGATGATTACAGGGTTCAGGCCCCGCGATTAAAAATCGCGGGGCTTTTTATTACAATAAAAAGCCGCAGGGTTTTACCCCCGCGGCTTGAACTTTGACCGTCAGAACCTCAACACGCGCACCCTGAGTATGTTCGGGGCCGCGCTGATTTTTGAAACCAGCTCGTCACCGACATCAATCCCGAGGTCTACTAGGTTATATCCAATTCCTCCAGCGCTCTCATTGGTTAGGGCTTGAATATTTATCCCCGCATCGCCAAGCATTCCCGCTATTACGGCGATCATGCCCGGCATGTCCTTGTTCACTATCGCCAGGCGGGCGCGGATTCCTTGGGCTGGAAACGTCTCGATTGTCGGGAAGTTGACTGAGTTTGTGACAACTCCGTATTCCAGATAATTTTTGAGTTGCTTCGCTGCCATTACGGCGCAATTTTCCTCAGACTCAGCCGTGCTTGCCCCCAGATGGGGCGTGCAGATAACTCCCTTCTCTTCGAGCAGTGCCCTTGTCGGAAAGTCCGTGATAAATGCCCTGACCTTGCCCACACGGAGCCCGTCAATTACCGCGGCATCGTCATAGATACCTTCCCTCGCATAGTTCATGAGGATGACCTCGTCTTTCATCGAGTTGACCTGACTTACCCCGATGAGGTGTTTCGTCTTTTCGGAAAGCGGGACATGTACGCTGAGCACGTCCGCTTCGGATAGTAATCCTTCCATCTTCCGGACGACTTCCACCCTTGAGTCGAGCTGGTGCATGTTTCCGAATGTCGGAAATGCGTCGTGGCCAATAACCCTCATGCTGCGCTTGATGCCGGCGTTTGCTACGAGCACGCCGATTTTTCCAAGGCCAATGACACCAAGGGTTTTTCCGACGAGCTCAAAGCCCGCGAAGGTTGATTTTTCAGCCTCAACCCTGTCTGTTATCGAGAGGTCGTCGCCATCAAGGCTTCGCACGAAGCGGAGTGCCTCATCGACATGTCGGGCGAAGTTGCCCAACATGATGAAGACAAGCTCCGCGACAGCATTGGCATTCGCCCCCGGAGTGTTGAAAACACAGACTCCCTTTTCAGTTGCCCTTGCCACGCTAACGTTGTTCACTCCCGCGCCGGCACGCGCGACGGCAACAAGGTGTGGATACTGGTCGGTATTCACCTTGGCGCTTCTCACTATTATTCCCTCAGGGTCGGTCGTGTCTTGACCCACCCGATGAGCATCGCCAAAGAGCGCGAGGCCTTTTTTCGATACGTTGTTTAGGACTAGGATACGGTTCATATATTTTTACAAGGAACTTTTCTGCCTTGCACCATGCAAAGAGAAACGAGCCCTTCGAGGGCTCGTTTCTGATATCAATCGTTGTCGTGAGAAGTGATAGCAAAGACTAGCCCTTGAAGTGAATTCTTGAGCTGGAGGAGGAGGTCGTTCGTTTTTCGACTGCTTTCATATCTTTAAATGTACCTGTTATGCGCCAGATAATCAAGCTTTCAATAAAAAAGACCCGCCTGCGATTGATGTCGCAGAGGGGTCTGACCGAGACTGGCATTTATTCCAGGAAATTAAATGCCTTGCAGAGATAACTTCCCGCCATCTCCCAATCGATTGGGTCAAGCGCGTTGCCGCTGGGGCGAAGCCTTCCCTGGGCGTCGATGCTCAGGTCGGGGAATTCCCTGACGAGAGGCTCGACGAGGTGCATGGTATCGGGGCCGAGGCCTCCTGCCGCTACCAGCCCGAGGGTGGGAAACCTCTTCCGTATCGCCCTTGCGAAGGGCAGAAGGCCGATGGCATCCATACCGAGTCCCCGTCCCATGCTCTTGTCGAGAAGGACCCTGTCGATGAGGCCCTCATAATTCCCGAGCATCGTGACGACCGTGTCCGGACTATTGTCGGCCTGTTCGATGGCGTTCTTGCCCACCTGGAGGATGACCTCGATGTGTCCGGGGACGGCATAGGCTATGCCGTCCGGTTCCGGCCAGACCATGTCGAGCTGAACCGCGTTCAGATTGAATCCACCGTATGAGACGGCCTGATCCAGACTCCTGTCGAAGTCGGGGTCCTTGTCGTAATCCGCATAGTGGAGGCAGTTGTAGGTCTCGCCTGAGGCGAAGATGCTCGCGACCGTCTCCTTGGGCGGGAAGGCCTTTGACCATTTGGTCTCGAGGCCATGAAGGGTCTTGTAGCTCATCATCACCCCGACATGAAGCTTGCGCGTCGATGTGGGGTGAATGTGGGCCTTGAACACTCGGAGCATATGCTCGACCTGCTCAAACTTGGTGAAGTCGGTGATGCCGACGTATGGAATGTGCATGACGTTGTGTCGTGTGGTTGTGGTTGAGAATCTTCCCAAACACTACATCTCCCTCGGGCAAACGTCAATTCGCCTATTGATACTGAATGTAGCTCGGCTGCGGCATGAGGTCGAGCACCTCTTTCGTCGTCATTAGGCCCGTGCTTGGCGTCTTAAGGTCATTCTTGTAGAAAAGCTTGATTCCCGTGAACTGGACGGGCTCCTCGGTGATGACCATGTCATACACCTTTGCCTTGAGCCTGGCGGTTCCCCACCCGTCCATGTCCATGACCACTTGTACGTCCGGGGTTGGCAGTATGCTCTTGTAGTTAGTGACCATGTTCTCGGTGAAGCGATGGATGATGACTATTTTCGGCGGCAGGCCGTTTGCCCGGACTATCTCGCCGACATGGGCGATGGCCCAGTTTATCTCGGTCGCGTCCATGGTGCCGATGAATATGCCGGGTTTCCTGCCCATCTTCATGGAGAACTCGGGATCGAGGGCCAGATGCACGTTCGGCAGGGCGAGGTATTTATCGAAGACGGGTAGTTCCTTCTCGATGGTGCTCTGCCCGACCTGTATCTCGAGAAAGACGATGCCATTCACCTGATTGGCGAGATCGATCGCCTTCTGTATCTGGTCATCAGGCATGCGCAGTCTGTAGAGACCCTCCTCGCCGGCCGATCCCTGCGCCGTCACGGCAATGTAATTGAGGGCTGGTATGACAGGGGTTGTCGGGTCAGCGAGCTGCCACTTGGACACCTCTTCCATGAGCATCTTGAGCATGACGTCGGGGGGATACTGTCCGAGGACGCCCATCGATTTCGAATAGAAGTTTCCGTAATAGGCGACGATGCGATTGAACGGCAGGAGGGCCCCAACGTTTGGGTACACGGTCTTTGCGGGCCAGAGCGAAGGCGTCGTTGATGCCGTTGGCTTTTGCGCGGGTGTCGACGTCGCGCTGCTTGTGGCCAAAATCATGCCGGGAATTGTCGTCGAGGCCGTGCTGGTCGAGACGATTATGTGCGCCAGCTGATTGAGCTTGAGGTCGTAGAGCGCCTTGTCGAGGACGGGGGGCTTGAAGACCTGCTCGTATTCCTTGGTGAACTTACCGCTCTTGTCCGCGATGGCAAAGGCGGCGCCTGCCAGGAGGAGGGTTGATATGAATCCCAGTATGATGAGATGGGAGCGTCTGGAGGGTGCTTTCTTTGTGTGCGCCATGCGTAATGTGTTTGTATTATACACTAGACATTTGTCAGATAAAAAATATCTTTTATTAATTTGTCGCATGGTGTTATCATGGATGACATGAGTCACATAATACTCACATCCACAGGCATCGGGTCTGACTATGCTAAAGCTGAAATTCTCAAATTGGTTGCTAACCCTCAAGATAAGAGGGTGTTTATTTTAACTACCGCCGCAAAGGGCAAGGAGGCGAACAAATACTCCATACTCGCCCGTCAACAGTTTGTTGAAATGGGATTCGTCCATGTGTCCTTTATCGATCTTGAAATTCAGTCCGCAGCATCTCTTATGCACTGTGATATTTTGTACGTGTGTGGCGGTAATACTTTCCATCTAATGTATTACGTCAGAAAAAGCGGTGCCGACATTGGAATCAGGGCCCTTTTGCAGAACAGTGATTTTATCTATATTGGTGTAAGTGCCGGTAGTATTATTCTTGGAAAATCCATCGAGATCGCATCAGCCGTCGATCCTGATCCAAACGAAATAGGCTTGTCTGACTATCGGGGCATGGATATCATAAATGCTGACGTAAGCCCTCATTATGAACCTGGACATGAGGTAGAGATTAAACGTTATGAATCAGGGAAAGGCTACCCCGTCATACGTCTCTTGGATGGCGAAATAAAAAAGGTGGGCCAATAAAGGCCCACCTCGCCCTCCTGAAGTTTTTAATTCAGGAGTTGAACCACTCTTTCCCTGCCGAGTGTTTCGAGTAACCAACCGATTTTTGGCCCGCGCTCCTGACCGATAACTCTCTTGTAGAGTTCACTGAAAAGGTCTGATGCTTTCTTACCATGCTCTTTTGCCGTGTTGTGCACAGCGTTGTGTATGGCCTGTGCTTCCCACTCTGTCTTGATTAACGTCATGCGTAGGGCGGTCACGAGTTCATCAAGTGGCCCGGGGCCAAGCGTATAAGTTTCACCGGCCTCACGTATCTTGATGCGGTGCTTGGCCCCATAGAGTTCCAGCCAACGCTTAATATACCCAAGGTCCCTGCAGCTTATTGGTGTTATCGCATTCGCGTATGCTGTCGCCCTTCTCAGAATTTGAAACGTAACTGTGGGATCGAATCCCGACAGTTGAGCCACCAAGACGAGATGGTCAAGGGGGTAAGCCTCAAGGGCAGGACTTATCCCAATGGTCGATCTCACGACAGCGAGACTTTCGGCATATTCAGGCTTACCCCCGCAAGCATCACGTAGGAGGCGGGCTTCTTCGAACAGGCTTGATGCTGGGTCGAATGGGATAACCGTCATGGGGTCGCGTCGCGCAATCATCCAGCAGATAATCTCTGGAGGATAAGCCTCAGCGAGTTCGATTATCGGCACGGCATTACCTGCTGATGAATGCATGGCACCGCCCGACTTCAAATGGATCCAAGAATAGGGCACCGAGACCGGTGCTTCTACCCCGTAGATCTCACTTGCTAGGCGCTTATCTGGTCGTCGGGCATTCGCGGTCGATAGAGGCCCTCCTCCCCCGCCGATCCCTGTGCCATGACGTCGGGGGACACTCTCCGAGGGCGCTCATCGACTTCGAATAGAAGTTTCCGTAATAGGTCACGATGCGATTGAACGGCAGGAGCGCGCCCACGTTTGGATGCACTGTCTTTGCGTGTGCCATGATTGGGTGTCACTTAGTATACACTCCCTCCCTGCCAAGACCATTCCTAAGCCCGCACAAAAATATTCTCGGTCGCAGATACGCGTCAACCGAGGTGACGAATCTCAGGTCGATCGTCTTCAGGATTTGGAAATTAGATTTTTTGAGCAACTCCTCCAAGATATGGTGTTCGCTCGTGTAGACCGCCAGCACCCCGCCCGCGCCAAGCGCCCCTTCGCAGTATTCGACGAAACATCGATAGAGCGCCCCGAGATCCTCTCCTTTGGATATGGACATGCCGAAGGGCAGGTCGGAGGCGATTACGTCAAATGTCCCGAGGTCAGGCTCTTCGAGGATGTCGGCCTCCCTGAGCGACACCCTCTTGATGAGCCCCGCCTCCTTTACGTTCTGGATAGCGAGGGAGACGTGCTTCTTGTCATTGTCAAAGCCGACCAGGCGCCCTATGTTCGGGTAGCGAAGCCCTGCCTCTACGAGCAGTGTCCCGCTCCCGGAAAAGACGTTGAGGTATGAATCGACCCGCTCGAGCCCGCAAAGCGAGTTCATGGCATATGCTATGGTCGGGTCCATCGCCCCGCTCATGTTCCGCACCTTGTATGCCCTGAGGGAGAGGGGTCTCGGGGTGATCTGCGCCCCGACCTCCCAGCACTCCCCGAGCTTGATAATGTGAACCTTGAGATCAGCCTCCTCGGCCTCGACGAGGCGATAGGTTTCTTCTATATAGGCGGCGATGCCTCGGGCCTCCGAAGAGCCTGACCCCGCGCACGTCACCTTGAACGTCTTGAAGGATTCTGACGGCTCGGCCGAGAGGATTGTCTCGATCGTCTGCCCGATGATCGACTTGTGATTGGAGACGTAGAGCGGGTTATACCTTCGATCTCGGGCCACGAGATATGCCCGCGCCACGCTCCCGAGCCCTTTGACTGGTGCGAGGATGTCGGGACAGTCGATGTAGAGCGAATCCTCGCCACCCTCCCTGGCCGTGACGCCTAGAGATCTTCGGGTCTCCCGCAGCACAATGTCCCTCAGACCCTCGATGAACGAGAGCTTGATTTCTAGTTTCTGGGTTGGCACAGGGTTTTAACGACCTCGTCGATCTTAACCTTCTCCTGCGTTCCCTTCTCCAGATCCTTTATCACCACGATGCCCTCCTTTGCCTCGTTCGTGCCATACATGAGGGCGAACTTGATGCCCTTGTCGCTCGCGTACGAAAGTTGCTTCTTCAGATCCGCGGTGTCGAAATACAGGATGGTGTTCACGCCGGCATTCCTGAGCTCGGAAGCCATCTTGAGGTATTCAGGGGCCAGGGACTCGTCAAAATTGACGATGAGGGCCTGTGCCGTGGTCTTCTCGGCCTTTGTTATGCCGAGCTCCTCGAGGGCCGCCAGGAGGCGGTCGAGACCTATCGATGCGCCCACGGCGGGAATCGGCCTGTTCGAGAACGTGCCGATGAGATTGTCATATCGTCCGCCCGCGCAGATCGCGCCAAATTGAGGAGCCTTCAGGAGATTGGTCTCGAAAATGATGCCGGTGTAGTAGTCGAGGCCTCGGGCGATGGAGAAGTCGATGATGAATGACGTCGTCGGTGCGAGAAGAAGCGCCGAGCGGATGATGTCGGACAGCTTTCCGAGCGCTCCCGCCACTTCGGGGAACGTGGCGATGGCACCCGGCACATCGTCGAGTTTGGCGATCCTGATCGAGGCAAAGTTGATGATGGCCATGACGTCGTCGGCGAGGAAGCCGAATCTGACCAGCTCCTCGGTCACTCCCTCGGGGCCGATCTTGTCTATCTTGTCGACGGCGCGCATGGCCGAGACCTGCTGTTCGGCCGTGAAGCCGAGGGTCTCGTAGAAGGCGGTAATGATCTCGCGGGAATTGACGCGTACCACGAAGTTGCTCGCGGGTATGCCGAGCCTGACCAGGGTTCCTGCGCTCAGGGCGAGGATCTCGGCGTCGGCAAGCGGGCTCGTGCTGCCCACGATGTCGGCGTCGCACTGGTAGAACTCGCGATACCTACCCTTCTGGCTGTTCTCGGCACGCCATACGGGCGAGATCTGATACCTCTTCCACGGCTTCCTGAGGTCGTTCTCGTACTGGGCGGCGACGCGGGCGAGCGGAATCGTCAGGTCATAGCGCAAGGCGACGTCTCGATCGCCGTTGTCTTTGAATCGATACATGAGCTTGTCGCCCTCGTCGCCGTACTTGCCCGTGAGGATCTCGGCGTATTCGAGGGCCGGGGTCTCGAGGGGCTCGAAGCCGAAGGTCTCGTATGACGCGCGAATTATGCCCATGAACTTCTGTCGGGTTATCTGCTGCTCCGGGAGGAAGTCCCGAAAGCCCTTGAGCGTGCGTGGTTCGATTTTTGGCATGGTTTTGTTGTGATTATAGTAGCATATTAATTAATCTCATTTGAATTAGGTATAAGAGACAAGGCCTTCTCTACCGCTTCTCGGGCGCTGACACATTGTACGCAGAGGATTCTGTTTCTTTCGTCGAGATACGAACTTCCCACCCTGTCTGCCCATCCGCCACTTCCCTTCATGACCACCACCGGTATGTTTGCCTGATAGGCGATGGCGATTTCAGTAAGGGTGCCCGATCCTCCCGATATCGCTATGATTGCGTCACAGGAATTAACCAGGACAAATTCCCTTCCACCACCACGTTCCATTCCCGTGGCAACAATCATGTCTGTGTTATCTCGTCCGCCCCAGACGTCCTTCGATTTTCCGTAGGTGACGCCAATTGTCAGACCTCCGACCGAGCGGGCCCCTCGGGCTGCTGCCGTCGAGAGTGAGTCTGAATCCTTTTCTGCACCGTATACGGTCACGTTGCCGGAAAGGCCTATCAATCTACCTATCTCTATTGCCATCTTTTCGAGATCGCCTGAATATTTCAGGTCAGCCGCGGATCCCATGACCCCTATTTGGTATTTCATTGTTAATTTGAGGAATTAATGTGACGAGTCCTTGTGTGTAATCTTTCGGAAAGGAATGCTTTTGGGCGGCGTTCAGGATAAGGTTGAGGTAATCTGCTGAAGGGGCGATGAATTCTTTTTTATCCGCCACCTCATAGACGAATGCTTTATGCATCTTTCCGTCCGCACTTTTGACCCCTTTCGTGTTTCTAATATATGCGGTCGGGACTGATTCGAAACCGTCGAGTCTCAAGATGTCGGCGGCAGACATCTCGTACAGTATTCCGTATGTCTTCTCACCCCGAGCGAACACGACATCCGCGCATCCACACTGTCTCTTTGGAGAGTGGATGGTGAAATCGAGCTTGAAATCATCAAGCCTCGCAACCGAAACGAATCGTGCGTCGGGGCATCTTTCCCTCATCTGTTTCTCGTCCATGTTTGAGCCGTAGGCAAAGTAAAAAATCATTGTGGTAATGCTAATCCTTATAAAAGAGGGCGTCAATTTAGAGACGCCCTCGCGTCTATCTCAATCCGATTACCACGCATGTGCCTCGAAACATACAGGAGACGGTGATATGGCCTCCCTGCAGATCTCGTGACAACGCTTTGCCCAACGCCCGATTCTCTCGGGACAATCCGTCGAGCCGAAGATGCGGAACTCGATTGTCCCGTGTCTCGACATACGGATGAGGCTCCAGCACCTGCGCGGGTCTTCACTGAAGCCCTCTCTGACGGCGGCCTCGTGGAAGGATTCCCAGGATGCGTATGGTTGCGGATCGCAGGCGGGCGCAACTGTCCTGTATATGGACAGCCTCTCGCCGAACGATCCGTTGCCCATCTGGATGAGCTCATCCACGTGATGGATGGCGCTATTGTAGACCTTGAGGGCCATAGCATGGTTGGGCATGCCGACATGCACATGCGTTCCGATTACCCTACAGGCCGCCAGGAGCTTCTCCCTCGGCATATTTCCCGCAATCTCGGCATATCGCCCAGATGGATCGGGATAGACGTCGAGAGGCATGTCTGTCAGGCCGACCTCAAGGAAGCTCCGCTGAATACCGCTTCCCCTGAGGGCCGTGGAAACAATCCTGTCATTTTCAAGGAAGAGCTTCTCGACTGAATCGACATGGCACGGACCGATTCGCTCCTCGAGCTGACACGCTGACAGCTCGTAATCGAAGCGAGGGTCGCTCAATAATCCGAGCGCTTGCTTTGCGAGGGGCGCGATGCGCCCCGAGGCGTCGAGGAGGAAGCATTCCCTCTCGACGCCGACACACAGGGACTTTTCAGGATCGAACCTGAAAAGGCGTCTGAAGTTTTTCATAATACGTGGTATTTGGATTTTCGATGAACATTTCTGTCTCCAGGGGAAACAAAAACCAGCCCACAAGGGCTGGTTCCTGATTTCATACGACGGCGGAGATGTTTACGCGCGCGACACAAAAGCAGACACAAGCCCTTCTGGGATATGTGCCCAATGCCACACGGCGCTGGTGTTTATTGCTTTTGAAATCTCGCGATTCATGTATTTAAAATACCATACTTGGTGTTTCTGTCAATTAATGCTTTAATTGCCAAATTATGAAGCGTACGAAATCAACCCCGTTCCTCGGGGCCTTACTCAAAAAGATCGCCCCTCGAATAGGTGCGAAGGTGTCCGTCGAGCCAGTCTGGGGATATGTGGGGCAGATATCGTACAAGAACGGGCGCAAGAGGTATTTCAGGGGCTCCACCCTCGACCTCAATCCCGTCGGCGCGTCCGACATCGCCAAGGACAAGGACTATGCCAACTTCTTCATGAAGAGGATGGGCTATCCGACCATCACGGGCAAGGCGTTCTGTTCCCCGTCATGGGCCAAGGCGATCGGCTCGAAGGCATCGATCGAGGCTGCCGTGGCCTATGCCCACAAACTCGGCTTCCCTCTCGTGGCGAAGCCGAACAGCGGCAGCCAGGGCTCCGGCGTCACCGTGGTGCATGGCGAGGCAGAGCTTCGGGCGGCACTCAGACACATATTCAAAAGGGATCGCATTGCCCTGGTGCAGAAGCTGGTCAGGGGCAAGGACTATCGCGTCGTGGTGCTCGACGGTCGCATCATATCGGCATATGAGCGCGTGCCTTTGAGCGTTGTCGGCGACGGGAAGACGAACCTTCTGGGACTTCTGAGAAAAAAGCAGAGGGATTTCATCGAGGAGGGCCGCGACACGCATATCAGGATGTCAGACCCGCGCATTGCCGCAAAGCTCGCCCGTTCGGGGCTTTCGTTGAGGTCGGTGGTCCTCAAGGGGGAACGCGTGTTCCTCCTCGACAATGCCAACTTGTCGACAGGAGGAGATTCGATAGACGTGACCGATGCGGTTCACCCAAAATTCGCCGAATTGTCCATTACCCTCACCAGGGACATGGGTCTGCGTATCTGCGGCGTTGACCTGATGATCGACGGTGACATCACCGAGGCACCGAAGGCGAGGAAACACTGGATACTCGAGATAAACGCGGCACCCGGACTTGATCATTATGCCAAGTCAGGAAAGGCGCAGGAGAAAATCGTGGAGGATCTGTATGTGGAGGTGATGAGAAGTTTGGAGAACTAGGAAATCAGATGGGTCACCAGCGCAACCATGACATCCTTCTCCTTTGGGTTGCTTTCAGCCACCAAGAGGGCTATGGCAACCAGGGCATTGTCGCTTATCTTTCTCTGGCCGTCGAAGCCTCTTAAAATCCCATTTTGCTCGAGGAAGAAGATGAAGAGCAGGGCACCGCTGCGCTTGTTGCCATCAAAGAACGGGTGGTCCTTGATAATGAAGTAGAGGAGATGCGAGGCCTTTTCCTCAATGCTTGGATACAGTTCCTCGCCACCATATGTTTGATAGATGGTTTTGAGTATTCCTTGAAATGATTCGTCCCTTTCTTTTGCGAAGAGGTCTCCCGCCTCGCCCTTTTCGACGAGCGACGCCCTGAGCGCGTCCAATGATGCGCGTGCGGACAGATACCCAATCGAGACCGTTTCCTTTGATTTTGTTTTTCTGATGGTCACTTCCCCATCATCATATTTCTTGAGGAGGAGCCAGGAATTGGCGTAGTCGTTGATTACGGAGAGGAGACTATCCACTTCCCCGCGATCCAACTCCCGTCTTTTCACTGTATTTTGTATGAAGGCCAATTTTTCCTTGAGGTCGGTGATGCCCTTTTCGTGGAGCTTCTCGATTCGGTCGTCGTTCACGGCTATGCCTTTGAGAATATAGTCGCGGAGGACCTTGTTCGCCCAGATTCTGAATTTCGTGGCCTTTTTTGAGTTCACGCGGTAGCCGATAGAGAGGATCATATCAAGCGAATAAAAGGCTACAGGCCTCAAGGAATTAACAATGTGCATTTTTTGCACATTGTTAATTCTGCTTATTTCTTGTGTAATAATGATGTTTTGGATGTGTTTCGAGACTACGGTTCTGTCTATCCCAAAAAGATCAGAAATCTGGCTTTGGGTAGCCCAAATCGTCTCCTTTTCGATGTCGGTCTTTAATTCTAAGTTCATTCGCTCATCCTCGTATACGACGATGCCGCCGCTATCTTCTTCGATTTTTATAGTATTCATCCCCTAAGCCTAGCAATGGGAGGTGTTTTATCTCATAAGATATTTATAAAAAACGATAGCGGGCAATCCGTAAAAGAAAATAGCAAAGTGCAAAAAATGCACATTGCTATTTACCCTTATGTACCAAGCTTATTTGGTCAGTGTGTGTAGATTTTGCACACACTGAGTTCAGTTGGTCCCAAAATGGAACTAGTTGGATTATCTCTCACCCCGATTATACGCCTCAAGCATCTCCACCGCCCTTTTCAGCACATGCTCGCCCACCACTCCCCAATCGAAATACTGCTTGGCGTCCTTTGGTTCGATGAGCTTTATCTCGGTTATGTCGCCGTCAGGATCCGCGAGAAAAGGCCCATAAGGCTCGACGATACAGAATGATCTCGTCTGATTCGTCACCCGATGAGGCTCGGTGATGGCCTGGTGGCCGATCATCTGATGATAAACCACACGCATGTTTGTTTCCTCTTTAATCTCGCGGGACGTCCCCTCTTCCAGGGATTCGTCACCTTCAAGGTGTCCGCCGGGAGGAGTCCAACGCTTTTTATCCTTATCGAATACGAGCACGAGTTTTCCGTCACAAAAGGCGTATGCGCAGACGTGGTGCATGTCCACGTCCTTCAGGTCTGAAAAGTTAGCGACGTCTCTGTATGTCGTTGGGCAAGGGCCGGAAAGGCGGGATTGGATGATGGTTTTTATTTCCATTCAGTTTTTGATATACCGGCCTGTCTTAAAATCTCGGTTACGAGTCCGGCGGAGATATCTCCCTTGTGAGGGTTCGGCACTCGAACCTTGAGGGTTCCCTTGGACATGAACAGGTGACGGCCTCCGGAATATGGGCCGTCGAAACCAAGTTCCCTGAATTTCAATATGAGCCTTTTGAGAGAGATGCTCTTAGGCATGCGAGAACTCCTTGCGCTTATCGAATCCAAACGAAAATCCCGGGATTTTCTCCCCGAACTTTATCTTCACCAAGGTCCAGTCCTCGAGGACCGATAGAAGCTCCTCGCGGCAGGCCTCGAGGTCCTTGGCCTGGGCCCATACGCCCTTGAGGTCCTTTATCTCGCCAAAGTAAGACCCGTCTTCAAGGATCTTGTATTCCGCCCTTTTGAGCTTTGAGTTGAAGAAGGCTTTTAACATAGGCTCATGTTAGCAAAAATGGGGGTTTATTTCAAATGAAATTTATATGAAGATTTTACATGTTTACGGATAATGAAAAACGGGATATAAATGGTATATGAAAAGAATCTACTTTGTCCGTCATGGCGAGAGCGAGGGGAATGCCGGGGCGTTTCGACAGGGGTCCGATACCGTTCTTTCGGATAAAGGCAGAGAACAGGCCAGGGCCGTATCCGAACGGTTGACCCGTCTTCCCATTGAAGTAGTCATATCGAGCACCTACTCCCGCGCCATGGAAACCGCGGACATAATCAATGAGACACTAGGAAAACCAATAGAACGCTCTGACCTTCTGGTCGAGCGACGACGACCGTCTGTCATCTCCGGCAAAAGAAACGACGATCCCGGGGTAATCGCCATTGAAAAGCTCATCCAGAACAACTTCCATGAGAAGGATTGGAGACGTTCCGATGAGGAGAATTTCGAGGACATGAAAACGCGCGCCCTTGATGCCATAAAATATATCGAGTCACGAAAAGAGGGCCATATTCTCATTGTGACACATGGCATATTCCTCAAGATGATTGCCGCCTGCATCATCATGGGAGAAGGTCTCACCTCGCATGAATACCATAATTTGTATTTCACCCTGACCACAGACAATACTGGCATCTCCGTCTTCGAAAAGCTGGATAGTTCGAAATTCGACCACCCATGGATTATCCTGACGTGGAACGACAGGGCGCACATAGAGGATTTGGACCACCGTTCTCATTTCGACAGACATTGACAAAACCCGTTTTTGCTATATGGTTAATAGCGCTATGAAGCACAACAACTGCCAGTCATATACGAAGGTTATGAATATCACCGCGCCAAACGGCCATTTTGCCGTTCGCGGATATTCCCTCCCTTTGTGTGTGGCCGACATGAGTGCATAATCTTCTCCTCCCGATAGATATGGACCCATCCCGGCTCTGCGCAAGCCGGGATTTTATATGAATAAGGAGCGTGAGCGACTATATTCATATTATCTATCGTATAGGTTCCTTGCCCGCAGAGCATGTTCATTAACAGCTAACGCATAACGTATATGAAAAACACAAACGACGGTAATCGGGTGGTCTTTCTCCGTGGAAACATGGTGAATCTCCGCCCTTTGGAGGAGTCAGACCTGGAACGCTGCACGCGATGGATCAATGATCCAGAGGTGTCGCGATATCTATCCGGACTGTGGCCTTTGACCATGCAAGCCGAGAGGAAGTGGCTCGAGTCGCATTCGACCGGGTCAAAGAGCGACGTCGTCTTGGCCATAGAGACCAAGGATGGGGTCCACATCGGAAACATCGGCTTCCACAACATCAAATGGACGGATGGTGTGGCCGTGTCCGGTGCAATGATCGGCGACAAGAGGTATTGGGACAAGGGTTACGGAACCGATGCCAAGATGCAGCTCGTGAACTGGGCCTTCAGCAACCTCGGTCTCCGAAAGCTCTGTTCCCAGGTCATCGCCTTTAACGCCCGCAGCCTTGCCTACAGCAAGAAATGCGGATACAAGGTCGAGGGTGTGCTCGCAAAACACGTCCTTCGGGACGGCGGGTATCCTGATGTCGTTAACCTCGCCCTGTTCAAGGAAGATTGGCCCCCGATATGGAAGGCTTATCTCGCCAAGGGCAAGAAGAGGCGGAAGGCAAAGTGATGGACAAGGCCCGACCAGGAATGGTCGGGCTTTTTGTTTTGCTCTTTATTTCACCCTTATCTCAATTGCATATATGCCGTATCGAACAATGCCCTCTTTGTATTCAAAGAAAGAATTATAGCTTTCTATACCCTGCTCGATGGTTCCGCCGCTTGAGAGGACGTTTCGCGTGCCCTCTGCTTCAAGCATGGACCGAGTGTCTAGATAGTGGCGAACTCCTAGAATGTCCACAACCAATATCTCCCCCGTCACGTTGTTTAAAAACGTCAAAGTATCCCCTACCTTTAATGCATCGTAGGAGAAGGTATTCTGGCTCGTACGGGTTCTCCCTTCGATCTTTTTCGTCCCTTCTTTTATCGCCCTGAAAGGCCTGTCGTTTAAATCAAGATTATAGTTCATGTGAAGTTTGTTTCTGCTTGTAAAAGCTTTGCTCCGGCGCGTATATCTGGATCAGGACGTTGCGAAGGGCCTCCTCGAGGCTATTCTCGCGGGTTATCATACCAGACGAATAACTTCCCCAAGTGTCGTTCGGCAGATTGCCGTGTCTTTCCTCGAGTATGGTCATGACATCGCAGTGCTCCTTGTTGAGGCGCTTCATCTCGCTCAGGACATAGTCTGGCAGGCGCAGGCCGCTCGAATAGCCAGAATACTCTCTGCCGTCCTTTGTCAGAATATAGCACCAGGCCTCTTCGTATACATTACCGTATCGCTCGATCAGGCCGCTTTCGAGGCCAATATACATATCAGCATCACCAGCCTCGTCGCGAGCCTGCACCGCCCGATTTCGAGCCCCATCGAAGGTCTGTTTATCGTACGGGGTTTCTGGCACCTTGGAATCGGCCTTGAAGCCGAATACTTCCGGAAAATTGCCCGTGACGGTCTTGAGGGCCTTTTTGACGACCTCAATCTTTCGATTGTTTGTAGAGCCGAGGATGATTTTCATCTTGTTCATGTTATGGTACCGTCATCCAATCTTGTTAGCAAATGATATTTCTGCTAATTAAAAACAGTCCGATTCGGGAATCGGACTGTGATTATTTCGGCAGAGCGGCAACAATCATGTCTGTAATTTGTTCTAGGGAATAATGATCTGTGTCTATGACAATGAATGGCAATTTTGATTCAATGAGAGCTGTCCGGTACAGATTGTTAATCTCTACCTGGAAACCGTCGACATTGTTGCCGCCTTCCACTCCACGCTTCCGATAACGGCGGACCTGCTCCTCCGGCCCCACTAAAAGCAGAACTGTTAAATCAGGCTGAGTAAGGTGAGAAAAGTCTGATCCATCTAGGACCATCTTCCCTGCCCTGTGGTAGACTAGTGTGCTAAACCAGTATCTATCACATACCACCGTTTCGCCCGAAGATAGCAGTTTGCTAATCTCCGAAGATGCCTCTGTCACCGCGTCACGATAAAATTCGTAATGCTTTTGAGGACTCGAATCCGTATCTATTTGCTTACGTAACCTTCTGTATTTCTCAGGAGGTGTAGCATAAGTGGTGCCGTTACATTTTGCCGCAATCATCGGGGCCAGGCTAGATTTACCACTACCGTCTATACCTTCTAATACTATGAACATAGATAACTCCTTTTTGGTTTGGGTTAAATTCTAAAACAGTAATATCATTAAATACATATTTTGTCAAATAATGGTATTTTCTAAAAAATGTTATAGTCATATCCATATGAAAAAAGTATTAGTAACTGGCGGTAAGGGGTTTATCGGTTCTCATCTCGTCGACAGTTTGGTAGAAAATTTCGAAGTATTCGTAATAGACAATGGGCTTTCTGGAAATAACGTGAATCCGGATGCCACATATTACGATGCTGATATAAGGTCTCTAAAAAGTATATTTGGTCACTTTAAAGATATTGACTACGTCTTTCATATGGCTGCTATACCCCGAACAGTCTGGTGCATCGATGACCCCGTTCTTTGTTACGAGACAAATGTTTTGGGTTCTCTAAATGTTCTAGAGGCCGCCTTTAAAAATAACGTCAAGCGTGTGATTTTAACCTCAAGCAATATCGTGTATGCGGCTGACACTCCGTATAAAGCAAGCAAAATAGCCATGGAAGAAATCTCAAAAGTGTATACAAGTCTTTACGGTATCTCGACCATCTGCTTGAGGAACTCTAATGTTTATGGGTCGAGACAAAGAGAAGACGGTATTGGTCCCAATTGTTTTGCTTCAATTAAGAAATCTATTAAAGAAAATGGGTATATTGAAATAACAGGAGACGGAGAGCAAACCAGGGATTTCACGCACGTCTCAGACATTGTGCGAGCAAACATCCTGGCCATGGATAGCGATGTCGTGGGAAACATTGATCTCTGCACCGGAAGGAATGTCAGCCTGAATTATGTCGCCAGCCTATTCAAGGCGCCCATCAAATATGTGTCCGAGAGGAGGGGGGACATAAAGCATATCATTCAAAAAAATGCCGAAAGTGAAAATCTTCTTAATTGGAAAACAAAAGTGGCTCTAGAAGAAGGGATTGGAGACGTTATGTAATTTTAGGGATTTATTTCTTTTCCAAGACGCGATGTTCGTAACCGAATGTTTTGAGAAAGCCAGCTGCCTCATCCACGATTTGTTTCTTGATCTCCCCATCAAGAAAAGTGTTTATTTTAAGACTATCTGTGTCATCAAAGATAATAAAGCTACCAGGATGAGTGATGTCGAGCGAGTTTTTCCAATCTGCCACATAAATCTCGCTTCTATGACCTCCGTCTATATGCACTAAATCGAACATCACCCTTGGATGTTCTTTCCGATAAGCGGGTAGTGTCTCACGAGAATCTCCCCAGACTATCTCTAATGTCGTCTGTGGAAAAATTTTTTTTAAGTAATCGAAGCAGGGTCGAGCATAAGAGTGAGCTCCAAGGTCAAATAGAACATAATGCGCATTGGGATTCGCCAAAATCATAGCAAGAACACTGTGTCCTGCATTGAATCCAATTTCGCATATGAATTTTCTTCCCTTGACCGCTTTCTGATAATTTACTCTTTTGTTCAGCAGAACATCCCACTGATCAAACGATAGGTGCCGATACACACAATTTCCCTCTAAAGGTTCCCCCGTCTCTTCAACCAATCCCTTGAGATCATCACAAATTTTTGAATACTCTTTCTCGTGTTCCATGTGGTTAGTTCCCCATCTTCCTGAAACTATCGAGGGCATACTTATGGATCGGACCGTATATTTTGCCCCAATCAGCCCAAAGAAATGAAAACTTATCAGTTACAAATTCTCCCGAAAGATCCATTATGTCTTTTATGAGGCTTTCGTACTGTTTTTGAGTAAATATCTGGATCCCAGTAATATCGTCGCTTGGCTTTATGTCTGCCGAATCGGGTAATCGAACTGAATAAATCCAAGTCTGCATCTCCATATCACCCTCGCTTGTGGCCGCGCTTGTTATAACTGAGCAAAGCTCTCTAAAAGATTCAATTGGAATACTAGCAAGGAGTTCCTCCTCAATCTCTCTTTTTGCAGCAATCTTCGGGTCCTCATTCTCTTTAATGCCGCCACCCAACATACGGGCGACGTGGTCCGGGTAAAAGTCTTTCTTTTTTCCGAGAATAAAGTTTGAGTTTTTGTCGATAACCAAAACCAGTACGTGCCTTTTCCTGTATAAATTACCGATGGGATTATTAATTACCACCTTTTCTGTGATCAGATTATTCATTTTGATATTCTATCATAAAATCTATCTTCTCCCGTATTCTTCGCAGAAAAAAATATTCGTGATTCTCTTCTGAGGATAGATTTTTTCGTATATCCACGCCTTTCTTTTCTTCATTTTTCAAAAAAGTAAATATGTCACACTTCCATTTATTGAATAATTTTATATTATTTTCTCTAAGGTATTTCTCTCTGTCTAGGTTTGAGGCGCTGATGGATCGATGTCTGAAATGATGAACGTATACATCTTTAGCAACACCACAGTGATATCCAGCTTTTTGAAGTCTCCACGAGAAGTCTATATCTTCGCTCCCATACATCTCAAAGAGAGTGTCTGAGAAAAGGCCGATCTTATCAGATACCGAATTTCGGACTAATGCGCAGCATGTGACTACCGCGTTTGGTGGACATCTCAAGATGGCGATCCCACCCTTATTCTTGGCTATTAGCATTTTTGCCGCCTCGGTAAAAGTGTGCGGACCTTGAAAATATTCCAACTCCTCAGTGATGGAATATCCTTTCGGTGTGCCATCCACGACAACCTTGCTTGATTCATGACGAATGTGATGAGCCACGTCAATAGCAGGTCGAAGCGTACCAATGATCCCAAGGTCGAGATCGTTTTCCATGTGATTTTCAAGAATCGAAAGCCAGTTATCCTGAAAATATAAATCATTGTTGCAGATGCATGTATATTTTAAACTATATTGCTTTGATACCACTTGACCCTGGTTGTTTGCATCAATTATCCCCCTATTTATTTCATTGGTAATCATTACCACTTTCTCACACCACGACGAAATCTCCAGATTTTTTAAGAATTCTTGGGTTCCATCACGGGAACCGTTATCTACTATTGTCAAAAAAAACGGATGATGCACAGTATCGAACATGCTCCGTAACGTAAGTTTAGTGTGATCGAGGGCGTTCCAACATGTCATAACAATATTAGTCTTTGATTTATAGTTCTCTTTCATGTATTTATGATGCTCCTTCTTACTACTCTAGACTGACCACTGTCAGCGATAGACTCGTATATGGCACTGAGGAGGTGTGTTGATAATTCATGGTCGAGAAAGTTTGAGGTTTGTTGGTGCGGAGGCGTCTGATTCTTGATTGCCAAGATGAATTCCTCGACACAGTTCCTACGTGCATCTTCTTGGTGTCCTCGAGAATACTTAAGATCAACCAACTGATTTATCTCGCTCATCGTAATGAGCTCGTAAGCCTTATATTCTGGAAACAGGGTACTGTTTCTAAAAACATGGATGTCATAGTGATACTCCCCGCCCACCAGATTCGGAGAGATGTCGCTTTTGAATATCTCATGAGATTGGAACGAGTTAACGATTACACACTGAAACGGACCCTGCTCGATTATGTAGGACTCGTGTCGAACACGCCCATTGCCCTTGTATAGGTCACGACCGATTGCCGATATCCAACTTCTCTGACTGAAACCGTTGTGTACAGCATGAGAGCCTATGTTAGTAATTGTACGTTCTCCGTGCCGAAGGGCGATGAGCGCATGGGCATCTAGCTCACCGGTCACACCATGTGTGTCCTTCACGTCCAACATCTCCTTTAATTGGTTGCTTGAAAACAGATCACCTTTATCTATCCCAGGAAATAATTTTGCGTAGTCTTCTGGTGTTAGTTGGGAAAAGAAATCTATTGGACGCATGACTTGTGCATAGAGCTCGAAGTTGTCGTACTCCTTTCTTTGATCGAGTATGGATGATTGGGCGAGCCATACTGCCGTATCGAGACTGTGGTAGCCCGAATGGGACATTTTTCCATATCCTTGATTGTACGGATGATAAGTCTGCTCGATTATTTCTTTCGGAAATCTCCACTGACCATCACTATGGAATGACTCAATGGAGGTTATCGGACAATTCGTTTTTTTGGCGACCTCAAGGATTAAATCCCTAGTCTTCAAGAATCCACCATGGTGTCTCCGTTGTGCTTGAAGAATAAAAGCCAATCTTTTGTTCTTTAATTTCGATTGATAGAGCTCTTTTAGACTAGTGTAGTCTGAGTACAGTTTCCTCGCCTTCTCCTTGTTGGTCGATACGTCACGCTCCGTGGTGATTGGCTTGTCCATGAGGACGTGTAGATTGTGCCCAAGTGCCCATTTTGCATATTTGAAGTGTGCCAAAGGTTCGGTTGAAATAATAACGGCATCTATCTTTTGTTTTGTTACCAAATCATTTAAATTCTTGATTTCTTCAGGATTTAGATCGTCAGATATCTGATTGTTGTCAGTGTAATAAAAATCAATATCCACAATTGCTTTTTCGTTTAGAAAACCCTCTATTTTTCGCCTTTGGGAAACAAGGTCGACTACGGCTGAGAGCCTTGCGTTCTTCTGTTCCATGAGATGCGGAACGTATATTCTGCGGGCATGATATCCACAGCCGATAAGCAGTATATTAATCATGGCTTTATGCTATTAAATCGCTCTGTCCATAATTGGATCGCTCTTAATTCTAGGTGTCTATCTGGATCATTTGCGATTTTATCTAAATCGTCTATTTTCATATTCCAGGGCTTAAGATGGCTTGCATAATGGAGAACACTTATCGGTTTTAGACCGTCCTCAATCGTATATCCAAAGAGCCTGTTGTACTCATCAAGGTGGTAATGAAACATATTATATTTATGATCAAGATGTAGCTCTTCTTGATTAGGCCATTCTGGAAA
This sequence comes from Minisyncoccota bacterium, assembly GCA_041661645.1. Classification (GTDB taxonomy): domain Bacteria; phylum Patescibacteriota; class Minisyncoccia; order Phycocordibacterales; family UBA6065; genus UBA6065. Next base: position 22,261 of record JBAZUA010000001.1, on the reverse strand, counting down.
ATAGGCGTTTATAAAATCCTGATCGCTTCCATATACTGGCTTGTCCCCACTGCCTGATTCTAGGTTTTCTATTTTTCCTACTTTATTAATCATGTCACTAAACAAGAGACCGGATGGTTCGATTACAATGAGTCCGCTATTTAGATTTAAATGTCTGAGATTCTTTTTTCGCGGAAGCATGCTACCGGCATTTGTGGCACTCATATGCGCACATTCGAATAACTCGTCTATGTTGCGAAGTACCAGTACATCGACATCCACATAAACTATTTTTTCATACTGTGTTTGACCAAACATTGCCAACTTGGAGTAAGTTGGAAACCACCTGTGGTGAACATTTACATTGGTTGGGTTGGTAATCTCTTGGGGCAGTATTGAGTGTAAAATTGAGTTTTTGTCCAGTATACTAATCGCTTCTTCAGAAATATTTTGAGTCAATAAAACGTGCAGTAAGTACTTACTCTCTACGGACCTTAATGAAGCATTCAAGACTAAAAGACCGGGTAGATAATCTTCCGTGATTAAGATTGATATAAAAGCTCTAGTTGGTTTAATCACGTTCGAGTAATTGAAGACTTTGAGTTATCTTATCTCCCCTCCCTCATCTCCACATAGAACTGGCTTCCCTTGCCCTCGCCTGCTGATTCGGCCCACATCCTGCCGCCGTGGGCGGTGACGATCTCCTTGGCGATGTAGAGGCCGAGGCCGGTGCCGTGAATGTTCGCCTCGCTCGCGTTGTTCGCGCGCGAGAACTTGCGGAAGAGCTTTGGCATGACGTCGGGCGCTATGCCCACGCCGGTGTCCGAGACCTTGAAGGTGACGGTTCCCTTGACGGCGTCCTTTGACAGCGACACCTCGAGCGATCCCTTCGGCGTGTACTTGACCGAGTTGTCGACGATGTTCATGATCACCTGCTTGAACTTGTCGAGGTCGGCCTTGATCGGATACTTCTCCAGCTCGTCCACGGACACCCTGAAGGTCAGACCCTTGGCGTCGATGTTCGGCTTCTGCTCGTTCACGACCTCCGTCACCAGGTCCTTGAAATCGATCTCCCTGAGGTCGTACTTCATGGTGCCGAGCTCGATGCGCGAGATGTTGAGGTAGTCCTCGACGACGGACGAGAGGGTCTTGGTGGAGGTCAGTATGGTCTCGACGACCTTCCTGAGGGCATCGTTCACGGGACCGGTGTCGCCCTCGAGTATGAGGGAGGCGTATCCGCGCATGGATGCCAGAGGGCTGCGAATCTGATGCGTGGCGAAGGAAACGAACTCGGACTTCTGGACGTCGAGCTCCTTGAGACGAACGTTCGCCTTTTCGAGCTCGTTTCGCTGCTTTTCGATGAGCTCACGGGCCTCGACCTCCTTCCTGACGCTCCTCACGAGCACCGTGCCCAATATCGCGGTAAGGACAAGGGTGATGATCGTGATGATTCTGATGTTTTCGATCTTTCTGATGAAGAGAATGGCAAATACGAGGAAAAATAGGGTTGCAACGAGAATCTGTGCGCTGAAGAGCTTCACGTCGAAGGCCTTGAACCTCACGATCATGTACGAGATGAAGGCGATAAAGAGCGCCATTCCGAGGGGTCCGACCAGGTTGAACTCGTACACGAGGGTCGCGTCGCCCAGGATGTTGGTCGTCACGAAGAGCCCTAGAAGAATAAAAGTCCCGATAAGGATATACAAGGCCTTCTTCTTGTCCTCGGGATTTGATGGTTCTCGATATTTTTTAACACAGAAAAATATTGAGACGGCAGTCAGGGCAACCTGAAGATAGTATATATATAGCCATAAGTTCGTAGCAAACAGACTCTGACATTCGATTAAATCAAAGGATGTCATATTGAAATCCGTAGGAAGCAGGATGAGGACAGGAAGCAGGACTATAAAACCGACAAATTTGAGGGAAAATTCTGGCGCCTTGTTATAAAGGAAGGTGTATACGAAATAGGTAATAGAGAACACTAGGCTTAATTGAGACAAGGCCGACATCTGCCAGCCGAAATGCACGAGCCAGGCATCGACGGCAATCCACTGGACTAACTCATTGACTATCCAAAGGGAGAAGGATACAGCGATGGCAAGTAGAGACCCTGTCTGTATTGACCTATTCTTTACGAAGAGGAAAATTGAAAAGAAGAGCGAGAGAAAGACTATCGGTATGTATGAATAGTAGAGAAGCGTCGGGGCGACTGACGTATCGAAAATTCCAAAAACATTCGGTATAGCATTCAGACAAAGGTATGGATCCATGAATATAAGTATACAAGAGCAATTGCAGGTTCGCAAAGAATATGTGATAGACTTTATACATATGAAAAATAGAATGTATTCGTGGATGAACCCATCTCTCGAGGTGAGGGACACGGGTAGATACGGCAAGGGGATCTTCTCGCTGAAGCCGATCAAGAAGGATGACACGCTCATCGTCATGGGTGGCTATATCTTTGATATAGATGATGAAAACCACTTGAATGACTTCAATTGCGACAAGCCGATAGAGATATCCGAGAATTTCTCTATCTGCCCTATCAACGAGAACGATATGGATTTGATGCCCCAGCATTATGTAAATCACAGCTGCGAGCCTAACACAGGATTTAAGGGATCCAACTTCATGGTAGCCATGCGAGACATAGAGGCTGGCGAGGAGATTCTCTATGACTATGCGATGATCATCGCCTCAAACCCAAAAAGCACAGAGTATTTCACAATGAAATGCCTTTGCGGATCAAAAGATTGTCGTGGCATTGTTGATGAGGATGCTTGGAAAAACCCAAAGCTTCAGGAAAAATACAAAGGCTATTTCCAGTGGTATCTGGAGGAGAAAATAAAAAAGCTCAACAACCAATAGGGGCTTTATGAAAAGAAAAACCGCGCACACTGTTTCCAGGTGCGCGGTCTGATTTTATTTACGTAGTTACCCCGAGCGCCGCCCCACCGATGACGATGAGGGCGATGCCGGCCAGTTTTTTCCAGAAGGCAGACCCCTGCTCTTCCGAGACCAGGTGAGGGAGGAACTTCGTGAGAAGCGCCGCCCCGACGAGGACGAATATCGGCTGACTGCAGGCCAGTCCCTGGACGATCGCCACGGGCGCGAACAGCTTTGCCCTGTCGAACAGGAAGTCCGCGACGATCGCGAACATCTCCGAGAGCGACTGAAGGCCGAGCTTGGTCCGCATGCCGATGACGAAGCCCTGACGGGTCTTGGGACCGACGAGGAGGACAAGCCCCCAGAACGCCTTTCCCGCGACGTCGCAGGTGATGGCCGGGACGGTATCGAGCTCGCGACCGAACTTTGCGAACACGACGTCGTTGACGGCGAGGAGGAGCGAGGCGATGAGCATGAGCACGATCACCTGACCCTTCGCCTTGCCACTCGACTTGAGAACCCAGCCGCCAACCATCAGAACCGCTATCGCCGTCACGTGATACCATTCGAGACTTTCTCCGATGAAGGAGAAGGCCAGGATGATGCCGAATGCCGGTATGGTCTGGAACCAGGGGTCGACGCGAGACGCTTCCTCGAGGTTTAAGGCCGTGAGGAACAGGATCATTGCCGTGATGTAGGTGATGCCGTTCGCCATGAGCGGAAGCATAACCGACAGCTCCACGCCCCGACCATGCCACAGCATCATCGGCCCGAGGACCACGATGCCGAAGACGAGATTGAAGAGTCCGGAGATCGCCATGAGCGCCGCCGGCTTCGAGTCCTTGCCTTCCCCTTTCACCAGTATCTTGTCTGTGAGAACCGACGCTGCCCAGAGCATCGGCGGGAGGAGATTCAGGAAGAATTCCACATGGACCTTTCTGTTTCTTCGTGACTCGCCTTGGCGTTAACCAAGTACGAACGAGCCACACGTCGATGCTTTTGGATGTTGCGACGTTTTAGAGACGCTCGGCCTGGCCAAGTCCCTCTAAAACGTCGCAACGGGTAACTACTTTCAATGAACTCGTACTGTTATATTATAGCACGATATGTATATAAAAGTCAAGTTTATCTGAGATTGAGCCTGTCGGAAGCCCTAGAATAGGAATCCCATTCGACGCCAAGCTCCCGCGCCAGCTCTTTCTCGATAAACGAGGCGAATGCGTGCTCCTTGTGATATGGCGCATCCTCCCTATCCCCAGGCTCGCTTGCGTCGCCCTCTCCCCTGCCCTTATTGAATTCGAGATCATAGGCGTCTATGGCCTCGTCTGTTATGCCCCGATGCCTGCACAGAGACAGCTCGACGAGCTCGTGGATGGCAGTCAGCATCTCGTGCCTCCAGTCGCCCATCTCCGATACGGATATAACTTCACGCTCGCCTTCTTTATAATAATCGGCGACGGTATTGTAGCGCTGGGCGGAATCGGGAATGGTGCGTATGTGTATGTTGAGCATGGCTGGTTATTCCGCGGGGACCTCTTCGGTCGTGCTGGAAAATTCCACCGAGGCATTGTCAGGCAGGGATTCCCCTCCCTCATCGGCACCCACCATCACGAAGTCCTTCACGACGACCGTCTTGTAGAATGTGATGCCGATCGAGGAGATGACCGCGAGAGCGATTACCCAAGACAGGGCCTTTGATTTTTTGTCCATAAATGCTTAGAATGTGAGTACTTAATACCGACCAGCGTAACCACCGCATACTCCGTGAACATCCTATTTATATCAAAAGATTTGAACGCGGGCAATCTCGCGCGTCTCCTCATAAAAGAGGGTCACTCTGTCAAACTATTCGTCGAGAACAAGAAAAGTCGGTGCAATCTCGATAACATGGTCCCCCAAGTCACGAATTGGCGAGCCGAGCTCTCCTGGGTGGGCAAAAGCGGCCTCATCATCTTTGACGACACTGGGTACGGCGCGATACAGGATCGAATGAGAAAGCAGGGCTACACGGTTTTCGGCGGATCTGAAATGGGCGAGAAGCTCGAGATTGATCGGGAGTATGGTCAAAAAATGTTCAAGGAATGCGGGATGAAAACCGTTGAGCTCAGGGACTTCGAGAACATCGACGATGCGGCCATGTTCGTCAAAGAGAATCCTGATGAGTGGGTCATAAAAACCGACAACGGCAACGGCAAGTTCTACAGCTACGTCGGCGAGATGAAAAACGGCGAGGATGTCTTGTCGCTTCTCCGAAACTACCTGCTTCACAGCCCGATGAACAGGAAGCCCGTCACCCTCCACAAACGCGTGCACGGGGTCGAGATAGGTGTCGGCAGGTATTTCAACGGAAAAGAGTGGGTTGGGCCGCTCGAATTTAACATCGAGCATGTCAGGTTTCTTTCGGGCGATATCGGTCCAACGACAAGCGAGATGGGCACGCTCGCCTGGTACAGCACCGACGAGAAAAACAAACTCTACCTAGAAACCCTTGAAAAGATGAAGCCGGCGCTTATCAAGGCAGATTTTAGAGGCGATTTCGAGATTAACTGTATCGTCAACGAGACGGGCGCCTATCCGCTCGAGGCAACGGCCCGCTTCGGCACGCCGATAATACACCTTCAGACCGAGCTGCATCAGTCGCCCTGGGGCGAGTTCCTGTATGCCGTGGCTTCCGGCAAGCAGTACGATATCAAGTGGAAGAAGGGCTACGGTATCGTCGTCCTCCTTGCGGTGCCCCCGTTCCCGTTCTCCAAAAAATCAAAGGAGCACGACAATTACGGAATAAGGATACATTTCAAGGATTTCACCCCAGAGGAGTTCGAGCATGTTCATCTCGAGGAGGTCTCGCTCTCATCGTTCGAGGAAAACCAATACTACATATCTGACAGGCAGGGATACGTCATGTACGTGACCTCGCATGCCGCATCGGTCAAGGAAGCCCAGCAGAAGGCCTATGCCATCGTCGAGAAGGTGGTGATCCCAAAAAAGATGTATCGCAACGACATCGGCAGCCACTTCGTGAACGAGGGTGAGGCGAAGTTGAAAAAGTGGGGTTATCTGTAAGCAGATAAGGCTGACACAGACCTTATCGACCCGTCGTCGACCACGTTCGCTGAAGGTTATCTAAAGATATAAGCAGCCTTTGGCGTAAAAATCTCCCTCGCCGCCTTTCTCGCCTTTGTGGCCGTAATGCCATCGATTGCCGCAAGAGCCGTCTTCAGGCTAGAAGCGTCCCGACCCTCCAGGTAGTCCTCCACGATCCAATCCTGCCGCTCTTCCCTACCTACCCAATCGGACTTCATCTCCGCCGACTTTTCCCTCTTATACTTTTTAAGCTTTGAGCCCAGATCATTTCCACCGATAATAGAATTCACAACCCTGAAAAAAGACACCTCAATGTCGCGAGGGATTTTCGCGTGCGAGTAAAGACCGAACCACACTATCCCATATTCTCTCTCCATGCGAATTTCATACGACGGATCATACGCGCCATAAGACCTTGCCACCTCCCTGAACGCCTCGTATATCTCGCCCGAGACGAATCCTGTCACGAGGCCCCTTTCGAGCGACGCTTCGAGGCCGGGCGTGTGAAAGGCGATGATGAACGCACCCTTGTCTTTTTGCGCCGGGAGCCTGAAAAGTTTTTTCTTAGAGAAGGCGATTTCTAGACGGCTAAAAGGCGTTAAGTCTGGATTGCAGGAAGACTTGCCGGTCCCTGAACTGCCGACGAACAGAAGGTGTTCCGCAGAAAATATAAAGTCGAAGGTCTTTTTGAGACCACTCAGGCTTGCCTTACGAAAGGTTTTAAGCTGCCACACTCTCGCCCTCGCGAGCCTTCGTGGGCTTTTGATGAGTCTACCTTTGACATATTCTGAGAAAAGCGAAAAGGTCGAATTGTATCTTTCCTCGACCTCCGAGCGAATCCTGAGCTTTTCAACGTCAAAGATCTTCGCGCTCACGGATTGGGCGATTTCGGACAAGGTCTTCACGATGCCGTCCTCGAGGAGTTTTGCGTAAGCCACCTTATCAAGAAGCATGTTGATGACGAGGCTTTTATCGTCTATGTGGCCCCAGGCGTCCTTGAGTCCGAGATTCTCTTTTATCTGGGCGCAGAGACAGTGCTCTGCCAGGTGCCCCATGCCAAACGATGTCGTCGGTTCGCTCAGGAAGCCGTAGGCGAAAGCCACGGTAACGATTACCTCACTTTTCGAGTCTGGCAAGTGTATTTTGATTGGGTTCCCTTGCATATCTATAAGTCTACAACATTTTTAATATAAAAATGGCCAAGTCCTTATGAGACGAGGCCATCGCGGTAAGCGTTATCGCTTGAAGAAGCTTCTGAGGCCCTTGGCGACGCGTGAGTGTTCGGAGGATTTTGTGTGTCCGACGTTGCGCTCGCGTCCGCCGCCATTCGAGCTCGGTGAGCCGGAATTCCTTCGGCCCTGAGAGCTCTGGAAGCTGGCGCCCTTGCCCGCATTGACATGCTTCTTACCCATCTCAACCACCTCCTTTCATTGGGTTTACGAACAGACGGATCAATGAGGGCTCACGTGTTGCGCTCAAGGTTCTGCTCTGCTTTAAAGGATATCATATTCAGCCAAACAAAAAGGCGCCTCCGGATACGATCAGAAAGCGCCTTGAATAAACCTCACCTCATCACCCTGATGATAATGAAGGGTGCCGCCACGAGAATCGCCCCCGATATGAGCCATGCGGCAGATATCGATACCATCTCGGCAGCCAGTCCGCCAAGCAGGAGCCCTGACAGGCAGGCCAAATGACCAAACACGGACTGGCAGGATATCACCGTGGCGCGCTCCCTCTGATCGGTGTGATCGTTCAGATATGCGTCCTTTATGGGCGCATACGCACCTCTCGGTATCTCATGTGCCAGGAATAGGGCGATCGCCATGATCACATATTCCCTGCTCAACACGGCGCAGACGAGCATGATTCCTGCCGCGACCATGGATACGGCCATGGCAAGAGGCTCGTCCCTGATCCTTGTCCTCACCCACGCTGACGCATGAATGCCGATGAAGATGCAGGTGGCTATCCCAGCCCATATATATCCGAACCAGGCCACGTTCCCAACGGCCGACCTGAAGAAGGGCTGCCATTGCATGTTTGGGGACTGGACGGCGAAGGCAAGGAGGGCGTTCATCACGACGACGAGGCGCACGACCTTGCTCTTTCGGGCGAATCGCATGCCCTGACCCGCCATCCTGAACATCTCGCGTACCGATGCAGACAGACTCATCCGGGGAGGCCTGACGAAATAGTCCTCCTTCATGATGAACCATGCGAGCAGCGCCACGACAATGCCCATGCACCCGCCGACAAGCCAAGGGTACGAGAGGTCGAGCGATCCGATGTATCCGCCGGCTATGGCGCCAGGGATACTGACGAACTGCCTGACCATCTGTTCCTTCCGAAAGACCGGGGCGGTGGTCCCCTTGTACCCATGGTGCTTGAGCATGTCCACGAACCAGGCGTGATAGGCGCCGTTGCCGAAGGTCCTGCCGATGCCGGCAAGAATCTCGGCACCGATGAAGCCCGCCATGGTGTAAGACTGCGAATAGACGATCATGCCGAGGGAGAAAAGCACGCATGATATGACATACGAATTCTTCCTCCCGAACGTGTCCGCGAATGCCCCCGTGGGAATCTCGAAGAAGAACATCGCCACGAAATACGCGACATTCACGAGATTCACCTCGAACAGGTTAAGTCCCCTGCTGATAAGGAAGCTGACATAGGTGCCAAGACTGAGGGATACGGCCAGGTTGAACATGCCCGTGAGAACGAGATACTGACGGATGATTTTGTTGATCATTGCTAATCCTTGTTGTGTTTGATGTTGTAAAGAACTGTTCCGGTGCCGAATGAGGGCGAGAGATCCAAAAGAAAATCCCGACTTCATTCAGCCGGGATATTTCTACAATGAAATTGAGAGTGGGATTTTAACTGGTGCGAAGAGTAAAAGCATCTCGGCTGAAAAAAGTTGTTGTGGCGTGGGCGTGATCGAACATGACTCCGATGGTGCGCGCAACGCAAAGAGGGCGATGTGAGATCGCCCATACGAACTTATTAAGCTGTGAATGCCTTGTGGACATGAGTCATTTATACATGATTAATCAATCGTTGTCAAAGACACGTCATGAATTTGACATCCTCGATTGGTTTGATAACATATACCCATTACGACGGAAAAGGTTCCAAACGGCTCAGTGCCTAAGGAACCTTTTTCTTTTGCTCAATTTTGTTTCGTATGCCAGGCGAATCCAAGGCGTCAAAATAACAGGCGCCTATTTTTTTATACAAAGAGGAAGCCCTGCGTCTATCGGGAAACAGAATCTTCTCAAACCTCCCTTCCTCTATCAGAAAATCCACGACCAGCTTGTAGTCACCGTCGCCAGACACCATGACAACCCTTTCAAAATCCTCCCTTTTATACATCTTTTTCATAATGTAAAAGATGATGTCTGAATCGACATTGCCCTTTTTCTTTCCCAGCATTGCCGGATTGTGTTCTCTGAATTTCAGGATGAAGCCGGCATGCTGTATCTCGTCATACAGATCATCATGCTCGTTCTGGACGAAACCTAGGAAATAATATGCTTCGGTCACGTGATATTTCTCTTCGAGATACACGCGAAAACGGGCAAGATCGATCTTCCAGGGATCCACCTCTCTTTTAGCCGTGCCCATGTAGAGGTTTTGCCCGTCCACAAAGGCGATGTTTTTATTTTTTTGAGGCATCGTGGCTAATGTTCTTACGGTGAATTATATAGCGAGCCAGACCAGACGAAGATAAAATAATTATAAAAACTCGCCTTAATGATAAGGATGTATAATATCCCCATGCTCAGCCTCAACAACATCTCCCTCGCCTTCCATAATCAGGAGCTTCTGAAAGAGGCCTCGCTCAAGATCGCCCCAGGCGAGCGCATCGGACTCGTCGGCGAGAATGGCTCGGGCAAGTCGACGCTCCTCAAGGCCCTAGCAGGCCTGCTCGAGCCAGAGTCAGGCACCATCGAACGTCCGGGCACGGTGTCATACCTGGCACAGGAGCCCGTCGACGACGTTTCCTCGCATCTGTCGGGCGGCGAGAAAAGCCGTCTGGCCCTCGATAACGTGTTTTCCGAGAAGGCCGACGTGTATCTGCTCGACGAGCCGACCAATAACCTCGACCTCGAGGCCCTGGCCTGGCTCGAGAAAAAGATCTCTGACTCCCCTGCTGCCTTCCTCATCGTCTCGCATGACCGAAAGTTCCTCGACAATACCGTGACCAAGATAGTCGAGATAGACCCTTTCACCCAGAGTCTGGTCGTATACGGTGGCAACTACTCGTATTTCCGCGAGGAGAAGGAAAAGGCCCTCGACCGCGAGCGCGGGACGCGCAAGGATCACGAGGAGAGGGTCGCGGGGCTGACCGATTCCATAAAGGAGAAGAAGGGCTGGGTCATGACGGGCCTCAAGAACCCGAACACAACCGACAACGACAAGTTTCTGCGAGGTGTCATGGTTGACCGTTCCACTCGCATATTCAGGACAGCGAAAAAGCTTGAGAAGCAGCTCGAGAAAGAGAGGGATGAGGCACCGCTGAAGCGCCGAACCGAACAGACCCTCGACTTCGAGTTTCTGCCTGCCGAGAGGTCAGGTACGGTGGTGTTCGAGGCGACGGACGTGATAAAGAAATTCTCAACGAAAACCATAGGTCCGGTGAGCGCCCACATCGAATGGGGCGACCGCGTCGCCATCACGGGACCAAACGGCTCGGGCAAGACGACCTTCCTCGAGATGCTCGCGGGCGGCATGCCGTCCGACGGCGGATCCATATCGAGGACGGCGAATCTCTCCATCGGATACCTGAGGCAGAAGCCCTTGGTTGACGAGAAGACCCCTCTCGAATCAATGCCCTCGTCGACCCGCGAGGAAATCACCAAATCGAGACACATGTTGGCTCGCTTTGGCTTTACGGACACCAGTGTGAACAAGCAGATACGACTCTTGTCGCCGGGCGAACGCTCACGCCTGATACTCGCCCTGCTCGTCGTCACCCAACCCAACTGCATCATCCTCGACGAGCCATCGAATCACCTCGATACCGAGGCCCTTGAGGCCCTCGAAAAGGCCATCCAGAGCTTCGAAGGTACCACCATCGTGGTTTCTCATGACCGATACTTCCTCGAGCGTCTGAGGGCGAATAGGGTGATTGCGATTGGGGCCTAAATAACCAAAGAAAAAGGAGCCTGGTCAGGGCTCCTTGGAATGTTTATTGACCTCAGCAGAGAGCTGTCTCGTATGAGACGAGTTCCCTGTACTGACTACAGCTTTCCAACAACTCAGTATGCTTTCCGACGGCGATGATTCGTCCCTTGTCGAATACCACTATCTTGTCGGCGTTGCGAATGGTCGAGAGTCGATGGGCGATGATGATGCCCGTCCTTCCCTTCAACGCCTCGCGAATCGCCTCGTGAACGAGCTTCTCGTTGAGGGGGTCGAGCGCATTGGTCGCCTCGTCGAGTATCAGCAGATCGGGGTTCTTTATGATCGCCCGCGCGATCGCAACCCTCTGACGCTGGCCTCCTGACAGCTGTATGCCGTTCTCGCCGATGAGGGTATCAAACCTCTTCGGCCCCAATCGGGTGTAGAACTCGTCTATTTTCGCCTTGCGGGCAATATCCTCGAGTTCACCCTCGGTTACCTTGTCCCCGGAGCCGTTAAGCCCATAGAGGATGTTATAACGAAGGGTGCCATCCCAGAGTTTCGGCTCCTGATCGACTATTCCCATAAGCTCTCGCCAACGCCTAAGGTTGAGCTGCCGCAAATCATGGCCGTCCACGAATATGCTTCCGCCGTCTGGATCGTATCCTCGCTGAAGAAGATTGACGAACGTAGACTTGCCCGAACCCGAAGGGCCCACAAGCGCCACGATGGAACCGCGCTCGATGGTGAGCGTTATTCCCTGAAGCGCCACAGGCTTCTCGTCCTGGGTCAGAGGTTTCGAATCCTCTTCACCATCAGCCTCTCCCAGAAACTCTGGGTACGCGAAGGAAACGTTGACGAACTGGATCTTGTCCCTGAAGGACTCAATGCGAACAGGATTAGGAACCTCCACGATCGCCGGGGGTATATCCAAAAGATCGAAATACCGCCCGACAAGTATGAAGTTTCTCGTGAGTCGCCTTTGCATGTTGCCGATGTAATTCAGCGAGGCAAAGGCAATGGACGACCATCCGATGACTATGACAAGCTCACCGAGCGTGATCTTCCCCTGCCACACGAGCCATGCCGATACACCATAGGCCAAAAGCTGTCCTATGACGGAATATGGCTCCCGAAAGCAGAGCGATTTCCTGATATAAGCCGTCCAGATGCTCTTGCCCTCGGCGCTGTATTCTCCGAACCTCTCATCGAACTCGCTCACGGCCCTCTTTTCCTGGGCGCTCGATATGACGAGCCTCAGGTGTTTTATCACCTCCCAGTATGCGGTGCCGATCTTGGACTCTTTCTTGCGATTACTCCTGATGAGAGGCATCATCCTCTTGTTCATCAAGAAACTGACCATCAAGAACAGCGCAATGCTAATCATTACGATCAGGCCTATCTGGTATCCGATGAAGAACAGCGCAACCACCGTGGTCACGATTTTCACCATGGCGGGAATGCCGTCTATGAACAGAGTCTGTATCAGCTCCGAGATTGCGGCCTCGCCCTTTTTAAGGGTATCCTGCTTGAATCCCGAATTCTGATTGACTACTTGCCCTATAGAGAACTTCGAGATGCGCGAGAGCGTGAGCTCTGACGTGTGAGCCTCCAAGTCAAAGACTATCTGCCTGATATGGCACCTCGCCATAAGCCATTGAAAGACTTGTCCTATGCAGAGGGCGAAAGCGATGCCCCCGAGACTCCACAGCAGTTGATGCTGATCGTGCCGAGATACTCCCTCGACGAACTTTCCCGTCCAGAATGCGACCGCGAGGGCCACAGCCTGGATACAGATGACGATAATCGAAAGCTGTGCGAATGGCCTGATGAAGGGTCCGCACGCCTTTCGGAGCTGACCGATACGTTCGCGTGTGTTCACGTGATTTCTCCTTGGTTGTGTTGTTTGTTGCTGTAAAAGACCGAAACCGCACCATGATGGCGCGGTACTACCTAATAATTATAGCACATTTTACATAAAACGCAAATATAATGAGGCCACCTTAGCCTGCCTAGACCCCCTCGTTTTTGAGCCCCTCCACCACCCTCTTCGCATCCTTCGAGAGACGCCTTGGCATGACGATGTTCACCTTTACCAATATGTCTCCGCGGTGTTTTGCCGTCGGGCCTGTGCCGTTTATCGGAACGCCCTTGCCCTTCACGCGCAGGACCTCGCCGAAGGCTATGCCCTCGGGGATCTTGAGACTGATGTCGCCGTCGAGGGTCTTGAGCGGATACGCCGCGCCAAGGAGCGCGTCAGAGAGCTTTACATCGAGCTCGGTGACGAGGTTATGTCCCTCCTTGCGCCATATCGAATGCTCATCGACATGGACTTTGATATAGAGATCGCCTGACTGGCCATGGGTAACAGCCTCGCCGCCGCCGGCCAATCGCACGGTCTCGCCATTCTCGAGTCCTGCCGGGATCTTCACCTTTATCTCCTGATCGCGCTCGAGCACGCCCGAGCCGTGGCAGGTGTGACACTTCTCCTCGGGAACCTTGCCGGCCCCGTGACAATTCTCACAGGTCTTGGTGGTGGCAAAGGTGCCCAATATCGATCGCTTCATCTCCTTCACCTTGCCCGCTCCCTTGCAGACGTCACAGGTCTTCATCTTTGATCCTGCTTTGGCACCACTGCCCGAACAGTCGGGGCAGGTCGACGTCTTGTGTATGCGAAATGACTTCTCCACGCCGAATACTGCCTCTTCAAAGGAAAGGTCGACGTCCACGGATATGTCATGCCCGCGCTTGGGCTGGGAGCGCCTGCCCCCGCCGAAGACGTCCCCGAATATGTCTCCGAGGTCGAACTCAACACCGCCGTTCTGGCCGAAGCCGCCCTGGAACCCTCCGCCCTGCTGGAAGCCTGAGAAGTCGAATCCGAAGTCGTTCGGGTTGAAGCCCGCTCCGCCTTGTCCGCCCGGACCACCCATGTTGGCGCCCGCATGGCCGAACTGGTCGTACTGCTGGCGTTTCTTGTCATCGGAAAGCACTCCATAGGCCTCGTTCGCCTCCTTGAACTTGTCGGCGTTGCCGCCCTGCTTGTCGGGATGATGCGCGTGCGCGGCCTTTCGAAACGCCTTCTTTATCTCGTCCTGCGACGCGTCCTTTTTTATGCCGAGTATGTCGTAATAGTCTTTTTTCATGTATATGATATGCTTTTGGAGTAACCTTGGATCCATCAACTGCAGACACTCGGACACACGCCTATGAAGAACCTCGCCCTTTAACCGACGCTCCAGAGTTCCCGAATGACGGATTAAACTCCCGCATTCCCGGAGGGTCTCACGCCACGTGATTCCCTCCTTTTTATTTTAAGCAGACACTATATCTCCCCCACGACCATCGGTCATGAGGGATGAGTGTCTGCTTTTTGTTTAGTCAGGTTTCGACGTGCTACCGATACAGCTCCCGCAACCAGCGCGCCCCGGTGCGCGCAACCGTGAGGCCGTGGCGGTGTTACTTGTTCTCGGTGAATTCAGCGTCCTTTACGTTATCCTTTGGCTCCGCGCCCGCCGCTCCCTCTGCGGCACCACCGGCTCCGGCATTCGCACCGGCAGCCTGCTGCGCCTTCATCATGGCCTCGCCTATCTTGCCCATGGAGACGTTGAGGAAGTCCGTCGCCTTCTTGACCGCCTCGATGTCCGTGCCTTCCTTGGCTTTCTTGAGGTCGACGATCTTGGCCTCGACGTCTGACTTGATCTCGGGGGTCACCTTGTCGCCGTTTTCCTTTACTGCCTTCTCGGCCGCATAAATGGTCTGCTCGGCGATGTTTCGGACCTCGACCTCAGCCTTCTTCTTCTCGTCATCGGCGGCATGGGTCTCGGCGTCCTGCTTCATCTTCTCTATCTCGTCCTTCGAGAGTCCCGAAGATCCCTGTATCTTGATCGACTGCTCCTTGCCCGTCGACTTCTCCTTGGCCTTGACGTTGAGTATTCCGTTAGCGTCGATGTCGAAGGTCACCTCTACCTGAGGGATGCCTCGCGGTGCCGGCGGAATGCCGTCGAGGATGAATCGTCCGAGGGACTTGTTGTCATGAGCCATGGCTCGGTCTCCCTGTACCACGTTGATCTCGACGGACGACTGATTGTCGGCCGCGGTCGAAAATACCTGCGACTTGGAAGCCGGAATGGTGGTGTTCTTCTCGATGAGCTTGGTTGATATTCCTCCCATTGTCTCGATGCCGAATGACAGAGGGATGACGTCGAGCAGGAGAATGTCCTTGACGTCGCCCTTGAGCACGCCTCCCTGGATGGCGGCGCCGATGGCGACCACCTCGTCAGGATTGACGCCCATGTGCGGCTTCTTCTTGAAGTAGTCCTCCACGGCCTTCTGCATGGCGGGCATGCGGGTCTGGCCTCCGACGAGAACCACCTCGTTTATCTGGTCAACCTTGAACGGCGACGCCTCCATGGCGCGTCGGGTGATCTCCATGGCGCGGGTGACGAATTCCGACGTGAGCTCCTCGAGCTTTGCGCGAGTGATCTTCTTCACGAGGTGAAGAGGGCCGTCGGATCCGACTGAGACAAATGGGATATTGACCTCGGTCTCTACCGCGGTCGAGAGCTCGATCTTTGCCTTCTCGGCGCCGTCATCGAGTCGCTGTCGGGCAAGGACGTCCTTGCGGAGGTCTATGCCGTTCTCCTTCTGGAACTCGTCGGCGAGGTACCCCATGATCTTCTGATCGATGTCCTTTCCACCGAGATGGGCGTCTCCATCGGTCGACTTGACCTCGATGACGTCATCGCCCACCTCGAGAACCGAGATGTCGAAGGTTCCGCCTCCGAAGTCGAAGACGACGATCTTCTCGTCCTTCTTCTTGTTGAATCCGTAGGCGAGGGCCGCGGCCGTAGGCTCGTTTATGATTCGCTTCACGTCGAGTCCCGCGATCTTTCCGGCATCCTTGGTTGCCTGTCGCTGCGAGTCGTTGAAGTATGCCGGGACGGTGATGACGGCCTCGGTTACAGGCTCGCCCAGGCGCGCCTCTGCGTCGGCCTTTATCTTGGAGAGGACCATGGCCGAGAGCTCCTCTGGCCTATACCATTTGTCGCCCATCTGTATCTCGATGCCGCCATTGTCTGATTTGCGGGTCTGGAACGGAACCGAGGCGATGTCCTTCTGCACGAGGGACTCGTCCCAGTTGTGGCCGATGAATCGCTTCATCTGGTAGATGGTGTTCTTTGGGTTGGTGACCGACTGTCGCTTGGCGACGACGCCCACCAATCGCTCGCCGGTCTTTGACTGGGCGACGATGGACGGGGTCGTTCGCATTCCCTCGGCATTCTCGAGGATCTTTGCCTCGCCGCCTTCCATGACGGCCACAGCTGAGTTCGTGGTACCGAGGTCGATGCCTATGATTTTTGACATGTGTGAATTGAGTTAGCTAGATGATAATGCGCCACGCGAAAATCGCGCTTGAGGGGCGCCTGGAATCTAGGCTAGGCTCGGGGCACGGGCAAGCTGATTTGCGAAGAGGTCAAGCGAGAAGAACGGCAAGAAGACCGATCGGAACATGACGGCCTCCTGCTCGACGCAGACATGGCAGATGGGCGCGGCAAGAAGAGGCGTCGCGTCTGCCTGGGCCATCTCGGCCTCGAGAGGCTTGGTTCCGAGGAACCTGATCTCGGTCCGACCCTCGATATTCATCACGGCAAAGAAGGCGCGCACGAGTTCGCCTGTTGCCAGGGTGATATCCTTGGAAATTATCCTTATTTCAGGTCGTTTAATGAGGTTTGCCATCGTTTTATTCCCTTTAGTATACCCTATATTACCCAGTCGCGGGGGCATTTTCAAGTGCTACCACCCGAAGTTCCACGGCTTCTGCTCATGCCTCGAAACCTTGGTTTCGGCGAGATCGTCAATACGATTATTCACCTCTCTGAAACCTGTGTCGACTTTAAACTCGAGAGAGTCAATTCTCTTGCCAAGCCTCTCTTCGGAAGCCTTTATGCTCTCATCAATTTTCACATTGAGATGTGCGAAGCTCTCCATCATGAGATCAGAGAATTTATCAAAGCGGTCCATTGTTAGATATTCTTTCTTCTTCATGTCCCCAGTATACGATCATCCCGCGAGCAGAGACAAGACGCTCGCTGTCCCCATTTTTATCTTTACTTCACCTCCCCCACCTTCACCTTTGCGGCACGGATGTCTTTGCCGTTGAGGCTATATCCCTTTGAGACCACGCCCACGATTTTATTGCCCTGAGAGACGTCCGTGACCGGCACGAACTCGATGGCCTCGTCGCGATTTGGGTTGAACTCCTCGCCAAGCGGGTTCACCTCCTTGAGGCCATTCTGCTCGAGAACCGATTTAAGCTGGCCATGTATGTATTCGACGCCGGCCCTCCAGTTCTTGTCTGCCTTTTCCCACGACTCCTTGTTGGCGAATGCCATCTCGAAGCTCTGGAGCACAGGTATGATCTCCTCGATGACCCCCTCGGTGGCGAGCTTGCGGTATTCGACGAGAGACTCGTCGGCGCGCTTCTTGGCATTGGCAAAATCAGCCTTGGCGCGTTGCCAGCCAGCGAGGTATTCGTCGCGCTCGGCCCTAACCTTGTCCAATTCTGAAATTTCAGGGGCGATAGGTGCCGCCACCTCGGTTTTTTCGGTATCTTTTATTTCGTTTTCGTTCATATGTGTATGTTATCTTACCATTCAAAGTACGATTTGGCGTTTGACATCTTGAATGCAGAAGAGCACTATATCAAATGAATCGGCACCCTTCCACTATGAAAACGAGAATTGCCTACTATCTTGCGGCGTATGGCCTTGCCATACTATTCATAAGCACAGACCTGAACCCTCTCCTGCTCATCGAAAAATATCGCACCCTCATTCAGTCCATCAACCCTCATGTGCACTTCATGTCTTTTTTTCTTGCACTGTCCGCACTGGCGATTAGCCACTCCCTGCTAGGTGAATCAGGTCCCCAGGCCCCAAATTAGGGGCTTTTGTTTGCCAAGCGATTTACACCGACAAAAAGCTGTTCCTGAAGTAAATAAAAATAAACGGTGGTCCCATAACAAAAGAGCCCTTTCGGGCTCTTTTGAAACTATCTCTTAGACCACTGAAGTGCGTCTCCGCCCTTCTTTGATCCGAAATAGTACTGCATAAAAATCGAAACATCACACAAAATCATCTCGGAACTCGTCCACGATCTGTATGATATTTTCGAGGAACGTTATAAGTATATCTCTACCCGCCAACACGTCAAAGCCCCACTTGTTACTTAACTGTGGATAACCCGCCAACACCCACTAGCGTCCTTGCCCTCTGGTACGCCACATACACGCGCTTCACGTCGCGATTTTTCTTCTTAGCGATGGCTCTAAAGCTAAGGCCCTGCGCTTTGAGCGCGAGGATCTCGAGGTCTTTTTTTATGTTTGGCTTCGGCCCTTTCATGCATAGATTTTATCATTACCCGCCAACATTCTCAAGCTCGAGATTCACAGGCGTCACTGGCTCCAATATCTGACCGAGAGAGCTAAATAGCTTCTGCAGGATTCGCTTCTCGTCCGGCGATGCGAACTGATCCCTCATCATCGACACCATTCCCTTGAGCTCCTCTGATGCCTGCTCGTCCATCGGCATCCACCGGCCGCCATTCTCCGTGATGCGGACGTGAACCGATCCGTCGGGGACTTCCTTGTACCGAGTAGCGAGCTTCTCGAAAGGTATCTTAGATAGGATGGCGGTATGGATCACCTTCGCCCTCTTCTCGTTCGCCCGGATATAGCACTTGATCGTCGTGCGCTCGGACTCATGACCGAGGATCTTCTGCACGGTCTTGATGTCGGCACCGTTCTCGAAGAGGTGCGTCGATAGCGTGCGCCTGAACGTATGGCTCTTCAGCTTCCGTGCTATCTCCTCGTGCCCGAGCTCGCGGAGCTTTCGCTTGAAGCGCTCGAAATAGCTTCGGGCCGTCGCCATTATTAAGGGCTCCCCGCAGGAGTTTACGAAGAGGGAGTCGCTCGTGTCATTCCTCCGGCCGAGGTATTCCTCGAGCTTCTCAATCGCCCGATCGGTGAAGAATATCTTTCGCTCCTTGCTTCCCTTGCCCAGGATCACTAGCTCCTTCGATGCCTTGATCTGCGGGAATTGCGACCTCTTCAGCATGAGCGGCTCGTGGATACGCATGCCGGTGGCGAACAGCGTCTCGAAGAGAGTGCTCATCGTCCAGTTCATCCGCTTGCCATGAACGCTCCCGGGCTCGAGGTCCTCCATGGTCTTGAAGAGCAGGGCTATCTCCTGGTCCTCGAATACCGGCTGCTCCTTGTGCTTCGACATCGGGACTCTGACATCCCGCCAGTCGAAGGGCATCTCCATGCCGAGCTCGGACTGCATGAAGTTGAAATACCGCCTCAGCACGACGATGAGTCGCGTCGGCCCATGGGCGCCATGCTGCCTTCCCGCCTCGAGCAGATCTGCGATGTCTGATTTAGACATCTTGGCAAGGCGCATCGTCTTGATGCGCTCCGGGAAATGGTCGCATAGCATCCTCCTGTGCTCGCTGATCGTCTTGTCTGTCTTTCCGCTCTTCCTCAGATACTCGAAATATTCCTCGTACTTTTCTTGAAACTTTATGAACATATAACACAAAGCCCGGTATTTCACCCCCGGGCCCGTGCCGTAACTTTGAACGCCGGCGATCGCTCGCAGACAACCCTTTTCAGGGAGTTACTAATGGCATTATACGCCTGTGAGATTAAACTAAAAGTAAAATCGTCAGAAGGCGTACGATGCTCACAAGATAGGCCCAGGGGTGAAATATGCCTCGCGGCAGGGCCCTTTCGGGCTCCGGGACTATTAACTTGTAATGGCTCCGATACTACTCCGCATTGAGCCGACGTCAAGAAAAAAGTCAACATCGCCTTTATATTTTCTTTACTTTTTATTTATCAAAACTTTACCGACAAAAAAGGAGACCGTAGTCTCCTTGAAGCGGACTTACCGCCATCACCGAGCGGGTTAGGCTCGGGTGAGAAAGATCACCTCCTTTCATTGCCCCACGAGGCCGAGCAAGCCCGGCGCGTGGAACGCTTGATGGTGGAACGGGACGACATCGGGAGCCTTCGGATGAAACTCAATCGCCACGGCGTTTTGGGTTTCCTCTCTGACATCGAGGTTGTCTCTTAAACACTTTACCGAACAGAAGCAGCTTTCGCCGCGACGAACTATTCCGACGACCGCAAAGGGCCGGCCGCATGCCCGACACGTGACTTTGCACATGGATCATGTGGATTGATGGTTTATGAACGACAGGGACAGGGCCGAGGGCGACACCGGGGATTGGGTGGTCGCGCCTGGCCTGCAACGCATTGAGTTTGGAACGAATACGAGCTATGGAATCCTCAGACGAAGAACTTCCCCGGCCCTCTCCCTACCGCTGTTTTTCAAATAACTGGTTCCGTCTCCCGGCCGATCTGTCGATCGGCCGGGAACCGCAACGAGCTAGTCCGTGATGACGAAAGACTCCTTTTGAGGCTCGACAGAGACTCCGCTATCCTCGAGCTTCTCCCTGATCCTGTCGGGGAGCTCGAGCGGTGACGTGTTCGTGGCGCTGATGCCAAGGTCCTGCGCGAGCTTCACGTACCCGTTCTGGGCCCTGGTGTATGAGACCTTGATGATGTCTCCGCTCGGGATGATGCACTCCTCGGTGACGTTCTGCTGAGGCTCGGCCGAGCCGCAGTCAGACGTGCAGACGTCGATGATCGGCCGGCACCCCCGGGCGAGCGAGTCCTGGATGTACTGCTTCAGCTCGGCATCTGAGACGCCGGAGAAGTCGAACATGAAAAGGCTCGCCGATAAGAGGCCTCCCGCCGCGATTATGTATCCTGCTGTTTTGTTCATTTGTTTTATACGTAGCTAGGCGCGAACTTCTGATAACGGTTTCGTTCGACGAACACAATAGAATTGGCGTAATGCAGCGTTGTCTCGAGCCATGCGTGACGGAGCTGATTCTTCAGGGAGATCACGTCGACTCCGCGCAGGATCATGTTAGCGGCGAGAGAGTGGCGCAGGAGGTGGGGAAAGACGCGCTTGGTCATCTTCGCCCTCTTGGCGACGACCTTGATGATCTTCCTCATGTCCCTGGTGTCCATCTGTGCCTTTCGCCTGAGCGTTGTGAACAGGTGGTCATCGGCCGTCCTCGGGTATAGGTTCAGATAGTCCAGGACGATCTTCGAGCACTCTGGCGGTATCTCCGAGATGCCGTCCTTCGCGAACTTTCCCTGAATGACCCTGATCGCGTTTTGCGACCATAGGAAATCACGCACTCTGAGATTGCAGAGCTCCTGGTTTCTGATGCCCGAGTAGGCGAAGAGCGCGACGATTGCCCTCTCTCGCTCGTTCTTGCAGTTAAAAATTAGCTTCGTTACCTCTGCTTCCGTGAGGGTGTTCTTGATAATCGGCTTCGGCTTTCGCTGTCGGCCGAACCTGGTCGATCGCCCGATGAACTCGAGATACTTCTCGAGGGCGAGGACCGTGTTTAATTTGTGGTGATACGACTTCTCCGACGTATAGAGGACGTTGACGAACGATTCGATCGTCTCATCCGACGGGTGCTCGCCGATGACCCTGGTAATTCTCTTGACCGCCTCCGCATACCCTTTCACCGTCACCGGCATGAGCCCCTTACGCGCAACTAAAAACTGCCTAAATGGTTTTATATCCATATAATTTCCTAGTCGAAATTACTTTTATAATGCGCGGACGGGCGATGGGGGGACTAGCCCCCATCGCCCGGTTTGGTGAAAGGCCGAAGCCTTTCCTTGTGTCTCCTGCAGGAGACTCCGCACTGGACATCTTATACCGATTCTATTGTGTTTGTCGATGAACTCGGACTTGCTTTTAACGGCATTGCAGCCGATCTTCACCTATCCCTTAGTTGTCGAGCTGAACCCAGCCCGAGACGCGGCAACCGTAAAAATGGTCGTCGGACACGTCATATTGGATCGCGCCTCGAATCGCGGCCGTACAAGTGGGTTTCGTGGGATTTGTCGGGCGAATCTGGCCGTACACGTCTAACTTCACCGCAGGGGTAGTTGTCCCTATACCTACGTTTCCCCCCGCCTTAATATTGAGTCCACCAGTACCACGACCGTCTGCATCAAAGCCTAAATTGAAATAACCTTGCTCGTTAATCATGTTAAACCTGTTCTGACTATACGATGCACCGGTGT